>NZ_VYKL01000001.1 GCF_008710145.1 Niallia endozanthoxylica
GTAGGAGAGCCAGGTTGATGATCATTATAGAAGGATGATAGTGCCCAGGTAATCAAAATAACTCCATGACAAAAAACTGCATGCAATCATCTGCATGCAGCTCCAACTATGACCATGGCAGCACTTTCTTATACCATGGGATATGATCTCCATCCTCATGTTCTTCAGGGTGTTTATTCTTTTTTCCTTTAGAGGATTCTTTATCATGCTCTAGCATGTGTTCTGTACAATATTCAGTCGGTTCTGTGCCGGCTGCAAAGTAGGTATAGCGCCTCACCGGACATTCTTTCGTGGCCAGCTTCCCGTTTACAGGATCTAAATAAACGCCTACGGTACCCTTCGGAGCTTTAAATGATTTTTCTGGAGTCCCTTCAAGAGCTTCTTCCATAAATTCAACCCAGACATTTTTAGCATACATTTGATCAAGCTTTAGTTCAATCGTCTGGCCGTCGTCATAACCGGTCCAAACCGCTGTAACAAGCTGTGGGGAAAAACCAATCATCCAGCTGTCTGCATTCGTTGAACCGGATTTTCCGGCATAGGTTCGTGTCATATCATTGATAATTGTGCTGCCGGTGACACTGGCATAGCCGTTTAATTTTTTATCAAACATACCTGTCATCATATGGGTCATGACAAAGGCCAAGTCCGGACGCAGTACTGCCTGAGGCTTGGGGTCGTGCTCGTAAATGACTTCACCCTTATGGTTTTCAACCTTTTTAATTGTAACTGGTTTGACCTTTTTTCCGCCGTTGGCAAACAGACTGTAGGCATTGGCCATTTCAATTACGCGCACACCGGATGTACCAAGGGCAAGGGAGGGGACCTTTGCCATATCAGATGTGATTCCGAAGCGCTTCGCTGTTTCTACCAAGGTCTCCTCACCAAGAAACAGGTGGGTCTTCACGGCATACACATTATCAGATAAGGCTAAAGCCTGTGCCATTGTAATATCATCTTCGGCATATTGATTATTAAAATTATGTGGTGTATATTCGGCACGGTTATCATCAAACTTAAATGTGGTCAGCTCGCTGCGCATCGTTGAGGCTGGGGTAAATCCCTGCTCAAGCGCCGCATAATAAAGGAGCGGTTTGATCGTTGAACCTGGCTGACGCTCGGCTTGTGTAACGCGGTTATATGAACTTTCCGTATAATCCCGGCCGCCGACGAGAGCCTTTACATAGCCGTTTTTTGGATTCATAGCGACAAAGCCGACTTGAATAGCGGAATCATCGGATATTTGCTTCGCGATAGTTTCCTCGGCTAATTTTTGTTGATCCAAATCAAGTGTGGTAAAGACCTTTAATCCGCCAAGCTCAATCGTTCTTTCATCGAGCTTTAATAACTCTGATAATTCTTGCCGCACTGCATCTTGAAAATAAGGAGCCGTTACAAGCTTTGTATGTGGGTGCTTACCCACAATTTTGAGCTTCTCCTGTTCGGCTTTTTGTGCTGCGGCTTCATCAATTAAATTAATTTCCTGCATGGCTGACAAAATAGTTCCCTGCCGCAACTTTGCTTTTTCAATTGAGGCGAGCGGCGAGTAGATGCTTGGTCCTTTCGGAATTCCTGCCAGCATCGCTGCCTCGGCCAATGTTAGTTGCGAGGCATCCTTGCCAAAGTAATACTGGCTTGCCGCCTGAGCACCGTATGCCCCATGGCCGTAATAAATCGTATTTAAGTAGCCTTCTAAAATTTGTTCTTTCGTATAGTTCATTTCAAGACGAATCGTATAAAAGGCTTCATTTAATTTTCGCTGCCATGTTTTATCGTGCTCAAGGTAGAGGTTGCGGGCATATTGCTGACTAATTGTGCTGGCGCCCTGGACCTTTGACATTGCTTTAATGTCTGCGAGGGCGGCACCGGCAATTCTTTTATAGTCAAAGCCGTTATGCTCGTAATATTTTCGGTCTTCAATGGCAAGCGTTGCATCTATAAGGTGTGGGCTGATTTCGTCAAAATTAACCCAATATCGCTTTTGACCGTTGTTGCTTTCTCCGATTACCGTTCCATTGTCATCATAGTAAAGAGTTGACTGTGGAACAGCGAGTGGAGGAGGTCCAAGAACTTTGGCATAGATCAAAACTCCAATGATAAAAAGAACCATCAAACAAGCAATAATAAAACAAAGAAAGAATAAGGCCCGTAAATATTTAATTGTTTTTCGAAACCGTTGATCTGTCATAAGTTCCATAATGTTTCACCCCCAAATAGAAATGCGGAGACGCCTTGTCGTGGCTGGGCGTCGAAGCTGGACGAATAAAATGCGTAAGACGCTGTGAGCACCTGCTCAGCAACCCTGTCCAATTTCTCTTTTATATAAAAAATAAACATATTATTAGTATTGAAAAATAAACGGGTTTTTAAACATTTTCTGGGTGGCCCGGAAACTTTTTCTTTTTATTTCATATAGAATGCTCTATAATTTTTTTGTTTGCTTTTAACCTGTCTGGGTAACATAAAAAAGAAATGCGGAAGCGGCTTATGACCCCGAGGGTCTAGCTGCTGCAGCTGGACAAAAGATGATTTAGTGTTTTCAATCCAATTGAAGGGATGAATACAATGGGAATTTGGTTTACCGAGAAACAGACAGAGAACTTCGGGATTACGATGAAAATCAATCGTACCTTACATACAGAGCAAACAGAGTTTCAAAAACTGGACATGGTCGAAACAGAAGAATGGGGTAATATGCTTTTACTTGATGATATGGTCATGACTTCTGTCAGAGATGAGTTTGTTTACCATGAGATGGTCGCACATATACCTCTTTTTACCCATCCCAATCCGGAAAACATATTGGTTGTTGGCGGCGGTGACGGTGGAGTCATTCGTGAAGTGTTAAAGCATCCAAAGGTGAAAAAGGCAACATTGGTTGATATTGACGGCAAGGTAATTGAGTATTCAAAGAAATATCTGCCTGAAATTGCTGGAAAGCTCGATGATGAGCGCGTTGAGGTTAAAGTAGGCGACGGTTTTATGCATATTGCTGAAAGCGACAATACCTATGATGTGATCATGGTGGATTCAACAGAGCCGGTAGGTCCAGCAGTCAATCTTTTTACAAAAGGCTTTTATGCCGGTATTTCCAAGGCACTGAAGGAAGATGGTATCTTTGTGGCACAGTCGGACAATCCTTGGTTTAAGAGTGATTTAATCCGCAGCGTACAAAAGGATGTAAAAGAAATTTTCCCTATTACACGCTTATACATAGCAAATATTCCGACGTATCCAAGCGGGATGTGGGCCTTTACACTCGGATCAAAAAAATATGACCCGCTTGAAGTAAGTGACGACCGTTTTCATGAAATAGAAACAAAATATTATACAAAGGAATTACATAAGGCGGCATTTGTGCTGCCTAAGTTTGTAAAGGATTTAACAGAGTAACTTTATTCAGCAGAGGTCCTCTGCTGAATAAAGTTAAGGAGTGAAGACAAAAAGCTCTCCGATTCAGTAGGGTTCAAATCCGGCTGAATGAAGTTATGTCTCCGGCGAGTCTTGCGATTTTTTAAGGGTAATTTATCGAGCGAGCTCGATAAAAATCCGGACGCAAATTCGACGGGCGAATTTGAATTATACAGGAAAAGGATACTTGCGTCAAAAGCGGTATCGAAGATAAAAGGGGGATTTACTATGCGTTTTGATGAAGCTTATTCAGGTAATGTGTTTATTAAAAGTCATCCAAGTTATGAGGAAAGTAAGGTAGTTATATACGGTATGCCGATGGACTGGACAGTAAGCTACCGTCCAGGCTCCCGTTTTGGTCCTGCCCGCATCCGCGAAGTATCAATCGGAATTGAGGAGTATAGCCCATATTTAGATAAAGATTTAAATGATCTTAAATACTTTGATGCAGGAGATATTCCGCTGCCATTCGGTAATGCACAAAAGAGTCTGGATTTGATTGAAGAATATCTTGATGGCTTGCTGGCAGATGGTAAATTTCCGCTTGGTATGGGTGGTGAGCATCTTGTGACATGGCCGGTTATTAAAGCGATGTATAAAAAATATCCAGATTTAGCAATTATTCATATGGATGCACACACTGACCTGCGTGAGAATTATGAGGGCGAGCCGTTGTCCCATTCAACGCCGATTCGAAAAGCAGCTGACCTTATTGGACCGCAGAATATTTATTCCTTTGGCATCCGTTCTGGTATGAAGGAAGAGTTTGAATGGGCAAAAGAAGTGGGCATGCATCTATTCAAATTTGATGTTCACAAGCCGCTTCAGGAGATTCTGCCAACGCTTGCCGGACGCCCTGTTTATGTGACCATCGATATTGATGTGTTAGACCCGGCTCATGCGCCTGGAACAGGTACGGTTGATGCAGGAGGTATTACATCAAGAGAATTGCTCGCATCCATCCATGAAATCGCTCATTCTGATGTGCGTGTAGTGGGCGCCGACCTTGTAGAGGTTGCTCCGATTTATGATCATTCCGAGCAAACCGTTAACACAGCAAGCAAGCTTCTGCGCGAAATGCTGCTTGGGTTTGTGAAATAATGTTTAACAACCAGAGACAAATGGAGGTCTCTGGTTTTTTTCTGCAGTGCCTGACACTAAAAATAGACATTTATAATAAATTTTCCACGTTAAAAAGACATTCAAGATATACATTTTCCTTTTTATTATCTTCCTTCCAAATAATGCATACAAATCACGGTCTATGGAAAAATATACCCATATGAAAAAAGGGGTAGCTCGTGATGCGTGATTTCCGAAAACGAAAGACACTACAGGATTTATTCAATAAAAAAACAGAATCTCTGCCATCAGAGATCAATATGAACACGATGAGTTCGGATCTATCAGAAATGGAACAGCAATTGAAGAAGCTTTTTGAAAACTGTTCGGATTTTGTGATTCGGCCTGTCTATGTCATGGATAAAGTCAAAATATTACTCATTTATATAGATGGGCTCATTGATACGAACATGCTTGATGAAGTTTTTTTAAAGCCAATGCTATTTGAACGAAGACCTCAAGGGCTTGAAGAGGTTTCGTCGTTGGGGCAGGTCATTGAACAGAAGCTGATCGCGATTACCCAAGTGCAAAACGTGTCCAAGCTGAGTGAACTGGCAGATGGAATTCTGAAAGCAAATATCGGTGTGGTTATTGATGGAGAAACAAAAGCCATGCTTGCCGGACTGCCAGGTTTTGAAAAAAGGTCGATTGAAGAACCGGCAACAGAAGTCACCATTCGCGGTCCGAAAGAGGGATTTACAGAATCTTTAAGGACCAATACAACCCTTTTGCGCAGAAGAATTCGCAGTACAAAACTCAAATTAGAATCCTTCACCATTGGAGAACTGTCGAAAACAGATGTAGTGATTGCCTATATTGAAGGAATTGCAACTGATTCTCTTTTAAAGGAAGTCCGATTAAGAATTGAGAGGATTAGGCTGGATGCACTGATGGGTTCGGAAATGTTGGAGGAGTTTATAGAAGATGTCCCTTATTCTCCCTTTCCACAGATTCAGAATACGGAAAGACCGGATATCCTTGTAGCTAATCTACTCGAGGGCAGAGTAGGAATTATTGTAGATAACACGCCTTTTGTTCTCGTGGTTCCGATGACATTTTGGAGCGGACTACAAGCTGCGGATGATTATTATGAACGCTTTATTTATACGACATTTATTCGCTTTATTCGTTTCACTTTGTTTAACATCTCTCTTTTTTTGCCATCCCTTTATGTAGCGCTGTCGACCTTTCATCCCAAGCTTATTCCAACGAGTTTGCTTTTTAGTGTTGCTGCTGCAAGGGAGGGGGTGCCGTTCCCGGCCATTATTGAAGCTTTGATGATGGAGTTTGTGTTTGAAGGCCTGCGGGAAGCAGGTGTCCGTTTGCCGAAAGCAATTGGGTCTGCCGTTAGTATTGTAGGAGCTCTGGTTATTGGCCAGGCTGCTGTACAGGCCGGGATTGTTTCTGCTCCAATGGTTATTGTCGTTGCGACAACTGGAATCGCATCATTTTCCATTCCTCGTTATAATTTTGGCACCTCCATCAGAGTGATAAGGTTCATCATGTTAATTTTAGCCGGGATTTTCGGCTTATATGGGATTGTGCTAGGCTTTATTGCCTTACATATTCATTTAGTATGTCTGCGTTCCTTTGGCATTCCGTATTTCAGTCCAGTAGCACCGCAAATTCCAGCCGATTTAAAAGATGTCATTGTAAGACTGCCAAGATGGACTTTGAATAAACGGCCAACTTTTTTGGCAGGCAAGGATAAGATACGCTTTCCAAAAGGGCAAAAACCAAAATAGGGAGTATAGGAAAAAATGAGTAAAGGGAGTATGGTTTGTATTATTTTGTGTCTCCAAATAATGATAACGGCGGGCTGCTGGGATAGCATGGAATTGAATGATCGTGCATTATGGCTGGCAACAGGCTGGGATATCGGTGAAAAGGAAGATGAAATTCAAATATGCGGACAAATAGCCATTCCCTCTAATATGCAGTCGCAAAGCGGAGGGGGTGGCGGAGGAGGGAAAGGTGAATCGTTCGTAGCTGTTTCGGCTAAGGGGAAAAATGTACAAGAAGCATTGGAAAATCAACAAGGCATGCTTTCGAGGGAAGCCTATTTTGGCCATAGGCGCGTCACTTTTTATGGAGAGGAGTTTGCCAAACGCGGTTTGAAACAAGAAATAGATATAAACAGTAGAAGCCCGAATGTCGGAATTCGGACAGATGTGTTTGTCGTAAAAGGGGATACTGCTTTAAATGCGCTGAATCAGTCCAATCCATTTGAAAATCCCCCGGCAGTTGCAGCATTGAAGGCCCATAGACAAGCGGGAGGAAGAGGAGATAAGGTCTATTTAGATCTTCTTATGGCTGCTAACAGTGAAGGGATTCGACCTACTATACCTGTCGTTGAAATTGAGCCCATTCAAAAGGGAAATAAAGAGGCCAAGGGCGAAGCGAAGAAAACCATTTTAAAATTGACAGGATTGGCAGTGTTTGGCCCTGATTTGAAATTAGCAGGTTTTTTAAATATGAATGAAAACCGGGACTATCTTTGGGTAACAGGGAATTTACAAAAAAAGACGATTACGATTTCATTGGGTGGTCAAAGCAATGCAAGTTTGGCTTTGACTAAGATTAAAGGAAAGATCATTCCAAAAATGGAGGGAAATCAGATTACTTTTACGGTTAAGCTAAGCGGAGAAGGGGGTATTACTGAAAATAACAATAATTTGAATATTAATATGACGAGAAATGTCCGGACTCTAGAAAAATCTATGGAAAAGCAAACAAAAGAACAGGTATTAGCAACCATCAATAAAGTACAAAAGGAATTTGGATTAGATATTTTTGGATTCGGAGAGTCTGTTCATAAAAAGTATCCTCATAAGTGGAAAAAGGTAAAAAAAGATTGGGATCGTTATTTTGCAGAAGCAAACATTTCGGTAAATGTTGACCTTAAAATACGTCAAATTGGTATGACCGGTCCATCCATGCTGTATAAAGAAAGCGAGATAAAAGAATGAAAATCACGGGGCTGCAAATATATTGGATTATGTTCTCTATACTAGTTGGAAATACAGTGCTCATTACCATTACACCGGCTGTTAAGTATGCCAAACAAGATATGTGGATGTCCTATCTTATAGCAGGGCTGGGAGGAACCTTGATTGTGTTCCTTGCAACTAAGGCGGCCTTGCTGTATCCCAAGCATACACTGATTGAATATAGTAAATTCATTTTTGGTAAATGGATTGGAATCTTAACCGCGATACTCTATTTAGTCTATTGGTATACGGTTATCGGTAATATATTAGGAGAATTTACTGAATTTGTGAGCATTATTTTACTTCCAAAAACCCCTCACTGGATATTGCTTTTGACCATTCTTTTATTATTAGTTTATATTGCTTATATAGGAGGAATAGAAGCGGTTGGACGGTGTGGTGAGGTGTTTGGTCCTATTATTTTTATGAGTTTTATCTTGTTAATCGCTTTTACTATTCCCAATCTTCAATTCAATCGTATTCTCCCTATTTATGCGGATTCTGGATTATATCCTATTATAAGAGGCAGTTTCTATCCTCTTTCCTTTTTAGGGGAGTCTGTACTCATGTTAATGCTCATTTCATTTATGGATCAGCCGGAGAAAGGAACCCGCCGGGCAGTATGGGGAGTTTTATCGGCAGCAGTGCTGATTACTTTCTCCACCGTCAGTGTAATTCTTATTTTTGGACCAGCAGTGTCAGCAAAGCTGAAATATCCTATAATTGAGACTATCAGATACATTAATGTAATGAATTTTATCCAAAACCTTGAAATTGTTGCTGTATTAATTTGGATTTTAAGCCTTTTTATCAAGTTATCACTCTATTTTGTTCTGGCAGCCTATGGAACTGCACAGCTTTTTCATATAAAAGACTGGAAAAAGCTTATATGGGTTGTGGCAGTCATTTCTTTTCTTTTGGCTATGGTTTTTTCAAGATCTACAACATACGGGATGGAATATATCGAGTATTTTTGGCTTCCAGTGGTCCTCACTCTAAATATGGCAGTGATTCCGCTCCTGCTATGGATGGTCGGAAGTCTTCGAAAAAAGAAGCAAGCATCCAATTCTTCTAATGGATAATCAACATCAACTTGAAACCATTTTGAAAAAAAATTATAATTAATAAGTTATCCAAAAGGATGTAATCAGGCAATGCAAAGGAAAAGAGGTGCACGTTTGGTGTCTAGCTATCCAACAGTGCAGATGGCTGTTAAAATAACAGTGAATACGACAATTACTAATGGTTCGGAAAAAGAAACGTATGAGCTCATCACATTTGGACAATACATTCAAAAGACGAGCTCTGTTTTTCTGCGTTATGATGAACTGATGGAAGAAGGGTCCGCTAAAACGGTTGTCAAAGTATCAGATCAGGAAGGGTCTATCGTTAGAAATGGCTCCGTTGAAATAAGACTGCCTTTTCAAATGAATAAAATCCTTGTCGGAAGCTATAAAACACCGTACGGGGTACTCGACATGGAAACCTCGACAAGGGGGATCCGCCATGAATTTGACGATGTGTTAAAAAAGGGGCTCATTAACATATTATATGATTTAAAAGTGCAGGGAAACCATGCAGGTACATATCACGTATTGATTACGTTTGAGGAGGATGAAAAAGATGAATATAGTAGAGCAGGTAAAAAGTAACCTAAGGGCAGAAATCGCTGCGGCTGTTGTTAAGGCCGGTTTAGCAAGCGAAGAGCAGCTGCCTGACGTAGTCCTTGAGATTCCAAAGGATAAAGTAAACGGGGATTATTCAACAAATATGGCGATGCAGCTGGCAAGAGTGGCCAAAAAAGCGCCGAAGATGATTGCAGAAGAGCTTGTCGCTCATTTTGATAAATCAAAGGCTTCGATTGAAAAGATTGAAATTGCCGGTCCAGGCTTTATTAATTTTTACATGAATAACAGCTATTTAACGAATCTTATTCCTGCTGTTATTGAAGCTGGCGATAAGTATGGCGAAACAACTGTCGGAGGTAACGAGAAAGTTCAGGTGGAGTTCGTGTCAGCCAACCCAACAGGTGACTTGCACTTAGGACATGCCCGCGGTGCTGCAGTAGGGGATTCGCTTTGCAATATTTTAGCAAAAGCAGGCTATGATGTTTCACGTGAATATTATATTAATGATGCGGGAAATCAGATTAACAATCTTGCCCTATCAGTGGATGCCCGTTATCACCAGGCGCTTGGAATCGATAAGCCTATGCCTGAGGATGGCTACCATGGGGAAGACATTATCGGAATCGGGAAAAAACTTGCGGAAGAATTCGGCGATAAGTTTGTTGAAATGAACGACGAAGAACGTTTCGGGCAATTCCGCGAATATGGATTGAAATATGAAATGGCCAAGCTGAAGCAGGATTTAGAGGATTTCCGTGTAGGGTTTGATGTATGGTTCTCAGAAACTTCCCTATATCATAACGGCAAAATTGACAATGCTTTGCAAAAGCTACGAGATAACGGCTATATTTACGAGCAGGATGGGGCAACATGGCTGCGTTCAACTGATTTCGGTGACGATAAGGACCGTGTGTTAATTAAGCAGGATGGCTCTTATACGTACTTGCTGCCTGATATTGCTTATCACAGAGACAAGCTTGAGCGCGGCTTTGAGAAGTTGATTAATATTTGGGGTGCTGACCACCACGGTTATATTCCTCGTATGAGAGCAGCGATTCAGGCATTAGGCTATACTGCCGACACACTTGAAGTAGAAATTATTCAGCTTGTTCATTTATATAAAAACGGTGAGAAAATGAAAATGAGTAAGCGGACAGGTAAAGCCGTTACGATGAGAGATCTTGTTGAAGAGGTTGGCCTTGATGCAACTCGTTATTTCTTCGCCATGAGAAGTGCGGATACACATATGGACTTTGACCTTGATTTAGCGGTTTCTCAGTCCAATGAAAATCCAGTGTACTATGCGCAATATGCTCATGCAAGAATCTGCAGTATTTTACGCACGGCAGGGGAGCAGAATCTTGCTTATGGCGCAAATGCTGATTTCTCCTATATTCAATCGGAAAAAGAAATCGACGTGTTGAAAAAGCTTGGTGAGTTCCCTGAAGCAGTTGGGGAAGCTGCATTGAAGAGAATCCCGCACCGCATCACGAACTATATTTTTGAATTAGCATCTAATTTCCACAGCTTCTACAATGCGGAAAAAGTTTTAGATATGGAAGAAGTAGAAAAAACAAAAGCACGTCTGTCCTTAATTAAGGCCGTACAGATTACGTTGAAAAATGCATTAAGCTTGATCGGAGTTTCAGCTCCAGAGAAAATGTAGCTGTCTGGCATCTGTCATCTATTAATGTTTGAGAATAAATCTATGTGTGGTGCCTGACACCTCGCAAGGAAAGAGGCTTCCAATGATGGAGGCCTCTTTTTTAATCATTATTTCCATTCAACTGCCCCGCCGCTGATCCGTTTTACCCCGCGAATTTTGCTAATATCTTCGATAAGCTTCAGCATTGCTAAATCCTTCATTTTCGCTTCTATCATAAAATCGACATCCTGCTTGAGGGAATGGAGAATCGAAAGAAGCGGCTGAAGAAATTCCACATCAACATAATCGGCATGGGAACGAAAGGCGGATGGGGACTTTGGTGAGGAGACATGAATTTTTGGAATCAGGTCCCGCTTCTCCCAAGTTGCGAAAATTTCTGGCAACAGCTGCTCTAATGAGCCCTCTCCCAGATTGGCCATATGGTGATGATAATCAAAAATATTAGTAACTCCTTCTAGCTGGCAAATGTTCAACGTTTCATCAGTGGTATAGGTTTTGTCGTCATTTTCGAGCGTCATAATCTCTTTAATGTGCGCCGGGAGGCTTTTTAAATTAACCCTGAACCGCTCGAGGGATTCCTCTTTGTTTCCATAGGCACCGCCAATATGAATGTTAATGAGACTTTCATTTTCAACCCCCATCGCTTCAAGCATTCTATAATGGTATTCCATATCAATAACGGCATTCTTTGTCACATCCTCACGAGGAGAGGTGAACAGTGTAAATTGGTTCGGGTGGAAGCTGACCCGCAGGCGATGCTTCTTAACAAGCTCCCCAATCCCGCTCCACTTGTCCCGGAAAGGGGTAACAAAATCCCAGCGTACCTCCGGATGGGTAGCAAGCGGGACAATGGAACTAGAGAATCGGTACAGCTCAATTTCGTGTCCGATATTATAGTGAAGCATTCTTTCTGTATTGTTTAAATTAGCAGCTGTTACAGTTAAAAGCTTCTCCATCCGCTCTTCTGCAGGAAGTTGAGTAAAGCGGGTATAGGTGACAGTTTTGGATGGAGATGCATCCCAAAGGCTCATTGATTGGGACACATATCCAAAGCGAATCCTCATAATGTTAACTCCTTTAACTGAAAAGGGCTGCAGGGTAAGCAGCCCTTGTATTGAAAAATGATTGGATTGTCTTTTGTGTCGGAAATCAGAGCACTGAAGCTAAATCGGTCACAAAAGCAGTTCATTTTACAAAAACAGTGAAATCGATCGGGCGACCATTTCTTTACAGAATGTCCAAGGGTTCAGCATGGAGATATCCTGCTGTGAAATTAGTTTGGATTCTGACTGGTCCTGCTTCAACACGCCGCGAATTTTTTCAATATAATGCGGGTCATATGTGTAGCAGTTCATTTCATGATTCAAATAAAAGCTGCGTTTATCAAAGTTGGCGGTTCCGACGTCGCAGACTTTGTCGTCAATGATAAGAATTTTAGAATGAAAAAAGCCATTTTGATATTGATATACAGTCGCGCCAAGATCCAAAAGCTTACGCAAGTACTGGTAAGACGCTTCTTTTACAAGTGCATGGTCCGGGTTGGAAGGGACAAGAATTTCAAGTTTGACACCTCGTTTCAATGCAGACTGGAGATCGTGAAAAAGCCTTTTGCCTGGGATGAAATAAGGGGTCCCAATCATAATGCATTGCTTGGCACCGTTAATCAAACTAGAAAAGGTTTGCTCGAGGTAGAAGCCCTCAGAGGGAATGAGTTTATGACGGTATTTCCCCTTTTCTAGATGGGGAAAATAGGCTTCGTTTTGTGTCAAGCGTACCCTCGCTGCCTCTTCCCAGTCCCTCAGAAACATATGCTGCAGGTCCTGGACGCCTTCACCGATAATCTTTAAATGGTAATCACGCCAAGGGCTGAGCTTGGGATTGAGATTGATATATTCTTTGCCGATATTAAAGCCGCCGAGATACCCGATTTTACCGTCAATAACGGTAATCTTCCGATGATTGCGCACCTGGGAAGAATAAAAGAAAAAGGGAGGCCTTGGTGCCTTACAGAAAACAAGCTCCACCCTTGAGCCTTGAAGCTCTCGGGAAATACTCCGTTTTGCCTTCAAAGAACCAATCCAGTCCAGCATAAGACGGACTTCAATCCCTTCATCAGCCTTCTTTTTTAATAACGACAGGAATTCAGAGGAGATTCGGTCCTTTTTTACAATATAAAAGAGAATATGAATGTGCTTCTGTGCCTCTTTTAATTCTGCAAACAGGTCTGCAAATAGCTCTGGACCTGATGTAAACATTTGAATATCGCTATACCGATCAGGAAAGTGCTGCAGTTGCAGCTTTTTTAAATGGATTTTTCGGCCAAGGGAAAAGTCAACGAAGAAATAAAGGACAACTACATACAACACCCCAATAATGATAAAAAATGTTTCCAAGGTTCATTTCCCCCTCGAGACTTATGCCTAACTGTCCTGTTAGTATGCACGAGAATGGGTTTTCCTATGTTTTTTATAAAAAGGAAATAAAACGTTACTGATTGTTTATTTATGGCCATATAATAGATTAATTTAGCAGTCTGAATATTAGGTTAAGACAGGAGGTTAAAGAATGAGTGGGATTTTGTGGGTCAATCTGATTGCGTTCATTGCTGTTACCGCTTACGCTGTCAGCCTGTTTGTTTACTTAATCAGGACGAGAATGGCTTATATCAAGTTAGGCAGGAAAGTAGAGTATGACCGTAATGTAAAAGAAAGACTCCATAACATATGGATTCATGTGTTTGGGCAGAAGAAGCTGTTAAAGGATAAAAAGAGCGGCGTGATGCATGTCCTTTTTTTCTATGGCTTTATTCTTGTTCAATTTGGAGCCATTGATTTTATTATAAAAGGAATGAAGAAGGGGGCGCACCTGCCGTTTGGTCCTCTATACCCCGCATTCACCTTTTTTCAAGAAATTGTGACACTCGTCATCCTGATCGCCGTTTTTATGGCCTTTTACCGCCGCTATATTGAAAAGCTTGTTCGCTTAAAAAGAAACTTTAAAGCTGGTCTCGTGCTGATTTTCATTGGCGGATTAATGTTATCCGTACTATTGGGAAATGGAATGAGTCTTGTCTGGCATCAGCATACCCCTTCATGGACAGAGCCTGTTGCTTCATTGATTGCCGTTAGTTTCTCCGGAATGGGCGAGACCGCTGCTGCCGTTGTTTTTTACGTGGCCTGGTGGGTTCATTTGCTCATCCTGCTTACATTTCTTGTCTATGTCCCCCAATCAAAGCACGCCCACTTAATTGCCGGTCCGGCCAATGTGTATTTTAATCGTTTAGAGAAGCCGGGAAAATTAACCCCGATTGATTTTGAAGATGAAACCCAGGAAACCTTTGGTGTTGGAAAAATTGAGGAGTTTACACAGCTTCAATTGATTGATTTATACGCCTGTGTTGAGTGCGGCCGCTGTACGAATATGTGTCCGGCTACAGGGACCGGGAAAATGCTGTCCCCGATGGATTTGATTGTGAAGATGCGCGACCATTTGACCAATCATGGAGCGGCTGTCACAAGGCAGAATCCATGGGTGCCGGCCTTTGCGTTTTCTCATACACTGGGCAACAGAATAGCGAAGGGCGCAGCTCAAGGCGGAGCAGACGAATCGATCTTAGCCTATGTTGACTATCATCCGAGCCTGATTGGCGAGGTGATTACGGAGAAAGAAATTTGGGCCTGTACCACGTGCCGGAATTGTGAAGATCAATGTCCGGTCATGAATGAGCATGTGGAGAAAATTATTGACCTTCGCCGCTATCTAGTGTTAACAGAAGGGCGTATGGATTCAGATGCCCAGCGCGCCATGACAAATATTGAACGCCAGGGTAATCCATGGGGGCTTAATCGGAGGGAAAAGGAAAACTGGCGCAGCGCAAGAGAAGATGTGATGATTCCGACTGTTAAGGAGCTAGCAAAGGCAGGAGAGGAATTTGAATACCTTTTCTGGGTCGGATCGATGGGCTCTTTTGATAACCGCAGCCAGAAGATTGCCTTATCGTTTGCGAGACTGCTAAATGAAGCGGGCGTAAAGTTTGCCATTCTCGGTAATAAGGAGAAAAATTCAGGTGATACACCGCGCCGTCTTGGCAATGAATTTTTATTTCAGGAGCTTGCCTCTCATAATATCGCCGAGTTTGAACATGCTGGGGTTAAGAAAATTGTTACGATTGACCCGCATGCTTACAACATTTTTAAAAATGAATATAAAGATTTCGGCTTAAAGGCGGAAGTCGTGCACCATACTGAACTCCTCGTCCAGCTGGTCAAGGAAGGCCGGTTACAGCCGCAGTATGAGGTGAATGAAAGAATTACGTTTCATGATTCCTGTTATTTAGGCCGCTATAATGAAGTGTATGATCCGCCGCGGGAAATTTTGAAGAGGATTCCAGGTGTCACACTTGTGGAGATGGAGAGGAACCGGGAAAACGGGATGTGCTGCGGTGCCGGGGGAGGCTTGATGTGGATGGAGGAGGAAACGGGCCACCGTATTAACGCAGCACGCACCGAGCAGGCACTGGAGGTTAAACCATCTGTGATCAGCTCGGGCTGTCCATACTGCTTAACGATGCTGTCAGACGGTACAAAAGCGAAGGAAGTGGAAGACCTTGTTAAGACATACGATGTGGCAGAGCTCTTGGAAAAAGCCGTCTTTGGTGAAAAGAAAGAAGCCCTATCTTAATAGGGGTTCAGTTAGGAAGCTCCGGCAGTCTAGAAAGCCTGCAGCTTCCTAATAGACTCTACTTATAAATAATTAGTAAATTCTTTTTATTCAGTTAATTTTGTAGTAAAATAAAAGCAAGCGCTTACATTGTTTTAAGAACTGAAAAGCCTAGTTGCAGGCAGTTGTATGAATAAACTTAATCCATCAAACCACATACGATTTGAATTGAGCTTTCGGTTGTTGCTTTCCGATTCAGGAAAAAAGAGAGGTGACGTTTACGATGAGTAAATCCGTAATCTTAAGCGGAGTTCGAACACCTATTGGCAAATTAGGCGGCAGTTTGAGCGGTCTATCAGCATCCGACCTTGGTTCAATGGCAATAAAACAAGCATTAAAAAGAGCCAATGTATCCCCAACAGATGTGGAGGAGGTCATCATCGGCAATGTGCTGCAGGGCGGACAAGGGCAAATTCCCTCTCGGCAAGCAGCGAGAAAAGCAGATTTGCCTTGGGATATCAAAACGGAAACGATTAATAAGGTGTGTGCATCAGGTATGCGCAGTGTAACGCTTGCTGACCAATTAATCCGCAGTGGTGATGAGAGTGTAATCGTCGCTGGCGGCATGGAGTCCATGAGCCAGGCACCCTATATCCTCCAGGATGCCCGGTTCGGGATGAAGATGGGGAACGGCGTTGCTGTCGATTTAATGAAATATGATGGATTGACTTGCAGTTTTACTGGTGTTCCGATGGGGATGTATGGGAATCAAAGTGCTTTCACTTGGAACATCAGCCGTGAAGAACAGGATGAGTGGGCACTCAGAAGCCATCTGCGAGCTTTGGCAGCGATGGACGGTGGGCTGACTGCACAGGAAGTGATTCCGGTTGAAGTTCCGCAGCGAAAAGGGGACCCAATAGTTGTATCGCAGGATGAAGGCCCAAGGAGAGATACATCGCTGGAAAGATTGGCTGTGCTGTCACCTGCTTTTGGCAAGAATGGTACCATTACGGCCGGTAATGCACCAGGAGTCAATGATGGTGCTGCTGCACTTGTTTTAATGAGTGCGGAACGGGCTGCAAGGGAAAATCGTCAGCCTGAGGCAGTGATTCTTGCCCATACAGCAATGGCTACAGAAGCAAAGGATTTTCCGGAAACTCCAGGGCGAGTGATTAATGAATTGCTGAAGAAGACAGGCAAAAGACCTGAGGATATTGATTTATTTGAAATAAATGAGGCTTTTGCTGCCGTGTCCTTAATTACTGTAAAAATTGCCGGACTTAACCCGGAAAAGGTGAATGTGAACGGCGGTGCGGTTGCCCTCGGCCATCCAATCGGCGCGAGCGGTGCTAGAATCATTGTGACGCTTATGCATGAATTAAAACGCCGCGGCGGCGGGCTTGGCATTGCTGCCATTTGCTCAGGAGGCGGGCAGGGGGATGCCATTATGATTGAAGTGCCGCGGAATGCGGCCGGCTAATAGCCTGCCATCTAGGAAGATGCGTATGACCGTATCTCTTTTGTCGTAAGATGTCTCGCCAAGCTTTGGCAGATCTGCAAGCAGTGGAAGTTGGTCCAGTCATTAAAAAAAAATAGAAAAAAGAGCTATAAACCTGTGTTCATGCCGGTACTTGTCCCTTAAAGACAATACCGGCTGCATTAGGTTTTTTCCATCTATAACAAACGGAGGTGTCTGATGAAGATTGAAAAAGTAATGGTCATAGGTGCTGGTCAGATGGGTTCCGGAATTGCTCAAGTATGTGCGCAAGCAGGCTATGATGTCATCCTTAATGACCTGAATGTCCAATTGACAGAACATGGAAAGAACACCATTCGCTGTAATCTTCTACGGCAAGTGAATAAAGGACGGATGAAGTCAGAGGAGATGGAGGCCATCCTTTCGCTCATTTCCTTATCGACTAATCTAGCAGATGGGAGGGATGCTGATCTAGTCATTGAAGCAGCGATTGAAAATATGGAAATAAAAACACAAATTTTTCGTACGCTTGACAAGATTACCCCCGAGCATACGATTCTAGCCAGCAATACATCCTCACTTCCAATCACCGAGATTGCGGCGGCGACAAACCGTCCACAAAAGGTGATTGGCATGCATTTTATGAATCCTGTTCCAGTGATGAAGCTGGTTGAAATTATCCGCGGTCTTGCAACCTCTAACGAAGTATATGAAACCATTGAAAAGATGACAAAAACGCTGGAAAAGGTACCGGTGGAGGTAAATGACTTTCCTGGCTTTGTTTCTAACCGAATCCTGATGCCAATGATTAATGAAGCTATTTTTACTTTATATGAAGGAGTCGCTGAAAAAGAGGCGATTGACGAAGTGATGAAACTGGGTATGAACCATCCGATGGGGCCGCTTGTATTGGCTGATTTTATCGGACTAGATACCTGTCTTTATATTATGGAAACCCTTCATGAGGGACTCGGTGAAGATAAGTACCGTCCGTGTCCGCTATTAAGAAAATATGTAAAAGCAGGCTGGCTTGGAAAAAAGTCAGGTCGAGGGTTTTATGAATACAAATAGAAAGCAGGGATTTTGCAGATTGTTCTAGAGAATTTTTATAGTGTATTCCATTTTCGACAGAGAAAGATCCTTTTCAGAAAACAGTCAAACAAGCAGCAGAAAGTGGGGGTCATATGGACCTGGATTTTACAAAAGAACAGAAGCTGATAAGGAAACAGGTCATTGATTTTGCTAAACAAGAAATAGAGCCCTTTATTCCACGTATGGAACAGGGGGAATTTCCGAGAGATATTCTTCAAAAAATGGGGAAGCTCGGCTTGATGGGAATTCCTGTTCCTCGGAACTACGGAGGGCAAGCAATGGACTTTACCTCTTATATCTTAACCATTCATGAGCTTTCAAAGGTTAGTGCCGCCGTTGGGGTCATTCTTTCTGTCCACACCTCAGTAGGGACGAATCCCATTCTTCTTTTCGGGACAGAGGAGCAGAAGCGCGCATTTGTCCCGAAGCTGGCATCAGGGCAGTATTTAGGTGCTTTTTGCTTGACCGAAGCGAGTGCAGGGTCGGACGCTGCAAATCTCAAAACAAGAGCGGTCAAAAAAGATGATCATTATGTTATCAACGGTTCCAAGCTTTTTATTACGAATGGAGGAGAGGCAGACCTTTATATTCTTTTTGCTGTAACGGATTCCGCGCTAAGAAGCAGGGGAATTACCGCTTTTATTGTTGAAAAAAATACATCGGGTTTAATTTTCGGCAAGGACGAACAGAAAATGGGACTGCACGGCTCGCGAACGAGACAGCTGCACTTCGAAAATATGAAAATACCTTTTGCTAACAGGCTTGGCAACGAAGGCGAGGGTTTTAAAATCGCCCTTGCCAATCTCGAATTTGGCCGCATTGGGATAGCAGCACAGGCACTCGGTATAGCTGAAGCTGCCTTTGAGACGGCCGTTTCTTTTTCAAAGCACAACCTAACAGAGCAGGGGACCTCATTTAAATTAGCTGATATGGCAACGAATCTTGAGGCTGCCAAACTGTTAGTCTATCGGGCGGCTGATTTGAAGCAAAGGGGTCTCCCGTGCGGGAAGGAGGCCTCCATCGCGAAATTATTCGCTTCCAAAACAGCTGTATACATGACAACGGAAGCGATTGGCGTGCTGGGCGAATTTGGCTATACAGAAGAGTACCCTGTTGAACGCTATTTCCGTGATGCCAAAATTACCGAAATTTATGAAGGTACAAGCGAAATCCAGCGTGTGGTTATAAGCAAGCATCTTTAAAACCGGAAATTATGTATAAATTAAAGCGACTCTATAGTATATACGAGCAAAGGGGAATAAATATGATTTTTACATTATCAGAAGAGCATGAAATGATTCGAAAGATGGTTCGGGATTTTGCTCAAAATGAAGTCGCTCCTACGGCTGCACAGCGTGATGAAGAGGAGCGCTTTGACCGTGACATTATCGATAAAATGGCAGAACTCGGCTTAATGGGGATTCCTTGGCCGGAGGAGTATGGCGGCATCGGCAGTGATTATTTAGCCTATTGCATTGCGGTGGAGGAGATAGCCCGCGTATGTGCTTCAACCGCGGTTACCTTATCCGCTCATACGTCCCTTGCCGGGTGGCCCTTGTATAAATTTGGTACAGAGGGGCAGAAGCAAAAATATTTAAAGCCGATGGCATTGGGGGAGAAACTCGGTGCTTACGGTCTTACCGAGCCTGGAAGCGGCTCTGATGCAGGTGCCATGAAGACAAATGCAAGATTAGAGGGCGAACATTATGTCTTAAACGGTTCGAAGATTTTTATTACTAATGGCGGAGTGGCCGACATTTATGTTGTATTTGCATTGACAGACCCGGCTTCCAAACAGAAAGGGACGACCGCCTTTATTGTGGAAAAGGATACACCGGGATTTTCTATTGGGAAAAAGGAAAAGAAGCTTGGCATTCGTTCATCGCCGACAACGGAGATTATTTTTCAGGATTGTAAAATTCCAAAGGAAAATGTGCTCGGCATGGTGGGAGAAGGTTTTAAAATCGCTATGATGACCTTGGACGGAGGACGGAATGGGATTGCGGCACAGGCTGTCGGGATTGCTCAGGGAGCATTAGATGCTGCTGTTGCGTATTCGAAGCAGCGTTATCAATTCGGAAAGCCGATTGCTGCTCAGCAGGGAATCTCCTTTAAGTTGGCGGATATGGCAACAAGTGTGGAAGCAGCACGGCTGTTAACCTATCAGGCGGCATGGAGAGAATCAGAGGGCCTGCCGTACGGAAAGGAATCGGCTATGTCGAAGCTGTTTGCTGGTGATACAGCGATGAAGGTGACAACAGAAGCGGTGCAGGTTTTTGGCGGTTATGGCTACACAAAGGATTATCCGGTCGAACGGTTCATGCGGGATGCTAAAATAACACAAATTTACGAAGGAACCCAAGAGATTCAGCGTCTAGTTATCTCTCGGATGCTCTAAGAGAAATCTGGGATAAATTATTATAAAAAAGTATTAATAGGCTAAAAATTTTGTTTTTTTTAATAGGAAAAATGGAAAGTTTTAAATGTTCTGACGTATTTTGTTGTATAATAGAAAGATAGAGAAAATCGTATGAAATACGATTTTTGTAGGGAAGCAAGCAGGAAGGTTTTTCAAAAAAAGACGAAATATAGCTGTGTTCTACCTTTAATAATGGGGACCATGGCTTATTAATTTTTATAATTTTTAAACTATTCATTTCCTAATTATAGTGACAGGCGGGTAGGTAACAATGAAAAAACGTGAGGTGCATGCATCAGTAAAAGATGAACGTCTCATCCAAAAGCGAAGAGACCAAATGATTAATGGAGCGGTAAAGCTTTTTATTGAAAAAGGCTTTCACCGGACAACAACAAGGGAGATTGCGAGGTCAGCTGGCTTCAGTATTGGAACCTTATATGAATACATCCGGACAAAAGAGGATGTCCTCTATCTAGTCTGTGACCGGATTTATGACCAAGTGCGGGAGAGATTGCAGAAGATTCTTGATACCAAGCAGCAGACGACCCTTGATGACCTTAGGCAGGCGATTGCTAACTATTTTCGTGTCGTTGATGGGATGCAGGATGAGGTTCTCGTGATGTATCAGGAAGTAAAGTCTCTGCCAAAGGATGCGCTTCCTTATGTACTGCGTAAGGAATTGGAAATGGTTGATATTTTTAAACAAATGCTCGAACGATGTGTGGAAAATGGCGAAATCAGCTTATCGGAAAATCAAATTAAGATGCATTCTCATAATATTTATGTGCAGGGACAAATGTGGGCGTTCAGACGCTGGGAGCTGCGAAAGCTATTCACGCTTGACGAGTATATTGAACTGCAGATGGAGTTTTTAGTAGAGGGGGCCAAAGGGGTTAAGGAGAATACAAAGGAGTGTATCTATTGTGAAACCAGAAATGTACCGGCCAACTAACCCAATCCGTTTTGTGACCGCTTCAAGCCTTTATGATGGGCACGATGCCTCGATTAATATCA
The DNA here is from genome assembly GCF_008710145.1 of Niallia endozanthoxylica. Taxonomy (GTDB): domain Bacteria; phylum Bacillota; class Bacilli; order Bacillales; family Cytobacillaceae; genus Bacillus_BD; species Bacillus_BD endozanthoxylica. Next base: position 21,479 of record NZ_VYKL01000001.1, read on the forward strand.
TGCGGAGAATCCTTCAGGCAAGCGGGGCAGAAGTGATTCATTTAGGCCATAACCGATCGGTTGAGGAAGTAGTCAATGCAGCGATCCAGGAGGATGTCCAAGGGATCGCTGTTTCTTCCTATCAGGGGGGGCATGTGGAGTATTTCAAATATATGGTGGACCTCTTAAAAGAACGAAATGCTTCTCATATTCGCATATACGGAGGCGGAGGCGGCGTTATCATTCCTAGGGAAATCAATGAACTTCACGCATATGGTGTGGCACGGATATTTTCTCCGGAGGATGGCCTGAAAAGCGGGCTACAGGGCATGATTAATACGATGATGAAGGAATGTGATTTTCCGCTTCCCTCTGTTGTAACCGAGGAGTCTGTTGATAGACTTGCAGCCTTTGATGTGAATACGATTGCGAGGTTCATTACCCTTGCCGAGCAGCGAGTAAAAGGGGAGCATTTTGCAAGCTCAGCTATTTTTGAAAAAATAAAAGCGATGGCAAAGGATGTGCCAGTGTTAGGGATTACCGGTACAGGCGGTGCGGGGAAAAGTACATTGACCGATGAACTGATTCGCCGCTTTTTATTGGATTTTCCGAAAAAGAAAACAGCGATATTATCTGTTGATCCAACGAAGCAAAAAACCGGCGGGGCGCTCCTCGGTGACCGCATCCGTATGAATGCCATTTTTTCGTCGCGTGTCTATATGCGAAGCTTAGCAACGCGCCGGTCGAGAACTGAACTATCAGCAGCGATACAAGATGCGATTCAAGTGGTGAAGGCAGCGGGCTTTGACTTGATTGTCGTAGAGACAAGTGGCATTGGGCAAGGAGATGCCGCTATCACGGATATTTGCGACGTCTCGATGTATGTCATGACAAGTGAGTTTGGGGCGCCTTCCCAGTTGGAAAAAATTGACATGATTGATTATGCCGATTTTATTGTGATAAATAAATTTGAACGTAAAGGCTCCGAGGATGCTAGAAGTCAGGTGCAAAAGCAGTACCAGCGCAGTCATATGCTTTTTGAAAAGAGCCTTGAGGAGATGCCTGTGTACGGCACCATTGCCAGTCAGTTTAATGACTCAGGTACGAATGCGCTGTGGGCGGCATTGGTTGGGCATTTGAATGAAAAATGGGGCTTGGATTGGCGCACTTCTTTTTCAAAAAAGGAAAAGGTTGAGAAGCAGCATGTGATTATTCCGAATGATCAGCGCTCCTATTTGCGTGAGGTAAACGATACCATCCGTGCGTTTAAGAGAAAGGCTTCGGTGCAGGCTGATTTGGCACGCAAGCTATTTCAGCTGGAGGGTGCGATTCAGGCAGTGAAAGAGCATGGTGGTCAAAGTGATGTGATATCCGAGCTAGAGAGGATTAAAGAGAAGACATGGGAGCAGCTGACACCGGAGTCTGTACGGATTCTTAAGCAGTGGGAAAGTACAAAGGAGCTTTATGAAGGGGAGCAATTTACAACGAGAATTCGTGATAGGGAAATTGTGACGGTTCTGAAAACGAAGAGTTTGTCAGGCTTGTTGATTCCAAAGGTTGCACTTCCCAGATTTAAAGATTATGGAGAAATTATATCGTGGGTATACAGGGAGAATGTGCCTGGGAGATTTCCGTATACGGCAGGTGTGTTTCCGTTTAAGCGAGAAGGGGAGGACCCGAAGCGCCAGTTTGCCGGTGAGGGAACGCCGGAACGGACGAACCGCCGCTTTCATTATTTGTCAAAGGATGACAAGGCAAAGCGGCTTAGTACAGCGTTTGATTCTGTGACGCTTTACGGAGAGGACCCTGACGAGCGCCCAGATATTTTTGGGAAAGTGGGGGAAAGCGGGGTTAGCGTCTGTACGCTCGATGATATGAAAAAGCTGTATGCCGGTTTTGACTTATGCGATCCGTCGACGTCTGTTTCGATGACGATTAATGGGCCGGCGCCAATTATTTTGGCCATGTTTATGAACACAGCGATTGATCAGCAGGTGAAAAAAAAGGAAGTAGAGCTAGGGCGTACACTTTCGGAAACAGAGTATGAAGAGGCAAAGGCAGCCGCATTGCAGAAGGTACGCGGAACAGTGCAGGCGGATATTTTGAAAGAGGATCAAGGGCAAAATACATGTATTTTCTCGACGGAGTTTGCGCTTCGGATGATGGGTGATATTCAGCAGTATTTTATTGATCATCAGGTTCGAAATTATTATTCTGTTTCCATTTCCGGCTATCATATTGCCGAGGCAGGGGCCAACCCGATATCGCAGCTGGCCTATACATTGGCAAATGGATTTACGTATGTCGAGTATTATTTGAGCAGAGGGATGAAGGTGGATGACTTTGCTCCAAACTTATCGTTCTTTTTCTCGAACGGACTGGATCCGGAGTACAGCGTAATTGGCCGGGTGGCACGCAGAATTTGGGCGATTGTGATGCGTGATAAGTATGGTGCTAATGAACGAAGCCAAAAGCTGAAGTACCATATTCAAACATCAGGAAGGTCCCTGCATGCACAGGAAATGGACTTTAATGATATCCGCACAACGCTTCAAGCCTTGATGGCTCTGCAGGATAACTGTAATTCACTGCATACGAATGCCTATGATGAGGCGGTCACCACACCGACGGAGGGATCAGTGCGACGCGCAATGGCCATTCAAATGATTATTACAAAGGAACATGGGTTATCGATGAACGAAAACCCGCTTCAAGGCTCATTTATTATCGAGGAGCTGACGGACCTTGTAGAGGAAGCTGTATTGCATGAATTTGAACGCTTAGATGATAGAGGCGGTGTGCTTGGGGCAATGGAGACACAGTATCAGCGCGGACAGATTCAAGAGCAGTCGATGTACTATGAAACGTTGAAGTCAACAGGAGCGCTGCCAATTATAGGGGTAAATACGTATCTGAATCCAAATCCTCCGGCAGAAGAGGAGCTTGATAACATGCAGCTGGCAAGGGCCTCAAGGGAGGAAAAGGAAACGCAAATTGCACATTTGCGAATGTTCCAGGAGAGGAATAAAGATCGGGTAGATAAGGCATTGAAACGCTTGAAGGAAACGGCTGTTAGCGGAGGCAATATTTTCAGCGAGCTTATGGAAACTGTTAAAGTCGCAAGCCTCGGGCAAATTACCCGTGCACTCTACGAAGTAGGCGGCCAGTATCGACGGAACATGTAGTTGTTTGAAATCAGCTCCAACAACCAGACGCCCCTTTAAACATGATTTATCGCATTAACGTGCTGGGGGACAGTCCCCCAGCACGTTAATGTTCCAACGCCTTAACTCGGTAAATAGTATGATAGAATGACAATGCTTGTATGAGTTTAAATGAAATTGTGGTGAAATATTTGGGGTATTTACAACAAATTTACATATACATGGTAGTATACTCTTATGGAGATTCCATAGAATGGGAAGGCTGTAAGATACCTCACCATTTACGGTAGGAAGATTGTACAATTTCTAATTCAGGAAGTGAAAGACTTGAAGCGGTTTATTATCAGGATTATTTGTTGGGCAGGAGCGTTGACCGTTTCGTATTATCTTTATAAACAACAGCTCGGGGCTATTCCATTCTTTTTGTTTTCTATTTATTTCTTTTTATTGGCTAGAAAAGAGCTTCGTGATCGTCCGAACAAAGAGCTTGCTGCTAAGAAAAAACTGTTAAAAGAGAAATTGCAGGCTACAAAGAGATAAGTTGTGAAAAATATACTAGAATCATCAGCAAGTGCTAGCATAAACCCCAATATTTTGTTTATAATGGAGAATATGTATTTTTGTGTGTAATTGGTACAGTTTAATGGTTTATGATTACATATTGGTTCAAAAGAATAGTAGCCGGACCGATTATGGACGGGCTTTACGTATCGAAAACTGTGAATGGATTAGATAGAAAGGAAGTGCGGATCTTGAGTTTAGCTCAATTCTCAAAAGAAGAAATAAAGGAAATGTCTTTAATAGAGATTGCGTACGAAATCATGGATGAAAGAAAAACGGCTATTTCATTTAAAGAATTGACCGAAGAGATTGCGAAAGTAGCTGGTATTTCTGAAGAGGAATTAAGAAGTAGAATTGCTCAATTTTATACTGATTTAAATATTGACGGCCGCTTTTTAGCAATCGGCGATAATCAATGGGGTCTGCGTGTATGGTACCCAGTGGATCAAGTGGTGGAGGAAATCGTCAACCCTGTAAAAGCGAAGAAGAAGAAAAAGGCTAAGAAGGTTGTTGATGAAGACGATCTAGACTTAGATGACTTTGAAGAAGATGTATTTGATGAGTTGGATGACGATGATGATCTGCTAGATGACGACGATTTAGATGATGATCTAGATTTAGATGACGATGATGATGAAGACGATGATGATCTTGATGATGACTTGGATCTAGATGATGATGATGATGATGACGATCTTGAACTAGATGAAGATTTTGACTTAGATGAAGAGGAAGACGAAGAATTAGAAGAAGACCTTGATTTAGATGACGATCTTGAAAAGTAATTTTCATATTGACTTTTTGTGTCGATACTTGTAGAATACTTTTTGGGCTCCTCAATGAGGAACGGATAATTTTTGAGAGTAGCGCTCCCTTACTTTGTAAGAAGTAAGAGGAGCGTTTTTGTTTTTTATATGTTTAGCTGTCTAGCTGCAGCGCCTACCCCCTCGAGGTCATAAGCCAATCCGTCTAGAAGGTTAAAGTACAACCTTCTAGCCAGCTCGTCTTATGCTTGTCGGGGGTGGACAAGGCGCTTCCGCTTTTCGTTGCTTTCCCCTATAGTTGATTTCTGCCTGTCCGTGCAGTCGGGCAGCATTTTTTCATGCATTCTATTGCTATAGATTAGGTGTGTTTTCTTTATGATGAAGTGTGAAACTGGAATTTCATCATATTTCACTTATTTACTGTCTTTAAATAAAAGAGAATTTGTACAAACTGTTATGGAGGGGGAATTTTAATTATGACAAAATATATTTTTGTAACGGGCGGCGTTGTTTCGTCGCTGGGAAAGGGAATTACAGCAGCATCATTAGGACGTTTATTAAAAAACCGTGGAGTGAATGTAACGATTCAAAAATTTGATCCATACATTAACGTGGACCCAGGAACAATGAGTCCATACCAGCACGGTGAAGTTTTTGTAACAGATGATGGTGCCGAAACGGATCTTGATTTAGGACACTATGAACGTTTTATCGATATCAACCTAAACAAATACAGCAATGTAACAACAGGAAAAGTGTATTCTGCTGTTTTGAAAAAAGAGCGCCGCGGTGATTATTTAGGAGGAACCGTTCAAGTTATTCCTCATATTACCAATGAAATTAAAGAGCGCCTGTTCCGCTCAGGTCGTGAAACAAATGCGGATGTTGTTATTACCGAAATCGGTGGAACTGTCGGTGACATTGAATCACTGCCGTTTTTAGAAGCTATTCGTCAGGTAAAAAGTGATGTCGGCTCTGATAATGTTATGTACATTCACTGTACACTTGTACCATATATTAAAGCGGCTGGTGAAATGAAGACAAAGCCGACACAGCATAGCGTAAAAGAATTACGCAGCCTTGGGATTCAGCCAAATCTTATTGTTGTTCGTACCGAAATGCCAATGACACAAGATATGAAGGACAAGATTGCCCTTTTCTGTGATATTGATAAAAATGCGGTTATCGAATGTCAGGATGCAGACCATCTTTTATCCATCCCATTAGCCCTTCAGGCACAAAAGATGGATTCTATCGTCTGCAATCATTTGAAATTAGACTGCGGTGAAGCGAATATGACCGAATGGACAGCCTTACTTGAAAAAGTACGCAATCTTTCTAAGAAGACAACAATCGGTCTTGTCGGGAAATATGTGGAGCTTCAGGATGCCTATCTATCTGTTGTTGAAGCATTGAAGCATGCTGGATATGCATTTGATTCTGATATTGACATTAAATGGATTAATTCTGAAGAGGTTAATGATGAGAATGTAGGCGAAATTTTACAAGATGTGGATGGAGTCCTTGTACCAGGCGGATTCGGCGACCGTGGAATTGAAGGGAAAATTTCTGCAATCCGCTATGCTCGTGAACAAAAGCGTCCATTCCTTGGCATCTGCCTTGGCATGCAGCTTGCATCCATCGAGTATGCACGCAACGTCCTTCAATTAGAAGGAGCACATTCTTCGGAAATCTATCCTGAAACACCGCATGCGATTATTGACCTTCTGCCTGAGCAAAAGGATATTGAAGATCTTGGAGGCACACTTCGTCTTGGTTTATATCCTTGTAAGCTTACTGAAGGTACAAAGGCATATGAAGCGTATCAGGATGAGGTGGTTTATGAGCGCCACCGTCACCGCTATGAATTTAACAACCAGTACCGCCCGCAAATGGAAAAGGCAGGCTTTATGTTCTCTGGTACAAGCCCAGACGGCCGTCTAGTAGAAATCGTAGAGCTTAAGGACCACCCATGGTTTGTAGCATCTCAATTCCATCCGGAGTTTATCTCTAGACCAAACCGTCCGCAGCCTTTATTCCGTGACTTTATCGGAGCGTCTTTAAAATATAAAGAAGAAAATTAAGTGGAAAAGCCTTGTTTGATGCAAGGCTTTTTATTTTTTATATTATTTTAGGAGAGGACGCAATTCGTGCCCGGACTGGTCTGAGCACAGAGAAGATGGTCAAGAAGGCAAAGTATTCGTTCCCATCTCAGTCTGTTAACAGTAAATCCGGTCAAGAAAGAACCGGCTGAGGTCATCCGCCTAGTAATCCGCCAATATTTCATCAATTGTAAATTTTAGGCCGTAATAGGCATAAAGCGCAGCCATTGAGAATGGAAATCCGATTCGTCCTCCGTCATCGGCTGGAACCAAACCCTTATGCAATGATAAATCGATTGACACATCTGCAAAATCTGTAATTGATTCTTTATCGGATTCCTGATGAGTAGACAATGTAATAAAGGAAATCCCTTTTTCCGCAAGTTTTTTGGCTATGTTGAGCGCTTCTTGGTCCGTGGAATAGCGGGTTACGAGCAGAACACGGTCAACGCCGGAAACCGTTTCAATCATATCAGAAGTTAATACCGCTGCATGGGTGAGAGGCTCGGCTCCCTTGGCTGCTTCGATTGCCACAGCAGTCATTTCATCAGCACCAAATATATAAATCCTTCCATCTGAAATAACCGCCTGGGCCAGCAAGCGGGCACCGTCTTCGATTTCCTCCATCTGTTCTTCGCGAATTTTTGTAAATAATCCATTTAGCTGGGTAGCAAAAATTTTTAACAAAAAAATCAACCTCCAAATATTACTTTTATATAGAAAATTGGTATATGCTATAGCTGAGGCTTACCTGTAATACACAAGTTCTTTTTATAGTAGCACACATGCATAATAGCAAGAAGGATAACCTATACTAGTACACCTATAGTTAAATAACAGAAGAGTCTGTAAATACTAATACAGCTGCATTTTTAAAAGAAATGATTGTTCTTAATTTCCAATTATAAAGATTTTACGGGTAAAGGCAAAATGTGTTATAGAATAGTTTTTATTAAACATAGAAACTAGGAAGGATTTTCAAAAGGGGAAGTAGAATGTAATATGAATATAAGAGTAAATCTATTCAAAATATGAAAACAATCATTCAACATAATGAAATTTAATGCAGAGGAAGAGGTGCACAATGGATAAGAAAATACTTATAGTAGATGATCAGTTCGGTATCCGTATATTATTAAATGAAGTTCTTCAAAAGGAAGGTTATGATACGTACCAGGCTGCAAATGGTCTGCAGGCGTTAGAAATAGTGAAAGATAATGTACCAGATTTGGTTCTTCTTGATATGAAAATCCCTGGGATGGATGGAATTGAAATCCTAAAAAGAATGAAGGAAATTGTACCGGATATTAAAGTTGTCCTTATGACGGCATATGGTGAACTGGATATGATTCAGGAAGCGATGGACTTAGGTGCCATTACACATTTTGCAAAGCCGTTTGATATTGAAGATATTCGTGTCGCAGTGGCGAAATATCTATCCGAATAAGATAAAATCAAATTCGCTCGTCGAATTTAAAGTCAAAAAATAGACACTTTTGTGCAGATTGTGTTCCCTCCTTACTTGGAAGCGGTTAACTTTTTTGCGGGTTGAAAATTGAATGTAAAACTTCTTAAGAACATTAGCAATTCTAGTATTATTTTGATATGATACAAATTGGAATTTGCAATGGATGTTTATTCCTTCGTTCTGTATAAAGTTAATTACATACTTTCAACGATAAAAGGAAAACTGTAAACATAAGCATTATATGGAATGAATCATAAAGAAAAGGGAGGAACACATATGCCTTTAGTTTCTATGACTGAGATGCTTAATAAAGCAAAATCAGAAGGATATGCCGTAGGCCAATTTAACGTAAATAATCTTGAATACGCACAAGGGATTCTTCAAGCTGCAGAAGCAGAAAAATCACCTGTCATTTTAGGGGTTTCTGAAGGTGCAGGAAGATATATGAGTGGATTCAAAACTGTTGTAAAAATGGTTGAAGGCTTAATAGAAGATTTAAAAATCACTGTTCCTGTTGCGATTCATTTAGATCATGGTTCAAGTTTTGAAAAGTGTAAAGAAGCCATTGATGCTGGCTTTACATCTGTTATGATAGATGCTTCACATCATCCGTTTGAAGAAAACATTGAAACGACTTCAAAAGTGGTAGAATATGCACACTCTAAGGGTGTTTCTGTTGAAGCTGAGCTTGGAGTAGTTGGCGGACAGGAAGATGATGTAGTAGCTGATGGCGTAATCTACGCTGATCCAAAAGAGTGTGAAGAACTTGTCAAACGTACAGGTATTGATTGCTTAGCACCTGCACTAGGCTCTGTTCACGGACCTTACAAAGGTGAACCGAACCTAGGTTTTAAAGAAATGGAAGAAGTAAGAGATGCTACAGGTGTACCTCTTGTTCTTCATGGAGGAACTGGAATTCCAACAAAGGATATCCAAAAGTCTATTTCTTTAGGTACAGCAAAAATTAACGTGAATACAGAAAATCAAATGGCTTCAACAAAACGTATTCGTGAAATTTTAGATAATGATAAAGAAGTGTATGATCCTCGTAAATACCTAGGACCAGCACGTGAAGTAATTAAAGAAACGGTAATCGGAAAGATTCGTGAATTTGGTTCTTCAGGCAAAGCTTAAAAAAGACCTCCATCAGTGGGCGTTCTTTCCTCGCTGAAGGGTTAGAAGCACATATCACTTAGTGCTTGGCTTGCCTATTAAGTGCGGGGCAATTGAAACGTTGTATTTTAGGGAAACCGCCTTTTTAAAGGCGGTTTCAATGCATTATTACATACTTCACGCATAAAGTTTGTTTTTTTTACAAGCCTTTTGTAAACAATAAAGTCGTGTTATGATAAAAATTTTTAATTCGAAAGGGGTATACTGATGAAGTTTTTTATCGATACTGCAAATATGGAAGAAATTAAAGAGGCACATGAATTAGGGATTCTCTCTGGTGTTACAACAAATCCTTCCCTAGTAGCAAAGGAAAAAAATATTTCTTTTCATGACCGCCTGCGTGAAATTGCAAACCTTGTTCCTGGTTCAGTAAGTGGAGAAGTAATCGCTCTAGATGCTGAAGGCATGATAAGAGAAGGAAAAGAATTGGCTGCTATTGCACCAAATATTACAGTTAAAATACCAATGACTCCAGATGGAATGAAGGCTGTTGCAGTATTGTCAAAAGAAGGAATCAAAACAAATGTAACGCTTATTTTCAGTGCTAACCAAGCATTGCTAGCAGCTAGAGCAGGTGCTACATATGTATCTCCTTTCCTTGGAAGACTTGATGATATTGGAACTAACGGACTTGATCTTATTTCAACAATTGCTGAAATCTTTGCCATCCATGGAATTGAAACCGAAATTATCGCTGCCTCCATCAGACATCCTCAACACGTAACGGATGCCGCATTAAGAGGTGCGCATATCGCAACGGTTCCATTCAAAGTCATTAATCAGCTATTTAGCCATCCTTTAACAGACAAAGGAATTGAAGCATTCTTGGCTGATTGGAAGGGTAGAGAATAGATTGAAAAGCGGAGGTGGCTTGCCCAGAAGAGGAACGCAGACTAAGAACGCCACATCCTGTGGCAACATCTGCATGACCCCGAGGGTCTAGCCACCGCAGCTGGATTTAAGAAAAGCGGAGGCGCCTTGCCCAAAAGAGGAACGCAGACATTGCCACATCCCGTGGCATCGTCTGCGAACTCGGCGTCTCCATCTAAATAGTACCACAGCCATTATCTTCATCGGCGCTGTCTTCCTGACCAGCACAGTCAAATCTAGAGGATGACTTTTATAAAGTCAGCCTTTTCCTCAAGCAAATCTCGCTAATTACTTTTCCGGTATAATATTTTCAGAAAAATTTTTGTCAAATGGGTAAAAATTTTCCCAATTTGATAGAAGTCGACTATTTTTTGTGTAAAATAAAGAATGGGTGATAAAGACAATTAACAAAGACAATAAAGCTTTCGAAAAAGACAAGCATAATCCTCTAAATTGAGCAGGAAGAATAAACTATAAGTACAACATGACTTTGAAGGGAGTTAAAAATGGAAAAATTAATGATTGCAGGCGGCTATCCATTAAAAGGGACAGTTCGAATCAGCGGTGCCAAAAATAGTGCAGTTGCGTTAATTCCTGCCACTATTCTAGCTGATTCTCCTGTAACGATTGAAGGGTTGCCTGATATCTCTGATGTCCAGATATTAAAAGGATTGCTAGAAGAAATTGGCGGAAAAGTAGATTTTACCGACAATGACATGACAGTTGACCCTTCAACGATGATTTCCATGCCTCTGCCGAACGGAAAAGTCAAAATGCTTCGAGCCTCCTATTATTTAATGGGTGCAATGCTTGGTCGTTTTAAAAAAGCTGTTATTGGATTGCCTGGAGGTTGTCATTTAGGACCACGACCGATTGATCAGCATATTAAAGGGTTTGAAGCACTTGGAGCGTCTGTTAGCAATGAACAGGGTGCGATTTATCTTCGTGCAGATGAACTGAAAGGTGCTCGGATTTACCTTGATGTTGTCAGTGTTGGAGCAACGATTAACATTATGCTGGCGGCAGTTCGTGCTAAAGGCCGTACGGTCATTGAAAATGCGGCAAAGGAACCAGAAATCATTGATGTTGCTACGTTGTTGACTAATATGGGAGCCAAAATTAAAGGTGCTGGTACCGATGTGATTCGGATTGATGGGGTTGACCAGCTTCATGGATGCCGTCACACGATTATCCCAGACCGTATTGAGGCAGGTACCTATATCATTCTTGGTGCAGCAGTCGGTGATGGTGTTCTGATAGATAATGTGATTCCGCAGCATCTCGAATCATTGCTTGCTAAGCTTCGTGAAATGGGTGTCCATATAGAAGTCAATGATGACCAAATATTTGTACGGTCTGTTCCAAAAATGAAAGCAGTCGACATCAAAACGCTTGTGTATCCAGGCTTTCCAACAGACCTGCAGCAGCCGCTTACTTCTCTATTAACAAGGGCAGAGGGGACAAGCATCGTCACCGATACCATTTATGGCGCACGCTTTAAACATATTGACGAGTTAAGAAGAATGAATGCAAATATTAAAGTGGAAGGTCGCTCTGCCGTTATTAATGGGCCTGTTCAGCTAGAAGGGGCGAAGGTGAAAGCAAGTGACCTGCGGGCAGGTGCTGCACTTGTCATTGCCGGCCTTATGGCTGAAGGAGTAACAGAAGTAACAGGACTTGAACATATAGATCGCGGTTATAGTCATATGGTTGAGAAACTAAATGGTCTAGGTGCCACGGTTTGGCGCGAAAACTTGTCAAAAGAAGAGATTGAGCAAACGAAAAATGCATAGTGAGAAAAGCGGAAGCGCCTTGTCCACAAGAGGAACGCAGACTAAAAACGCCGCGTCCTGCGGCAACGTCTGCATGACCCGCATCCTGCGGGCCTCAAGCATAAGACGAGCCGGTGTGAAGGTTGTTTTTTCACCTTCATGACGGCATGTCTAGACCCAAGAGGGGGTAGGCGCTGGAGCTAGATCATGAAAAGCGGAGCATCTTTGAGTAGGAATTGGTAAGCAGAGAGAAAGTAAAACAAGGGGAGGAAGAAAAAGTGGAAAGAAGTTTAACGATGGAATTGGTTCGTGTAACAGAAGGAGCTGCACAGGCATCTGCACGTTGGATGGGTCGTGGGAAAAAAGACGAGGCAGATGATGCAGCAACAACTGCCATGCGTGACATCTTCAACACGGTAGACATGCAGGGAACAGTGGTAATCGGTGAAGGGGAAATGGATGAGGCACCGATGCTTTATATCGGTGAAAAGCTTGGAACGGGTATTGGGCCGGAGGTTGACGTAGCTGTTGACCCTGTTGAAGGAACGTCCATCCTTGCTGCGGGAGGATGGAATGCACTTGCGGTTCTAGCAATTGCTGATAAAGGAAACCTTTTGCATGCTCCTGATATGTATATGGATAAAATTGCAGTAGGACCTGATTGTGTTGGTTGTATCGATATTAATGCATCGGTTATTGATAATCTAAAGGCAGTAGCGAAAGCAAAAAACAAAGATATTGAAGACGTTGTTGCAACAATTTTAAATCGTGACCGTCATGCGCACATCATTGAGCAGATTAGAGAAGCTGGCGCACGGATTAAGTTAATTGATAACGGTGATGTGGCTGGCGCCATTAATACAGCATTCGACTCCACTGGTGTTGACATTTTATTTGGAGCCGGCGGTGCGCCTGAAGGGGTTCTTGCAGCTGTTGCTTTGAAATGTCTAGGAGGCGAGCTTCAAGGAAAATTACTTCCAGAAGATGACGCACAATTACAACGCTGCCTGAGCATGGGTGTTGACCCAAGCAAAGTTCTTCTAATGGATGACCTAGTAAAAGGCGATGATGCTATATTTGCAGCAACAGGTATTACAGATGGTGAACTACTGCGCGGAGTTCAGTTCAAGGGCTCATACGCAACCACACATTCCATCGTTATGCGTGCAAAATCAGGTACCGTTCGTTTCATCGAAGGAACACACAGCTTAAAGAAAAAACCAAATTTAGTAATTGGGTAAGCTAAAAGCGGAAGCGCCTTGCTCACCCCTGACAAGCATAAGAC
>NZ_VYKL01000010.1 GCF_008710145.1 Niallia endozanthoxylica
CTTATACTTCTAAGGCTAGTTTTCTAGATGGAGATGATTTTCCTAAGTATGGTGAAAAAAGAGAGACAATCTTTTCAGGCCGTAGAATTTCCAGAAGTTTATATCGCACAAAAAACAGCACCATCCTCCATGCAGATGTCAACGGTTCTGCGAATATCATGCGAAAATATGCGAATAAAGAGGCCATCTCCTTCCAGATAGAAGATGTGGCCGTTCATCACCCTTTAACCTATAAAATGATTTAAAAGCAGTTCCGAAGCAAGAGCAACGGAATAGAGGGCCTGGTGGTCACTAGAGCCACAATGTCGCAGGTCCCGTAACGTTAAGCGTTCAGCCTGTAGGTTCGATACGTTACAAACCCCCTCCTCAAGGAACGAAGTGAGTAGGTGGGGGAAGTTGATGAAAAGGCAGTAGAAATCCAAGTAAATCGGAACTCACTGCTTTTTTGGTCCGCTAAAATAAGATTATGCAGTTCTGCATAACCTAGTTAATTTTTCATAAGTCCGCAGCATCTCATATATCAATTTGTGCTTGTCAGTCCACTTGTAGAAGCAACCAAAATAGTGGCATGCAAATTGCATACTACATAGTGAATAAAATAATAAAATTGAGGTGTTCGTGTTGTCTATTAAATCTGTTAACCTTAACCAAAATAAATCAGTAAAAGAGCAGGATAATTCACTGCTGGAATTTCAAGAAACGCTGCAAGAAGCCGTTAATATAATGAACTATCCTCCTCAGGTCTATGAATTCATTAAAAAGCCGATGAGATTTTTAGAGGTTAGTATACCGGTTCGAATGGATAATGGGGAAGTGCAGATTTTCCAAGGCTACCGTGCGCAGCATAATGATGCAAAAGGGCCGACTAAGGGAGGTATTCGTTTCCATCCAGATGTTACAGCTGAAGAGGTAAAGGCACTTGCTGGCTGGATGAGTTTAAAATGTGGTGTGACGAATCTTCCGTATGGAGGTGCTAAGGGTGGAATTGTCTGTGATCCTCGCCGGATGAGCCTAGGAGAATTGGAGAGGTTGAGCAGAGGCTACGTCAGGGCAGTCAGTCAACTTGTAGGACCGACAAAAGATATTCCCGCTCCAGATATGTACACAAACGCACAAATCATGGCGTGGATGCTTGATGAATATGATCAGATTCGTGAATTTGACTCACCTGGGTTTATCACAGGCAAACCAATTGCCTTAGGGGGTTCAAAAGGAAGAGAAACGGCAACCTCCAAAGGTGTGCTCTATACACTTCAAATGGTGTGTGAAATAAGAAAGATGTCCTTAAAAGACACGAAAGTTATTATTCAAGGATTTGGAAATGTAGGAAGCTACTTGGCGCAATATTTGTATGGTTTAGGGGCAAAAGTTATTGGTATAGGTGATGCACTTGGAGGGTTATATGATGAAAATGGGTTGGACATTCCCTATCTTCTTGATAATAGGGACTCCTTTGGCATCATATCCAATCATTTTTCTAACTCAATTACCAACCAGGAACTGTTAGAAAAACCTTGTGATGTTCTGATTCCGGCAGCGATTTCAGGTGTTATTCATAAACGGAATGCAGAGAAAATTAACTGTCAAATTGTCATTGAGGCAGCAAATGGGCCGACAACAAAAGAGGCTTTGCAAATTCTTGACGAACGAGGAATCCTCCTAGTTCCTGATATACTAGCTAACTCTGGAGGTGTAGTTGTTTCTTATTTCGAGTGGTGTCAAAATAATCAAGGATATTATTGGACCGAAGAAACTGTTGATGAGCGCTTGCAGGAAAAAATGAAAGAAAGCTTTGCAAATGTAGTTGCTACTGCAAAAAAGTATCAGGTTAATTTAAAAATTGCTGCTTATATTGTAGGAATCCAACAAATAGCTGAAGCTTCAAGATTAAGAGGCTGGCTGAACTACTAAGAAATAAAAAACGCTTAAAAGTAGAAGAAGATATTAATCTTTTTCTACTTTTTATATTTTAAAGATTGCAAATATAATGATAATATCTAACTTAAGAGATTGAGGGAGATGAAATCATGTTTTCTAATCTAAATGAAAAATCAAAAACAATTTCAGTTTCTATCGAAGATGAGGAGGACCTCGCCCAAACATTAAACCAATCGAAAGAAAGTGAAATTGAGTATATTAAGGAATTAAATACCGATCTAAATGCAATTTTATCCAGTATATACGATGAAATTCTTGTTGTGAATGCAAAAGGCGAATTACTTCGCTATAGCGAAAAGATTATTGAGGATTTTTGGCAGGTAGATTTAAAGGATTTAATTGGAAAAAATATAATGGAGCTTGTGGACAGGGGCTATTTTACACCATCTGTATCAAGACTAGTTATGGAGAAACAAAAGAAGGTTTCGGTCGTTCAAGAAACAAGTACGGGCAGGAAGATTCTTGCTGTCGGTAATCCAATTTTTAATGAAAACAACGAATTAGAACGGATTGTGATTGCATCGAGAGATATTACAGAAACCTCCCGCTTAAAGAATGAATTGCAGGAAATACGAGAAAAAACAGAGCTTTATAAAAAGGAATTGCATCACTTTAAAATGAAGGATCAATTATCCAAAAAACTAATCTTTAGCAGTCCTAAAATGGAAAAAATCATGAATCAAGTGAAGAAAATAGCTGATTTTTCATCTACTGTTCTTCTAAACGGAGAATCAGGGGTAGGGAAAGAAGTGATTGCAGAGGCGATTCATCAATTTGGCAGAAGAGCGGACAAACCTTTTCTTAAACTAAACTGCGGAGCAATTCCGGAAAATTTATTAGAAAGCGAACTGTTTGGTTATGTAAAGGGTTCTTTTACAGGTGCGGATAAGCATGGAAAAGAAGGTTACTTTAAACAGGCAAACGGAGGAATTCTTTTTCTTGATGAAATTGGGGAAATGCCTATGCACCTGCAGGTAAAGCTGCTCAGAGTTCTTCAAGAGCAGGAAGTAATCCCGATTGGAAGTACGAAACCAATTAAAATAGATGTCCAAATTATTGCAGCAACAAATAAAAAATTAGAAAAGCTGGTTGAGGAAGGTACTTTTCGTGAAGATTTATTTTATCGTTTGAATGTCATACCAATTAAAATCCCCCCATTGCGGGAAAGAACAGAGGATATATCACTGCTGGCCTTCCATTTTCTGCAGCAGCTGAATGAAAAATATGACCGTCATTATCAGCTGACCCCGGATGCTATCAATATGCTAGAATGCTATTCCTGGCCGGGGAATGTAAGGGAATTGCAAAACATGATTGAGAGATTAGTTGTTTCAGCTGACCAACAATCAATCGATGCTGAGTTTGTAAGTCAATTTGTATCATTAGGTTATGAGCGTAAGAAAATGAAGCCTGTGGTAACAAGAGTCATGCCTTTACAAGAGGCAATGGAATCAGTGGAAGAACAGCTAATTATCATGGCTATGAGTCAATATAAAACGACAACAAAAGCGGCAAAAGCGTTAGGTATAAGTCAATCCTCTGTTAGTAGAAAGTATCAGAAAATTGCAAGTGAAAAAACAAATGAAAATGGGAAATAATGTTGGATGTTCTTTCTGTAGCAGCTTGATTCATCGTTACATAGATGTATGCACGATGGAATAGTATTTAGTAAAGTAAAACAGTCAATTAGACGTCTATCTAATGGCACGATTTTTGCAAAAGAAAGTATAGATGTAAAACTATAATACGCTTTGATTTTGCAGGTAAAGGGGAGAATGAAAATGGAAAGCATTAAAAAATATGAGATTTATCCAATGTATATTGATGGGCAATGGGTTGGCAATGAAAATGAATTCTTTACGGAAGTAACGAATCCTGCAACGAAGGAAGTAATCGGTGCTGTACCTACAGGCGGTGCATTAGAAGCAAAGCAGGCTGTAGATGCAGCACATGCAGCTTTTAAAGAGTGGTCTAAAAAAACAGCAGAAGAACGCTATCGTATTCTAATGAAATGGCATCAATTAATAGATGAAAACAAGAATGAGATTGCCAGAATTATGACGACAGAACAGGGAAAACCGTTACATGAAGCATTAGGAGAAGTTCAGTATGCAAACAGCTTTATTTCCTGGTATGCCGAAGAAGGTAAAAGGGTATATGGTGAAACAATTCCAGCCTCCCATCCTCATAAGAGAATACTTGTCCGTAAGGAGCCAGTTGGAGTTGTTGCAGCTATTACGCCTTGGAATTTTCCTGCGGCAATGATTACAAGAAAAGTAGCTCCGGCACTAGCAGCGGGATGTACATGTGTTGTCAAGCCGGCTAATCAGACGCCGCTGACTGCTTTAAAAATAGCCGAGCTTGCTCATCAAGCAGGACTTCCAAGTGGGGTGCTAAATGTCATAACAGGAAAATCAGCCGAAATTGGCGAGACTTGGCTGAAGGATACTCGTGTTACGAAAATTACGTTTACCGGTTCAACGGAGGTTGGGAAGACGCTTATGCGCGGGGCAGCTGAAAATGTGAAAAAGGTCAGCTTAGAGCTTGGCGGAAACGCACCTTTTATCGTTATGGATGATGCGAATTTAGAAAAAGCAGCTGAAGGTTTGATTCAGTCGAAGTTTCGCAATGCCGGTCAGACTTGTATCTGTACAAATCGTATTTATGTCCAAGAAGGAGTAGCGGATGAGTTCATTAAAATTTTTCAGTCAAAGTTAGAAGGACTGAAGGTAGGCAATGGATTAGAAGCAGGAACAGATATTGGTCCATTAATTGACCGCGCAGCATATGACAAAGTAGCAGGACTTGTAAATGATGTCATAGAAAAAGGCGGGAAAATAACATATACAGGAGAGAAGCCTGCTGATGAAGGGTATTACCATGCACCGATGATCTTAACGGATATCAACGAGAATATGGAATGTATGAAGGATGAAATCTTTGGACCACTAGCCCCGATTGCAACTTTTAAAACGGAAGAGGAAGTAATAGAAAGGGCAAATAATTCGCGCTATGGTTTGGCGGCTTATATTTTTACAGAAAATTTAAGCCGTGCCTTCCGTATGAGTGAGGGAGTTGAATACGGTATTGTTGGTTTGAATGATGGTCTGCCGTCAACCGCCCAGGCACCATTTGGCGGATTTAAGGAAAGTGGTCTTGGCAGAGAAGGCGGACATTTCGGAATAGAAGAGTTTTTAGAAATAAAATATATTTCTATTTCCTTGAGCGAAGGTTAAAAGTTCAAAAAGCATGTTTATTGATAGGTATCTATCAATAAACATGCTTTTTGTTTAGGAAGAATTATTTATTATGAAGAAAGATTATACTCTCCATTTTCATTTATGCAAAAATGAATAACCTATGCAAATTTGAAACAACAGGCTAATAAACTTTTATAATGCTTTTTTTTAAAAAATAGCTGTCGCATAAGAAATCGGCATGAAACTTGCTTTAAATAATAGTGTAAAACAAAAATAAGCCATTAAGGCGATTCTATATTTTTATGAAATTAATAAAATGGTAAACTATTCTGAAAAAGGGGGATTTTATACATGTATGATTTTGCGATTGTTGGTGGAGGAATAGTAGGGTTATCTACGGGAATGGCATTATATCAACGTTTTCCCAATGCAAAAGTAGTGGTGATTGAAAAGGAATCTAAGGTAGCTGAGCATCAAACAGGCCATAATAGCGGGGTTATCCATTCAGGAATCTATTATAAGCCGGGCAGCTTCAAGGCTAGATTTGCCCGTCAAGGCAGTCAATCGATGACGGAATTTTGTCAAGTTCATGGAATTGATCATGATATTTGCGGGAAAGTGATTGTTGCAACAAAAGAAGAGGAGATGCCGCTTCTTCAAAACCTGTACACCCGCGGGCTTGAAAATGGTCTTGCTATTACAAAAATTGGAGCGGAAGAGTTAAAGGAGATTGAGCCGCATGTGAAAGGTCTTGGCGCCATTCGAGTTCCTCAGGCAGGTATTGTGAATTATCGCCAAGTAAGTGAAACGTTTGCTGAAATAATCAAGGAAAATGGCGGCGAAATTAAATTAAATACAAAGGTTGAGAGAATCTACGAAGATTCTGACAGTGTAATCATTGAAACGAATCGCGGAACCTTTAAAGCAAATATGGTTATCAATTGTGCGGGCTTGCACAGTGACCGAGTGGCAGCAGCGGCTGGATATAAAACAGATATGAAGATTCTGCCATTCCGCGGGGAATATTTTAAATTGAAACCGGAAAAACGCTATTTGGTGAAACATTTAATATACCCTGTTCCAAATCCAAAATTCCCATTTTTAGGAGTTCATTTTACCCGGATGATCAGCGGTGAAGTGGATGCAGGTCCAAACGCCGTTCTCAGCTTTAAACGTGAGGGCTATAAAAAAACAGATTTTAATGCAAAGGATTTGGCTGAAGCATTAAGCTACAGCGGTTTATGGAAAATGGCAGGTAAGTTTGCAAAAGAGGGGTTTGATGAGTACGTTAGATCCTTCAGTAAAAAACAATTTACAAAAAGTCTTCAGCAGTTGATTCCTGAAATTCAAGAGGATGATTTAATTCCTGCACCCGCAGGAGTTCGCGCCCAGGCCTTAAGGAACGATGGAAATATGGTGGACGATTTCCATATTATCATGGGAAGACGATCTATCCACGTATGTAATGCACCATCACCTGCTGCAACTGCATCTATTGAAATCGGTAAAGAAGTAGTTAGAAGAATTCCTGTGCAATCGCACTTACTTGAAGCTGTAATTATTTAACTTCATTCAGCAAATGTTTTTTGTACCGAAAGCTTGCGGCAGGTACAGAAGTCCTCCACTTTGAAAGTTAAGAGATGAATGCAAAACGCTGCTCTTCGATTCAGTGGGGTTCAAAACTCGGCTGAATGATGTTAAGCCTCCGGCGAGTCTTGCGATTTTTAAAAGGTAATTTATCGAGCGAGCTCGATAAAAATCCGGACGCAAATTCGACGGACGAATTTGATTAAATAAATAGAAAGGTTGGTCCCGTATGTTCAATGGAAAAACGATTTTCATTGCAGGTCATGCCCGCTTACCGCAGGGGATGGCGGCAAAAAGTGTCTTCGAAACGTTAACAATAACAGCTGAAATAGATAAGAAATATGGAGTTGTGTTGGAGGCCTCGTGTACTCTCGCAACAGAGCATGGACGTGAATTTATCGGCAGGCTGTTAAAGGGGATTAGTTTGAATGATGGTGTTGATGAAGCGATTGAAGCGATACAAACGTATTACCGTGGGAAGGCGACCAATGCCCTTATTGCTGCATTAAAGGATCTTGATACCCATTTTCAGCAGATAAAATCTATAGATGTAGAAAAATAAATAATTTAAATATTAAAAATATATTGACAATTAAATACTGCCGTATTATTATTAGGTTAATAAATGTTGCAGCATGTTTGCCTTTTGGATAATTCCCTTTCAAAACCGTGAACAGCTACAACATGAAAGACGGGAAACGTAAATAACAAAAAACGAACTGTATGTTCACTGTGACTCTACTTCCATAGAGCGGTGAAGTGAATATAAGCCAGTTGTACAAGTGGATTCCTATTTATGATAATAGGATGCTTGTTCGACTGGCTTTTACTATTTCCTGTAGATTTTTTCACCTATATCACAAATAGCAGGAGGAACGTAAAATGAACATGGTAACTAAAACAAAAAAGGCAAAATTTGAAGTGAAAACAGAAACTTATGAGGTAAAAAATCACCCGCAGACAAATCGTTTATACCACATTACGATTACAAGAAATGCTATTAAAGGATTCCTTGAAAGAGTAGGAAGTGAAAACTATTCTGTTCAGCATTTGGAATATACTCCATATGCACGCCATCTTGTTGCGGCTTATCTTTTAGAACAGGTAGGAGAAGAATTTGGCAATCTGCTCCGTGAAATCATTCATGACCGCGAGTCAGGCGGTTTTACTCTTGGTTTAGAGGGGGTTACGGAAGATACTGATGAATATGTTATTTTTGCAACAGCGATTTCACATATAGTAGGTATTCCAAACTTCGATTCGATGACAGGAAAATATTATGCAAGATTTTCTGTAAAAGATACGGACAACAGTGATTCTTATCTTCGTCAAGCTTATCGATTATTCACGCTTCATACAGACGGTACATTTGTTGATGAACCGACAGATTGGCTTTTAATGATGAAAATGGTAGAGCAAAATGCTCGAGGCGGGGAATCTCGCCTGCTGCATCTTGATGACTGGAAGGAACTTAATAAATTTATGAAACATCCACTAGGGAATCACCGCTTTACGTATAAAGCCCCTAGCAGTAAAAATGTGGATCAAGAAATCGAACGTTTAACGTTCTTTGATTATAATAATAAGCCTGGAATGTGTTTTATTGATCAGTTTGTATATCCGGAATCAATTGAACAAGCTAAATATTTGCGTGACCTTTCTAACTCGATGGAGAATGATGAAAGTGTGATTGAATTAAAGCTTCCTGTTGGAAATCTAGTCGTACTGAATAACATTTTCTGGCTTCATGGACGTGCAGCATTTGAGAAAAATCCAAATCTGTATCGTGAATTAATGCGTCAACGAGGTAGATTTAACCAGAATGCTATTTAATTTTATTTAACATGGATTGATTTTGATTTAAGTTATTCCTTTACTTTTAAGTAATATCCAACCCCGCCCCATAATTGGATATATTTATATAAAAAAGACTCATTTTCTGGATATTAGTCTAGAGAATGAGTCTTTTTATTTTTTGACTTTTTCTAAGAATGATAGAAATGGCATGAAGATTGCTTGTGAATAAAGTAAGAACATAAATTTGTTTGCACTGAAACGATATGTGCAGATTAGTTTTCAATTTTAAATAGATCAAAATTTATGTTGGCACAAAAATTGCTTAATAAAAAATTAAGAAAACAACTTGAAAAAAGAAAGGATGATCATAATGAGTTATGCAGAAATCAAAACAAGTATCCCTGGAGAAAAGTCTAAATCTTTAGTCGAGAGACGACAAAATATAGTTCCTAAAGGTGTTAGCAATGGAATTCCTGCTTTTGCCCAATCAGCTGAAGGAGCATTAATTACTGATGTAGATGGAAACACTTTTATTGACTTTGTAGGTGCTATTGGTGTGATGAATGTTGGTCATAACCATCCGAAGGTGAAACAAGCCCTGCATGAGCAAGTCAATCAATTTATTCATACCGGGTTTAATGTTATGATGTACGAATCCTATATTGAACTAGCTGAAAAGCTGGCTGAATTGTCACCTGGCGACCATGAGAAAAAAGTTCTTTTACAAAACAGCGGTGCTGAGGCAGTTGAAAATGCGGTTAAAATCGCCCGCAAATATACAAAAAGACAAGGAATTATTTCTTTCTCAAGGGGATATCATGGCCGTACATTAATGACGATGACGATGACAAGTAAAGTGAAGCCTTATAAATTTGAATTTGGCCCATTTGCACCAGAAGTGTATAGAGCGCCATTCCCATATTCATATAGAAGACCAGCAGGAATGACTGTTGAACAACATGAAGAGCAAGTTCTTGCTGACTTTAAAAACTTCTTTATCACAGATGTAGCACCAGAAACGATTGCAGCGGTTGTAATGGAGCCTGTACAAGGTGAAGGCGGCTTTATTGTACCTAGTAAACGTTTTGTTCAAGGCGTCGCTGAATTTTGTAAAGAGAATGGCATTTTGTTTATTGCTGATGAAATTCAAACAGGGTTTGCTAGAACAGGAAAGTATTTTGCCATTGAACATTTTGAAGTAGTTCCTGATTTAATTACAGTTTCAAAATCAATGGGTGCAGGTGTACCAATCAGCGGCGTAATCGGCCGTAAAGAAATTATGGACAAATCTGAGCCAGGTGAACTTGGCGGAACATATAGCGGCAGCCCATTAGGCTGCAGGGCAGCATTAGCTGTGCTTGATATTATTGAAGAAGAAAACCTGAACCAACGCGGACAAGAAATCGGAGAAAAAGTCATGGGTCGTTTTGAAAAACTGGTTGAAAAGTTCGATTGCATCGGAGATTATAGAGGATTGGGCGCTATGTGTGCGATGGAAATCGTAAAAGACAAGGAAACGAAAGAACCAGCTAAAGAGTTGACGAACTTAATCATAAAAGAAGCCAACAGCAGAGGATTATTACTTTTCAGTGCAGGAGTTTACAGCAATGTATTACGCTTGTTAATGCCATTGGTTATTACAGATGAGCAATTAGAAGAAGGGTTGGCTATTCTTGAACAAGCCGTTGAAGCAGCGGTTGCAGCAAACAGCGTAACTGCATAAATGAGTAAAGGTGTCAGGCACCCCAAATGGACAAAATGGTTTATTTTGTCCTTTGATGGTGCCTGACACCTTTATATTTCTTGAGCTTTCGTACGACTGACGGCTGGCTGATGCCGAGTAATTCAGCCATTTCATAGGTTGTTTTGCATTGCTGTGAGGCTTTTAGTATCATATATTCTTCCACTTTTTCGATAGCGGAATTTAGATCTAAATGATTCAGCTCATCAATAATAGAGGCTTCTTTTTGCAGCTCGTCTACTGTTGTATTAGAAATAGGCTCGCCGCTGATAGAAGGGGGAAGGTCATTAGGATAAATGGTATTCCCTTCTGTTGTTAAAATCAATCGTTCCATTAGGTTTTCTAACTCCCTTACATTGCCCGGCCATCTATAGCCAATCAATGCTTCATAGGTAGCCGGATGAAGCTTTTTGGATGTTTTATATTTTACATTCATTAAATCGACATAACGGTTGATTAAAAAGGGGATTTCATCTTTGCGTTCCCTTAATGGAGGAATCTGCAGAGGAATAACATGTAACCGGTAATATAAATCAAGACGAAACTTCCCTTGTTCTACCATTTCCTCTAAATTTTGATTGGTCGCTGTTACAAGTCGAAAATCAACATGCCGTTCTTTCTTGCCTCCAATTCTCATAAACTTCTTTTCCTGTAATACCTTTAGTAATTTTACCTGCATGGATAGTGGAAGTTCCCCAATTTCATCAAGAAATAAAGTTCCATTATGGGCTTGTTCGATGAGCCCCTGCTTGCCATTTTTAGTTGCACCCGTAAAAGAACCCGCTTCATAACCGAACATTTCTGATTCAAATAAACTTTCGGGAATCGTACTGCAATTTACTTCAATAAATGGCTCTTTGCTGCGCTGGCTCTGGTTGTGAAGCTCATGAGCAAACATGCTTTTTCCAACGCCAGATTCCCCTAAAAATAGCACGGTCGCATCTGATTCAGCTACTCGGTGAATGGTATTAACGATTTGCTGCATTGCTTTGCTGCGATAATGAATTCCTTCTTTTCTTCGGAGTTCTTCTACCTCTGTTTGATAGCCTTGTAGTTTCCGTTCCAATTGTTCATATTGTTCTTGGAGATTTCTAATCTCCGTTTGATCCTGTGCGTAGCTGATAACCCGGATGATTTTCCCTTCTTCATCAAAAATAGGGTAACCTTGAGTCATAATTACTTTACCGGTTTGGGTATGCTGCATGATTTGGACCGGCCTTTTTTCTTTTAAAACCAAAGCTGTAATAGATGGTGTAAGAATTCCCTCTTTTTCAAGCTGAAAAACAGATTTCCCTTTATATCCACTGGCTTTAATACCGTAAACAGACCAGTGTTCCTCATTCGTCTGGAGAATCATCCCCTTTGCGTCGGCAATGGTGATGTTATTGTTAGATGTATCAATAATGGAATGTAATAATTTTTCTGCTAAAGAAGCATTCATAGACTTCTCCCTCTATTTACTATTCATGTGATTATTTTTACTCGTTGATTCAAATGTAAATCAAAATTATCAAATAATCAACAATTGAATTAAAATTCAGAATAATTAATTCGATAATGAATTAATCTCTATAACTAGCCTTTTTTTTCCTTATTTAAGCAAAAAATGGTTTGGCATGCTTATTGCTAAAAAATAATATAGATAATGAATTTACTAGGTTGGTCAATCAACCGAAGAAGACGAGGAGGAAAATCGTGACTAAATATTTAAATTTCATTGGAGGAGAATGGAGAAACTCTATTGATGAATCATTAAAAGAACATAAGAATCCTGCCAATCCATCTCAAATTATTGGTTATACAGTTTCCGCATCTGCAGAAGAAGTAAATGAGGCGGTTATACATGCGAAATTAGCCTTCCAAGAATGGAAACAGCTTTCTCCTGTAGGACGCGGGGAAATTTTGCGAAAAGCAGCTGATCTTTTGGAAGCGCAATCACAGGATATTGCCGAAACAGCTACGAAAGAAATGGGTAAAAGACTGGCTGAAATGAAGGGTGAGGTTCTTCGCGGAGCAGCCATTTTACGTTACTATGCACAAGAAGGAATGAGAAAACTAGGCGAAGTTTTACCTTCAGCAAACAGTCAAAATACCCTTTATTCAATGAGAGTTCCATTGGGGGTTATTTCTGTCATTACGCCCTGGAATTTCCCTGTAGCTATTCCGATTTGGAAAATTGCACCGGCACTCGTTTACGGCAATACAGTTGTTTGGAAGCCTTCCCAAGAAACTGGTATTACAGCAGTAAAGATAGCTAGTATTTTTGAACAGGCGGGTCTGCCGGCTGGTGTATTAAACCTTATAAATGGAAGCGGAGAAATTGTGGGGAACGCACTTGTTGAACACTCGGAAACGGCAGCTATCACATTTACTGGTTCGAACCGAGTCGGAAGAGAGCTGGCTTCCAAAGCTGTGGCCCAAAATAAAAAGTATCAGCTGGAGCTTGGAGGCAAAAATCCAGTGATTGTTCTTGAGGATGCCGACCTGGATTTAGCTGCTAAATTAACAGTTGAAGGAGCTATGAAGCAGACGGGTCAACGATGTACAGCGACAAGTCGGGTATATGTTGAACAGTCGGTCTATGATACATTTGTTGAAAAGCTTATAGGGAATGTGTCACAAATTACGGTTGGAGATGGATTAGACGAGGCTGTTACGATGGGGCCTGTTGCATCAAAGAAACAATTTGAAACGGTTACATCCTATATTAAAAAGGGAATCGAAGAAGGTGCGGAACTTCTCTACGGTGGTCAAACTTTGTATGATCCTTCTTATAACGGAGGCTATTTTATTGAACCAACCATATTTAGCCAAGTAACAAACGAAATGACTATTGCCAGAGAAGAAATCTTTGGTCCGGTTTTAGCAGTTATTAAAGTTGGCGACTATACGGAAGCGCTTGCTCAAGCAAATGATACAATCTATGGATTAAGCGCATCATTGTTTACAACTAATTTAAACAAAGCCTTTGATTTTATCAAAAATAGTGAAGTTGGAATGGTTCAAATTAACGGAGAGACTGGAGGAGCGGAACCGCAGGCACCATTTGGGGGCATGAAAGAATCTAGCTCGGGTACACGGGAACAAGGTCAGGCAGCAATGGAATTCTTTACCGCTTATAAAACGATTTCGATTACTTCTAGTTTGTAAATGTTTCAATGATAGATTTTAGAACTGTATAAAGAAGGTGTAAGTAATCTAATGGAAGAGGTGAATGAAGTTGGATAAGCGAAACTCTAGTAAAGTATTGTCTAGGATGGATATCATTTTTCTTGCTTTTGGTGCTATGATTGGTTGGGGCTGGGTTGTTCTTTCTGGAAATTGGATTACATCTGCTGGTACGCTTGGAGCCATGATTGCTTTCCTTGGAGGGGGCGTTCTAGTTATTTTTGTTGGTTTAGTTTATGCGGAACTGACAGCAGCCATGCCGGATGTCGGCGGGGAGCTATATTATACTTTGAGAGGAATAGGCCCTAAAACAGCCTTCGTATCAGCATGGGCATTAGCATTGGGGTATCTATCTGTTGTTGCTTTTGAAGCAGTGGCCCTTCCTACAGTGGTTGAATACATTTTTCCAGGTTATAAAATGGGTTATATGTATACCATTGCTGAATATGATGTATATCTCACATGGGTGCTGGTCGGATCTGTCGTATCCATTATTGTGACAGCGATTAATTACTTTGGAATGAAATCAGCCGCGATTTTTCAAATGGTATTAACTGTTATTATCGCTCTAATTGGTATCATGCTTATGGTAGGAGCAGGATTTAATGGAAATCTTTCTAACGCAGAACCACTATTCTCGGGCGGTACAGCAGGTATTATTACAGTTCTTGTCATGACTCCTTTCTTATTCGTAGGTTTTGATGTTATACCGCAAGCTTCTAGTGAAATGAATGTTTCACCGAAAGCAATTGGAAAGCTTCTTATATTCTCTGTAGTGGTAGCCGTAGTTTTTTATGTTGGTGTTATTTTTGCAGTTGGTGTTGCATTGGATCAAAATGCATTGGCTGCTTCTGTATTACCGACAGCAGATGCAATGGCAGCGGTTTTTGGATCTGAAATATTCTCAACCGTCTTAATACTTGGAGGAGTAGCAGGAATTCTTACGAGTTGGAATGCATTTATTGTGGGCGGCAGTCGTGTGCTTCTATCAATGGCTGAGAAGAAAATGATTCCAGAATGGTTTGGCAAAATTCACCCTAAATACGGAACACCAACAAATGCGGTCATTTTTATTGGCGGATTAGCCACTTTTGCTCCATTACTAGGAAGACCAATGCTAGTTTGGCTTGTAGATGCAGGCGGATTAGCTATTGTTATTGGGTATTTACTAGTTTCGGTCGCTTTCGTTCGGTTACGCAAGACAGAACCCAATATGGAGCGTCCATTCCGTGCAGGTAAATCAAGTATTGTCGGATGGATTGCAACGATTTTGGGTGTTGGTTTTATCGCAATGTATATGCCAGGAATGCCGGCTGCATTGATATGGCCGTATGAGTGGATTATCTTTGTTGGTTGGTGGGGAATTGGTTTCGCTCTTATGTATAAGATGAGGGAAAACTTTGTGCCTGGAAGAATTACTTATCGTTCTGAACTGCCTCAATCGATTGAAGAAATACGGAACGGCTAAATTATCAATCAGGACATGAGTTGAATTTGAAGAATTTTCAAAAATATTGTAGAATAATATTGTTGAACCTGCTAGTTTAGCAGGTTTTTCTTTATTTGGCTTTAATTATATAAATTTCGATCTTTTTCTTGTACAAAAAATTACATAATATACTATTCATATAATGGAAAATACGTTATTATTATATATATGATTATTATGATAATTCAAAATATTAGAATAACGGGTGAGTGATATGCAATTTGGAATGGAATTAAATCAATATCAAAGCCTGAAGCTGACATTGACACCTGAGTTGCGGCAATCAATCAATATTTTGCAATATTCATCTCATGAGTTAATTGATTTCTTAAAACAGCAGGCAGTGGAAAATCCATTACTGGAAATAAAAGAAAATAATAGCATGGATTTTGTAACACGTAATTATAATAAAACGGAAACAAATTACAGCGCTTACAATAATGTTGATAAGGACTATGATCCAATTATACATTATTCTGACACCATCATGACACTTGAAAAGCATCTACTTGAGCAAATCATGACAAACAATGATATCACTAAAGCTCAAAAACAGATTTTAAGATTTTTAATCGGTCATTTAAATCAATATGGTTATTTGGAAATAGAGCCAGCCACTGCCGCTCATATATTGTCTGTCTCAATGGAAGAAATGGAAGAGTCTGTATCTCTTTTGCAATCGCTTGATCCGATTGGTGTAGGGGCTAGAGATTTAAAAGAATGCTTGCTAATTCAGACAGCCACACAACAAGATTCTCATCCATTAGCCTATCCTATTATTGAACACCATATGGAGGATCTAGCTGCAAAACGCTATCATAAAATGGCTAAACAATTTAATGTGACTGTTCAGGATATCCAAAAAGCGGCTGATTTTATAAAAACTTTAAATCCCCGCCCATGCAGTGAATATCATCATGAAATGACCCAATATATTACTCCTGACGTAATAGTAGAAAAAGTAAATGATGAATATTTAATTATTGTAAATGACAGCATGATTCCTCAAATTTCTATACATCCTATTTATAAGAATAATGCTATGAAAAAGGCAGAGGATTATATAAAAAGGAAACAACATGAGGTGTCCATGCTGATGAACGGCATTTCACAAAGAAAGTATACATTATACAAAGTGACAGAGGCTATCGTAGAGATGCAGAAGGATTTCTTTCAATTTGGCATGACCAAATTAAAACCGATGACGCTTAAGGATATTTCAGAACAGCTTGGTTTTCATGAATCTACAATCAGCAGGGCA
Source organism: Niallia endozanthoxylica (assembly GCF_008710145.1). Classification (GTDB taxonomy): domain Bacteria; phylum Bacillota; class Bacilli; order Bacillales; family Cytobacillaceae; genus Bacillus_BD; species Bacillus_BD endozanthoxylica. Next base: position 16,182 of record NZ_VYKL01000010.1, read on the forward strand.
ACAAGTAATAAGTATATTCAGACACAGCATGGGCTCTTTAAAGTAAAGGATTTATTTTCAACTGGTTTATCTAGAAAGAATAGTTTGGAAAATGAGTCAGCGGTGGTTATTAAGGAAAAAATTAAAGATTTGATTGATAAAGAAAATAAAGAAAAGCCAATATCAGACCAAATGATTGTTGAATTACTTATGAAAAATGGAGTGCAAATTTCCCGCAGAACCGTTGCAAAATATCGAGAAGAAATGGGGATACCTGGTTCTTCAAAAAGAAAGAGATACTAAAAAGCAGGTGCGTGATACTAGTAGCTTAATAATCTATGAAAAAATGAAAGGAAGGACTATCCTCCTTTCATTTTTTCATTAAAAGGCCTTTGCAGCTGCTGTAGATTGGGATAGGCAATCCCAATAAGAATAATGGTCACACCTACCCACTGGGAAAGCGTAACATGTTCCTTGAGAATAAGAGTAGACATGGTGATAGCAGTAGGTAATTCAGATGCACTTAAGATATTGCCTAGCCCGCTGCCGACTTTTGGCATCCCAATATTAAACAGAAGGGGAGGGAGGAATGATCCAAAAAAGGCAAAGAACAAGGCAAATGGAAGCAATCCATCTGTCAGTGAGCCATTTATAAGAAAGTCTGGCGGTAAAATGAAAAACACAAGTATCGTTGCTCCAGTTGTCATAAGTGCACTTTTCCGAATGGGATGGATAGGTATCGTAGTGCGACCGCTAATATAAATAAAGGAGGCAAAGGATAATGCCGAAAGTAGTCCCCAGCCCAATCCAATGAACGAAAAAGAAAGGCTGTTGGACAAAATTCCCGTTGCCAGCACGGAGCCAAAAAGGATAACAGCGGTTGCGATTAAATTTTTTTGATTTGGTATCTTTTTATCCAAAAGTAATTGTAAAATGATTCCAATCCATGTGAATTGCAGTAATAGGATAATGGCTAAGGAAGCATCGACGTATTTGAGTGATTGATTATAAAAAATACCCGTTAATCCCATAGGTGTTCCACTTATAAGCAAAATTAACAATTGTTTTAAGCTTAAATTGTTTTTGGGTATAAAAATCGCAAGTGTCCATAACATGATGGCACCAAAAAAATACTGTGTTCCCGTTACATCATTTACAGTGAATCCTTCGGAGTACGCTAGTTTAACAAATGTTGATACAACACCATAAGAACAGCCTCCTAGAAAAACAAGGAGAGCATATTTCCAAATACTCATAATTTCCTCCTTACTAAATACAGACAATAAAAACCACCCGCCTATATTGAAGGTGAGTGGTCATATGACAAAAGTACGACGAATTCATACAAAAGCCTTCTATAAATTATAACGTTAACATCTAAGCGATGTAAATGAGATTAATTTGCTTTGCAATCAGCGCCGGTGCTTTTATATTATTTGTTAAATTTATCGTAGTGTACGATTGATTCTCTTGGCAATAATGCTTTAGCAGGCGGTTCTTTTTCCGGATATCCTAATCCGATAATAGCAACTATACGTCTGTCAGTTGGGATTTGGAGATGTTCTCGAACATAGTTCTCTCTTCTCTCAGACTCCTCTTGATCCTCGGAGTGGTAAATAGCTCCAAAGGCCGCACCAATTCCCAATTCAACTGCTGACAGCCAAATAAATCCACTAGCTATGGAGGAATCCTGCAGCCAATATTTGCTGATATCTGGACGTCCGGTAATGATAATGGCTGCTTGAGCTTCGGCAAGCCAAGGAACAAACGGTGTTGCTTGTGATAAATACTGTAGTGATTCCCGTTTTGTTACGAGTATGAATTCCCTTGATGGAAGATTATTACCCGCAGGAGCTAAATAGGCTGCGTTTACAATTTGCTCCAGTTCCTCTGCTGCTATCGGCTTCTGTTGATAATGAGTAATTTCCCGTCTTTTTTGAATGGCTTCAAAAATATTCATTTCATCATCACTCCCTATTTTTTCTTACATAAGAATGGTGCATAAGATTAAAATACTATTAATCTTATTGGAATACAATAAATCAACAGTATCATCTTTTATACATCAGTCTAAAATTTTACGGATAGTAAGAAGGAAATCCCTCGAAGTTAGTAGAATAATGTAATATACTGACTTTTTTGTAAATTGGAATTATATAAAGAAAAGAGGGTGTAAGGTGAAATTTATTAATTTTAGAACTGAAGATCAAATACGATTAGGTATCAAAACAGATAGGGGGATTATCGATATAGTGCAGGCTGCTGAGACCTATTCGCTTGATGTGCCAACGAAAATAGAAGATGTGATAGCAGGCGGAGATAAGGCTCTAAAGCAGCTAAGTGAATTGTTAGAAAAGGAAACCGTTTATCTTTCAGAGAAAGAATTAGTTTATGCACCAAGTGTGACAAATCCTGAAAAAATCATTTGTGTGGGATTGAATTATGTGGACCATGCAAAGGAATCAAGTATGGAAATACCTGCATCACCTGTACTTTTTAGTAAATTTAATAATACATTGGCTGCTCATAATCAAACGATTGAACTGCCGAAAAGTGCTGAGAAGTTTGATTATGAAGTAGAACTTGTAATAGTTATTGGAAAAGAAGCTGCGAATGTTTCAAAAGAGGAAGCTTTGTCCTATGTATTTGGCTATACGGTTGGTAATGACCTGTCAGCCAGAGATCTTCAATTCCGCAGCGGGCAGTGGCTGCTTGGTAAATCGCTTGATAACTTTGGTCCAATAGGTCCTTATTTGGTGACGGCTGATGAGATAGATCCGTCGGACTTAGATATTGAATGTAAAGTAAATGGAGTTGTAAAGCAGTCTGCCAATACTCGTGATATGATATTTGATTGTGCAACACTAATTAGCTATATATCCCAGCATATGACGTTAAAACCTGGAGATATTATTTTCTCAGGAACGCCTGAAGGGGTCGTTTTAGGCTACCCGGAAGATCAGCAGGAGTGGCTGAAATCAGGGGATGAGGTTCAGGTTTCAGTTGAGCAAATTGGTACATTAGTGAATATTCTTAAATAATATGTAATTGGGTAAAAATATGGATATCAAACAGCTAAATGAAAAGAGCCTACTTAAAAGGGAATGACCTAACAGTAGGTTCTTTCCATTTTTATTAATGGTTATATTTACCTGTTCTCTATTGATTTTTAGAGCTTTATGACTATAATAAAATATGATTAAGCATAAATTCATATAAAAAACTCATAATTATGAAAGCGATGAAGAACGATTTGTATATGGCACTATTGAATGGTTCGGAGCGAGTAGTGCAACCGACCCTAAAGTAATAGGGTCTTTTTTTTTTTCTTAGTTTTGTGTATGAACATTGTTGATTATTGACTCATCTAAAGCTGTGCTGAAAGGCGTGAGAAATGTCTATTTCTCACGGATGAGTCAAAAATCTGACTTATTAACATAGCCTTTTTCTTAAATTTTAAAACAGGTGATAACAATGAGTGAGAAGGATTTGGAGATAGAAGCAAAATATGAAGATTTAATTGGGACTATACTTGATGAGAAAGAACAAAAACTAAAGGTTTTGAAAGAATTAGCTGATGTTAAGCACGCTTTAGATCAATCAGCGATTGTGGCAATAACAGATCGGCATGGAAAGATTCTTTATGCTAATAATAAATTTTGCCAAATCTCTCAATATCAGTTGGATGATTTACTTGGCCAAGATCATCGAATATTAAATTCAGGCTATCATTCTAGAGCATTCTTTAAAGATATGTGGGCAACTATTGGATCAGGGGGAATTTGGAGAGGGGAAGTACAAAACCGGGCGAAGGACGGGTCTTTTTATTGGGTAGATACAACCATTGTTCCCTTTTTAAATGAAAAGGGAACTCCATATCAATATATATCCATTAGATATGATATTACGCTGAGAAAACAAATGGAAGAAGAACTTAAAAGTAGTGAGGAAAAATATCGCTTAATAACCGAAAACACAGCAGATTTGATTACTACTATTGATATAGAAGGGAATTTACTCTATATTTCGCCTTCCTACATGAACTTTTTAGAGATGGATTTATTAGAGTTGAAATCTAATAACCTTTACAAATGGATAGTACAAGAGGATCACGAATCGTTCTCTAATGAAGTGAAGGGTATTTTTACTAAACGAAAGCAATTTTCGCAGTTAGAATTTCGTCTTCAAAGGGTAAATGGAAAGTATATTGAGGTAGAAGCAAAGATTAACCCAATTGTTGATGAATCAGGTAATGTTCATTCATTAGTATTGGTGATTCGGGATATTACGGAACGAAAAAAAAATGAGAGAACAATTTATCATATAGCATACCACGATACATTGACTGGATTGCCCAATCGCAGGTTCTTTATGGACTGTCTTTACAAAGCCGTTCGCAATGCTGAGGATTTGAATGTAAAACTTGGGGTTATGTTTATCGATGTCGATAAATTCAAATATATTAACGATTCACATGGACACGAAATGGGAGATCAGATTTTGATAGAAGTAGCGAAACGAATTAGAAAATGTCTTCGCTCATCGGATGTAGTCGCTCGTTTTGGGGGAGATGAGTTTACCATCTTATTGTCAAACATTTCGGGTGCGAAGGATGTTGAAATTGTGGCACAAAGAATGGTTACTCTTTTCCGTGAACCAGTAGAGTTGGAAGGTCATTTATTTAATTTATCTTGCAGTATTGGTATCGCTCTTTATCCATCAAATGGGAGAGTGGTAGATGAACTGTTAAAGCGGGCAGATATCGCGCTTTACACTGTCAAGGAACAAGGGAGAAACGGCTTTCTATTCTTTCATTCTGATATGGAACAAAAATCATTAGAACGAATTTTATTAGAAAATGAACTTCGAAAGGCCATTCAGCAGCAGCAATTTTATATCGAGTATCAGCCTAAAAAAGATCTTTATACCGGTGAGTTGATTGGGATGGAGGCGCTAGTTCGTTGGGATCATCCGGAATTAGGAAGGATTGCACCGGATAAATTTATTCCAATTGCTGAAGAAACAGGATTGATTAATCCCCTTGGAGAATGGGTTCTTCGTCAAGGTTGCTTTCAAAATAAAGAATGGCAGAATCAAGGATACATGCCATTAAAACTATCTGTCAATTTGTCTGTCCGACAATTAACTCAACCTAACTTTGCGGGGAAAATTAAAGAGATTTTAAGTGAATCTGGTTTAGATGCAAAGTGGTTAGAATTAGAGGTTACAGAAAGTATTCTTGCAGATATAGAGAATTCAGCACGTACTCTTGAAGAAATTAGAAATCTAGGTATTTATGTTTCAATAGATGATTTTGGTACAGGATATAGTTCATTTGGTTATATTAAAAATCTTCCTATAGATACATTGAAGATTGATGCTTCGTTTATTCGAGATATTCATCTAAATAAAGAAAACAAGGCCATCGTAAAGGGAATTATTGATATTGCACATACCCTAAATTTAAATGTAATAGCAGAAGGTGTAGAAAGCCAAGAACAAATGCAGACTTTAATTGAAAATGGTTGTAATCAGGGACAAGGATTTTTGTTTAGTAAACCATTATTTAGGGATGAATTTGAAGTCTATTTGAAAAGCGTTACTAAGCCAAATTAAAATTATATTTGATTGAACTTGCTCAAGTTGGAGAAAGGGCTAAAGAACATTTGCCCTTTTTGGAAAAAATAATTGGCGGACACCTTTAAAAAATGTTCGCCAATAGAGTTTTTGAATCTAATGAAATTTAAAGTCTGCATTAGTAATGGAAGCTGTTGCTAAATTTCTCTTGATTAATCCCAGCTTCTATCAATGCTGCAGATAGTTTTTTGGCAAATTCTAACGCTCCATTTCCATCACCATGAATACAAATAGTATCTGCTTGAATGGAAACATCTGTGCCTTGAAGGGAATGAACCTTTCCTTTCTTAATCATTGTAATGACTTGGTTTACCGCCTCTAGAGGATCTGTAATCAGAGCATGAGGATTTGTTCGCGGGGTTAACGAGCCATCCTGTTGATAGGTACGGTCTGAAAATACCTCATGTGCGGTGCGTAGTCCAATGTTTTTTCCTGCATCAATTAGTCTGCTGCCTGCTAAACCATAGAGAATCAATTCTGGATCAATTTTATAGACTGCTTCTGCAATAGCTTCAGATAAGGCTATATCTTTGGCAGCCATATTGTACAGGGCGCCATGTGGTTTAACGTGCTGGAGTTTTCCACCTTCCGCTTTCACAAAGCCATAAAGCGAACCAATTTGATAGACTGTTATATCATAGGCTTCTTGTGGTGAAATCTTCATTTCTCTTCTGCCGAATCCAACAAGATCTTGAAAACCGGGATGTACTCCAATTCCAACACCTTTATCCAGTGCAAGCCGAACCGTTTTTCTCATGGTTGCCGGATCGCCTGCATGAAAACCGCAGGCAATGTTAGCTGATGTGATGTAATTAAGAATATCTTCATCAGCACCTATCTTATACGCACCAAAGCTTTCTCCCATATCACAATTTATGTCAACTGTGTACATTTTGATTTCCTCCTAAATAATTAATTCCGTGTTTTAGCTGTTTGATTTTCTTCTCTTTTTCTATCAAAAGAAGCTGTGCTTTTTCAAGCGAAATAGGGGAAAAATAGATCGTGTCTGACGGTTTAGCTTGGGCCAGACAAGGTAAATCTACAGAAGCAATTTCGCCTATCTTTGGGTAACCGCCGGTTGTTTGCCGATCAGCCATAAGGACAATGGGCTTTCCATCTGCAGGTACTTGAATGGTACCGAATGTAACCGCTTCAGATAATATTTCTGTTGGTTCCTCTAGGTGAAGCGGCTCTCCACTTAACCGGTAACCCATACGGTCAGACTGCGGTGTGATTTGAAAGGGTTTCGTCCAAAAGCATTCTTGACTTTCTTTTGTAAAAAGATGAGTATGTCGTCCGTCTATGACGCGGATAACAGGATTCTTCTCGAATGTTGGAAAAAGATTCGAAGAAACAGACCATTCCATCTCAATAAAAGGCTGATGATCACCCTTAGTATGCAATTTTTTCATTAGAAGGGAGGATTGGGCCGTTTTTTCAGCAAACGATAATTGATCACCCGTTTTTAGAGCGCGTCCATGAAATCCTCCTACATTCGCTCGTATATATGTGGAAGTACTGTTCATAATGGTTGGGATAGAGAAACCGCCCGCGACCGCCAAATAGGCCCGGCAGCCGGACTTTGCCTGTCCGAATGTAAGTTGTGCTCCTTTTCTAACAAGAACAGGGCGCCACATGCGGACAGGACGGTTTTGTATGGCAGGATTCATGTCGCCTCCACAGATAGCAATTAAAGAATCCTGCTGAAATTGCATGGTTGGTCCAAGCAGAGTCATTTCAATCGTTGGTTTGTTTTCTTCATTTCCTACTAATATATTAGCTAAACGATGGGAAAGGGAATCCATCGCTCCGCTTGTGATAACGCCGTATTTTTGATAACCAAACCGTCCAAGATCTTGAATAGTAGAAAGAAGGCCTGGTTTAGTAATTGTAATCATGATTTTTTCTTGCCTCTCTTTCCTTGAATTCTTTACTGGAGATACTGGTAAATTTAACTCTATCACCTGCTTTTAGCAGTGTAGGAGGTTCTTCATCAGGACGAAATAAGGAAACCGGTGTACGTCCAATGATTTGCCATCCGCCAGGTGTTTCGAGAGGATAGATACCGGTTTGACTACCTGCAATACCGACTGAACGAGCGGGTATTTGTAGTCTTGGTGTTTTTCTTCTAGGTGCAGCAATTCTCTCTGACATCCCGCCTAAATATGGAAAACCAGGTACAAATCCAATCATATAGACTAAATAATCACTCGAGGTATGGATTTGGATTACCTCTTCAGGTGTTAAGTGATTTAATTCAGCTATTATTTCTATGTCTGGCCCATATTCCCCTCCATAGCAAACAGGGATTTCAATGGTTCTTGATTCGAATGATTGATTAAGTGCAATACTGGATAATAGATTGTTTAGTTGTTCACAGGCATATTGGTAGGGGTGGATTCGTCCTTGTGTGAGACGTTCAATTTTCAAGGGATGATAATAGATGGTAACTGTAGTAAATGAAGGAATATATTCAACCATCCATTCAAAAGGATGATTTTGAAGATAAAAAGAAATATTCTGTACTTTTTGATGTGTCATTGCAGAGATATCTTTTCCAAGTTCGATGATAATACCTTGATCCCCCAGTGGAAATAATTTGTAATTCATAGTACCTCCAGTAAAGAAAAGTAGATTGATTTTATAAATTCAGAGATTCAAATGGTAAAAAACATAATAATAGTGAATATTTATATTATACTGAAGTTAGTGTTGTATTTAAAGAAAACAATAGAAGTTGAATTAATATATAAAAAATATATATTACTAGTAGAAAAAATGCTAGAATTTTAAGGTGTATTCAAAATATTCTATATATTAAACGGTCCTTTTGAAATCAAGAGAATAGCGGGTTACAATAAAGTATATTAATAATGGGGAGAAATATATATGAAAAAACGAGTTGTGATTACAGGTATAGGAGCTGTTACTCCTGTAGGAAATGATGCTGAAACATCATGGGAAAATATTAAAAAAGGAAAATCTGGTATTGCCCCGGCAGTCCGTATTGATGTGGAAAAAGTAGACGTAAAATTGGCCGGAGAAGTAAAAGATTTTGTGCCAGAAGAGTATATTGATCGAAAAGAAGTAAGAAGAATGGGGCGCTTTAGTCAATTGGCTGTTGCTGCCAGTAAAATGGCCGCAGCGGATGCCGGCTTGCAAATCGGTGAAAATGCAGTCCCTGAACGTGTGGGGGTATGGATTGGTTCTGGTATTGGCGGCTTAGGTGAATTTGAAGAACAGTATCGAAAGTTTTTGGATAAGGGTCAAAGAAGGGTGAACCCCTTTACGATTCCAATGTTTATTCCTGATATGGCAGCAGGGAGAGTATCCATAGAACTTGGAGCTAAAGGGATGAATAATTGCTCTGTAACAGCTTGTGCTTCTGGCTCAAATTCTATCGGCGACGCCTTCAGGGAAGTGCAGAAAGGAAGTGTGGATATCATGATTGCCGGCGGTACTGAGGCTTCTATTACAGAAATGACGGTAGCCGGTTTTTCAAATATGACCGCTCTTTCAACGAATCCTGACCCGAATACTGCGTGTCGCCCATTTGATAAAAACCGTGATGGTTTTGTGATTGCAGAAGGTGCCGGTATCATTATTTTAGAAGAATTAGAGCATGCATTAGCACGCGGAGCTAAAATTTATGGAGAGCTGATTGGCTATGGTGCTACAGGAGATGCTTACCATATTACATCGCCTGCCCCGGATGGCGAAGGTGCTGCTAGAGCCATGCAATTAGCATTAAAAGATGCTGATATCTTACCGGAACAAGTCGATTACATAAACGCACATGGTACTTCTACTCCATTGAATGACTTGTATGAAACAAAAGCCATTAAACATGTTTTTAAAGAGCATGCATACCAATTGTCAGTCAGTTCTACCAAATCTATGACAGGTCATATGCTGGGGGCAGCAGGCGCTGTTGAAGCAATCTTTTCTATATTAAGCATTAGAGATCGAGTTCTTCCGCCAACAATCCATTATGAAACAAAGGATGAAGAATTAGATTTAGATTATGTTCCAAATGAAGCAAAAGAGAAGGATGTTCAAATTGTATTGTCCAATTCTCTTGGATTTGGCGGTCATAATGCAACACTTATCTTTAGAAAGTACACAGAATAAGTAGAGATTATAATAAATAGCTGATTAGAAAATCTTATTTTTTCATAAATATTGACACATGAAAATGGATATGTTATTTAATTTATATCACGATTAGCACTCTTTGTAATAGAGTGCTAATTCTACTGTTTATTTTCAATACAACTCTTTTACTACGTAACAGCATGGTTCACGTAGTTTTAACTATGAAAGGAGAGATATATATGGAAAAGAAACAATTCCAAGCAGAATCAAAAAGGCTGCTAGATCTAATGATTAATTCCATTTATACACATAGGGAAGTATTTTTAAGAGAGTTAATTTCAAATGCTAGTGACGCCATTGATAAGATTTATTATAAGGCTTTGACAGATGACTCTTTGCGCTTTGATCAAGATAGCTACTACATAAAGGTAGAGGCCGATAAAGAAAATAGGACATTGAAAATTATTGATACAGGAATCGGGATGACAAGGGAAGATCTGGAAAATAACCTTGGAGTGATTGCCAAAAGCGGTTCCTTAGCATTTAAAAACGAAAATGAGCTGAAGGATGGTTATGACATTATCGGTCAATTTGGTGTAGGATTTTATGCTGCCTTCATGGTTGCCGATATAGTAACGGTTATTAGTAAGGCATTAGGAAGTGCCGAAGCCTACAAGTGGGAATCTGAAGGGGCAGACGGCTATACGATTGAGCCATGGAAAAAAGATGCTGTTGGAACGGAAATCATACTAAAAATAAAAGAAAATACGGAAGAAGACCAGTTTGACGAGTTTTTAGAAGAATATCGCTTAAAAGAAATTATTAAGAAGTATTCTGATTTTATTCGCTATCCAATCAAAATGGATGTAACTGTTCGAAAGCCAAAAGAAGACAGCGAAAATGAATATGTCGATTTTAAAGAAGAACAAATCATTAACAGTATGGTTCCAATCTGGAAAAAGAACAAAAACGATTTGACTGATGAGGATTATGAAAAGTTTTATCATGAAAAACGCTATGGCTTTGACAAGCCGTTAAAAACCATTCATACAAGCGTTGATGGAGCTATAAGATACAATGCAATTCTTTTTATACCTGAAAATATCCCATTTGATTACTATTCAAAGGAATATGAAAAAGGGTTAGAGCTTTATTCCAACGGTGTACTGATTATGAATAAATGCGCAGATTTGCTGCCTGACTATTTCAGTTTTGTTAAAGGGATGGTTGATTCCGAAGATTTGTCATTAAATATTTCAAGGGAAATGCTGCAGCATGACCGCCAGTTAAAACGAATCGAGAAAAATATTAACAAAAAGATTAAAAGCGAGCTCCTTACTTTATTAAAAAATGATCGAGAAAAGTATGAGAAGTTTTTTAATTCCTTTGGCAGACAGTTGAAATACGGAGTGTACAGCGATTTCGGTACACATAAAGAAGTATTGCAGGACTTATTGATGTTCTATTCTTCAAAAGAAAAGAAACTAGTTACTCTTGATGAATATGTATCTAGAATGCCTGAGGATCAAAAGTATATTTATTATGCTTCTGGTGACTCAAATGAACGGATTGAAAAGCTACCGCAAACAGAATTGGTATCTGATAAAGGCTATGAAATTCTTTATTTTACAGATGAAATTGACGAGTTTGCTATCAGAATGTTGATGACTTACAAAGAAAAAGAATTCAAATCAGTTTCTAGCGGTGACCTCGGAATTGAAGAAGATCAAACAGCAGCAAACGAGGAAACAAGCGAAAATAAGGATCTGTTTGCGAAAATGAAAGATATCTTAGCAGGCAAAGTGAAGGATGTACGTATATCAAAAAGATTAAAGACTCATCCGGTTTGTCTCTCCACTGATGGAGAAATTTCAATTGAGATGGAAAAGGTTTTAAATGCAATGCCTGACAGCCAGGGGATTAAAGCGGACAAGGTATTAGAAATTAATGCGAATCATGAAGTATTCCAATCCTTGAAAACAGCATTTGAACAGGAATCAGATAAGCTAGCCTTGTATACAAATCTTCTATACAATCAAGCGTTACTAATTGAAGGATTACCAATTCAGGACCCTGTTGAATTTACTAATGATATTTGCAAAGTGATGGTATAAGGATAAAAGCGAAGCAGTCCCGTACTTTAAAAGAGTGCGGGACTGCTTTTTTGCGGAATAAAAAATGGATGAAAATATTAAGATTAATTTACAAAATATAAATAATATTAAGTGAATACATAGTAAAATGAAAGTGGAATGAATAAACAGCAATAGTTAGTGCATGATCATCGTTTTATTAAAGTTGGCTTGGGAGGAATCTATATGAGCAAAATGACAGCACCTGAACGAGGCTGGGCTTTTTATGATTGGGCAAACTCCGCATATACACTGGTTGTCGTTACGGCTATTTTTCCGCTTTATTTCAAAGCATCGGCCACACAAGCTGGAATAGCGGCCTCGACATCAACAGCCTATTGGGGGTATGCCAATTCGTTTGCTACATTGTTAATTTCAATATTAGCGCCTATTTTAGGTACGATTGCAGATTTTAAAGGCTTTAAGAAACGGTTTTTTATCATCTTCTCGTCATTAGGAATCCTTTTTACGCTGCTATTAGCGATTGTTCCTAGTAATCAGTGGATGCTGCTGTTGGTTTGTTTTGTGATTACGTCACTTGGATTTTCGGGAGCAAATGTTTTCTATGATGCTTTTCTTGTTGATGTGACCACAGAGGAAAGGATGGACCGCATCTCTTCAAATGGATTTGCGCTTGGATATATCGGCAGCACGATTCCTTTTATTATATCAATTGGCATTATTTTATTGTCTCAGAAGAACATCATTCCGTTATCAACCACTGTATCAAGTCAAATTGCCATAGCCATTACAGCATTATGGTGGGGGATTTTTACCATTCCAATGTTAAAAAATGTGGAGCAAAGATACTATAAGAATCATGTTCCAAATCCAGTTTCGGCAAGTTTTAAACAACTGTACTCAACAGTAAAAAACATTAAATCTTACCGCCCTTTATTTTTATTTTTACTTGCTTATTTCTTTTATATTGATGGTGTTCATACGGTTATCAACATGTCGACAGTATTTGGATCAGATCTTGGCATTACTTCGACTACTTTATTAATTGTCTTGTTTGTAACGCAGATTGTAGCGGCTCCTTTTACCGTCTTATTTGGTAAATTAGGTGGAAAATACAGCGAAAAGACAATGATTATGGTCGGAATTATGGTTTATATTTTTATTTGCTGTTATGCCTATTTTTTAGACTCTGCCTTAGATTTCTGGATGCTGGCAATGCTTGTTGCGACCTCGCAAGGCGGGATTCAGGCGATGAGCCGTTCTTATTTTGCCAAGCTTGTCCCAAAAGAATCGTCAAATGAATTCTTTGGTTTCTACAGTATCTTTGGGAAGTTTGCAGCCATTATCGGACCGGTACTGGTCGGAGCGGCTGCACAAATTACGGGCAGCACGAACAGCGGTGTCTTTAGTCTAGTTATTTTATTTATCATTGGAGGAGTTTTGTTGCTTCGAGTTCCCAAGCAAGAGGTATCCGTAATGACGCAACCTAGTAGTCGTGATATGGATTAATGGATTATTTATGTAATAACTTTTATAAGTGCAGCTATAGAAAAAATGAAAGCCTGTCCTAAATGCGTTCTTAATTAAGGAACTTAGGGCAGACTTTATTATGAGCGGTTATCCTGGAAATAAATCAGAAGATAAATATCGTTCACCTGTATCAGGTGCTAAGCAGAGAACTCTTGCTGAAGATGGCAGTTTTTTTGCGACTTGGACAGCGAAATGGGCGGAAGCTGCTCCGGATGCTCCAACAAAAATTCCTTCTTCAGCAGCCAGTCGGCGTGCCATTACTTGGGCATCTTCATCTTCAATAAGAAGAACTTCATCATAGATGTCTCGGTTTAATATCTTTGGAATAAAACCTGGACCTGTTCCCGGAATTTTATGGGGTCCAGGTTTTCCTCCTGAAAGAACCGGTGATCCATATGGCTCTACTACATAAATCTTTAAGTCAGGAATTTGTTTTTTTAGTTCTTCGCCTGTACCTGTTACAGTGCCACCCGTTCCGGCTGTTAATACCAATGCATCCAATTTTCCTTCAAAGGCCTCCAAAATTTCAACTGCAGTCGTACCGCGGTGGGCATCAGCGTTGGCATCATTTTCAAACTGCATAGGAATAAAGCTGTCAGGAATTTCTTCTGCCAAGCGATTGGCTTCATCAATTGCTCCTTGCATACGAAGATTAGCTGGTGTTAAAATAACTTCCGCGCCATAGGCTTTCATAATTTTTACCCGTTCAGGTGTAGCGTTATCAGGCATCGTAATGATACAACGGTAACCTTTTACTGCACTTACCATAGTAATTCCAATTCCAGTATTGCCCGATGTTGGTTCAATAATCGTGCTTTTGCCGGGAATTAGTTCTCCCTCTGCTTCAGCCCGTTCAATCATATTAAGGGCTGCACGGTCTTTCACACTGCCGCCGGGATTAAATGATTCTAATTTCATATATACATTAGCACCGTTTGAATCCGGCAATTTATTTAATTGAACAATAGGGGTATTTCCTATTAAATCAATGATGGATTTGTAAATCTTCATGTAGACTCTTCCTTTCCTTTAATTAAAATTAACTATAATTCATATTAGTCTAGTAAGTTTACAGTCATTTTATAATACGATCATGAAGAAAACAACCTTACTTCTTTTCTATAATGAAGATTAACAATTTGGATTTTTATAAATTATTTTCCTAGGAAAGAAAATAACATGAAAACCTATTGACTTTATAATTAACCATTATATAATAAGTTTAATTAATCCGATAAAACTAATGAGATTTATATAGAAAGAATTCATAAAGGGGTGGGTGAGAAAATGTTTCTTCATATACACAACGTTCAAAAGAGTTTTACAAACCGTGGAAAAACTGAGCAGGTATTAAAGGATATTGATTTGCATATTAAGGAAGGAGAGTTTGTTTCCCTCTTAGGCCCATCAGGATGCGGGAAATCGACGTTACTCTCCATTGTAGCTGGCCTGACAAATCCTAGTGAAGGCAGTGTTCTTATCGATAATCAAAGAATAACAAAGCCTGGTAAAGACAGAGGAATGGTATTCCAGCAGGCAGCACTTTTCCCATGGCTGTCAGTTGAAGAAAATGTGATGTTTCCATTGAAAAAAGAAATGAAAAAGAAAGAAGCTCGTGAAATAGCACATAAATATTTAAAGCTTGTTCAATTAAGCCCCTACGCAAAGCACTCACCACATGAATTATCTGGTGGAATGCAGCAAAGGGTTGCAATTGCGAGAGCGTTAGCGATGAACCCACGGGTTCTTTTAATGGATGAACCATTCGGTGCGTTGGACGAACAGACAAGAATGAGGCTTCATGATGAACTGGAAAGCATTTGGTTAGAAACGAAAAAGACAATTTTATTTGTTACCCACAGCATCCAGGAAGCGGTAAAATTATCTGACCGAATCATCGTGATGGGAACTCATCCAGGTACGGTATTAAAGGATATACAAGTTAAAATCGAAAGACCGCGTGAAAAGCATATCCAAGAAATCGCTCAGTATGAACAAA
Organism: Niallia endozanthoxylica; assembly: GCF_008710145.1. Classification (GTDB taxonomy): domain Bacteria; phylum Bacillota; class Bacilli; order Bacillales; family Cytobacillaceae; genus Bacillus_BD; species Bacillus_BD endozanthoxylica. The sequence continues at coordinate 31,515 of NZ_VYKL01000010.1, forward strand.
CGATTATGGAGCTGCTGAAAACAGAGATTGATAAAGTAGCGGAAGAGGAAATGAAATATGCGTCTAGCTATTAAACGAATTGTATTTTTTGTCGCTTTATTTGGGATATGGGAACTAATTATAAGAGTATTTGATGTTCCAAAGGTCATGATGCCCGCACCGTCCGATGTAGCACTGAGCCTGAAGGAAAGTGTGGCAGATGGCTCATTATTTCAGGATGTAGGAGCAAGCTTTACCCGTTTATTAATTGGGTTGATTATCGCACTAATCATTGGTGTTTTGCTTGGGGTACTTCTTGCCAAATCAAAAACTGCAGATGAAACTTTAGGGGCGTTAATTCTATCGCTTCAAAGTATTCCAAGTATTGTTTGGCTGCCGCTTGCTATTATGTGGTTTGGATTAAATGAAAAATCGGTTATCTTTATCGTAGTATTAGGAGCTGCAATAGTCATGACGATTAATATGAGAACGGGTATTAAGAATGTTGCTCCGCTCTATATTAAAGCAGCACAAACGATGGGATCAGGCGGAATTGATTTATTTATTCGAGTAGTTATTCCTGCTTCCATTCCATATGCAGTAACGGGTCTTCGTCTGGCATGGGCATTTGCTTGGCGTGCATTGATGGCCGGAGAGTTGTTAAGTACAGGTCCTGGACTTGGCTATACGTTAAAATATGCTTCAGACTTTGGACGTATGGATATGGTCATGGCTATCATGGTTGTCATTGGTGTTATTGGTGTAACAGTGGATTTACTCATTTTTCAACGAATTGAAAAGCGTGTCATGATTAAATGGGGTCTAGAACAGGCTGCCTAGATAAAAAGAGAGGAAATGAAATCACATGAAAAAATGGTTGTTAGCTGCATCATTAATCATATCAGCAGGATTTTTAGCTGCTTGCGGCGGTTCTGATGAAAGCTCAAAGGGAGAATCCGGAAAAGAGAAAGTAGTCATCGGTTACTTTCCAAATATTGATCACGTACCTGCAATGGTTGCACGTGAAAAAGGTTATTATGAGAAAGCTCTTGGTGAAAATGTTGAAGTGGAATACAAAACATTCCCTGATGGCGGAACATTCATGACTGCATTAAAATCGGGAGATATTGATGCAGGTTTAGTTGGACCTGCACCTGTTATGAACAACTTCTCAAATGGAGCAGATGTTAAAGTTCTAGCTGGAGCATCATCAGGTGGAACAGTTGTTGTAGCAAGTGAAAAAAGCGGAATCGATAGCTTAGAAGATATTGAAGGTAAAACATTTATTACGCCTGGAATTGGATGCACACATGATGTTCAGTTTGAAACGTACTTAATGGATTTGGGAATGGATAAATTAGCATCAGCACGTATCGGCGGGTCTTTAAAGCATGTAACTGGAAACCCTGCACAATATCAAGGTATGTTTGAATCAGGCCAAGTTGATTTAGCTGCTGTACCTGAACCATGGGCTTCTACTTTAATTGAAGCGGGTGCGAAAGAAATCATTAGTACAGATGAAATTGCTTATGGACAAACACTTCCAAACACCGTATTAGCAGCGAATGGAAAGCTTGTGAAAGAAAATAAAGAAGTGGCAGAAGCACTTGTAAAAGCACAGCAGGAAGCTGTTGATTTTATCAACAACAATAAAGAAGAAGCGCAAACCATTGCGATTCAAGCGATTAAAGATTTAACAAAACAAGAGCTTGATAAAAACCTTGTTGCAAAATCTATGGACCGTATCAATTACACGACTGAAATTAATGAAGAGGTATTAAAACAATTTGCTCAATCATCTTTTGAATTAGAATTCCTTAAAGAAGAGCCTGAGTTAGCAGGTTTAGTTGATACTTCGTTTCTAAATTAATTTATTGACACCACCCTTTTGGAAAATAGGGTGGTGTTTTTTATTTTGTTTACTCAGTATTTTTATATAAAATATATATGTCCTTTTTAATATTTCGACATACACTAGTGGATATTTGACTCATCTAGGCGATATGGTCATGAAGCGGAGCTGAAAGGTGTGTGAAAAGTCCTTTTCACACGGATGAGTCAAATACCTAGCGGAAGAACTATGTTTACTACCCGTACATGATAGAAAAAGAATTCCTATGTCGATATTTAATAAGTTGGATATATATTTTTCAAATTTGTGGCTGTGATTAAGGAAAATCACTTTGTTATATAATAGTAGATAAGGTATCAAGCGTTAATACAAAGATTTACGTTGGTCTATTCAGTTAGAATCTATGTTTATCAAGGCTTCGAAAAATAAAATAAATAGTTTTGTCAAATAAGTGAATGTGAAAGAATGAACAATATATGAAATAAATGGAAGTTTAATTGTAAATGCCTTCACCTAGGAGTATTATAGCCTCGTAAAGTACTTTACTAGAATTTTACATAAGTAGGGAGGATTTAGAATGTCAGTCAAAAAAAGACTCTCCATCATTACTGCTCTAACATTAAGTGCTAGTTTACTAGCTGCATGTGGTACGGATGAAACGAACGCACCTGAAGAGAAAGAAGCAGCAGCATCCCAAACTCAAGAAACGGCAGTTGAAGTACCAACAGTTGTTTATCAAGGATTAGGTACTTCGCAAAATTTTCGTGAAGGACCTGGTAAAGATGCACAGGAAGTGCCTGTTTACAGCTTTAACTATATTACTGCAGATGCCCTTTTTGATGCAGACGGAAGAATTCTTAACCTATATGTGGATGCATTAGAGGTTAGTACACCTAACTATGACGGGGAAACAATGCCACATTTCTCCGGCTGGCCGTCTAAAGAAGGTTATAATATTACAGATCATGCAACAGGCCAGGTTTCAGGTGTATCTGAAAACACGGTGGAATCTGCAAAAGCAGAAATTGATGGCTGGCAGACAAAACGTGACCGCGGTGATTCATATGGCATGAATATGATGATGGATTGGCATAAACAAATGGACTTTTACCAAAACTTCTTTAAAGGTAAAACCATTGCTGAAATTGAAGAATGGAATGCGAAATATACTTCTGATGTAAACGGAAGACCGCTTACTGAGAAGTCCGAAAAGCCTGAGGATATCGAAAAGTACAGCAAGCTGACAGATTCCGAGAAAGCGGAACTTGCTGATGTAACAACAGGAGCAACCTTCAGTCTTACAGATGCGCATGGAAATATTATTGCTGCTATTAAAGATGCATATGAACATCGTGTGGAAGTAGATTTAACAGGTGAAAAAGAAGAAGTAAAGAAGGATAATAAAGGATCAAAAGAAGTCGTTGCAGGTGACCTTAAAGACGGTACTTATACAGTTGAATATGAAAAATTTGACAGCCATGGTTACAAACCAACAATGAAAGTAGTCATTGCAGGCGGAAGAATTACCGCTGTTACGTATGATGAAGTAAAAGAAGATGGTTCTAAGAAATCCGAGGATAAAGAATATGGTTCTCATATGGAAATTAACCCAGTAGACGCATACGCTCAACTAACGGAAAGTGCGATTGCTAAGCAAGGTACAGCTGATGCAGTATCTGGTGCTACCGCTTCAACAGAATCTTATAACGCACTTCTGACTTATTTCTTAGAAGAAATGGGTCCAAATGGAACTGCTTCTGGGAAAGTCAAATAACCATGAACTTATTAGGTAATCGCATAAGCGATTACCTTATTTTTGGGCTTTGTTAATGATAACTTTTTGCTATAGGATTATACTTGAATGTAAATGATCACAGCGGGAGAAATGAAATGAAAGAAAAATTCTATGACAAGTTGCTAAATATCCACACTAATGAAGAACAGAAACGTTTTTATAAGTCTTTTCATTATCATCCATATGAGCCAACCCCTTATAGTGCTTTAGAAACCTTATTTAATCAATATGAGTTAAAAAGCAGCGACAGAATCGTTGATTTTGGCTGTGGCAAAGGCAGGCTGAATTTCTTTATTGAACATAGATTTCAAGCAACAGTTATTGGTATTGAAATGAACACGAGTTTTTTTTGCGAAGCTTTGGAAAATAAGGAAGGTTATTTAACAAAAAGAAAGAACAGCAGGAATCAAATTCATTTTCTTAATTGCTTAGCTGAGGAGTATAAGATTGATTCCAGAGATAATCGATTTTATTTTTTCAACCCGTTCTCAATTCAAATATTTAGGAAAGTGATTAATAATATTTTGCTGTCAGTAGAAAAAGCAAAGCGTGATATTGATTTGATTCTGTATTATCCATCAGAAGATTATATTTATTTTTTAGAAAAGGATACAGCATTTGAATTAAAACAAGAGGTGAAGCTGTCAGATTTATATGAGAATCATCCTTATGAGAGAGTTTTGATTTATGGATTAAGTTAAGATAATAGAAAAAAGGGTGTCGGTCGGGACACCCTTTTTTCTATCCAATAACAGCGATTATTCCTTCTTCATCGTCAAGTACAAGTTCAATGCCCGAATACGGATCTCTGTTTAAGAATTCATCAAGCCATAATCTTAATGCTTCAATGATGTTGATCGTAACAAGAATTTGTTTTCTCCCATTTGCATAGGCCTCTGCCGAGAAACCATAATCATCATCATACATTAATTCGATTTCAACCTCTTCTGGTTTTATCTGTCTTTTTCGAGAAATATAGACGCAGAGGGCATTTACGATATCCTGCTCAGAGATGATTAGCTTCTCCATGGATTAGGATCCTCTTTTTTCTTGTTCTTTTTAATAAGGGAGAAAATCTTACGAATAACCATAATAATCACGACAATAGCCAAAATATTTACAAATAAGCCTAAAATAGAGCCTAACATTCCCATATTTGCGAATAGTCCTCCAAATAATAAACCGGCAAGACCGCCAAGCATCATGCCTTTCATGAAACCGCCGCTCTTTTTAGCAGGTGTTGCAGCTGATTTATTAGTCGTAGTCGTATCATTCTTTTTATTTTGAAAGAAAGAATTGTTGTTGTTTGTGCTATTATTGTTGCTGTTATAACTTTTCTTGCCGGAACTGTACTTTTTTGCCTCAACTGTTATTGTGTGATCTTGGAAAACAACGTTTCCGATTGGCGAAAAGAGTAATGCCGCCGTAAGTACTGCTGTTAAAAGCTTCTTCATTTACTATTGTCCCTCCATGTGTTTGAATGAATTAGATAAAAGTGAAGTAAACTATGATATTTAAATCAGATTTACATCACCCTTATATTGTATAGTATTTACGAGTGAAAATAAAAAAAGATTCACTTTTAAAACAAAAATTATTATTGTTAAAATTTACCGATAAGTAGTGATAGAAAAGGAATTGGGGATAATCCTAATCTAGTTAGTATTCTAAAATAAATGTATAATGATAGTATTATATTAATTATTAGGCTTTGTTTATCAACATTGTTCGCTAACAAAGTTAATTATTAAAAAGTGGTGATGATTCATGACATTTTATATAAATCAGCCTGATGGCGTTTTTCCTTCTGTTTGTTCTTTAGATTGTCCTGATCAATGTGGTCTGCTCATTCATAAAGAGAATGGAAAGATAGTAAAGGTCGAGGGTGATCCTAATCATCCAGTAACAAAAGGAAATATCTGTAATAAAGTAAGAAATATGCCTGCAAGGATTCATGATGAAAATCGTTTAAAATATCCGATGAAGCGGACAGGTGCAAAAGGAGAAGGATTATTTGAAAGAATTAGCTGGGAGGAAGCCATTCAAACCATTACCTCCCGTTGGAAAGAGCTAATCGATTCAGATGGGCCGGAAAGTATTCTTCCATATAGCTTTTATGGGAATATGGGAAATCTTACTGCAGAAGGAATGGATCGCCGTTTCTTTCATCGTTTAGGTGCCACTCGGCTTGATCGAACAATATGTTCGGCAGCAGGCGGTGTTGGTTATCAATATACAATGGGCGGAAGTTACGGTATCGATCCAGAGGATACGATTCATTCGAAATTAATTATCTTCTGGGGTATTAACGCGGTAAGTACGAATATGCATCAGATTGCTTTAGCTCAGCAAGCACGGAAACAAAATGGAGCAAAGATTGTTGTGATTGATGTTCATAAAAATCAAACAGCAAAGTTTGCCGACTGGTTCATTCCGATTATTCCGGGAACAGACAGTGCTCTTGCTTTAGGAATGATGCATATTTTATATAAAGAAAATATGGTAGATAATGCTTTCTTGAAGGAATATACAGTTGGGTATGAAGAGCTTCGTGATCATGTTGTTCAATATGATCCGGAAACCGTTTCGAAGATTACCGGCGTGCCTGTTGATGATATTTATACATTAGCCCGTATGTATGGAGGAACCTCTCCTTCTTATATACGAATTGGAAATGGCCCGCAGCATCATGATAATGGAGGTATGTGTATACGTACGATTTCTTGTCTTCCAGCCTTGACTGGACAATGGCTGGTTAAGGGAGGCGGGGCAATCAAAGGAAATTCTGGCTACTTGGCACATGATGCTCATTATCTGCAGCGTCCGGATTTATTAAAAAATAAAAAGACTAGAAGAGTAAATATGAATAGGATTGGTGAAGCATTGCTTGCACTAGACCCACCTATTAAATCCTTGTATATTTATAGTTCAAACCCTGCTGTTGTGGCACCTGAAGGCAATAAAGTAAGAAAGGGTCTGCTTCATGAGGACCTATTTGTTGTGGTACATGATTTATTTTTAACGGAAACAGCCAAATACGCAGATATTATTTTGCCAGCGACGTCTTCCTATGAAAATACTGATTTCTATACGTCGTATTGGCATCATTATGTGCAAATTCAACAGCCTGTTATTGAGCCGTGTGGTGAGTCGAAATCAAATGTAGATGTCTTTAAGCTCCTTGCAAAAGGCATGGGCTATCATGAATCTGCATTTGAGGAGACAGAAGCGGAGATGATTGCGAAATCTCTGGATTATTCAAGAAACCCATATTTAGAGGGTATTACCTATGAATCATTGGTTGAGAAGCAATATGTAAAAGCGAACATGAAACCATTGTTTCCAGGAAGACTGAAGACACCTAGCGGAAAAATTGAATTATATTCTAAGGTAATGGAGAAGGCCGGTCATCCGCCGCTTCCTACCTATATACCGCTTCAAGATGATGGAGATTTACCATTCTTATTTATTCCTGCGCCAAACCATAGCTTTTTAAATTCAACTTTTTCAAATAATGAAAAACACCGCGGACTTGAAAAGGAACCTCTTCTTCATATGAATGTAGCCGATGCTGTGGAGCGAGATATTCAAGATGGAGAAATCGTAAGGGTTTGGAATCATCGTGGTGAATGCGAGTTGAAGGTTAGTGTAGGTGAGAACGTACTGCCTGGAGTCGCAGCAACTCAAGGACTGTGGCAGCATTTAGATGGAACAAAACAATTGGTAAACACACTGACACCTGACCGCTTGTCAGATATGGGCGGCGGTGCTGTTTTCTTTTCAGGTCGAGTGAACATAGCAAAAAGATAAATACTTTAAACGGACAGTGCTTTATGGTACTGTTCGTTTTTTTGGTATAATCGTTAAAGATTTCTTAAGTAGAAACAATATGGGTGGAGGGTATTAAATGATTAGATTTGGTGTCATCGGAACAAATTGGATAACGGAAGCGTTTATCGAGGCAGCTTTGATGGCAGAGGATTTTGTTTTATCTGCCGTATATTCCCGTACACAAGAAAGGGCAGAGGAATTTGCTCAGAAATTTGGAGTTGAAGCAACGTTTACAGATTTAGAGGAAATGGCTAAAAGTGATAGGATAGATGCCGTATATATTGCCAGTCCGAATTCATTTCATGCGGAGCAGGCAATTCTGTTGATGAAACATGGCAAGCATGTATTATGCGAAAAACCGCTCGCTTCGAATACTGAAGAAGTGCAAGCAATGATTCAAACCGCAAAAGAAAATAATGTTTTATTAATGGAAGCATTAAAAACTACTTTATTGCCTAACTTTAAGGTTATTCAAGAAAACGTACATAAAATTGGTGTTGTTCGCAGATTCACAGCCAGTTACTGTCAATATAGTTCCCGTTATGATTCCTATAAAGCAGGTACGGTACTTAATGCCTTTAATCCGGCTTTTGCAAATGGTTCTATTATGGATATCGGGGTTTATTGTATTTACCCTTTAGTGGTGCTGTTTGGTAAACCGACAAGTATAAAAGCAAATGGCTATATTCTTGAATCAGGGGTAGATGGGGAGGGGAGTATTATCTTATCGTATCCTCAAATGGAAGCAGTGCTGATGTTCTCGAAAATAACGAACTCCTCGATTGCCTCAGAAATCCAGGGTGAAGATGGAAACATCATCGTAGACAAATTGAATCCAATTGAAAAAGTGGAAATACATTATCGTAATGGTGAGGTTGAAAATGTTTCCCAGGAGCAACAACAGCATTCTATGTATTATGAAGTGGAGGAATTTATTAAGCTTATTCAAGCAGGTATATATGAATCAAAGGTTAACTCCTATGTTAATTCTCTAATAACAGCCGAAATCATAGAAGAATCTAGAAAACAAATGGGTGTCGTGTTTCCGTAGATAAAAAAACAGTCACTAACGGACCTTGTTAGTGACTGTAATTATTCCCCAATCTATCTTCCATCCACTACTTCTTTAAGAATTTCATAAGAGCGTTTTTGTTTTTCTTCGTCAAAAATATATGAAATAGCCATAAGCTCATCGATATGATACTGTTCTTGAAAGTTAGCTAACTGCTCTCGGATTGTATCTTTACTGCCCTTTAGAATGGCGCTCGTCATTGATTTAACCATTTCTTTCTCCATTGGGCTTGAGTAGTATTCATTTATATTTTCAACCGGGGGGCTCAGCGGCATAGAAGAGCTTCTGACCACATTTAAGAAGAACAGCTCTAATGATGTGGCTAAATAGTTTGCTTCTTCATTGGTTTCTGCTGCAATCACATTCAAACATACCATCATATACGGTTTATCAAGATATTGGGAAGGCTGGAATTTTTCCTTGTAGATAGAGATGGCGGTCCCCATCTGCTGCGGTGCAAAGTGGGAAGCAAATACATAAGGCAATCCCAACTTAGCAGCTAAATAAGCTGAGTCTGTTGATGAGCCAAGAATATAGATAGGAACACGCGTCCCGACGCCTGGATGGGCTTTTACATAACTTTGTATTTCTTCTGGTCCGAAATAAGTAAGTAATGATTGAACGTCATCAGGGAATGTATAAACAGATTCATGACCTTTGGTTCTTCTTAGTGCGTTGGCAGTCATCATGTCAGTACCGGGTGCCCGGCCTAGTCCCAACTCCACACGATTTGGATAAATGGTTGCCATTGTTCCAAACTGTTCAGCTACTACTAATGGTGCATGATTAGGAAGCATGATTCCCCCTGAACCAACAGGAATTCGTTCTGTATGCTCTAATGTATGTTTGATTAGAATGGAGGTAGCGGAACTTACGAGTGTTGGTGCATTATGATGTTCCGCAATCCAATATCTAGTATAGCCCATTTTTTCAGATGCACGGGCAAGGTCAACCATCGATTCAATGGCTTGTTTAGCATTTTGACCTTTGCGAATAGGTACAAGGTTTAAGACTGAAACAGGGATATTTATATTTGCCAATGGATTCATCCTTTCCTGTTAAATACTATTTAATCATAACAATTATCATGAAAGATACAAAACAAGATGCATAACTTGTCTATATGTCAGTATCTTTTGAAAAAACTGAGAAGCGCGTATATCACCTTTGATTACTATTTTTCTGATATACTAAAGAGCGGTAAGAATATCTAACATAAAACCTATGTATATAGTTATATCTTGCAAATATAAATGGATAGGTGGAAGAAAAAATGGAGAAAAAACCATATAGAGTATTGTTGTATTATATGTATGTACCAATTGAAGACTCTGTAGAGTTTACAAGAGAACATAAAAACCTTTGCCAGGATTTGGGGTTAAAAGGAAGAATTATTATTGCTGCAGAGGGAATCAACGGTACTGTGTCTGGAACAGTGGAGCAAACTGACCAATATATTGAGACGATGAAGAGAGATCCTCGTTTTGCTGATATGATATTTAAAATAGATGATGCAGAAGAACATGCTTTTCCAAAGTTGAAGGTTCGTCATCGAAAGGAACTGGTTACCCTTCGATTAGAGGATGATGTCAATCCAAATGAACTGACGGGTAAACATTTAAGCCCGAAGGAATTTTTCGAGGCGATAAATCATGAAGATACGATACTGCTTGATGCAAGAAATGACTATGAATTTGATTTAGGTCATTTTAGAGGAGCCATCAGACCGGATGTCCAGAATTTCCGTGATCTTCCAGATTGGGTTCGTGAGAATAAAGATTTATTAGAGGATAAAAAAATTGTTACGTATTGTACGGGAGGAATTCGCTGTGAAAAATTCTCTGGTTGGCTATTGAAAGAAGGTTTCGAGGACGTTTCCCAACTGGGCGGAGGAATTGTAACGTATGGAAAGGATCCGGAAGTTCAAGGAGAGCTTTGGGATGGACAGCTTTATGTGTTTGATGAGAGAATCGGTGTCCCGGTTAATCAAAAAGAGCATATTGTTGTCGGACGTGATTATTTCACAGGAGAGCCATGTGAAAGGTACGTTAATTGTGCGAATCCAGAGTGTAATAAAAAAATCCTTTGCTCTGAGGAAAATGAACACAAATATTTGCGCAGCTGTTCATCAGAATGCCGCACACATCCTCGAAATCGATATATTGCCGAACATGGCTTAACAGAAAAAGAAGTTGAGGAAAGCCTGTTAGGAATGGCAGATTAAAGAATAGAGAAAAAAGGAGTGTACTATCTATTCGGGTAGGACACTCCTTTTTTTCTATCGGGATTCATTTTTTAGAGTATTGAAAATGACTAAGTTTAATCATTAGTAATCTGAACAAGACTGGATTATACTAATTAAGTTTACAGAGTAGCAGATAGTTGGAAAGAAGGATCATAGATCATGGGAAAAATGACTAAGTCAAAAGCAGCCATGGCCATAGCTTTTGTTGTGCTTATTTGGGGATTATGCTGGCCAATCTATAAAACCGCACTAGAATATACTCCACCATTTCTGTTTGCGGGCATGCGTACATTATTAGGTGGAATAATGTTGGCAATCGTTCTATTTCCTAAACGGAATCACATTCAATGGAAGAAAACATGGCCGGTTTATATGATTTCTGCTCTGTTTAATATTATTATATTTAATGGAGTTCAAACATATGGTTTACAATATTTGCCTTCCGGCTTATTTTCAGTCATAGTTTATTTACAGCCAGTGCTTGTTGTACTCCTAGCGTGGGTATGGTTGAAGGAATCGTTGTCACCAATAAAGATAGTTGGAATGATTATAGGCTTTCTTGGTGTAGTTGTTGTGAGTCTTGATGGTATATCCGGTAATATTTCTTTTTATGGTATTCTTTTAGCTTTTTTAACTGGTGCTGGATGGGCTGTCGGTGTTGTATATGTAAAAAAAACAAGCAGTCTAGTAGATGGATTATGGCTGGTGGCTCTTCAAAATATAATCGGTGGAATCTTCTTATGCAGTATAGGTCTTAGTACGGAGAATTTGTCAAGTATAATCTGGAATATTCCCTATGTATCTAGTTTAATGTTTGGTGCCATTTTAGGAGTAATTGGAGCAACAGCTGTTTATTTTAAATTAATGAATTCAGGTGAGTCTAGTAAAGTAAGCTCGTTCACTTTTCTTGTCCCGTTGATTTCTGTGGGGATTGGAACGTTATTCCTTGGCGAACCTTTCACGATCACGCTTCTTTTAGGGTTAGTACTCATTTTGCTCAGCCTATTTATGATTAATCGTAAAGGATCTCAAAAAAGACAGAAAAACATTGTTGAAGAACTGGATCATGTGGAAAATTATTAATATAGTATATAGTAATTTTATAGAAAGAAGGTTGACATGTTGATCAGGTTAGATATGAACTCGCCTTTATTAGAAAAACTGATTACATATCGTCGAGAGTTGCACGAGCATCCGGAATTATCAATGAAGGAATATGAAACGACCAAACGAATCCGCAAGTGGCTGGAGGAAGCAGAAATTCCTGTATTGGATTATCAGTTGGAGGTTGGCGTTGTTGCAGAAATTACAGGAAACCAGCCAGGACCGATTATTGCTTTAAGGGCAGATATTGATGCCCTGCCAATTAAAGAGGAAACCTTTTTGCCGTTCGCTTCGAAAAATGAGGGAGTCATGCATGCATGCGGGCATGATTTTCATACGGCTTCCATCATTGGTGCAGCCATTCTTCTTCAGGAACGACGAAACGAGTTAAAAGGGAAGGTGCGAATCATTTTTCAGCCGGCAGAAGAAATTTCACAGGGAGCTGTATTAATTGAAAAAGCTGGTGTACTAGATGGGGTCGAAGCCATTTTCGGGATGCATAATAAACCGGATTTACCAGTAGGGACGATTGGAGTTCGCGAAGGAGCGCTGATGGCGAGTGTTGACCGCTTTGAGATTGAGATAACAGGTGTTGGCGGTCACGCAGGAATTCCAAACAATACGATTGATCCTATTGTCATTACCGGTCAGATCATTTCAGCCTTGCAGACAATTGTTAGTCGTAATCTTAGTTCCTTTCATAATGCCGTCATCAGCATAACGCAGGTACATGCAGGGACTACATGGAATGTGATTCCTGAAAAAGCAGAGCTTGAAGGAACCGTTCGAACCTTTCAAAATGAAGCGCGTCAGATTATTCCAGAATTAATGAAGCGTACAGCGGAAGGAATTGCGAGCGCTTATGGTGCAAGAGCTGATTTTCATTGGTATCCATATATGCCTGTTGTAGATAACTCTCCGATGTTTACTAAGGTTGCATCAGAAACAGCTCGTAAGCTTGGATATGAGGTCGTGGAAGCGGTTCAGAGTCAGGCTGGAGAGGATTTTGCTTTTTATCAAACAAAACTTCCTGGATTTTTTGTCTGGATGGGTGTTGATGGTTCGAAAGAATGGCATCATCCTGCGTTTCATTTAAAAGAAGAGGCTCTCCAGGTAGCAACCGACTATTTTACTAACCTTACTATTAATGTACTGGATCAATGGGAAAAATAGCGAACAGCGTGCTGTTCGTTATTTTTTTTGAGTCAATGTAATCAATAGTCAAAGGTGTATTAGGAGTACAAAAATTTTGATTTTTATGTTTCTTTTTTTGGGGCATAATACTATATTGCAAACATAAAAAAATGATGTTATTATATGTGTAACCGGTTACAGAGGAGGCGAAACGATGGCTACAATACGTGACGTTGCTAAAGAGGCTGGAGTATCTGTAGCGACTGTTTCAAGAGTATTAAATGATAAGGGTTATATACACGAGGATACTAGAAAGCTTGTAAACGAAGCAATCCAAAAATTAAATTACAAACCGAATGAAGTGGCAAGATCTCTCTATAAAAAGAAATCACGATTAATTGGCTTGCTGCTGCCTGATATTCGAAATCCCTTTTTCCCAGAACTGGCTCGGGGAGTGGAGGATGAAATGCAGGAGCAGGGTCTCCATCTAATCATTGGAAATGCTGATGAAAAGCCTGAAAAGGAAGTAGAATACATTCAAACATTTAAACAAAACAATGTGATAGGGATTATTTCGGCTACAAACCATGCTGATACGACTCCTTATGAAAATCTCTCCTTTCCAGTTGTATTTCTTGATCGAACAACAAATAGTCATCCATCTGTTTATGCAGACGGGCTAGATGGGGGAAGGAAAGCCGCTCAGGAAATCATCAAAAGAGGAAGTAAGCGAATTGCTGTTCTTAGAGGCCCCAATTCAGTAAGGACAGCGCAGGATCGATTTAAAGGAGCAATAGAAGAGCTTTGTCATGCAAATATGGACTTTCATGTTATTTCGTCTTCTTTTAGTTTTTCTGATGCTGAAAAAGTAGCTGAAACGTTATTTGAGAAATACCCTGATATAGATGGAGTAATTGCAAGCAATGATCTTAGTGCAGCAGCCATCTTACATGAGGCTCTAAGGGTTGGAAAATCGATTCCAGATGACCTGCAAATTATTGGCTATGATGATATACCGCTTAGCAAACTGCTTTTTCCGCCGTTGTCTACTATAAGACAGCCTGCCTATGATATGGGAAGAGAAGCAGCTAAGCTACTAATAAAAACTATAAAAAATGAACCATTACCAGAAAAAAATATTAAACTGCCTGTTACATTTATTGAGAGACAAACAACAAGAAAGGTTGAGAAAAATGATTAAAATGACCGTTATTGGAAGTTCTTCTATGGATTTAGTTGTGACTGCTCTAAAGCGACCAAATAAGGGCGAAACGATTCTCGGTGACAGCTTTAAAACGGTCCCTGGCGGCAAAGGGGCCAATCAGGCTGTCGCTGCCGCTAGGCTTGGAGCAGAAGTGTATATGGTTGGCTGTGTTGGAGGCGACACGTTTGGTGAGGAAATATTAAACAATTTTACATCAAATGGGGTAATTACGACATATGTGGAACCGGTTACACATTTAGAAACTGGGACAGCTCATATCACTCTTGCAGAAGGAGATAACAGCATTATTGTAGTAAAGGGTGCAAATGATTATGTCACTCCAGCTTATATTGATAAGGCGCTTGATGTGATAGTGAAATCAGATATCGTTCTAATCCAGCAGGAAATCCCTGAGGAAACGATCGAATACACAGCAAAAATATGTTTTGAGAACAGCGTTCCATTGTTATTAAATCCAGCGCCGGCAAGACCTATTAGTAAGACAGTGATTGATATGGCTGCTTATATTACACCAAATGAATGGGAGGCTTCGGTTCTTTTTGAGAATAAAGACATTCATACAGCGTTAAAAGAATATCCAAATAAATTACTTATTACAGAAGGTAAAAATGGAGTCCGTTATAATGATGGCGACAATGAAGTGCTTGTCCCAGCTTTTCCAGTAGAGGCGGTTGATACAACCGGTGCAGGTGATACGTTTAATGCAGCATTTGCCGTTGCCATTGCCGAAGGAAAAACCATAAAAGATAGCATTCTTTTTGCAAACCGGGCTGCCTCGTTATCTGTAACTAAATTTGGAGCACAAGGTGGTATGCCAACGAGAAAAGAAGTAGAGGAGAATTTATAAAAATGAAACGCTATGGAATATTAAACAGTCATATTTCGAAAGTTTTAGCTGATCTTGGCCATACGGATACAATCGTTATAGCAGACGCCGGTTTGCCGATTCCAGATGGTGTAAAAAAGATTGATTTAGCTGTTAAAGCGGGGAATCCTTCATTTAAAGAGATAGTGAATGCTGTTGCAGAGGATATGGTGATAGAAAAAGTAATGATTGCTTCTGAAATAGAAGAAGGAAATCCTAATCATGCACAATATATCAAAGAAAAATTTAAGGACCAGAAAATAGAACAAGTTTCTCATGAGGATTTTAAACAGTTAACGAAGCAAGCGAAAGCTGTTATTCGGACGGGCGAAATCACTCCATATGCAAATTGTATTTTACAATCGGGAGTATTTTTCTAATAAAGAGGTGATCAAACATGCAAATTACAATGCAAAACATCTATAAAGCCTTTGGAACCAATCAAGTATTAACAGGTGTTGATTTTGAATTACTTGAGGGGGAAGTACATGCTCTTATGGGGGAGAATGGAGCAGGAAAATCAACCATGATGAACGTGCTTACCGGGCTACATGCTCGTGACAAAGGAATTATCACCATTGATGGCAAAGAAACCTATTTTAAGAGTCCAAAAGAAGCAGAGAAAAACGGAATCACTTTTATTCATCAGGAATTAAATATTTGGAGAGATATGACGGTTCTAGAAAACTTATTTATTGGAAAGGAATTAAAGAATTCATTTGGCCTTTTAAAAATAAATGAAATGAAAGCGCTAGCAGCAAAGCAATTTGAAAAATTAGCTGTTTCAATTCCGTTAGATAAAGAGGCGGGAAGCTGTTCTGTTGGGGAGCAGCAAATGATTGAAATTGCTAAAGCTTTAATGACGAATGCCAAAGTGATTATTATGGATGAGCCAACTGCTGCTTTAACGGAAAGGGAGATTAGTAAACTTTTTGATGTCATTTCTTCATTAAAGAAATCCGGAGTATCCATTGTATATATTTCTCACCGAATGGAAGAGATTTTTGCCATTTGTGACCGGATTACAGTCATGCGTGATGGGAAAACAGTTGATACAAAGCCAATTCCTGAAACAAACTTTGATGAAGTTGTGAGGAAAATGGTGGGCAGGGAATTAACTGAACGCTTTCCCAAACGTACTCCTGTACTGGGTGAAATGGTTCTAGAAGTCAAAGATTTAACGAAAAAAGGAGTTTTTGAGAATGTAAGCTTTTCTGTTCGTGAGGGAGAAATCGTCGGAGTTTCGGGTTTGATGGGTGCGGGAAGAACTGAGATCATGAGGGCCATTTTTGGACTTGATCCAATCGACAGCGGTGAAGTGTGGCTGAAAGGGGAAAAGGTAAAGATTTCGACTCCTGACCAGGCTGTAAAGTTAGGAATTGGATTCATTACGGAAGACCGTAAAAATGAGGGATTAATCCTAGATTTCTCGATAAGTGATAATATGATCCTGCCAACCCTTTCTAGTTTCGCTCCAAAAGGGATTATCAATGAAAAAAGTACAGTAGACTTTGTTGAGATGTTAATCAAACGGTTAACAGTTAAAACGGAATCCGCGGATATTGCAGTCGGTAAACTGTCTGGTGGAAATCAGCAGAAAGTAGTCATTGCTAAATGGGTTGGAATCGGGCCGAAATTACTTATTCTAGATGAACCGACAAGAGGAGTAGATGTTGGGGCAAAGAGAGAAATCTACCAGCTTATGAACGAATTGACTGAGCGGGGTGTAGCCATCATCATGGTATCTTCTGAATTACCTGAGGTGCTTGGAATGAGTGATCGAATTCTCGTTGTTCATGAGGGAAAAGTAAAGGGAGAATTATTGAAAGAAGAAGCGACCCAAGAAAAAATTATGACATTGGCAACAGGAGGTCAGTAAAATGAATTCCATTCAAGAAACTGCAAAGCCAGGTAAGATGAATATGATGAATGCCATCACCCAAAAGTTGGGACCATTACTTGGTCTAATCATATTAGTTGTAATTGTGTCAATATTAAATCCAAGTTTTCTAGAACCTTTAAATATATTAAATCTGCTAAGGCAGGTTGCGATTAATGCACTCATTGCTTTTGGTATGACATTTGTTATTTTAACCGGAGGAATTGACTTATCTGTCGGGGCGATTCTTGCTTTATCAAGTGCATTGACAGCAGGGATGATTGTTTCTGGTTTAGACCCAATTTTTGCGATGATTATTGGATGTATTCTTGGCGGATTGATGGGAATGGTAAACGGATTATTCATTACAAAGGGAAAAATGGCACCGTTTATTGCTACACTTGCAACCATGACGATATTTAGAGGTTTGACACTTGTTTATACAGAAGGAAACCCAATTACCGGTCTTGGCGATAATTATTTGTTCCAGTTATTTGGCCGTGGATATTTCTTAGGAATACCTGTACCAGCTATCACAATGATCATTACTTTTATTGTATTATTCATTATTCTTCATAAAACGCCATTTGGCCGTCAAACCTATGCGATTGGTGGAAATGAGAAAGCGGCCTTAATTTCAGGGATTAAAGTTCCAAAAGTGAAAGTTATGATTTATAGTCTTTCTGGTATGCTTGCAGCGCTCGCAGGGGCCATTTTAACCTCTCGCTTAAATTCAGCACAGCCTACAGCAGGTACTTCTTATGAGCTTGATGCCATTGCTGCTGTTGTGTTAGGGGGGACAAGCTTATCAGGTGGTAAAGGAAGAATTTTCGGGACATTAATTGGTGCCTTAATTATAGGTACCTTAAATAACGGACTGAATCTTCTTGGAGTATCATCTTTTTATCAAATGGTCGTTAAGGGGATTGTGATTTTAATCGCCGTATTACTTGACCGTAAAAAGTAGCATAAGGAGAGATTATGATGAAAAAATTACTGGCTTTATGTCTATCACTTACACTTTTGCTCCTAAGTGCTTGTTCCATGCAGCCGCCAGGGTGGGCAAAACCCGATAAAAAAGAAAGTCTAGACGATATAAAACTTGGTTTGTCTGTTTCAACCTTAAATAACCCTTTTTTCGTTTCATTAAAGGATGGGGTTTTGAAAGAAGTAGAAGCATTAGGAATGGAAGTCATTGTTGTGGATGCTCAAAATGACTCAGCAAAACAAGTGAATGATGTGGAGGATTTAATTCAACAAGGTGTAGATGCACTGCTAATTAATCCAACTGATTCCGCAGCTATTTCAACGGCTGTTCAATCTGCTAATAATATTGGCATACCGGTCGTTACATTAGACCGTTCAGCAGATAAAGGAAAAGTGGAAGCCTTAGTAGCTTCAGATAATATTAAAGGCGGAGAAATGGCAGCCCATTATATTATCGAAAAGCTTGGCGAACAAGCTGAAGTGGCTGAATTAGAAGGCGTACCAGGGGCATCTGCTACACGTGAAAGAGGGCAAGGATTTCATAACATTGCAGATCAAAAGTTGACTATTTCTGCTAAACAAGCAGCAGATTTTGATCGTACAAAAGGATTAACGGTAATGGAAAATTTACTGCAGGCAAATCCTAATATTAAAGCTGTTTTCGCTCATAATGATGAAATGGCATTGGGTGCAATTGAGGCAATCAATAGCTCAGGCAAGGAGATTATGGTCATTGGATTTGACGGAAATGATGACGCGCTTAATGCGATTCATGCAGGGGAAATGGAGGCAACAGTTGCCCAACAGCCTGATTTAATTGGTAAACTTGCCGTGGATGCTGCAAAAGACGTATTGCAAGGAAAAAAGGTTGAGAAAAATATAGCAGCACCGCTAAAATTAGTCACAAAAGAAAAATAAGTTCTCATAAAATAGCTGGTCTGACCCTAAGGAAAAAAATTCCGGGGTCAGATTTTTTTGTCTTGTGTACTAGGTTCACTGGCTTTAGAGACTGTCTAGCAAATTTTCATTTTCAGGCTCTTGGTTAAAGGTCAGCACTTCTTCAACAGGTTGATAGGATTCTCCATAAAAATGCTGATCTTTGTATGTGTGAATCATATTGTAGGTTTTTTTCATTGCATCATATATCATATCTTCAGACTCGTTGTTAGGTGCCCAATAGAGGATTTCCATTGAATTCATTTCTTTTGTAGCTAACGACCTTCGTGTATATCCAATAGATTGGGCATGCTCAAAGCCTTCACGTTTATAAAAACGCAGCCTTTTTTCGGTATCACTATCTTCGTAGTTTATAGGTTCAACTTCAAGGATAATTGGTTTTCTCTTTTGCTTTAATTTTTCTAATAGCTTATGACCAAGTCTTTGACCGCGGGCCTTATTTGAAACTAATAAATAATCAATAAAGATAAAGTTGTCTAATTCTACATACATCATAATATGGTTTGGACCCTCATCTTTATGATAGATATCCGAACGTTCCTTCAGTAAGGTTTCCATATGTTCTTTAGATTTCATTTCAACAATGGGGAAGTATTGATTTAATTTTTCGTACCAATCCATATCGCTCGTCTCCTTAAGATTTTTCCTATGTGTATTTGTTCATAGTAGGGCCTTCTTCGGCTAACCCCTTAAGGTCTACAATTTGCGAATGATCCATTTCATCGAGGGGAAATACTGTTGCCGTTTGATTATTGGAATGGACTTCTTTAATATATACAGGTATTCCTCTGAAGCTTACATTGACCATTTCGGTTGAACTGATAATTTCCATTGCACGTTGAATATCCATATCGTACTCTCCTTAAAAGTATTCAATGTATTTTTTGCATTGTGCAAAACAAATATACTAGTATCTTCCTTATAATCATGTCGTTGCAATTTTGTCAGGCCATTTTTCATTTAATGCCGAAATAAAAGCTTTTACATTTGTTTTATCCTCCATGATAGGTGAGGAAACATATGACAAGGTTCTAGAAAAGGAATGATTTTGCAATGGAATAATGGAAAGACTTCGATGCTCTAGGTCCCTTTGAATGACACTTCGGGATAGAAGGGAGATTCCCATGCCATGAATCAGCATTTCTTTAATTCCTTGATTGCTGCTAATGGAAAGCAGTGATTTTACCTTCAATCCATTAGATCGAATGACATGGTTAAAATATTCACGTGTCCCTGATCCGACTTCTCTTACTACCCATTCTTGATTCTGTAATTCAGCCATTGTTACATTCTTTTTGCGAGTGAGTTCATGATGGTTTGAGGCAACAATAAATAACTCATCCTGCAAAAACGGATGGACAGTGAGCTCCTTTTCATTTGTATGGCCTTCAATTAACCCTATATCCACTTGGAATAAACGAACAGATTGGACAATTTCTTCTGTATTTCCGATTGTAACCTGAAGTTCAAGCTCTGGGTATTTTTTTTGCATGTCATATAATAAAGCGGGCAAAATGTATTCCCCTATCGTAAAACTGGCTCCAATCTTTAATTCTCCTTTTATCGAGTTCTGATGTTCAAGTATATCCTGCTTTGTCTGCTCGTAAATGGTAATCATTTGCTTTGCCCGGTCGTACAGAATCTCGCCCGTAGGGGTGATTTTTAGAATTTTAGGTGAACGAAGAAATAATTTGGTCTGAAACTCTTTTTCTAGATTTTTAATATGTAAACTGACACTCGGCTGTGACATGAGAAGGATTTCGGCTGTTTTAGTAAAATTTTTCACTTCTGCAAGGGTGACAAAAGTTTTTAATTCCTCATAGTGCAAAAGGATACCACCTTTATTATTAGTATTATTAATAGTTGCAATAATTAATATTTATTTTACTAATTCTCATTCCTTTGGTAAAGTTTCATATAGTATAAGATAATAAAGAACAATCTATATTAGTTAGTGAAAATTTATAAATTCTTTCTATGTTGTTAAAAACCTACTTGATTTATAGGAATAATCAATATAAGATGGATATAAGAAAAATATATAATTTATAGGAATTAATCGTTAATTATAATAATTAGGTTTTGTTTACTAACATTGTTGATTTTTGACTCATCTCAAGCTGTATGGTTATGAAGTGACAGGAGAAAATAAAGTTTCTCCTGTCACTTCATAACTATACAGAAACCTTTCAGCACAGCTGAAAGGCGTGAGAAATGTCCATTTCTCACGGATGAGTCAAAAATCTGACTTATCAACATTGTTTGTTAACATAGTCAATCAATAAAAAAGATGTGCGATTAGTTTAATTATTTTGTGAGGTGGATTTCGTTGCAACTTCAGGTATTGAACAGTCCGTTTAATCAGGAGCAGGCAGAGCTTCTTAACCGTTTGCTGCCGAGTTTGACAGAGTCACAAAAAGTATGGTTGAGCGGTTTTCTAGCTGCATCCCAGGTGCAAGCACATTCTGGGTCACAGGCTGCTGCTGCTTTAGAAACATTAGAAGTTCCAGTGTCAGTAAATAATGTGAAAACAATTACAAAAGAAGTAACTATCCTTTTTGGTTCTCAATCAGGAAATGCGAAGGGATTAGCTGATAAAGCGAAGAAAACCCTTGAAGGACAGGACTTTAAAGTCACGCTTTCATCCATGAGCGATTTTAAACCAAATAATTTAAAAAAGGTTGACAACCTGCTGATTATTGTGAGTACACATGGTGAAGGAGAGCCGCCTGACAATGCGATATCTTTCCATGAGTTTCTTCATGGGAAACGTGCTCCAAAGCTTGAAGGACTCCAATATTCTGTATTAGCACTTGGTGACAGTTCTTATGAGTTCTTCTGTGAAACGGGTAAGCAGTTTGATCAGCGCTTGGAAGAGCTTGGCGGGACAAGGCTTTATCCGCGCTTTGACTGCGATGTTGATTATGATGAGCCTGCAGCAGAGTGGCTAGAAGGCGTTCTGAACAGCTTAAATGAAGCACAAGGTGGAAATACTTCTCATCAAGTGTCCGCTGAAGGAACTCAAAGCTTGGAATCACAGTATTCAAGAACAAATCCTTTCAAAGCGGAAGTACTTGAAAATCTTAATTTGAACGGACGAGGTTCTAATAAAGAAACACGTCACCTTGAATTATCTTTAGAAGGTTCAGGGCTTACATTTGAGCCTGGGGATACATTAGGTATTTATCCTGAAAATGACCCAGGGCTTGTTGACTTACTTCTAGAAGAGCTAAAGTGGAATCCGGAAGAAAAAGTAAACATAAATAAACAAGGTGAAATTCGTTCTCTAAAAGATGCACTTATTTCTTATTTTGAATTGACTGTTTTAACAAAGCCGCTGCTTGAAAAAGCATTAGAGCTTTCAAATAATGAAAAATTACGTGAGCTTCTGGCTTCCGGTGATGTGAAAGAATACCTGAACGGCCGCGATTTGCTTGATTTAGTCCGTGATTTTGGTCCATGGAATGTTTCAGCACAAGACTTTGTTTCAATTTTAAGAAAACTTCCTGCGCGTTTATATTCCATTGCGAGCAGTTATGCAGCAAATCCAGAAGAAGTTCATTTAACAATTGGTGCTGTTCGTTATGAAGCGCATGGTCGTGATCGTAAAGGTGTTTGTTCTATCCTATGTGCGGAACGTTTAGAACCAGGCGACACACTTCCTATTTATATTCAAAAGAATGATAACTTTAAGCTTCCAAATAATCCGGATACACCTATTATTATGGTTGGACCTGGTACGGGTGTTGCACCTTTCCGCTCATTTATGCAGGAGCGTGAAGAAATCGGTGCGGAAGGAAAATCATGGATGTTCTTTGGTGATCAACATTTTGTGACAGATTTCCTTTACCAGACAGAATGGCAAAAATGGCTAAAAGATGGCGTGTTAACAAAAATGGATGTTGCCTTTTCACGTGATATGGATGAAAAGGTTTATGTACAGCACCGTATGCTTGAACACAGTAAAGAATTATTCGAATGGCTTGAAGAAGGGGCTAATGTGTATATTTGCGGTGATGAGAAAAACATGGCAAAAGACGTCCATAATACACTGATTGAAATAATTGAAAAAGAAGGCGGCATGAGCCGTGAAAAGGCGGAAGCTTATCTTGCCAGCATGCAGCAGCAAAAACGCTACCAGCGAGATGTATATTGATTTTGGATTGAAAGGAGTGTTTTCAACATGGTGAAAACAATTTTAACAGCACCGGAAGGACCACCAAGTGATGTTGAGGAGATAAAAATAAAAAGTGATTATTTACGCGGAACATTGAAGGAAGTAATGCTTGATCGTTTAAGCGCTGGAATTCCTGACGATGACAACCGTTTGATGAAGCATCACGGCAGTTATCTTCAAGATGATCGTGATCTCCGTAATGAGCGTCAAAAACAAAAGCTAGAGCCAGCATATCAATTCATGCTTCGCGTTCGCTTGCCAGGAGGGGTCGCAACATCGGAGCAATGGCTTGTAATGGATGAACTAGCTGACAAATATGCAAACGGAACGTTAAAGCTGACAACAAGAATGACTTTCCAATTGCATGGGATTTTAAAATGGAATATGAAGAGTACCATTCAAGGAATTAATGCAGCATTAATGGATACCATTGCGGCATGCGGGGATGTAAATCGTAATGTTATGTGTGCAGCAAATCCGTATCAATCTGAGCACCATGCCGAAGTGTATGAATGGTCAAAACAATTAAGCGATTATTTATTACCGCGGACAAGAGCTTACTATGAAGTATGGCTTGATGAAGAAAAAGTAGCTGGAACTCCGGATGCAGAGGTTGAACCGATGTACGGACCAACGTATCTGCCGCGGAAATTTAAGATTGGAATTGCGGTTCCACCGACAAATGATATTGATGTTTTCTCTCAAGATTTAGGCTTTATTGCCATTATTGAAGATAACAAGCTTGTCGGATTTAACGTAGCAATCGGCGGCGGTATGGGGATGTCACATGGTGATAAAGCAACATATCCTCAGCTTGCTAAAGTGATTGGTTTCGTTACACCGGATAAGATTCAAGATTTAGCTGAAAAAGTCATTACCATCCAACGTGACTATGGTAACCGTTCCGTTCGTAAAAATGCTCGTTTTAAATATACAGTTGACCGCTTGGGCCTTGAAAATGTAAAGGAAGAATTAGAAAACCGCCTTGGCTGGAGTTTAGAAGAAGCAAAACCATTTACATTTGATCATAATGGAGACCGTTACGGATGGGAAAAGGGTGTTGGTGGCAAATGGAACTTAACACTATTTATCCAAGGCGGACGTGTGGCAGATTATGATGACTATAAGTTGAAAACGGGTCTGCGTGAAATTGCGAAAATCCATACAGGTGCTTTTCACTTAACTGGGAATCAAAATGTGATTATTGCGAATGTTTCCAGTCAGAAGAAGAAAAAGATTAATGAACTTGTAGAAAAATACGGTTTAACTGATGGTAAGCATTATTCAGCAATACGCCGCAGCTCTATTGCCTGTGTAGCCCTTCCAACCTGTGGCTTGGCAATGGCAGAAGCAGAGCGTTATTTACCAACTCTTCTTGATAAAATTGAAGAAATTATCGACGAAAGCGGACTACAGGATAAAGAAATTAATATCCGTATGACCGGATGTCCAAATGGGTGTGCTCGTCCGGCTCTTGGAGAAATTGCTTTTATCGGTAAGGCAGTTGGTAAATATAATATGTACCTTGGTGCAGCACATGATGGCAGCCGCTTAAGCAAAATGTATCGTGAAAACATCGGTGAAGAAGAGATTCTAAGTGAACTTCGAGACCTTCTTCCGCGTTATGCAAAAGAACGTTTAGATGGCGAGCACTTTGGTGACTATGTCGTTCGTGCGGGTATCATAAAAGCAACAACAGACGGCACGAACTTCCATGATTAATACTTATATAAGGAGACAGGGATTCCCTGTCTCCTTTTCCTATTTTTTAGAAAGACAAAAAATATATTCGATAAGCTGAATAAGTCACATCATATCATCGAGATACATAATTTGAGGGTAAATAAGCTATCTAAATAAATATCACTCAGAGGTTTCATTATCCGACAATACATTAGATATAATAATTTTCTGCCTATTTTAAATAAACATATAAATCTTAGTTGACATGTAGGAATAGTTTAGAATAAAATGAATAAAAGTATCTGAAAATACCCGCTATTTCCGCCGATCGGTCAACCGAAGGTCCTCTGTTTTCAAAAGGGTATGAAAGAAAGTGTAGGAGGATTGCAATGAGAAAGTTAATTGTTTTTGCTTTTATCGGTTTTTTAGCCCAGTTGATCGACGGTGCTTTAGGCATGGCTTATGGAGTTACATCGTCATCTTTATTGTTAGCGTTCAGTATCGCACCGGCAGTTGCATCTGCGTCGGTCCATTTATCAGAAGTAGTGACAACAGCTGCGTCTGGTGTTTCACATATTAAATTTGGAAATGTTGATAAATCACTAGTGTATAAGTTAATCATTCCTGGATCAATTGGAGCCTTTTTAGGAGCAACTTTTTTAAGTAATATACCTGGAGAATTGGCAAAACCATATGTTTCTATCTTCCTCTTGGTATTAGGTTTGTATGTTATGTTTCGTTTTCTCTTTAACTACCGTCCGTCAGTTGGTAATGGCAAATCAACGTTAACGAGAAAGCAAGCTATTCCTCTAGGCTTTATTGCAGGTTTTATGGATGCAACAGGCGGAGGAGGCTGGGGTCCTATTGCTACACCTGTTCTTTTAAGTAAAAATGACATGAGTGCAAGAAGGGTAGTCGGAACAGTAGACACAAGTGAGTTTGCCATCGCCGTATCAGCGTCATTAGGATTCTTTATTTCGCTAGGCTGGGCACAAGTAAATTGGTTATGGGTGACTGCGTTGATTATTGGGGGAGTGATTGCAGCACCGATTGCAGCGTGGTTAGTTCAAAAGGTTCATCCTCAATTAATGGGTGTACTAGTCGGAGGATTTATTATCTTTGTCAACTCTAGGACTCTATTTACAACATGGATTGAAAATGCTTCCCTTTATCCATATTTATATACACTTATATTCGTCGGATGGGCAACAGCAATCTTTTTTACAGTTAATAAACTATCGAAAAAGAAATCCTCTATTTTCGTCAAACAAAAAAGGACTGGTAATATTGCTGATTAATAGATAAAATGAAAAGCACGATTCTTTGTCAAAGAATCGTGCATTTTCTTGTTATTTTCGGATTCCTGTTTCCTCAGCCAGCTTCGTAAAAATATCTGTTTCAGTTTGTACTTCACTAGTAAAATCTTCAGAGTTTAAATACCCTGGTTCTAATTTTACTTTTTCCAATTGTTTGATAAACTCCTCATCTTTTTGCATTTTTTCTATTGCTTTATCCCATTTTTCTACTATCTCGTCAGGTGTACCAGGAGCAAAAGAAAGCCCGGTCCACCATTTAACCGTTAATCCTTCAAAGCCCTGCTCTTTTGT
This sequence comes from Niallia endozanthoxylica, assembly GCF_008710145.1. Lineage (GTDB taxonomy): Bacteria > Bacillota > Bacilli > Bacillales > Cytobacillaceae > Bacillus_BD > Bacillus_BD endozanthoxylica. The sequence goes on from NZ_VYKL01000010.1 coordinate 57,907, forward strand.
TGTTGGAATATCCGGATAAAGAGGGTTTCTTTCCGGTGATTGAACAGCAAGTAATTTTATCTTTCCAGAATCAACAAGCGGAGCAAACTCCCCAACCGTGTGGACTCCCAGTACGACATGCCCCCCGGCAACCTTTGCTGCAGAGTCGGATGCACCTTCAGAAGATATCATTTTCGTCTTATGATAATCCACACCGATAGATTCAAGCCACTGTGCAACTGCAAATGCTGATATTCCGGCAGGTCCGACACTAGCCCAGGTTAACTTTTCTGGATTTGCCTTGACCCACTTTGAAAATTCTTCAAAATTGTTCCATTCAGCATCTGTTTGAACTGCATAAGCGATTGAGCCAGTGGCAATACGTGATATGAATTTATTATCTTCAATTGTCAACGTTGGATTGGATGTACCTGCTTCATGCATGGATGTGGAAGAATTATTATTAACAAGTACTGTATATCCATCTGGTTTTGAATCCTTTAAAGCGTACTGGGCACCAATGATACCGCCGCCGCCAGTCTTATTTGTCACAACAATAGGCTGCCCCCATTCTTTGCTCAAATACTCAGCCACAGTTCGAGCAGCTAAATCAACACCACCGCCGGCAGCAAATGGAACGACAAGTTCTATCTGTCTTGTTGGGTAATTTAGGTCTTGATTTTCCTGTTTCTTCGTCGCTGGTTTTGAAGAACATCCAGAAACGATGAGACTAGTCATTAGTAAACCTGTGAGCCATAAGGATAATTTTCGTTTCAATCCAATACCCCCAATCGTTTCAATAAAATAGATTAAAATTCCATTTGTTCCCCGGTTTCCTGAAGAATTCGTTTCTTTGTTCTTTTCATGAGAACAATAGAAATGATTAATGCAATGACAGCAAACACTAATATAGTTAGTGAGATTGGCCGTTCCACAAAGATCAATAAACTACTGGATGACATTTCTAAAGACTGAATAAAATATCTCTCAATTTTTGGACCTAGGACGAGGCATAAAATAAATGGAATAATTGGCCAGCGATATTTTTGAAATAAATATCCTAATACACCAAAAATAATTGCTACTATAACATCAAACATACTATTTCGAACGGAATACGCACCGAGTACACTAATTAAGAGAATGATAGGCGCCAAAATTCCAAATGGCACTTCGGTGAGTTTTGCCCACAATCCAACTAATGGCAGATTCAATAGAAGCAGGATAGCATTTCCTATAAACATAGAGGCAATAATGGTCCATACAATTTGATTATTTTGCTCAAACAAAACAGGACCGGGTGTTAATCCATATATCATGAGCGCAGCTAACAGGACTGCGAGCGGCGGCGAAGCAGGTATACCTAATGATAACAATGGTATAAATCCGCCTGAACTTGTTGCGTTGTTTGCTGACTCTGGTCCTGCTACCCCTTCAATTGTACCTTGCCCAAACTTTTCAGGATGTTTGGAAACCTTTTTTTCTAAATCATAGGAGAGAAAGGAAGTAATCGTTGCTGAAACACCGGGCAGGATGCCGAGAAAAAAGCCGAGTAAACTGCCTCTAAAAATGGGGAAAATACTTTGTTTTAAATCCTGTCTGCTTGGATATACACTCTTAATTTTTACGTGCTTTTTTGCCATGTGATTTTCTTCAAGTCCTTTTAATACTTCAGCAATGGCAAAAAGACCAATAATGATACTGATCACTTCAAATCCACCAATCAGAAAGGTAAATCCTAAGTCAAATCTCGGTGTGCCTGTAGTAATACCAATGCCGACTAAAGAGAATAAAAAGCCAAATAACCCCATGATGACTGATTTCCTAAACGAAAAGCCTGTAAGATTAAATAGAATCAATAATGCAATTAAAAGCAATGTAAAGTATTCAGGAGGCCCAAACTTTAGAGCTTGATCAGCTAAAATAGGAGCAAACAAGACTAGACCTATTAACCCAATGATTCCCGCTATAAAAGAACCAATAGCAGCAATGCCTAGAGCGGTTCCAGCCTTCCCTTTTTTGGCAAGAGGGTAGCCGTCTAGTGTTGTAGGGACAGAAGAAGATTCACCGGGGATATTCATTAAGATGGCTGTCGTAGAGCCTCCATACATCGACCCATAGTAAATACCCGCCATCATCATTAATCCTTGCACAGGGTCAAGAACGGTTGTTACCGGTAATAGTATGGCGATAGCCGACGTAGGACCGAGCCCTGGAAGAACTCCGACTAAGGTGCCAAGAAGAGAGCCTGCTAATACAATAAGAAGGTTAGAAGGAGTTATGACTTCACTAAATCCATTTAATAGAAACATGATTGAATCCATCAAAAGCTCTCCTCCTTAAAAGGCAAAATAGCCACTTGGAAACGGTATTTTCAGAAGGACGATAAACAAGTAATATAATACAGCGGTAATTGTCGTTCCCATCAAAACAGAGAAAAGCCATCGATAGTTTCCAATCATTTTTATTAAGGAAATCGAAACAATCAAAGTAGCAATGACATATCCAAAGAGTACGATGAGTAAGCAGTAAATAAATAATATGGAAATCGATAATATTATATTTATCCTAGTTCTTCCAGAAGGGAGGTTTGTTTGATTAGTCTCAATTTTTCTATCAAAAAATACTGCTAAGCCAAAAATGATAAGGAGAAGACCGATAAAACCTGGAAAGGTATGGTCACCGGTTAAAAGGTTTTTATTTAGTGGATACAGCTTTATCCCTTCATATAATGATAAACAACCAAACAATATGGCTATTATACCTCCGACTTTTTTATCGGAGATGAACGTAGATGTCATGGGTTGCCCCCTTTCCATATAAAAGCTTTTTTCTGTTTGATTTAATTAATATGTATGTTACTTTTTTTCATCAAAGTCCAAAAAAAGAAAATTAGCGGACAAAAATGACCTGGCTCGTTTGAAGTGTACATAGCCAAAAAAAACACTCCGAGGAGTGCATTAAGGTACCATATTTATATTTAGTGATTATGCTTATGCCCGCCGCTTATATCTCCACTCATGACGAATAAAATTAATCCAACTGTTATTAATAAAAGAGCCCAAATCAATTCAAAATTTATGATGCATTTTCTGAATTTAGTCATGCCGGCATAATAGACTAATGTAGCGATGATGACCATTGAAGTTAGCATACCTAGTTCATGAACCACCCAGATGGGAATAAGGTCTGTCAATCTTTCAGCAGAAAGAATAAATGGTGCAAATAATAATCCGGAACCATGGGTAGAGGAAGCTAGGAAAGACCACAAGATTAATTGTCCGTAACCAACCTTTAATCCCCCTGACCATTTGAAATGGCGATAGTACCGAAATAAACGAAATAGTCCATATAGAATAATAAAGGATGAAATAAAAAGATGAACATAATGTAATGGAAAATGAAACCTTGCAGCTGTTTGAACGATAATGACAACTCCATCGCCAAGAATCTGACCTACCGCAATGGGGATAATAGCAATAAATAAAACTTTCGCATCATTTCGTTGAACCGCTAAAAATACAGCAAATAACCAACCCATTGCAGGATTAAGGCCGTGGAATGCACCTAGGACAGTGGCAACAATTAATTGACTGTCATGTGATATAAGGATATCGGTCATATTAGTATCCCCTCATCAAGGATAACAAAAAGTGTCTGTAGAGCAATCTCCTCCATCTAGTCTAATTTGATGTGCTCGAACACCATCAAATTCAATAAAAAAGTTTTTATCGATTTCCATTCCACCGTTCGGATTGATATTTACTTTTACCATTGCCCCTTTGATTCCTGCCGGATAAAATTGATCATCCCATGCTTTATATAAAGAGTTGGTAAAATAGGCTCTTTTTCCATCTCTGCTCAACTCCACCATCTGTACTCCGCCTGTCATGTTTTTTCCTGAAGGATGTGGAACGGGATTGGCTACACCGCCAATTTTCACTTTATCGATAAACTTGGCATTAAAAGGATCACTAACATCATATTGAATCAGTTCTCCTGTTCCCCAACAAGATACATAGAGAAAACGATCATCGAGAGACAAGACCATGTCTGTCACAAGCGGCGGAACAGCTCCAACGTCTTTAAGGGCAGGAGGAAGAAGATTAGGGTCTGTAGGGACAGCTGGGATCTCAATGATTTTTCGGGCGTTCCATTTTCCGTTATCTTGATACCAAACCCAGATGGAGCTTGCTAAATTCGTCACGTCAATCACAACACTTGAAAACCCATAAGTTTTCCGAGGATTATGGGCAGGACGAAGCTCGAGCACCATCTGATGTTGATCTCCTAAATCCACTTCTTGAACAAAGCGTCGAGTTTTACTATCAAAGAAAAAAATACTATGGCCATAATTCCTCTGGAGCAAGGCATCTAAATTAAGTCCGTTTTCAAATAAGTCAGGTGTGGCCCAGCCGCTTGTGATCGTCACATCATGTGCGATATGCCACCAAAAATCATAGGCAAATATTTGCGGCCCTCGGTCCATTTCCCAGGCACCTAAAACATTAAAATTAAAATGATCAAGCAGTAGTAATCCTCCTGGACCTCCATTACCGTTTGCTTCACCAAGGGCACTAATAAATATTCCTTCGGGGCCGCAATGGACTGTATGAAGACGGCTGTACCCGGTACGTTTTTTAATCTCTTCTGGTTCAATTGTTCGGACGATTTTAGGTCTTTTTGGATCAGGTTTCGTATCAATAATATAAATTCGGGAAGAGCGAATTCCTGGGACGATTAAATAGCGACGTTCTAATTGAGGATGAAAAGCGGTAGGACATAGGGCTGAGCTGCAGGCATTCCATCCAAAATGGTGGAGTTCATCCTCAGCACCGTGCGGCATATCAAGCTTATAAATAAGCTTTCCATAAGTCTCGGAAACGGGATCTAAATCAACAACGCCAATTCCATCAGGATTCAATAAGGCCACGTAAGCCAGTTTTTCAGCTGGGGCTTCCATGGCAGATCGAGGAGAAGGATAAAAGGTAGGATCTGTCCCAAACCATTTACTCACAATAATCATCCTTTCTAAATAGAATGGTTTTGATGCTATTATTATTCTTATTAACCTGATGGGGGAAATAGTCTTTTTAATTAATAAAAAAAACTCCAGCATAGGTTCTACTGGAGTTTTTTACGCTATTTATTAAAGTGCTTCTTTAATGACCCTTTTATAATAGAATACAGATAGAATCCCAAAAATGGAGTACAAGGCTGTATAGAGAACCATGACAAGAATCATCGGTGTCCAAACCTCTGTGCCAAAGAAGAACCAGCCTGATTGGACAGCAAAATATCCATGCAGTAAGCCAATTAATAACGGAATACCAAAATTGAAGATTTGTTTAGCTTGGATTCCTTTTACTAAGTCTCCTTCTGTGAAACCAAGTTTTCGTAGAATGGTATAGTTTGGTTTTTCTTCCTCGCTCTCATCCATTTGTTTAAAATAGAGGATACATCCTGATGTAATTAGAAAGGTTAAGCCTAAAAAGCCAACGATAAACATAAGAAGTCCATAAAGATGCTTTTGTTCGTTACTTCTTTCGATGCGGGATAGATGATTGGTATCGTCTGTAAATGTGCTTCTAAATATTTCGGCAGCTTTCTCTGCTTTTACTTCGTCAACGAGATTAATTCCAATGTGTAAAGAATATTCTCCTTGAATAGAGGGGTCTTTATCTTCCTTTATGGTTTGAAAAACGGTATCGTCCACAATAGCAGCAGGAATACCTCCAGCTGTGAAATAGTAGGATAGATATTGTTCTTTTTGTAATCCTTGAAAGGCAAGTGGAAATGTGTGCTGTTTTCCAATCAATTCAAGATTTCCTGAATCCTTGAAAGATAAAAACATATTTAACATATCGTTATAGCCGGTAAATAGAACATCTCTCTTTGATACGTCAATATGATCCAATGATTGATCACTGATGACAGGAACAGGCATAGAGGTCAAATCATTAGTTAAGAGATTTTCATCAAGATTGCTCACAATGATGTTCTCTAAATTTGCTTCAACCTGAATAACTTCGAATTTCCTCTCGATAAAATCAATGTTATTCTCTGTTAATTTCGATTTATACGTTTGAGCGTCTTCCATATTAGTAAAAGCAAAATCACCGCCAACTGTGTACTCAGCGTTTTCCTCGGCAGAGTAATAGGAGATATAACTTAAAGAGAGCAACCCAACAGCTAGTGCAGATACCGTTGTAATAATGGTTAATAATAATGCATTTGATTTCATCCGGAACATGATGGACGAAAGGGAAAGTACCTGGTGGATATTTAAATAGCCATCTTTCCTTTTCCGAATCAGGTAAAAGATAAATCTAACAGATCCTTTATAAAATAGATAAGTTCCAATGATGACAGCTGCAAGGATAAAGACCATTGCTAGGAACAATTCATTCATAGTGACAAAATCCCCACCAAATAACTTAGAGGAAATATAATAGCCTAATATAATGAGGAGAATCCCGGCAATCCCATACAACATTTCAAAAATAGATACTTTTTTTACCTTTTCTTCTGTAGACGATTTTACCTGGAAAAGGGATAAGATGCTCTGCTTTTTGATGAAAAACCAATTCATCAAAGTAATGAACAGATAGATTGCACTAAAGACTATCAGCGTTTGAATAAAGGCTTCTGAAGAAAAATGTAATGACGCAATACCGTCTACCTTTGTTAGTTTAAAAAGAATCATCGTAATTAGCTTGGAAACAGAGAACCCAATGAAAATCCCGATGAGCGTCGAGCTAAAATAAAGAATAAGATTCTCGATGGTCAGGATTTGCAGAATCTTTCCTTTTGTCATTCCAACTAGCTGAAACAGTCCGATTTCTTTACTGCGCCGTTTGATGAAAATAGCATTCGCATATAAAAGAAAGATGGAAACGATGGCAACAAGCAGGACAGATGCCGTGCGAATGGCTGCTGCACCTTTAATCGATCCCTTTGTTTCATCCATTGCCGGGTCATACTGCAGGGTGACAAAGGCAAAGTAGAGGGCAACGGTAAACATAAGGGCAAATACATATAAATAGTAATTTTTCAGGTTCTTTTTCAGGCCGCGGAGAATGAGTTGATTAATGCTCATTTTGCACTCCTCCTAACACACCTTGTGTTTTCATGATATCTTGAAAGAAGCTTTGCCTTGATTGTTCCCCTTTATTTAATTGGGTGTAGATTCGGCCATCCTTGATAAAAATGACGCGGCTACAGTAGCTTGCAGCAACAGGGTCATGTGTCACCATTAAGATGGTTGCTTTTCTTTTTTGATTTAAGTCGCTGAGCTTATTTAGTAAATCGGAAGCAGATTTTGAGTCAAGAGCGCCGGTAGGTTCGTCAGCAAATATGATACTTGGCTCATGAATGAAGGCTCGCGCTGCCGAAGTACGCTGCTTTTGACCACCAGAAATTTCATTTGGATATTTATCCTTTAATTCATAGATGCCTAAATCTGTTGCCACTGTTTTGAATTTTTCCTCTGCTGCTCTTTTCGGCGTTTTTGTAATGGATAGTGGCAGGAGGATATTTTCTTTGACGGTCAGTGTATCTAACAGGTTATAGTCTTGAAAAATAAAACCTAGATAATTCTTACGAAATTGGGCCAATTGTCTCTCTTTCATCGAGGTCATTTCTTTACCCTCAATGTAAATGGTGCCGTCGCTTACTTTATCAATGGAAGAAAGAACATTCAGCAGGGTCGTTTTTCCTGAACCGGATGCTCCCATAATACTGACAAACTCTCCTTTTCTAATGTCCAAATCTATTCCCATTAACACTTCCTGTTTATTAAATTTATTACCATAGCTTTTATGAATCTTCACTGCTTCTAAAATGTTCATTTCTATCCACGCTCCTTTATTCGTTACATTTAGTATAAAAAGTGCTGCCGTTGTTTTCCTTTCTTTTACCGAACAAATGACAAAAGCATGTGACATTTTTGTCACATGCCTGTTATGTTGACGAACTCATTTCGTTTTGGAAAGGTTAGGGTAAATGTTGTTCCTAAGCCGGGTTTAGAAGCTACTGCAATATGAATCACTAGGGGCTTTGCAGCCTTTTTAACTAAATACAGCCCCATGCCAGTTGCAGCATGGTCTTGATGCACGGTAGTGGATGTAAATCCTTTTTCAAATATACGCGGAAGATCCTTTGCCTCAATCCCGCGGCCAGAATCCTGAATGGAAAGCTTTACTTGTTCATTATCCATACAGCTTTTGATGACAATATCGGATGAATCACTATATTTGATAGCGTTGGTTAAAAGCTGCCGCATAATAAAGGACAGCCATTTAGCGTCTGTTAATACTTCAGATTTCTCTAATTCCACCTCAAAGCCAATTCCTTTTTGAATGCACCATGAACGTAAGGATTTAATCTCCTTGAAAATTAATTGCTGAAGGTCAGTCTTTTCAATATAAAGATCATTTTCCATGAAAGGAATCCGCTTTTGATGAAGCTGCTGATCCAAGAGAAGGTGAATTCGCAGCCATTCATAGGTTAATTGCGCTTTTACACTATGATCAGTCATGCGGTCAATCATTAAACTCATGGCTGTAAGCGGTGTTTTCACTTCATGTATCCATGCTAATAGCTCATCTTTTTCCTGCTCCATTGTCACCCTGTCTTTGGCAATATCCCTTTTTAATCTTGCTGTCTGCTCGATCATCTTCTGTTCGACAATGGTTTCAAAAGGAGTTGCTGCCGGTGTAAGGACGCTCGTATCCAAATGGCTGTCCCATTCATCGATACTTTTAAAAAACTTCGTTTCCTTATGATAACGAATAAGAAAGAAAAAGATAAAAATAATGAGAGATAAAAAGATAATATAGAGGATTGGCTCCATTGGGATGGCTGGATCTAGATAAGCAACGGCTATGATTAATAATTGCAGGAAAATAAAAAGTAAAATCCAGCTTAATCTTTCTTTGATATATTTATGTATCATATGAATCTATCTCTTCCCTCGCCATATATCCTTGCCCAACCTTTGTTTCAATATACTGTCCTAACCCAATGCTATCAAGCTTTTTCCGCAGACGGTTGACATTGACGGTTAACGTATTATCACTGACAAACCGCTCATCATCCCATAAGCTTTTAATTAATTCTTCCCTGGTGACAATCTTATTTTTTTGTTCAACTAACAGTTTTAAGATAAATAGTTCATTTTTTGTTAATTCAACAGTACCTATCTGGTTGGATACTGTGTTTTTTTCATAATCAACAGTTGCTCCGCTCCAAGTTTTTAGTACAACCTTCTCGGTATTGTAGTTATAAACTCGGCGCAGGATAGCCTGGATTTTTGCAATGAGTACATCAAAATGGAAGGGTTTTTGTATAAAATCATCTGCACCAAGCTGCATCGACATGACCATGTCAGTTGGATGATCACGGGATGATAAAAACAAAATTGGTATGTTCGAATGAGAACGAATCATTCGGCACCAATGAAACCCATCGAATTTTGGTAATTGTATATCAATAATGACTAAATCAGGTTTCGTTCTCGTAAATTCTTGCATGACTTGACTAAAATCTGAAATCCCATGTACATCATAGGACCAGCCAGTCAAACGGTCTTTGATCTCTTGAAATAGAGTTGTATCATCCTCTATTAATAGGATTTTAAACATGGAATCACCACACTATCTATTTTCTTTGTCAGGCTTGTTCTATTGGTAAAGAAATCCAGTATTTATTTTGATTGTAAAACAAAAACAAGATGTACGCTATAAAGAAGATTTTAAATCTATTTCATAAAGAAGGCATTTAAGAGGAACTCTATATGAGAGCATTGGAAAAGGAAAGGTGAAATGATGGAGCAAAAACGAACAAATACAGAAAATAACAAACAAGAAAAGGATTTATATGGCATTGAAAAAGAAATGAGTCTTCAATCAGTCAAGTTTGCAACAACAGATAATCCTTATTTTAATGAGGATTATAAAGAAGATAACGAAAAGGAGTGAACCAATTTTGTTCACTCCTGCTTTATTTTTGTGCCAGATTAAGCGCTGTATTTGAGACAGTTAAATCTCCCTGAAGCTGTTCACTTAAATCATGAGGATGATAATAGCCTTTTGCAATCATATAATTTGTAATTTTTTCATGTGTTTCTATTGCAGTACGTAATTGTTCTCTTAATGCATCACGGAGTTCAGGTGTAGCTGCCTCAGTAATAGCGACTGTATAGTTTCTTACTCCAGACTTGGCTGAAATTAAGAAATCGGTGGCAATCACTTGATCGGTCAGACCGCCCATTCCCATCATATTTTGGATAAGCTGATTCATTATTGAACCTCCCGATCTGTTATAAACTTCTGCAGCTGCTGGATATGCTGCGTTCCTGTTGTCACATCACTTTCAAGAATAGCTCTGAGTTCTTCATCTTGCGCTAACTTACTCATGGTAACTGCTTTGGTTAAACATAGATTTTTGAAGGTCAATAATTCGTGGACATCAAGAGTTTCATGTAGGCCAAGATATTTGGTCATCTTATCACTCCGTTATGGCTTATTGGCATTCTTATATTTTCTTTGTTGGTGCTTAATTATTCATTTCCCACTCAGACATCACAGAAAAGATTTCTTGGAACGGATAATAAGGAAAAAAGTTTAGGGGAAAATACCTTTGTCTATGCCAAAATAGGAGGTGTCCATTATGAATAAAGAAACGCTTGCCCTGCACGAAACCCTTGAAGCACATGAAATTCTAAATTATAAAACGGTCTGTCTGCTTAAATCAAAATTAATGCAGGGAATGTGTTTTAATAATGAATTAAAAGCTTTGATGGTGAAAGACGTTCATCAATCAATAAAAGATATTAATGAGTTAGTTGCCTACTATAAGAAAAATGAAATTTTACATTAATCTGGAGGTGGAAGGATGGAAGACTATTTAGATCCAAGAAATGCGGAAGGAATGCCGAATTTGGCTGATTCTGCATTTGCAATGGATTTTCTTTTATCAGTAAAGAATGGTATACGCAACTACGGGTTTGCTCTAACCGAAACGGCAAGCCCGGAGCTAAGAAATCTCCTATCCAAGCAATTGGAGGCAGCAATTGATTTACATGGTGAAATTTCTGCGCTTATGATAAAAAATGGCTGGCTGAATCCTCATCATTTCGATGAACAATTTAAGGTTGATCTGAAATCTGCTGAAACGGCTGTACAAATTGCTCAAATGAATTTATTTCCAATGGATACGGATCGTCAGGGAATGTTCGCGACGCCGAATAAATAAAGGAGCGATAATACTTCATGAAAGCTGTTACATACCAAGGTATAAAAAATGTTGAGGTAAAAGAGGTTAAAGATCCAACCATCAAAAATCCCGACGATATTATTGTGAAAATAACGACCTCGGCGATTTGCGGGTCTGACCTGCATTTAATCCACGGAATGATACCTAATTTTCCAACTGATTATGTGATTGGACATGAACCACTTGGAATTATAGAAGAGGTTGGTCCTGAAGTAACAAAGGTAAAGAAAGGGGACCGTGTCATTATTCCTTTTCAAGCAGCCTGCGGTCATTGTTGGTACTGTAACCATGATTTGACGAGTCAGTGTGATAATTCAAATCCACACGGGGAGATGGGCGGCTTCTTTGGTTATTCTGAACTGACAGGGGGAATTGCCGGAGGGCAGGCAGAATATTTACGGGTGCCTTACGGGAATTTTACTCCTTTTAAAATCCCGGAAGATTGTACGGTAGAAGATGAAAAATTAGTGTTAATAGCTGACGCTGCTTCAACTGCTTACTGGAGTGTCGACCATTCAGGTGTGAAGCAGGGAGACACGGTTGTGATACTTGGCTGCGGTCCGATCGGCCTTTTGGCACAAAAGTTTGCCTGGCTGAAAGGGGCAAGGAGAGTCATTGCTGTTGATTATATTGATTACCGTCTGCAGCATGCGAAACGTACAAATAATGTAGAAATTATTAATTTTGAACAGCATGATAATACAGGAGAATATATAAAAGAAATGACGAAAGGCGGGGCAGATATTGTCATTGACGCCGTTGGGATGGATGGTAAATTCACACCTCTTGAGTTTCTCGCAACAGGTTTAAAACTTCATGGCGGTTCTATGGGAGCTCTTGTGATAGCCACTCAGGCCGTAAGAAAAGGAGGAACCATTCAAGTTACTGGTGCATATGGTGGACGATATAACGCTTTTCCGTTGGGTGATATTTTTCAGCGCAATGTAGTTTTAAAGACAGGGCAAGCGCCTGTTATCCCATATATGCCATATCTATACCAATTAGCAAATGAAGGAAAAGTGGATATTGGCGATATTATTACCCATGTGATTCCGTTGGATCAAGCGAAGCATGGTTATGAAGTATTTGATACGAAAACAGATGATTGTATCAAAGTGGTATTAAAACCTTAAAGTAATAAGAATAGGTTCCTGTCCCAACTAGTTTTTAAAAGGGGCAAGAACCTATTTTAAATGGAATACTTTAAAAAATTTCAAAAAAGGAGATTGACAATTAAAGGGTTTTACTTTATTATCATTATTAATAATGATAATAAAAAGATAAACAATAAAGTTAAGATTAATAGATAATAAGTAAGGATATATACGAATATGATGGCGTATATATTTTTTTAAAAATAATTATTATCATTATTGATAATAATAATAATGAAATTATTTAAAGGGGAGGAATGACAATGGTAAGTAATGTTACAATCGCATCCATGATTGGGTTTATTCTTTATTCATTTTTATTATTTGCTGGGTTTATCTTATTTAATAAAAGGAGAACAGGTATCTCCATTAAACCTTTGATTGTTGGGAGTGTTGGTTTTATTGTCATTACACAGGTTCTAGAAAAATTATTGCATCTAGTGGTGATTACTCAATTTCCAAATTATGCAGATCACCCCGTTCTATTTGGCATCTATGGAGGATTGGCTGCAGGAATTTTTGAAGAAGTCGGCAGGTTTATTTTATTTACATGGCTGCTGAAGAAGTACCTGGATTACAAAGGCGGTTTATCTTTTGGTATAGGCTGGGGAGGCATTGAAGCTGTAGTCTTAGCTCTTACGATGACTTTACCAAATATCATTTTCTCTTTTATGATTAATTCAGGTACGTTTGATACAGCTATGGCAGCTCAATTTCCAAGTGATCAAATTTCTATGATAAAAGAAACCATATTAAGTCAAAATGCTGCTTTTTATTTATTAGGTGTATCTGAAAGGTTCTTTGCCTTATTTTTGCAAATTGCCTTAAGTTTATTTGTATTAGTTGCAGTCATTAAAAAGAAAAAATCTTATTTAATCTATGCCATTCTCATTCATGCAGCTATCGATTTTCCATTTGTTTTTATCCAAACAGGTCATTTCACAAGTTTATGGGTATTGGAAATCTATTTGGCTGTGATTGGGATTTTGTCGATATTCTTTATTAAAAAAATGAAGAAAAGCCTACAATAATAGAAGAATAGTTGTTTCAAATCAATATGTATATTTGGGGAGATACTACGAACAATAATAGGTGTTTAGGAGGTGAAGAATTTGTCAAAACAACAATCAAATATGCAAGGGAAGCCTATAAATAATCAGCCTAGTGCAGGGTCAAAATATCATGAAGAGCATGCTGGTAATGTTCAAGGCTATGGCTCTAATAACGTGGATGTAAATGAGAGCAGTATGAATAGTATGAAAGATACTAACAATCAAGAATGAATAGTAAACGCCCTTTTGCGGCGTTTTTTTGTTGAGTAAACGATTAAAAAAACTAATCAGCTTGTTTTTTATTTTGTTTTTAATTCTAGCAATATGAGTTAAACTAACATAATGTACATTTAAATGATATTGGAGTTGATTCAATGAGCAGTGCTAAAGGTAAAGGTGGAACTGGCAGAGGAACGGGTAAGAAGGGATGGACTCGTTGGCAGGCTGGTGCAAATAAAGCGAAGAGTGCAAAACCTTATAAAAGTAAAGGTGTTAAAAATCGGGCAAAGTAGTTGATGTCAGGAAGTGAATGAATTTGATTAATGCACTTATTTTATTTATTCTTGCAGGACTTGCCGAAATTGGCGGAGGTTATTTAATCTGGTTATGGTTAAGAGAAGGCAGGCCCTACTCATTTGGTATTATAGGCGGTATTATATTAGTTTTATACGGTGTGATTGTAACATTCCAAAATTTTCCCTCGTTTGGAAGAGTCTATGCTGCCTATGGAGGAGTTTTTATTATTCTGTCTGTGTTGTGGGGCTGGGGAATAGATCGTAAACCACCAGATTTATATGATTGGATAGGTGCAGGAATATGTTTAATTGGCGCTTCTGTTATTTTATTTGCTCCGCGTCATTAAAAAATGATATTGCAGGATAAAAAAGTAATACGAAAGAAGCTTGTAGAAAAATCTACAAGCTTCTTTCGTTAATTATTTTGATTATATTCTGCAAAAAACTCGTCAATTGCTCGAGTCCAGTTGATTCGTGCCATTTTAGATGCTGTTTTGGCATCTCTTTTTTCAAAGGCTTTAATAATCGCTTCGTGCTCTTTAATCGATTGAGTAGTTAAAATCACAGATTGATGATGAAAAAGCCTCATGACATGTGCTTGAAGAGTAGATACTGCATTTGAAATGTATGGATTTTGGGCAGTTTCAATAATTAAATTATGATAGTAATCATCATATTTAAGTGCTGAATAAAAATCGTTACGATAAATGGCTTGAGCAAAACTTTCATTCAATTCACGCAGTGTTCCGATTGTCTTTTCATCAATAATAGGTGTGGCAAGTTCTGCTGCTAGTGCTTGGAGCGCGCCTAATGGCGGCAAAATCTTTGCAATATCTTCTTTTTTAACAGATGTAACTTGCGTGCCTACACCAGGAAACATTTCCACAAATCCTTGCACATTTAATAATTGTAAAGCTTCCCTAATAGGTGTTCTGCTTACCCCTAGAGCTTGTGCAAGATCAGCATCATGAAGTTTTTCTTGAGGTTTTAGTGTCCCATCAATAATCCATTCTTGAATCTGAGAATAGGCACGCTCTTTTGCAGAAACACGTGTCGGGGTAGAAAAATTAGTTGGTATTGGCATGATTTAACCCACCCTTTGTTCAAATAAATACGTTGTTATTAAAATACTATTTTTATATTCTTTAATACCATCATTATATATATTAATATAGATAAATGCAATATATCGCATGTATCGACATTATTTTAGAGTAATATATTGCATAAATATAATGCATGTGATATCTTAAGTGTACCGATGTATTACGGACTTTAAAACAAAGGAGGAAACGGAAATAGATTATTACAGACCTAAGTGTCTGAAAATTTAAATAAGAGTAAGTTTTTATATTAGTATTATTGTTTTTACATTTGGTTTATAGGTAGGAAATATATGTAAATAGTATCCTGCTTATATTACATGCATGTATGCATCGTGATTAGAGACATCTAGGAGGGGAAAATATGAAACAGAAAATGTCATTTTCTTATTTAGTTGCGGTCGGCTTTATGCTTTTCGCTTTATTCTTTGGAGCTGGAAATTTAATTTTCCCTGCGATGCTGGGACAATCAGCAGGATCCAATGTTTGGACAGCTAATCTTGGATTTATCGTTACTGGTGTAGGGTTGCCATTATTAGGTGTAATTGCCTTAGGTTATTCAGGGAAAAGTGATTTACAATCATTAGCAAGCAGAGTAAGTCCATTTTTTGGAGTTGCTTTTACAGTTGCACTTTATTTATCAATTGGACCATTATTTGCGATACCAAGAACAGCTACGGTATCATTTGAAATGGGAGTTAAACCGTATATCACTGAAGAGTTTACGACAATTGGATTATTAATTTTTTCAATCATCTTTTTTGGAATTACAGTATACTTTTCATTAAAATCAACAAAAATTGTTGATATCGTAGGAAAAGTCTTAACACCGCTATTATTATTATTTATTGCCATTCTTATTATTACTGCATTCTTCAAGCCAATGGGAGAATTCCAGGCCCCAACAGAGAATTATATGAGCGACGCATTTTTTAAAGGAATTCAAGAAGGCTATTTAACAATGGATGCACTTGCTGCCTTTGTTTTCGGAATTATTGTTATTAATGCGGTTAAAGAAAGAGGAGCAACAACAAGAAAAGAAATGATGAGTGCCGTGGCGAAAGCTGCACTTATTGCTGCAGGACTTTTAGCTGTTATTTATACTTCGCTTACTTTTATTGGAGCTTCAAGCGTACAGGAGCTTGGTTTATTGGATAATGGAGGTGCTGTACTGGCGGGTGCTGCAAATCACTTCTTTGGTCAGTATGGCGGAATCTTACTAAGCTTAATTGTACTTGGTGCATGTTTAACAACAAGTATTGGTCTAATTACATCTTGTGCAACGTATTTTACGAAATTATCGCCTAGTATTTCTTACACAAAATTTGTTATTATCTTTTCTGCTTTTAGTACAGTTATTGCGAACTTCGGATTAAGTCAGTTAATTTCTTTCTCTGTACCAGTATTAGTAGCGATTTATCCTTTAGCTGTTTGCTTAATGGCTCTTACTTTCTTGCACAATTTCTTTAAAGGAAGAAAAGAAGTGTATCAATGGAGCATGGGATTAACCTTTATTGTTGCTTTATTTGATGGATTAAATGCCGCTGGAATCAGCTTTGCACCAGTTAATGAGTTATTTGCTAATATCCTTCCTTTGTATAGTCAAGGTTTAGGATGGATTGTACCAGCAATCGTTGGTGCCGTAATTGGACTGATAACTAGTTTGATTGTAAAAGGAAATTTAGATTCTACGCCAGCAGAAAACTAAGATAGATAAGTATAATATGAAAAGGTCCACCAGATTTGAATCTGGTGGACCTTTTCATAATTAAGAGGATTAAATCAAGCTTGTTTCTTTTTCTTTTGATAAAGATAAGAGCTGTTCTTTAATTTCCTCTGCATTTATTTGTTTTTGTGCAACTCCTGTTTCCATTGCGGCATTCGCAACAGCTTCAGCCACATGGGCTGCCACTCTTGGATCAAATGGATCAGGAATGACATAATCAGCATGTAATTCTTCGTCTGTGATTAATCCTGCAATGGCATGAACCGCTGCTACTTTCATTTCCTCGTTAATTTCCTTTGCATGTACTTCTAATGCACCGCGGAAAATACCAGGGAAAGCAAGAACATTATTTACTTGATTTGAGAAATCTGAACGGCCTGTTCCAACAACAAAGGCACCCGCTTCCTTTGCTTCTTCCGGCATGATTTCCGGAATTGGATTTGCCATTGCAAAAATGATTGATTTTTGATTCATTGTTTGAACCATTTCTTTTGTTACTACACCTGGGGCTGATACGCCTACAAATACATCTGCTCCGACGAGAGCATCCGCTAGTGTACCTTGCTTTTTCTCGTTATTTGTAATACGAGCTAATTCTTCTTTGAAAGGATTCATTCCAAATGGACGTCCTTCATAGATGATTCCTTTCGTATCACATAAAACGACATCTTTTACACCCATGTTCAGTAATAATTTAACAATCGCAACACCGGCTGAACCGGCACCGTTTGCTACCACACGAATGTCTTCCAGCTTTTTGTCAACAAGTTTTAGTGCATTAAGCAATCCCGCAGCAGTTACAATGGCTGTACCATGTTGATCATCATGGAAAACCGGAATATTGCATTCTTTTTTGAGTCTTTCCTCAATTTCAAAGCACTGCGGTGCAGCAATATCTTCTAAGTTTACACCGCCAAAGGTCGGCTCCAATAATTTTACAGTCTCAACAATCTTGTCTGGGTCCGTTGTATCTAAGCAAATGGGAAATGCATCAACATCTGCAAAAGATTTAAATAATAAAGCTTTTCCTTCCATTACTGGCATGGCAGCTTTTGGACCTATATTTCCAAGACCTAGTACAGCTGTTCCATTTGTAACAACAGCAACTAGATTTCCTTTCATTGTGTACTCATATGCTTTGCTGTCATCTTCAAATATGTCCAAGCATGGTTCAGCTACACCTGGGGAATAAGCAAGGCTTAAGTCATGCGCATTTCGTACTGTAACCTTTGAGTGAACACCCAGCTTTCCTCTATTTTCTTTGTGTAACTTCAATGCTTTTTCACGTAACGTTGACATTTGTGTGGTCTCTCCTTTGGGATAATTTCATAGATTAATAGTGCTAGTAAAAAGTTAATTAGAATACTGTGTCTCTTAGAAAAGATCTTAAACTGCAACTAGTTTAACTGAGCGGTTGTAGAAGGAAATCACCTCAGTAAGGATTGTGTAACCTTTAATACTTTTAAGTGCTTCTTTTGCTTCTTTTTCTGTTTTGAATTCATAAATTTTTGTTTCTTCTCCTACATAGGCGGTGATTACCCACATCATAACTTCTTCCATTTTAAGATCAATTCTCCCTTTTACTTTTTTTGCTATTACCTGTTAACATAAGCAATTATAACAGCCTGAAATAAATTGAAAATACTTTCTACAAAAGAAGTCAAAAGATTACAAAAAAAAAATATTTTTCTCGCGTTTTTCTATAAAAATTATCTTGTTTTATTGGATTTTTTCAAAGGATAATTTTTGTATTTTGTAAAATAGTTATGAATATTTTCATTTGCTTTGTAAAAATGCTGTTTATTGTCGAAAAAAAGGTAATACTAAATCAGACATAACGAATTGACAATATTGTACAATGGATTTGACATATTCTTAAGTTCTTTTGATAATTCACAAAAGTCCATGTGTGCTGTTTAAAATTATGTAAAGGAGTCATGAAGATGGCAGATGAAAAAGACGTAAGCAAGGATAAGAATGAAGAGGTTATCGTAAATAAAGCAATTGAAGGAGATACAATTGAAATTAAAAAGGGTCCTATGAAAGGAAAGAAAGGGAAAGTCATTGTATCCAGGGAAAACTCAGTTATTGTTGAAATCGGGACAAACTCTAAAACAGATGAACCGATAAAAACGGTAGTTAATCATAAGAATTATAAAAAGGCAAAATAGATTTAGTATACATATGAAAACCTTAAAAACGTTTCTGCAAAAGTAGAAACGTTTTGTTTTATTATTTTTTAATGTAAATGTTAAATGGTTAGACTGTAAGTGAAGCATTTCCAGAACAATCTTGATAAAAACGAAGAATAACCATATCAGCGGATATGGTTATTCTTCGTTTTTATTTACTTTTCTTCATTTCCCTTGCTGCCTTTTTTCTGGCCTTTTTGCTTAATCCTGCTTCTGCACCGAATTCAGTATCGCTGCTTCCAGTATGTGGTTGATTTCGGTTGTTATTTTTGTTTGTCATATGGTCCTCCTTTTATGTATACATCTTTTGATTGATAGGCTGAAATAGCCTTATTTGTTACGGCTACTATGATTGTTTTCACAGGTGAAAAGGCTATGTAGGCAATCAATCGAATAAATTCTTGAGTGTGAAAACCTATTAAATAAGTAGCTGAGCTTATTATGAGCGTTATGAATGATTATTATTCTTAATTTTATTATATTTCATTTTTAAAATATATTAATTATTGAATTTGTATATACAAAAAAACAGAAGAGAGGAGAAAGGACCCCTCTTCTGTTTTATTCTTCACTCGCTGATTGTAAGGTATATCCATGGTCCAGGTCTAAGGAGTTTGAGATAGCAGCTGTTAAACTATGTGAACCAGTCGTATCATGACCTGCTTCCCAAAGCATCATCCCGCCAAAACCATTATCTAGTGCTAATTTTGTTTTCTTTTGAACTGTTCCGATACCATTGTAGTAGTAGGTGGTTCCATTCATCACAACTGTATCCTGTCCAGCATTTTCTGGATTGTTATTAATGATTGCTGCATAGGAGATTTGTTTGACGTTTGGATCCTCTGGCTGTGCATAAAAAGGCACTCCCAATACCAGTTTGTTTTTTGCAATCTGATGGCTATCAAAAAGGTGAGACCAATAGTTAACGATATTTTCAATATAAGGATAAGGTGCTAAATTGGCTGCATTATAGCCGTCGTCCCAATGACCATCATAAGCCATGATATTGACATGGTCCACATGATTAAACATAGCAGGTTCATAGATGACATTGTTAATTTCTGTTCCAGCTACACTATGAACTTTAGCATTGACAGCAATAGATAATTCTTTATTTTTACTATGAAGTTTTTCACTTAATTCTTGTGTAAACAAGGTTAAATTGTACGCATCTTCTGTTGAACGAGGATGTTCAAAGTCTATGTCAATACCATCAAGATTTTCCCGGTCTGCTATGTCTGTAAGTTCTATAACCAGTTTTGTTCGAGACTGGGGATTGGAAATAGCTTCCTTAAAATAGGTATAGGACTCACCGCCCTGGATGTGATACCATCCACCGACAGCCAGCATGACCTTTGTATCCTGCTCATGAGCTTTTGAAACGATTGCCCGTAAATTATTTAAAGCAGTTTCTCCGTTTAATAAAAGGCTGCCGTCCTTTGCCGGATGAGCAAAGGAAAAAATGACATGGGTTAAGTCTGCATAATTTACCATGTTAGGGTCACGAAAATCCTGAACATATCCCATTAGGACCTTTGATTGGTTTGTTTCGGTGTTTGGTTCCTGTTCAGGTTCTGAAGTTTGCTCCTGTTTATCCTTTTCTTTCTTAGATGATTGTGTTAAATCTTGCTTATTTTTTATTTTTTGAGAATCTTGCTGACTAGTATGATTAGAATAAAAGATTCCTGCAAAAAATCCTCCGCTAAAAGTAAAAATAATCAACAAAGACAATAGGAGATTACGAATCTTCAAAGATACATCCCTCCCTAAAAATAGTTCATACAAATGATTATAGCAAAATAGCGAATGAATAGTGGCTGGTAAAGTCAGGAAGAAGCGGGCTATTGATAATGAAGAAAAATGTGTAATATGGGATAATAGTAAATAGAAGTATAAAGTTGAATCGTGAAAGGAGTACGAGATGGAATATGAATATAAAGTGCTTTTTTTAGACATAGATGGAACGATAATAAAGCCGGATCACACTTATACGGAATCAACGAAGGAGGCTATTACTCAAATACTGAAATCTGGGATGGAGGTATTTATAGCTACGGGACGACCGATTCATGAGGTGAAAAACCTTGCAAAGGAATTACATATCCAGTCGATTATCGGCCAAAATGGCGCATTAGCTGTTTACAATAATAAAACCATTGTTGAAGAACCAATGAACAGAAAGCAGATAGAGCGGTTTTTAGACATTGCTAAAGAAAATAGTCATGAATTGATTCTTTTTACAAATGAAAAAAATTATGTTACTTCGATGGATCATCCAAAGGTTCAGTATTTTCTTGAAACATTTCAAATGAATAATAATGCTATATTTACAGAAGCGGTAATCGAACGTATCTTGGGCGTAACCGTGATGAACGTGGATCCGGAGCAGACCGCACTATATGAATTTGAAGATAAGATTCGATTGTCTCAAGTAAATGTAGAAGGGAACAAGCATGCCTACGATATTATTCGTACAAATGTGAATAAAGGGGAAGCTGTGAAAAAAGTTCTTCAGTATTTACAGATTTCTAAAGAACAAGCCATTGCTTTCGGAGATGGAATGAATGATAAAGAAATGCTGCAGGCTGTGGGTGAAAGCTTTGCAATGGAAAATGCAAATCCTAATTTGTTTCAATATGCTAAGTATAAAACAGCTTCTGTAACTGATTCAGGCATTTATCATGGATTGAAGACATTAGGTCTAGTCAAATAACAAGGACTTGGATAGAAGAAGAGATGGAGTGTGTAAATGGAGATTTCAAATATACTAGTTGTTAGCCCAATGTATAAAGAAATTCAAACATTACTTCTAGAAAAAGGAATACAGAAGAATTTTCGATACTTGTCTGAGGATCAAGTAACCAAGAGTGATTTAGAATGGGCGGATGCTTTTGTTGCCTTTAACATTAAGACTGAGTTTGATTACCGTCTTGTTAAGTGGGTCCATTCTCTTGGTGCGGGTGTAGATAGTTTTTTGTTTCATAAAGAATGGCCAGAGCAGGTACTGTTAACGAGAACTATTTGTTCCTTTGGACAAAGGATTGCAGAGTATTGTTTAAGCTACATCATAAGGGATTTGCAGTTTCATGATCAATTTCAGCAAGATAAAGAGCAGAAAAAATGGCAGCCCGCAACACCTGGCTTAATAAGTGAGCAAAAGGTAATGATATTCGGTACGGGGGAGATTGGTCAAACAGTCGCGAAGACCTTTGCATTTTTAGGGGCTGAAGTATACGGTCTGTCCTTAAGTGGAATAGAAAAAGAATATTTTACAAAGGTTATGTCAATTGACAACTATGAAGGACGAGCATCTGAAATGGATTACATCATTAATACATTGCCGCTTACGGAAAACACAGTGGGTCTTTTTAATGAAAAGTTTTTTAATGCTGTTTCCAATGTTGGTTTTATTAATGTGGGGAGGGGGGCATCGTTGGATGAAGACGCCTTGCTTCAAGCCTTGCAAATGCAGCAGGTGCGATGGGCTGTTCTTGACGTTTTTACAGATGAACCGCTGCCAAAGGAAAACAAATTATGGCAGCATCCAAAGGTATGGATAACACCGCATATTTCAGCTGTCACGACGCCAAGTGAAGGTGTCGATTGTTTTATCGAAACATTAAAGAGTATTGAAGGAAATCAGCCACTCTACAATAAAGTAGATAGTCAAAAAGGGTATTAAGCTGATGCAATGAATTCTATGATTCTCTTTGTTACAATGAAAACACTCCGTTTGATGATTTTTTTGAAAGAATAAAGAAAGGGTGAATCAATATGAAATATAATTTTGATGAAATAGTCAATCGCAATGGTACGTATTCTGTCAAATGGGATGGTGGAGAATTACTTAAAGCAATGGGTTTGACTGATCGGTTTGATGAAGAAACTTTGCCATTGTTCACTGCTGATATGGATTTACCAGTCCCTCAGCCTTTAATCGAAGCTTTACATAAAACAGTTGATCATCGAATTTTCGGATATTCTATTTTTCCTGCTGAGTATTATGAAGCGATTCAGCATTGGTTCAAAAAGAGACATGACTGGGAGATAAAGAAAGAGGAAATTGTTTATTGTCCGGGTACTGTGTACGCAACCAATATTGCGGTAAAAGCCTTAACAAACCCAGGTGATGGTGTAATTATCCAAAGACCTGTCTATCCTCCTTTTACAAGAGCGATTGTTGAAAATGACCGTACACTTTTGAATAATGCTTTAATTTGTGATGAGGATGGTTATTATACGATTGATTTTGAAGATTTTGAAGCAAAAGCCAAAGATGAAAAGACAAAAATGTTTATCTTATGTAATCCGCATAATCCGACTGGAAGAATTTTCAAAGAGGATGAATTGAAAAAACTGTCTGATATCTGTGCGAAGTATAATGTCATTCTTGTCGCTGATGAAATTCATGGTGATATTATCAGATGTAATCAAAGCTTTACTCCAATTGTTAAGGTAGCTGATCAGACCGACCATATTATCACTTTTACAGCCATTAATAAAACCTTTAACTTAGCCGGTTTACATTGCACAAATGTTATTATTTCAAATCTAGAGCTGAGGAAAAAGTTCAGTGATGCTATTGGTATGAAATCAGCGTCACCATTCACTGTTGCTGCGCTTATTTCTGTATATAGGGATGGGGAAGAGTGGCTGGAGCAGTTGAAGGAGTATCTTGATGGTACAATGGAATGGATTGTTGGGTTCATAAAAGAAAACATGCCTAAAGTAAAAGTGAGAATCCCTGAAGGAACGTATGTGATGTGGATGGATTTCAGCGGATATGGAATATCACCAAAAGAGGTTCATGACCGTATTTATAACCGAGCGAATGTTCTGCTCCAGGACGGAGTCATGTTTGGGAAAGAAGGACTGGAATTTCAAAGAATTTGTATTCCATCTCCAAGACCCATAATAAAAGAAGCATTTGCAAGAATAGCAAGAGAGTTTGAAGATTTACAATAAGGTCTCTAATTCTACTGTAAAAGCAGGTTCCATATACGGGATCTGTTTTTATTTGGATTTATTTATAACCATACGGCTACTTTTCAGCGAAGCTGAAAGGCGTGAGAAATGGACATTTCTTACGAATGAGTCAAAAATCGAGCTTATCAACTTGTTTGCTAACAAAGCTACTTAATTAAGTAAGGGTATTCATTTTTAAATTTTTTGAATATAATATCTTTTCAAAAGTATTATTTTATTGTATATTGTTTTATAAGAATAGTATTTTCTTTTTTATCGTTCTATCTGTGTTACGTAAAGAAGGCACAATCAGTCCACTAGGATTACATAAAATCAAATGAATATAAAGTCCTTCTCGACAATATATTCTAAAAATTATAATATATTAAAAGATTTAAAAAATAAGGAGCGAATGTCCATGCATGATTTTCATACTCATTTTATTCCAACAGAAGTTCTTAATTGGATTAAAGATAATAAAAAGAACATTAATGCCCAATGGGTAGTGAAAGAAGATAATAAAGAGGATTTTCTAACTATTAATCAAAAGTGGGGGTTTGAATTAAAAAAATCCTTTATTGATAAGGATGTTTATAAGGCAGACCAAGAAAAAGCAGGGGTCACTCATTCGTTGGTTTCTCCTATCCCGCAGCTATTCTTATATGATTTTCCTTTAGAAATCACTACGGAGATGTCTAGAGTTTATAACCAATCCCTGTCTAAGCTTGTAAAAGAATCAAATGGAAAAATGTCAGCGCTTGGAACCATTCCATTAACAAATCCTTTGAAAGCTGCTGAAATTTTAAGGGAAGCAATGAACCTTGGACTGAAGGGGGCAATTATAGGACCTGGAATGGGGCAGCAAATGCTTTCAGATTCCTTCTTCCAGCCATTTTTTGAAGAGGCGGACAAGCTAAAGGCTATCCTTTTCATCCATCCACTTCTAAGCGAGGATCCTCGTTTAAAGAGAAGAATGATGCCGAATCTGATTGGTGTTCCGTGGGAAACAACTGTTTGTGCGACGGATTTACTTTTAAGTGGAATGGTCGATAAATACCCAAATATTAAAATTCTATTTGCTCATGGTGGAGGATTATTGCCATACCAAATTGGCCGTTTGGATAAAGGTTATGAAAAATGGGAATTAGTCTCTTCAAATCTGCAAGCACCGCCTTCAGAGTACTTAAAACGTTTCTGGTATGACAGTGTTCTATGGAATCAAAACAGTCTTGACTTTCTTGTTAGTATGGTTGGTGAAGATCGAGTTGTGGCAGGTTCTGATTACCCATTTGATTTATGTGTATGGCCGCCGCAAGAGATAAGCGATAAAGGGGCCCAATCCCTGCTGGAATTTGCTATTAAATAATGCGTATTAACCCCCCCTAAAGAAATCACTTTTTACGATTTCTTTAGGGGGGTTTTTATTATGGTATTTCATAATATAAATGGCAAAAAAAGATCATGCTCCGCATAGCTTAATACCTGACTTGTATAAGAAAAAAGAACATGCTAACATAGAAATAATAGATTGAATATTTTAAAAAAACAAATAATTTTCAGGAAAAAAAGAAAACAGGAGGCTTTTTTATGTCAATTGAATTAAGTATTATTGCACCACACGTTCCAAGTATTTGTCACGAAGATCAAGCGCCGGATTTTCAAAAAGGAATTGTAGAAGGGTTGAAAGAGGTTGCTAAGGAAATTGCTCAAATAGGACCTGATGCTATTGTGTTAGTTTCCTGTCACTGGCCGACAACATTTGCACACTATGTAGATTGTTATCCTGTACATAAAGGACTTCTTACTGCACAAGAAGCCCCGGATCTAATTAAAGATGTGCCGTATTACTATCCTGGTGATGCAGAATTAGCTGCTCAATTAGTGCAGGCAGGAAAAGATGCAGAACTTTCGGTAGAAGGGGTATACGATGAACATTTTGTTTGGGATTATGGTACGGTTGTTCCGTTGCGTTATCTTGTTCCAAACGAAGATATCCCTGTTATCAATCTATCAGTCACACTAGCTGCAAATCTTGAAGAAACCTATAGATGGGGCCAGGTCATTGCAAAGGTTTTACGTGAATCTGATAAAAAGGTAGTATTTGTTGCAAGCGGAGCCTTAGCTCATAATCTAGTCCGCGGCAGACATCATATGCCAACTTTGGCTGAACATGCGATGGATAAGCAATTTGTTGAATTTGTTATGAATAAAGAATATCAAGCAGCCTATGCAATGCTGCCGCAATTTTCAAGCATGGCAAAAGTTGAATCAGGCGGCCGTCATTTAGCCATGTTATTTGGCATTATTGATGAAGATAGTACTCCAGTATATTATGCGGATGCACAATCTTCCGGCAGCTGGAATCCACTCATAACGTTTAGGAAAACAAGAGTATCTAGTAAAGAAGTGAAATCAAAAGAGGAATACGTAAAATAACAGACTAAAACAGCTGTTTTTTAGATGTGATGATCTATTAGACAGCTGTTATTATTTTTGTTCTACACAAATGAGGAGTAATAGAATAGAATGGTTAAGAAAGTATTATTGGGCAAGGAAGAATGTGAGATGAAGAAGACTATTTATGATCTAGTATTAATATTACTAGGTTCTTTTATTTTTTCGATTGGAATAAATTATTTTACAATCCCAAATATGCTGTCGGAAGGGGGCGTTATTGGTCTTACTCTGATTGCACACTATGTGTTTGGCTGGTCGACAGGAATGTTAAATTTTTTATTAAATACCATTCTATTTTTACTCGGATCTAAATTTTTTGATAAAAGAACGATTTTTTATACGTTATTTTCAATTGCTTCCTCTTCCTTCTTTTTACATGTAACAAAGGAAGTTGGGCATGTATTGACGATGGATACGTTACTAGCCTCGATTTTTGCTGGATTATTAGTCGGTATGGGAATAGGAATTATTTTTCGGGCCGGTGGAACATCAGGCGGAACAACTGTGTTAGCACGAATTGCTCATCAAGTGTTAGGTTGGAGTATCGGTAAAGGTATTTTGGTGATGGATGTCGTCGTTGTAGCTGGTTCCATTTTTATCATTGGGATTGAAAAAGCGATGTATACACTTGTAGTCGTATGGGTAGGTGCGAAGGCAATCGACTTTATCGTAGATGGATTGGATGAGCGAGTTGCTGTGATTATTATTTCAAATCAACCACAAAAAATGCTGCACAGTATCACGAACAGTATGTCAAGAGGGTTGACTGTTCTCGAGGGAAAAGGCGGTTATACAGGCGCTGATAAAGAAGTTTTATATATTGTTATCAATAAACAGGAACTAGTCCAGTTGCAAAATATAATCAAAGATATTGATATAAATGCTTATGTTACCGCCCATCACGTTCATGAAGTAATGGGCAGAGGTTACAAGGCAAGCAAGTCCAAGGCAGCTGAAGGTGCTTAATGGTTGAGTCAAAAATCAGGCCTATCAACATTGTTCGCTAACAAAGCTATTTTCATAAAAGGATGATGAAGATGAAAGTGTGCTTATAGGTCTTTTTAACTACTTTGTTTATAGGATATAAATACCATTGAATTCATTATGGAGATGAATTAAGATAAAAACACAAGCTGCATTGCTCGTAGCCATAATAAAGTTTTAACCTTTAAGCTGTAATAGGGAGTTTAAATCGAAACGGGAATGCCAGGCCTCTGTCTATACGACAAGGAGGACATGCAGGAATGTTTCTGCAAACACCCACTTTGAGGAGTGGTGGTTTAAAACTTTCTTATACCTGTTTACGACAAAAGCGGCTAACCATGTAATTTGTAAGCCAGTTTCCAATCGGAGACTGGTTTTTAATTTCATTCTATCAAATAAGCCGGCCCTATTGAATGACTTGTCATTCAATAGGGCCGGCTTATTTGCATATGAAAAGCATAGTAATACTGCTTAAAGAATGTAATTGCTGATTGAGCGCTATTAATATTATTCTTTCTGCATAAATCTGCGAGCGTCATTAATTTATTCATAGCTACTGTTTGTTTATTCGTAGCGAGTACAAAATAAATTAAAGTATTAATAACAGGCTGCGGCAGCTTCATTTCTTTCAATTTTCTGATTACCTTTGATTGGGGATGGAGGGATGGGATGTATTCTTGAACTTCCATCAGTACATCTTCTGTCGTATTGGTTTCTAAAAACTCAGCTAATTTTCTTTCCTTCTCCTCTATGATGACGGTTTCATCAAACATGAAAGTACTCCTTTCTATAAAATTATTATTCCATTTTATTCATAATTGGATGACTGTTAATTGATAAATTGGTCAAAGACAAGGTTGATTAGCCATAGTGAACTAATAGCAACCATAGTGTATATACATACATAGAATAACGTTTCCATAATAGATCCTCTTTCTTTTATTTGTAAATGGATATCAATCGCAGCTTTCAAGGTTCTTTTTATTTGTTCATATGTATTCTATTTATCTATTTTTTTCTCTCAACACTCATACATTATATAGTAGTTCTAATTCAATTTTTGTCGAATGATTGGAATAAAAAATTTTTTTAATGTAAGTGTAAAAATATGTAATGATTGAAAAGAAATATGTATTCACATATAACAGAAAAGAACTTAAACATTCCATTTGCTGCAACGTCAGTCTGTATCGTACCCTAGTAAAAAAACTTTTCAAGAAATTACGAGGGCATTCGGAAGGGAATTTACATTTTTCTAAACAACACGACAAGATTATTTGTCAAAAAAAATATAATAGTAGCATTCTGTATTTTGGCGCTGATGATTAGGACTTTTGACTTGCAGGTATAAAAATAGTCTTTCACGAAACTATACATACTGAATTTAGGCAGGGGAAAGAAATGAGAGTTATAGTCTTTAATATCTGCTATATGAATACAGTATTTAATCAAACCTTCGAACAATATGAATCAGTATCCTATGATAAAGATTTTGATTGAAAATGGAATGGACATAATTTAGGAGGGATGTTAATGTTGTTGGAATTTGATGCGAATTTAGATCAGAACGCAAGAATTAAAGTAATCGGCGTTGGCGGAGGAGGAGGCAACGCCGTGAATCGAATGATAGAGGATGGAATTGAAGGAGTTGAATTTATTGCGGTTAATACCGATGCACAGGCACTTAAACTGTCCCGTGCAGGGATTACGATGCAAATTGGAACGGCGTTAACGAGAGGACTGGGTGCGGGTGCTAATCCAGAAGTTGGAAAACTAGCAGTAGATGAAAGCAGAATGCATATTGAAGAGGTGCTTGAAGGGGCAGATATGGTATTTGTGACAGCTGGAATGGGCGGAGGCACTGGGACTGGAGCTGCGCCGGCGATTGCCGCTATTGCACGTGAACAAGGGGCCTTGACTATTGGTATCGTTACAAGACCATTTACCTTCGAAGGCAAGAGACGTTCAATGAATGCGGCGAAAGGTATCGAAGCCATGAGACAAGCAGTGGACACATTGATTATCATTCCAAACGATCGGTTATTAGGAGTGGTAGATAAAAAAACGCCTATGCTTGCTGCTTTTCGTGAAGCAGATAATGTATTACGCCAGGGGGTTCAAGGTATATCTGACTTAATTGCAGTCCCAGGATTAATTAACCTTGATTTTGCAGATGTCAAAACGATTATGTCTAATAAAGGAACAGCTTTAATGGGAATTGGTATTGCAGAAGGTGAAGGCAGAGCTGTAGAAGCAGTCAAGCAGGCCATATCAAGCCCGTTGCTTGAACAATCTATCGAAGGAGCACAAGGGGTGCTGTTAAATATTACAGGCGGTAATGATCTTAGTCTTTATGAAGTTCAAGAGGCAGCTGATATTGTAGCGTCTTCTTCGGATGAAGAATTAAATATGATATTTGGTTCTATCATAAATGAAAATCTAAAGAACAAGATAATTGTTACAGTAGTAGCAACAGGTTTTGAAGATAGTGATATTCCATCCATGAATACGTCTTCCCGACCTCTTTTGACTAGGAGACAGAACCTACGGAGAGAAGAACAGCGACATCCAGCCAATGAACCGCAAAAAAGGGAAGAAGTTTTACAGCCATTTGCTGGCTATCCCCAATTTAAAGAAGATTCATTAGATACTCCTACTTTTTTACGAAATCGAAACAGAAGATATTAAGTGAAGCCTTAAAAGGATGCCATATTTATTATGGCATCCTTTTAAGGCTGAAAGTCACTAAAACCATTGCTTCGGATATTGTCTAGTTTTGAACAAGTTATTATATATAACAGAAATGGCAATAACCAGAATTGAACAAAAAACAATCATAAACAGATAATCCCAGCCTGGCTGAGTATTAATGGCTACAACCGCACTAGCTGCAGCGGGCGGATGCACAACCTTCAAAATAAACATAAGGAAGACAGCTATCGCCAGAGTTATTCCAATTATGACAGGGCTTTTTCCAAATAGGCTCCATAATAAAAGAGCTGCAAAGGTAGAAATGAAGTGTCCGCCAATTACCGGAAGAGGCTGGGAAAATGGTCCTTCATGGATGGCGAAAACAAGTAAGCAGGTTGCGCCAATAGGACCGAGAACCATTGGGTAACCTAGAGATACGGCAAGTATGGAAATAATGATCATGGCAATCAGTCCGCCAGTTGCCGAAATAACATTCTCGATTAAGTTTAGTCTGTGGCCTTTGACCTTTTGTCCCTTCATTTTTGTTATATAAGTACTTAAGAATACATTACTGGGTAAACTATTACTAACTTTAACGGTGTCTCGTTCCAAGCTCATTCTTTCAATCTCCTCAAACTGTTCTATTAACTATATTATTCATAAAATTCATTCTAATGGAAAATAAAGATTATTTAAATCCTTTTTATAGAAATAAATTATAAAATATTTATTCATTACTAGAGTAATTTTTTGAATCAGTAAGGGGATAAGCCTTTAAAAAATTATAACACTAGATTATTATAATTAATAATACATACAAAAAGGGGATTTATATGGAATCAGTTATTCAAAATCAAATTCATTCGTTTAGAGAAAGTCGTAAAAATAGAGGCAGACTATTAATCAACTGTCCTGATCAGCCAGGAATTGTTGCTACTGTTTCAAAATTTTTGTACGATAATGATGCAAATATTATTGAATCCAATCAATACACAACAAATCCTGAAGGCGGAAACTTCTTCATGCGTGTTGAATTTGAATGTCCTGATATTTTATCGAAAAAAGAAATGCTACAAAATCAATTTCAAGCAATAGCAGATACATTTTCGATGGATTGGAAGTTAACCTTTGTTTATGATATGAAAAGGACAGCTATTTTTGTTTCAAAAGAGCTTCATTGTCTGCGTGAATTGTTATGGGAGTGGCAAAATGGCGATTTACTTACTGATATTGCACTAGTAGTCAGCAATCATGAGGATTCAAGAGCCATTGTTGAAGCGTTAGATATTCCTTTCTACTATATACCTGCCAGCAAAGAAAATCGCGCACAGGTAGAAGAAAAACAGTTAGAACTCTTAAAGGAATATAACATTGATTTAATTATTTTGGCGAGATATATGCAAATTTTGACGCCTTCCTTTGTTGAGGCACATCCATTCCAAATCATTAACATTCACCATTCTTTCTTGCCTGCATTTATTGGAGCAAGACCGTATGACCGCGCCTATCAGCGCGGTGTAAAGCTTATTGGGGCTACATCACATTATGTGACAAATGATCTTGATGAGGGACCTATTATTGAACAGGATGTTCTGCGTGTAGACCATCGGAGTCAAATTGAGGATTTGAAAAAGAGCGGCCGTACGATTGAACGGAGCGTGCTGGCAAGAGCTGTAAAATGGCATCTCGAAGATCGTGTCATTGTACATGAAAACAAAACGATTGTATTTTAAAAAAAATAGCCTTGTTTATTAACATTGTTGATTTTTGACTCATCTAAAGCTGTATGGTTATGAAGTGACAGGAGAAAATGAATTTTCTCCTGTCACTTCATAAACCATACAGCAACCTTTCGGCACAGCTGAAAGGCGTGAGAAATGTCCATTTCCTACGGATGAGTCAAAAATCTGGCTTATCAACAGGATTCGTTAGCATAACCTAAAAAATAAAAAAGGACGGGTTCTATATAGCCTACATAGGAATATAGAACCCATTCTTGTATCTGCAAGCAGTAAGAATGTTAGCAGGGGGGATAAATATGGCTGCTGTGAAATTAGTTAAGATTGATGGTGAAAGTATTCATGTATTTAACAGTGCCATTTATCTTTTTGAATCAAGTACGGGATTTACATTAGAGTTAGATATGATTGTTAGTGAAGTGGCAGTAAAGAAATATAAAAATGAGAAGAATTTAATTATTGAAATACAGTTAGACGATGGCAGAATTATAAGCTCCATTATGTACGTAAAAGCGTTGGTCGGCAGGTTACCGCAGCTTAGTCTGTTCTGTGAAATAAATGATCCGAATGAATATCCTGATTTGGATAGAATACATGAAAATGATTCAGAGTTTCCAAATATTGAAGATGGCATTACAATAGAGGAAATTCGTAAAGTTGAAATGCCGATTGAAAAAATCAGTTTAAAGTTGAAATTACCGATTGATCAAGTGGAATGGCTGCAGGAACAGAAGACGGCAGACTTACATCGATTCTTTAAAGACGTTATTTATGATTATTGGCGAAAACAGACATCTAAATAAATTAGAGGTCTGTTTTTTTAAAATCGAAAAGAAGCTTGGAATATTTCTCAAGCTTCTTTATTACTGGTTATTTTTCGGTCTATTTGGAGTGTTAACTCAATATCAAATTTTTATTTCTGCCATGGACTTTTGTATAATAAATGCCTTTATTCTTAAAAACAAAAATGAGTAACTTTTTCCTTACTATTATCCTGGAAGATTGATTCTTTCATATGGAGTTGTTTTAATAAAGTAAGAATGCGGTTTTTCTGCCTTCATTTTATCCAGTTCACTGAAAAGATACTTGTATTCAGCAAGAGATAGTTTTTCTTCGATATAACATTTTTGAACATAATCTAATAGGTCATTGGCATGTGAAGGATTGTAATTTTTTTCCTGGGTAAATTGATATATTAAGTTTTCTATTGTCATAGTTTTCACTCCTTAAATAGATTATCTAGCTAATGAATACGCTCTCAAAAACAAGTATAACATGTGATATGTACAGTTTAAATTTTTATAAAATTCAAACTAACGACACCTTTTTACATATTTAAATCTTTTAATATATCGTTAAATAATGATCAATCTCGTTGTTTGTTGATATGAATGGTTTTTAAAAAATGAAACTTACCAAAAATGGAACTATTTGGAATTGATGTTTTTTAAGCACGCAACGATTCATGTCGAATTTGTCGGAAAGTTTTTTACAAAAATGCATATAAAATGGGTTTAAAAGAGAAAATTCACTTAATATAATAGCAAATTTTTCCACTTTCTGTATAAATAAGGCTAAAAAAGGAAGGCTAATAATGATTTTGGAGTTTATCAAAACATAACTGGAGTGAATCTTATGGACAATCTAGAAAGTCTTGAGCAGCTGCTTCGTGAATATGGGTATCCAGAACAGGCCGTTCATCGTTTTTTAAATGAAGCTGAGGGAATTGATATAGAAGAGATAAAAAAGACCATTATGCCTTATCGGGATATAACTGCCCATAAATAATTGTTTAAAGAAAAATAACCTGATCAATTCTCATGGAAGAATGATTAGGTTATTTTTACTTTATTATCTCTTATTGAGAGGCTCTTGGAGCGCTGGCAAATTGAATTTTCTTATGGGTTCCGTCACAGAATGGTTTTTTATTAGATTGTCCGCAGCGGCAAAGTGAAAAAGTTGATCCTGTCTGAAATGGATTTCCCTCACCGTCAATTAATTCAACATCACCAGTTACGCGAATAGAACCATTATCGTTGATTTTAATGGTTATTTTTTCTTCGTTACTCATTTTCTTATCATCCTTTCTATACAAATGAATTTTATGCAAAACTTGATTGAATAGATATACATGTTGTAGATATATCTTCTCAATTTAATCTATATCAATTATGGACATATATTATACTTGGTATAATCAGCAAATTCGTATAAATGATCCTTTACTTCTTATACTATGTATGAATTATCTTTTTTCGCCAATATATGTTATGATGAATCTTCATGATAGAAAG
This sequence comes from Niallia endozanthoxylica, assembly GCF_008710145.1. Classification (GTDB taxonomy): domain Bacteria; phylum Bacillota; class Bacilli; order Bacillales; family Cytobacillaceae; genus Bacillus_BD; species Bacillus_BD endozanthoxylica. The sequence goes on from NZ_VYKL01000010.1 coordinate 92,035, forward strand.
AGGACGTGAAAATTGTGATAAAAATTGAAATTCCACAGCCTGATCTTACGATTACAGAAAGAAAACAAACTCCTAAAGAAAATGAACCAATCATAAAACCCATTTATGGCTTTATTGATTTCCATTTGATTCCACGGGATAAGGGCGGTATTTTCTTATTTTATAATATCAATGACGAGCTGCTTTTCGTTGGAAAGGCTAGAAAACTAAGACAACGGATTAAAAAACATTTTGAAGATAATGTTTCTCCGATTAAACTTCATCGGGACGAGGTATATCGAATGGATATCTGCATTGTAGATGATCCGATGGAGAGAGAGATTTACGAAACCTATATTATTAATAAACTGCGTGCAAAATACAATATAGATAAAGTTTTTTATAAGTAAATCCAATTTTTACCATTGTAAATTTGCTTTCATAAAAACTTACTGCTATGATGGAATAGAATTATTTTTGTTCTTTGTATTGGACTAGATAGTGATAAAACGCTGATTGTCTAAGCCCTTGAGCAAGGATAGTTATAATATGTGTTAAACGCACTAGGAGGCAACAAAATGGAACATGGTAAAGTAAAATGGTTTAATGCTGAAAAAGGTTTTGGATTTATTGAGCGTGAAGGAGCAGAAGATGTATTCGTACATTTCTCAGCTATCCAAGGCGACGGGTTTAAATCATTAGACGAAGGTCAAAGCGTTACTTTTGAAGTAGAACAAGGTCAGCGTGGACCGCAGGCTGCTAACGTACAAAAAGCATAATGATTGCCTACATAACAGACTCTTTTATGGGTCTGTTTTTATTATGGTTGCTTTTTCACATAATTTCTATAAAAACTTCGTGAATTAATAGGAATTACCTAAAAATTAAGGTGAATTCTGAATTTTTACAAGCTTCTTCTTGTCGAAAAGCACTCTTTTATTGTTAAATAAAAAGTAAGAACAATTAAATTATTTTGATATTACTTTATAAGAAAGAGTAACTAGTAAAGAGGAGCTGTATGAAGAATGAATAGCCTTAGGTTTGAGACAAAAAAAGTTGGAGGAATGGAAAAGCTCATTCCTTATAATCATAAATTAGCCCCATTCTTCATCAGGGACCGTTTATTTTCTTTGATACCAGAAGGCACTGAACATATTTATGTGGTGGGAATTGGTTCCAATAAAATAAATGGGGACAGCCTAGGGCCGTTTGTCGGTACATTATTGGAAGGATTATATACAAATCATATAACAGTTGCCGGAACCTTAAAGTATCCTTTAGATGCAGTCACTCTTGAAACGGATCTAAATCAGATTTCTTTCCCTAATAATAGCTTTGTAGTAGCTATTGATAGTGTATTAGGCTCTGAACAAACAGTAAATTCCATTTTGATCCGGGATGGAGCTATAAGTCCTGGCGCAGGCTTAGGGAATAAGTTGCCTCTAGTTGGTGATTGCAGTGTGATGGGGGTAGTGTTTAAAAATATTCCATCTGAAACACGATCGCTCTTTCTGACTGATCTTCATCTTATTTATACAATGGCAACGACAATTGCGAAGGGGATTTCGCTTACAGCTCGTCAATATTTTCAATATCCGTCTAATCAGCCGCTTTTACTTTTAGGATGAGAAGTGAACAGGATATTTTAAGAACATGCAGGAAAGGGCTTTTTCCGATTATCAATTTCGGAGAGCCCTTATTATCGTTACATTAGTGTGCAAATTACGAAAGCTGATATTGTTTCAAAGCCTGTTCATTATTGACGGTGATATGATGATAGCCAAGTGAAATCCAGCCCTGTTTTTCAAATTGCTTAAGGATTTTTGTTGTAGTTACTCTGGCAATGCCTATTAATTCAGCTATTTCTTGATGGGTATAATCAATAGAATAATGTGAATCGGATTCTGTTTCTTTAAAATAGGTTCCGAGTTGAACTAATATATGCGCGACTTTTTTGTCAGACGATAAAAAAGCCATGCTGTATACCTGGATGGAGAGCAGGCGGATGGTTTGGGCCATTAAGGAATATAACTCAATCATTAAGCTCGGATTCAGGGTCATATATGTAAGCATCCGGTCAATATCAACCGTGAGCAACTCTACATCGGTTACCGTACTAGCTGATGTTAAGCGGGGAGTATGACTGAGATGGGAAGCATCCCCAAAAATCATATTTGGTCCTAATAATTTCAGCGTGATTTCATTGCCCTCTGCAGAGGTGAGAAATAGTCGAACACGCCCAGATTTAATGAGATAAAATTCACTGGCTGCATCATCTTGAAAATAAACCATTTCACCTTTTCCATACTTCTGCACAGTACCGACCTTCTCGATGGCGCTGTATAGATTGGATTCTTTCTCAATCTTCATCGTTCGATGAATTTTTGTACTATCCATATTCAGCCTCTCCTTTCATGAAAATTGTAACCTAGATAACAATCTTTGTGAAATAGTACCTGTAATGGAAAAGGGACTTTTTTGTTATTAAATAAAATCATAACGATATTGTTCAACGTCTATGCGGTGATTTTCATCTACAGCAATGCCTTCCTGTTTAAGAAGGGTTATTTGTAAATAATGTGTTTCTTCGTCTTTAATAGCAATTTCTCCTTTTGCACTAACGACTCTATGCCATGGAAGCTGGTGTTTTTCACTCATGGAGTGAAGGATTCGAACGACCTGCCTGGCTCCCCTGGGACTACCTGCTTCAGCAGCAATCTGTCCATAGGTCATGATTTTTCCTTCTGGAATGGATTTAATGATGTTGATCGCTTTTTCAGTGAATGGGTTCATATTCAGCCTCTTTTCTACGAATAACAATTTCTCTTGTACTTTAAAGTAACCTTAATATACGAGAAACAATACAATGGGACAAGAGGATTCCTAGTATAAGCACTTTTTGGACTATCCCTGTCAAAGTGGTATAATACTAGATAGGTACAATGAATTAAATGGAAGAAACGATAATCACAAGTTTATTGTTTCGTGAATAGAGAAACATGATAAATAGAACAAGAGGGAGATAACATCATGCAAAAGCAATTATTTCACACAACCAATCCTGCAGAGCTCGGAAATTATTTCTTCGGAGAACGTTTATTGGATTTCCCCAAATATTTAACTTTTTTAATGGATTACTTGGACCGTAATAACCAGCAGGTTCAATTTCTGCATGCATTTGTGCATATTGAATCAAAGGATGAAGAGAAAGAAGAAGTGTTGACTGTTGAAACTGTTTTTTATAATGGAAATGAAATCATTCGTATCTGGGGGGCAAAGGATACAGAAAGCGGTGTCGCTCTAATCGTTACAATGGAGGTCATCAACGCAGAAACAAAACAAACAGAGGAAGAATACATTGTGATAGAAAATGATGAGGAATTCTATCATGAACAGGAACAGGAGAATTAAACGCCTAAGAGGACTTTTCGTCAAAGGATGACTGGTCCTCTTAGTCAATAAAATATGGGGATTAATCTATTTGTTTTTGCTTATTTTGCTTTTTGTCACTTAACAAAGTAAATTCCAACGGTTGGTCAGAACCATTCATCAGCTTATAAACATAGGAAGAAGTCAACTTATAACCATCCTCTAGTTTACCTGCTAAATAGTTCGTTCGTTCAAAAATAATTGAGCGGATATGATTTAATTGCCGGGAAATCTTTTCGGTTAATGCTTCCTGTTTATCAAGTCGTTTCAGGACGTCTACTTGAAATGCCTCTTGTTTCGCTGCTGTTTCCTTATTACGTGTTATCTGTTCGTTCACCTGTAAGGACAACTGTTGAATGGCGGCTTCATTTCGCTTCAGCCGTGAAGCCATTTCCTCGTCTGATGCAAGCATATTATTCATTTGTTCTAGTATGGAGGTTTTGATTTGGTTTTCACTTTCTATACTGGCTTGGAGAGTGACATTTTTTTCATTTAAGGAATGAAGCGAATGAATCATTTCATTCTCAAAATGTTCATGATGATCATAGCTGCTCTTAAGATCATGGATTTGTCTTTTCATATTATTACACTGTTTTACTATGGTTTTTTGTAGATTGTTGTAACGAGGTTTTAGCTCTTCAATTGATTTTTTTAGTTCCTGGTTTGCTTTTTCTTGCTCTTGTATCAATTTGGTGAGGGAATTACATCTGACAATTTCTTGATTCGGTTCTTTCGGTAATACATTATTTTTATAAATAGTAGGATGTTTATCATCATGGTTTATAAATATTCCCATTTCTTCTCTCACCCCCTATAACCCTTGTTTTCTCATATTATGTAAAAAAAAACGGATGAGTGTCACAAGATATTTTGTTAGGGAAGGAAAAAAATAAATAGTGTATGATTTTTCTTAAGGATTTAATAATTAATAAAATATTCACATTTAAATGGAAAACTGTGATTTTTATCATTAATTTAATATATTTAATCAATTAATATAAATATATCTTTAGATATAGAAGGAAGGTATTTATTTTTATTAATTCATGCAGTAAATATTATAGATTATTCTAGTGCGCCTAAAGGCACTATAGACAAAAATGAAAGATTATTAATTGGGGGAAAATAACATGAACTTATTATTCAAAACAAGACAAATCAATTCTTTATTACAAACAACTTCTGGAAAGACTGTTGATTTTAAGGAAATGTCTAATACATTAAGCGAAATCATAAGAGCAAATACGTTTATTATTAGTTTAAAAGGAAAGTTGTTAGGATTTTCGATTAATCAAGAAATTGAAAATGAGCGAATAAAACAAATGTTAGAGGATCGCCGTTTTCCAGAGGAGTACACAGAGAATCTGCTAAAAATCAAAGAAACTGCATCAAACCTTGATATAGATAATGAACATTCTGTATTCCCTGTTGAAAATAAAGATTTATTCAAAAATGGAGTGACAACGATTGTCCCAATTATTGGCGGAGGAGAGAGAATGGGAACATTGATTATTGGGAAAATTACAACTTTTGAAAATGATGATCTGATCCTTGCAGAATATGGTGCAACCGTTGTAGGTATGGAAATGCTGCGCGAACAGGCTGAAGAGCGTGCCATTGAAGCTCGTCGAAAAGCGATTGTACAAATGGCGATTAATTCATTATCATACAGTGAGCAGGAAGCGGTCGAACATATTTTTGAAGAGCTTGGGGGGAAAGAAGGGTTATTAGTTGCTTCAAGAGTAGCGGATCGTGTGAAAATTACTCGTTCCGTTATTGTAAATGCACTTCGTAAGCTCGAAAGCGCCGGTGTGATTGAATCACGTTCTTTAGGAATGAAAGGAACCTATATTAAAGTCCTTAATGATGAATTCTTAGTTGCACTTGAAAAGTTAAAGAAAAACAAATTCCGTTTAGCATAATATGAAAAGGATCTCCCGAGAATGAGGGAGATCCTTTTTGCAATGCTAATAATAGCAGCACTCTATAGGGTATAAGGGTCTTTTGCAAGTGCTGTTTTTAGCAGAAAAAATCTGATAGCCATTAGTTGACGACTGCTCTTTTAAAGAAATCCCAAATAATGGATGATGCATCAGGGCCAAGCGGATCTGTAAATTTCCCTCCGCTATTTCCTCCAGACCACATATGTTCCATATCGTGTACCAAATACAGTTCAATAGCCGGTAAATCGTTCGTATCTGTATAGCTGTGCTGAGAATATCGTCTGCCATTATTATTTATTGCATCAATTTTTACGGAGGTAGGCGCAGCGTTCACATGACCTTTGCCACCTTCAAGAAGAAAGTGTGCTTGATTCCATTGAATGATGATTTGACTTGCATTTTTTGGATGGACTGTCAAATCATTTGTGCCGTGGAAGACAATAAGAGGGACTTTTCTTTTTATGCCTGTTTCACTATATGCCTTTTGCATTTCAAGGAAGGCATTTGAACCACATTTATAGGGATCTCTTACACCATTTCTCATAACCAATTCGGCCGCAATGTTCCATGGGTCCTTCCATAAGTTTGTGTTAGCGGCATCATATGGCAATCCAGAACATACAGCAATTCCGCTAAAAAGGTCGGGATAGGTGACGCCTAAGATAGTGGCCATTGCTCCGCCTGACGAAAAGCCTGCTGAATAAATTCTAGTCCAATCAATGGATAGGCTTTGATTACTAAGTTTTTTTTCAGCATCACGCATCAAGTTAACAATGCTTTTTGGCAGTCCTTCTCCACGATGCTGGTTTTCATCTAAGAACCAGTTCCAGCACCCGGCAGGATTCGATTTATGAGGATCTAAAAAGAGAGGATTATAGATTCGTTTCATCGTAGGGTAGAGGACGATGAAATGTTCTTTTTCAGCTAGTTGATTCATTTTAGTTTCTTCAGCGAATTGATCAGGACTCTGTTCACATCCATGAAGCATGACAACCATTGGCAGACTTTCGTTTATGGGACCACTTGGAATATAAAGCTTATAAAAGAATCCTTCATGCAAAAAGTCTTTAAAGTTCCCCATATTTTGCTCTCCTTAAATATCTAACTTTTCTCCAAAAGCTTTGTATCAAGGAAGTAGGTTTTTTTGCGAAAATGAATCAATTGGTGTCCTTATAATCTATGTAGGAATGCCTATAATTGCCACTGTTTTTTGAATGCGATTGCATTTCTTCTATATAGTCATTTTTATTATGGAGGAAAAGAAAAAAGTCTTATATGAAAAGCTGCATATATTATATATTGCAGCTAATTCATATAAGACAGTTTAGTGGGTTTTTGCTGAGGAGAATAGATAGAGCGGCCTTTTCCGTGCGGAATACACATCGGTGTTCCAAAAATAGGATCACATGAAATATTGCATTTCATGTGAAAAACGTCGTGGACCAATTCGCTCGTAATAATGTCCTCTGGCTTTCCTTGGGCATATACTTTTTTATCTTTTATTGCAATGATATGATGGGCATATCTGCTGGATAAGTTTAGGTCGTGCAATACCATGACAATCGTATGCTTTTTTTCCTCATTTAATTCGAACAATAAATCTAAAATTTCGATTTGATGTGTCATGTCTAAATAGGTAGTGGGTTCGTCCAATAAAATAATGTCTGTTTTTTGCGCTAATGTTAATGCAATCCATGCACGCTGCCGTTGTCCACCAGATAATGAATCAACAGTCCGATCCTTTAGGTTAAGAATATTGGTTGATTTTAATGCTTGGATAACAGCTTCTTCATCGGCCTTAGACCAGGGCTTGACGAGGCCTCGGTAGGGGTGTCTTCCTTGTTTAACTAGTTCATAAACAGTTAATCCTTCCGGTGTAGTTGGACTTTGTGGCAAAATAGCAAGTTTTTGAGCGACTTCCTTTGTCTTCATTTTGGCTATTTCTTGGCCATCTAATAAGATGCTGCCGCTTAACGGTTTTAACAAACGAGCCAGTGAGCGCAATAAAGTGGATTTTCCACAGCCGTTTCCGCCAATGAAAACAGTGATTTCACCTTTAGGAATTTTTATATCTAATTCATCAATGATAATGGTTTCCCCATAACCAAGTGTTAAGTCCTTTGCTGATAGTGATTGCATTGGAATCTCTCCTCTACGACATGCATAAAAACAACTTATACATATTTACTATTACTATTCCCAATGTATTTACTAATATTGTATTTCCTTTTAATCTAATAGTCAATGATAATCATTTTCACTATTTAAATGGATAGATTAATGCTTTAGTGCGATGGGGGACTGTCCCCCATCGCACTAAAGTAAAGCTGCTTCAACGTAGTGAAGCAGCTTTTTGCCGATTATTTTATGAGTGTTTTTACGATATCATCGATTGTTTTTTCGGATGCAAGCAGTCCTTTGTTTGTCCAGTTACTTGCGTCGTTTAAAATATGGACATTGCCATTTTGGGCTGCTGGAGTACTTTGCCATACGGCACTGTTTTCAAGTGTTTCGATTCCTTGCTCTCCTTCAAGGGCTAATAAGAATACATGATCTGCATCAAGTTCGGATAACTTTTCGACAGAGATGGGATTCCATTGGGCATTTTGGGCATCTCCCAGTTCTTTCACAAGTGCAGGCTGATTTAATCCCAGCTCGTTGTATACAACATCGGCACTGTGACGGTTATGTTCAAATAAGAAAAATTGGTTGCCGACTGCCCAAATGGCAGCGACCGTTTGATCTCCAATCGCTTCTTTTAGTTGATCTTTCGCTTCGGTTACCTTTGTTTCATAATCGCTTAATGCCTTCTTGGCGGCTTCTTCTTTACCTAGTATTTTTCCAAACGTTTCGATTTGTTTATGCCAATCTGTTTGCGTTTCTTCTGTCATGACGTAGGTTGTAGCAATTTTATTATACTCTTCATACTTTCCTTCATAACCGTCCATATTGTTTTCTAAAATAATAAGATCTGGCTCATGGCTCAGTACTTGTTCTAAAGGCAGATTCCATTCAATGCTTGGTACATCCTTTAAGTCTTTTTCCAAATATTCCTGAACGGTTTCACCAATTGCCCACTTCGCAACAGGAGTAACTCCTAAAGCTAATAAAGCGTCTTCATGGAAAGGAGCCATCACTCTTTTTATATCCGCAGGAATCGTTACTTCTCCCATTGCAGAATCCAAAGTTACTTCCGCTGTTTCCGTTGATTCCTTATTCTCATTCTTCGTCTCAGTTGTTGAATCATCATTATTACCGCATGCGGTTATGATAAGTAATAATCCGATAACTATACTGAAAAAAAGGAAACGAAAATTTTTAGTAGATTTCATATGTATTTCTCCTTTATGTTATAATTTTATGGTTTATGATAATCAAATTCCCATATCAAGTCAATTTGCTCTTACTCAAACAACAACAGGAGAGAACCATGCTATCATTTATGAATCATTCAAGTCCGTTAAAAATTATTTTTAATGTTGCTGCTATGATTTTATTACTGCTGTTTATCGGCGTATCTGTATCATATGGAACAACAGAGATTGATCTTGCCACTGTCTGGCAAGCCATTTTTTATTTTAATTCTGATTTAACCTCGCATCAAGTAATTCAAGAACTGCGTTTGCCCCGTGCTTTTTCAGCTGCGCTCGTAGGTGCTTTTCTAGCGGTATCTGGAGCCATCATGCAAGGGATGACCAGAAATCCGTTGGCATCTCCCTCGATTATGGGGGTAACGGATGGAGCTGCATTTGCCCTTGTCATGACGCTGGCGTTTTTCCCTCGTTTACCTGGGGCAGGGTTAACAGTTTCTTCTTTTATTGGAGCAGGCCTTGCCGTTGCTCTTATCTTTATGATTGGCTCGTTTTCAAAGGGCGGTTTAACGCCCGTAAAGTTGGCCCTAGCAGGGGTAGCTATCGGAACGATGCTGCGCTCTATCACGTCAGTAACAGCCTTTCATTTTAATTTAGAAAAAGAATTGGGATTTTGGATTGCAGGAGGGCTCGATGGTTCTAACTGGACACAGGTCAAACTTCTTTTGATTTCAGGGATTATAGGCCTCTTAGTAGCTGTCTTCATTTCTAAATCTATTACTGTCCTTAGTCTGGGTGAGGACATGGCAATTGGTTTAGGCCAAAACAACCTGATTATAAAGGCTTTAGGAATTATTTCTATTTTAATCATGACAGGTGCTGCGGTTTCCGTTGCCGGTGCTGTTGGTTTTGTTGGACTGATAGTGCCTCATATCACTCGCTTTATAATGGGGACAGATTATCGATGGATCATCCCTTCATCAGCCATATTCGGTGCACTTTTGCTTGTCATAGCTGATATTGTTTCAAGACTGATTAATGCTCCTTTTGAAACACCTGTGGGAGCCATCACATCTCTGATTGGAGTTCCTTTCTTCCTTTACTTAGCACGTGGCAGCGGGGGTGGAAAATAATGCAGACAGCTGAAGTGAAGAAAAAGAAAAAATTTATATCAATCCTTGCGCTGCTATTTCTGTTAATTATCATTATGTTTTTCGTTAGTTTAAGTGCAGGAGTCATTAAAATCGCACCAGGCGATGTTATACGAACACTTCTACAGAATGGAACAGCTAAGCAGGAACTAATCCTATTTGAGTTTCGTTTACCGGGAATTGTATTAGCGTTGTTAATTGGAGCAGGACTTGCTGTATCAGGAGTTATCCTCCAAGCTATCACGCAAAATGAACTTGCAGATCCCGGCATACTGGGAATCAATACGGGAGCAGGACTTGCGGTTGTCTTATTTATCTACTTTTTTCAAGGAGATTTTATTTCGGCAAGTAAATGGTCTATTTTTATGATGCCGTTTGCAGCTTTGCTTGGGGCCATTGGTGCTGCTTTCCTTATTTACCTATTAGCATGGAAAAATGGTGTGAATCCTATTCGGCTTGTTCTAGTTGGGATTGGAGTGAATGCAGGTTTTGGTGCATTCTTGACTATTTTTCAGTTAAAAATGGATCCTCAGGATTTCAGACAGGCCTCTGTTTGGCTCACCGGTGACATCTGGAATGCCAATTGGACCTTTGTAGGGGCTTTATTACCATGGATTCTGATTTTAATTCCCATTGCCTTATCAAAAGCCCATGGATTGAATGTATTACATTTAGGTGATGATCTTGCAAAGGGGCTAGGTACAAGTGTTGAGAGAGAAAGGCAGATGCTCCTGCTTATTGCCGTAGCATTAGCTGGAGCATCTGTAGCAGCAGGAGGAGGAATAGCCTTCTTAGGGTTGGTTGTCCCACATATTGCTAGAAAATTAATGGGGCCCCTGCATCAATATATTATCCCTCTATCTACACTTATAGGAGCGTTATTATTGATGGTATCTGATACGATTGGAAAAAATTTGCTGGCACCAACCCAAATACCTGTTGGGATTGTTGTATCGATATTAAGTGCTCCCTATTTTATCTATTTACTGATAAAGGCAAAGTAACAAATTCGATGCTGAAAGGATATTTTTCATGAATATACAAGAGGTTGTAAGCAATGTTCCAGATTATAAGGTTTTTCTGACCGTTGATGAATTGGATAAGAGTACATGGGAACTCGCTAAGGAATTTCCTGATATTGTGACTGTTTTTGAAGCAGGAACATCAAGAAAGGGACATTCTATATTATGTATAAAAATAGGGGACGGGCCCAAAAATGCACTTTGCTTTGCTTGTCCGCATCCGAATGAACCAATCGGTGCAATGACAATGGAATACTTTTCTCGAGCTTTAGCAGAGAATAATCAGCTGCGCGAGAAGTTAGGCTTTACGTGGTACATCATTAAGTGCATTGACCCTGACGGAGTTCGTTTGAATGAAAAATGGTTTAAGGGTCCATTCAATTTATATAACTATACGAGAAATTACTTTCGGCCAATCGGTTATGAACAGGTGGAATGGACCTTTCCAATTGATTATAAGGAACTGCATTTCCATAACCCGCTTCCTGAAACTCAGGCGTTAATGAAGATCATTGATGAGACTAAACCAGAGTTTATGTATTCTTTACATAATGCAGGTTTTGGGGGAGCTTATTGGTATGTATCACATGACTTGCAAGTATTATATGAAGGTTTGCGTCATTCAGCCTTGAAACAGGATATTCCATTAAGTTTAGGTGAGCCGGAGGAGCCTTTCATCACCAAATGGTCTCCAGCTGTATTTAAAAGTATGAGCATTAAGGATGCCTATGATTTTACTGAAAAATACACTGGAGCTGCACCGGACATAAAAAATGGTACCTCAAGTTCAGACTATGCGCTGGAGAAAGCAGATTGTGTCACCCTTCTTACTGAGCTTCCTTATTTCTATGATTCCAGGATACAGGACATGACAGAAGGTGACATCACAAGGAGAGAAGCGGTTCTCCAGAATGTTGAAATAAGCAAAGCTCATTTTATCCTATTAGAAAATATGCTTTCTGAAATACGTCCTTATATTTCAGAAAGCAATCCATTCGTGAAGCTGGTTGATGAGGTCATTAAGTTTGTCTTAGAGGGAAGTGAAGCCAAGATTAAATGGGCAAACAGTGAGCCTGAGTTCGATAGACCTGCGAAGATATCGGAAATCTTTGATAACCTGCAAACAGCTAAGTTCTACAATGGCTTGTACATGGGTTTATCCGTTCGTACCATCGAATATGAACTTGAACGACTTCAACAAGATGAATCAGTTAACAGAGACGACTTAACAAAAGTCAAAAAGAAACTTGAAAAAGGAGAGAAAAGATTAAAAGAATACTGTGAAAGGCTGGAGTACGAACTGAACTATTCCGTTATTTCTATTCAAAAGCTAGTAAAAATTCAAGTAGAAAGCGGTCTAATCGTAGCTGGACACATCAGCAAGCAGTAAAGCAAAGGGAGTGTAAGAATATTGGAACCTTCAGTTTCCTATCAGGGTAAAATTGAAACAGAGGAAGAATTACGATCCATTATTGGTTATCCAAGCGAACTTGTCAAAAGAAAGGTGATTACACATATAGATAGTCACTGTAAGGATTTTATTTCTCGTTCACCCTTTTTAGTTATTTCTACCTCAGATGATTCAGGTTATTGTGATGTTTCTCCTCGAGGTGATAGGCCAGGGTTTGTTTTAATTCTTGATGAAAGTCATATAGTAATCCCGGAACGTCCTGGAAATAAAAGGAGCGATACCCTTCGTAATATTTTATCCAATCCCAATGCCGGTCTTTTATTTTTAATACCAGGTCTAGGCGAAACATTAAGGGTAAATGGGAAAGCAACATTGGTGAAGGATGATTCATTACTTGAGCGTATGGCTGCTAATGGCAAGAAGCCGCTGCTTGGCATTCTTGTGGAAGTGGAGGAATGTTTCATTCACTGTGCAAAAGCCATGATTAGGTCTGGGCTGTGGAGACCTGAATCATGGAGCGACAAGGATTCACTGCCAAATGCATCAAAAATTCTGGCTGATCATGTAAAACTCCCAGGTATGACTGAAGAAACCATCAAAAGTAGTCTTAAAGAGGACTATAAGACGGAACTGTATTAATTGAATAAGAACTATATTATGAAACCAAAATGACACCTTAGCCATGTTTAAGGTGTTTTTTTGTCTTTATTCAGGAAATCCTTCATTCCAAGCATAAGAAGAAAGAATGAACGAATACTATGTTTGTCAAAAAATTGGTAAAGGAGTAAAGAATTTTGAAAAAGTGGTTTGTTTCTATCGTTTTGGTTATATTATTTGCTTGTTTAAACCCTGCTGCCATGGTGCATGCAGAAGGAACAGAAAGCTCAAAAGAAGAATGTAATAATGAGGCTGTATTCAGGCTCAAATATGATATGCAGGAGCTTTGGATTGAATATGCTTGGTGGACTAGGAGTTTTATTATCAGTAATCTTGCAAACCTAGAGGATCAGAAAGACGTTCTAGAACGTCTTCTGCAAAATCAAACGGATATAGGAAATAGCATTAAACCTTATTATGGAGCAGAAGTAGGCAATAAGCTGACTGAATTATTAAAAGAACATATTTTAATTGCCGGAAAAATTATTGAAGCAGCAAAAGTAAAGGATCAAAACAATGTGGAGAAGTATAATAAAGAATGGTTTCGAAATGCAGACACTATTGTAGAATTCTTAACAGAAGCCAACCCGAATTGGTCAAAAGAAGAACTGACAGATATGTTCTATGCCCATTTAAGATTTACAACAGATGAGGTTACAGCCAGATTAAATAAAGATTGGAAAGGGGATATCCGCTTAGCAGACCTGAATGAAGAGCATCTGATTCGTATGTCAGGAGTTTTAGTAGATGGAATTGTGAAGCAATTCCCTGAGAAATTTAAATAATCAAAAAGGGCGATATCTACTGGTATCGCTTTTTTGCATTTAATTTTTAGATTATGTTAGCGAATCATGTTGATAAAACAGATTTTTGGCTCATTCGTGAGAAATGTCCATTTCTTACGCCTTCCCATAGAGTATGATTGTAAGCATGTGAGAGTAAAAGAATTATAGTCACAAAACATATATCTTGCTTCCCAATTTAATCCATTATATTCTGTTACATACAGACTAAATAGAGGATGGGAATTTTACCATGAGTGAAAGTAACGCTGTACCTATTAAAATGAATCGAACAAAGCGCCTGCAAATGGCGTTGGTGCTGGGGTCATTTGCTGCGATTGGACCATTATCACTTGATATGTATCTGCCGTCACTGCCTGCACTGAGTGAAGATTTGCAAAGCAGTACCTCTGTCGCACAATTAAGTATAACTGCCTGTTTACTAGGAATGGCTATTGGACAGCTGCTGCTAGGACCTCTAAGTGATCAAAAAGGAAGACGTATGCCATTGATTATATCTTTAATAATCTATTGTCTTGCATCTATTCTCTGTGCAAGTGCTCCCTCTGTATGGATTTTAATCCTATTAAGATTTATTCAAGGGTTGTCAGGAGCAGGAGGTATGGTTATTTCACGGGCGATTGTCCGGGATCTTTACTCGGGGGTTGAGTTGACAAAGTTTTTTTCACTATTAATGTTGATTAATGGAGCTGCACCTATTTTGGCGCCTGTTATTGGCGGACAGCTGCTGCAGTTTACATCATGGCGGGGAGTGTTTATTGTATTGGGAATTCTAAGCATCATCATGATTGCAATGGCGTTCTTTGGTGTGAAGGAAACACTTGCTGTTGAAAACCGAAGTAAAGGCGGAGTGAAAGCGACTCTTAGTACCTTTAAAGGGTTGATGCATGACCGCGTTTTTATGGGGTATGTGCTTACTCAAGGCTTCGTTAGTGCTGCAATGTTTGCTTATATTTCGGGATCACCCTTTGTGATTCAAAATATTTTTGGAGCATCCGCACAAACGTTCAGTTTCATTTTTGCCATCAACGGAGTGGGAATTATTATTGCCAGCCAGTTAACCGGAAGACTGGCTGGGAAGGTAAAGGAAAGTAAAATGTTGCTCATAGGTCTTGGTATTGCGCTTTCAGGGGGCATCCTGCTTACCGTTATGCTTGCTTTCAATGCAGGGCTGCCAGGAGTGTTGCCTGCATTATTTTTAGTTGTATCAAGTGTAGGGATTGTATCAACCACCTGCTTTGCACTTGCCATGCAAAGTCAAGGCAAAACAGCCGGAAGTGCATCTGCTTTATTAGGATTAATGCCGTTTATTTTAGGTTCAATTATGGCACCACTTGTAGGATTAGGTAATGGCGAATCAGCCTGGCCGATGGGGCTTGTTATTCTTATCTGTGAGGCTATCGCTGTACTATCCTATTTATTTATTGCTAGGAGAGGGGTTCGAGCCGCCCGAGCGAAATCGTTGAAATATGAATAGAAACCAGGGGAGTATGTTTCAAGAAAGGAAACATACTCCTCTTTTATACTCTTTTAAAAGAATAAACCTGATTCTAATTGGTGATAAAGATCGTGCAGGCGGATGATATATGATACATCTTAAGTCGTAGTGATAAATAAATCTGCGGTTCATTGTTGCAGGCATGTATCTTAGCTAAAATTTACCTATCGATAGTGAATAAAATACTTTTAGAAGGCAGGTAATGTGATTTTGCGGAAATTAATGATGTTAGTTGTTATTTTATTAGCCTGTTTTGTTCTTTATTTTTCGATTCCCTCCTCTTGGTTTAGTTTTGGAAAGAAGTCCGTTGAAGTAGCAAGGAATACGGAGTTAATTGAGCTGGATGTTTCAGGTGTTAGTACAAAAATTGTTACAGAAGAGCGTGACAATGTAGAAGCGAAATTAGATGGTAAAGGGCAGCTTCAGGTAAGGGAGTCTGGTCGCACGATTGAGATTGAATACAAGCGGAGCTGGTTTCAGTTCTTACCCTTCTTCTCAGGACCGGTACTGACTATTTATATTCCAGAAGGTTATGATCGTAATATAGATATTGAAGTTGGATCTGGAAATTTAACTTATGAAGGCAAATCGAAGGAACGGCCGATTCTGCTGAATAAACTTTCATTAGAGGTAAGTTCAGGTAATGTTAAAATAGCTAATGTACGAACCAAAAATGGCACCTTTGACATTCATTCTGGAAATGTTGGTGTTACCCACTATCAAGGAAAGTTTGCAGCAGATGTGTCATCTGGTAATCTCAAGGTCCAAATGGATGAACTAACGGATTCCATTGAAATGGAGGTTCATTCAGGTCATGCTGTCATCGATTTACCTAATGAGGCTGATTTTACATTAGATGGCAGTGTTAACAGCGGTTCTATTACAAATTCATTTCCTTTGAAAAATAAGCAGGAAAATAAACGAGCGATAAGCGGTGTGCATGGATCAGGAAAATATAATGTAGAGCTTAGTGTCTCAAGCGGTAAAATAGAAGTTAAATAATTTGCGCAGCTGTGCAAAAAGGGCGATAAGGCATATCGCTCTTTTTATTTTGCCGCCATGAGACTAACTCGATGATATAGGGAGAAGCTAAGAAAAAGACTTTGAAAGGGGTATGAAGATGATTGAATTACCTTCTAGATTAGTGGGCAAGGTATTTGATATGTACGAGCTTGAGCTTTCTTTGAAGCCGTACGGTTTTTCAGTTGGGGGAAATTGGGAATATGATCATGGGTATTTTGACTGCAAGATAGGTGAAGAAGCTGGTTATCAGTTTTTAAGGGTTCCTTTTAAGGCGGTTGACGGACAATTAGACGCAAGGGGCTGCAGGGTGAAAATTGGTAGACCTTTCTTATTGACTCATAAATATCAAATAGGATTGGATGACCACGCCCATAACAGTAATTCTTCTGCGGCTTTCAATCAATTTAGCGAGCCGGTTGACAAAGATGCGGAAGAGTCAGATCCGCCGCTTGATTTAGGAATGACTATGATTCAAAAAATAGAAGCCTCATTGTTCAATGAATAAATTTTTTTGCTTAACCTTGAGAAAGAAAGGGAGTGCTTGGATTGAATAAGGATAATTTAAAACAGCAGGCATTGGAGATCATTGCGAATCATCGAACAGGTGTATTAGCAAATGTAGAAAATGACAAACCGCACACTCGTTATATGACTTTTTACAATAAGGATTTAACACTGTATACACCCACCCAATTGGATACAGAGAAAGTGCAGGAATTAGAGAAAAATCCTTCTGCTTCGGTTTTGTTAGGCTATGAGGATAAAGGGGTAAATGACAGCTATATTGAGGTTTCTGGAAAGACCATCATTAATCAATCACAGGATTTGAAGCAGCAATTCTGGGATGATTCCTTTAATAAGTGGTTTGCTGGACCAGATGATCCAAACTATGTGCTTCTTGAAGTACAGCCAGAGACGATTCGCATTTTAAACAACGAAGGCGGACCTGCACAGGAGTTTCAGGTGTAAACGAGTAAGGGACTGTTCTATTGCTAATTATTTGGAAGAAATAGCACAGTCCTCTCTACATTACATGGATAAATCGTTTCTGCCTATAATTCTTTAGTCATGTTGTACCAACGAATTCCTCCGTGTTGAGAGTTTGAGAGGCCCTTGTTTTTGTACCCATGTTTTTCATAGAACCGTATGAGCTCTTCTTTGCAGGTTAGTGTAAGAGACTGGCGGAATCTCTCCTTTGCTTTAACTTCTAAATGAAGCAGTAAGGCAGTTGCTATTCCTTGTTTTTGATTATCAGGATTAACTGCCAGTCCTAATATACTTTGATGACCGCCGGTACTAGGATTTGCTTTTATTTCACTAAACAAGTCATCCGTAATAAAGGCTGTTTCAATGACAGGTCCGTTGATTAAACCAACTAATTTGTCATTCCTTTCAGCGACAAAAAAACTATCTGAAATGGTTTGAATTCGTTTTTTAAAAGCTTCTTCTGAAGCAGCCTCTTCTTTTGAAAAACATTGGTTTTCTATCTTAATCAGTTCAGGTAAATCTTCGATTCTTGCCTTTCGTATGTGTAACATACTAATCTTCCTCCCAAAAAACTCTTCCTCTTTTTCACAAATAGCTTTGAATCAATACAGCCAGTGAGAGGGATGCTTAAGGTCTTGCGGTAATTTTGTTCGGGGATTGCCTTTTGCCGAGTTAAGCTGATCTTGTGTAAGAAAGATACTGCCGGTTAAATCGGCACCGCTTAAATTGGCATCCCTGAAATCTGCTCCAATCACATCTGAATAACGTAAATCAGCTTCTCTTAAATCTGCGGCAATTAGGAGTGCCCCTCTTAAGTTAGCTCCGCTAAGGTCCTTCTTTCTTAAATTGGCACCAATGAGATCAGTGCCTCTTCCATACGGTTTCTGACGTCTAGTAGATTTTCTGTTCTTTTGAATCGCTTCCGCACGTACAAGTTCGCTTGTCCGTAGAAGTAATGTGTTTACTTCTGCCCGAAGTACAGGAATGTCCAGTTCCATGAGTGAATCGGGTGGAAGAAAAGTAAGTTCTTCTGTCTTTTCAATAGATTTCTGAAGATCACTATGGATGGATACCGTTTCTTTTCTTGATAAAGCTTCTGTCAGATACCAAAGGATTTCATGGAGCTGCTGCATGATAGGAAATACTTCAAACATATCCTTTGCTGTTTCCGGGTTGTCTCTCCAATCCTTGCCATCAAAGGTAATCTGAGAAATCTTTTGACCTGCCCCGAAGCATTCATAAACGGCACAGCCCCGAAAGCCTTTTTGTCTGAGATTTGTATGAATCCGGCACCGAAAATCTTCTTGCAAATTGGAGCAAGGTGTTCCGCTGTCTTTATCCACTGCAAAGTCTGCAGAAGCGGCAAACGGGAGCGCTACGCAGCATAGACCAAAGCAGTTTGCACAATCAGCTCGAAGCGTATCACGGCTTTTATCACATAAGGAATGGGGTAAGTTTGACAATTCGGGCACTTCCTTTTTTCACAGTCTAGAATAGGAATATTCATTTGTTATTTTCATTTTTTCATAATATCACTGTCTTTTCTCGTTATCAAATACTGTTCAGGGTTCATTTTAAGGCAGGCTTGCTTTGGATCTATTTTCACTTGTGACAATATTCTTTGAGTATAATAATTGCCTCTGATACAATAGAATAATTAATACTATTAGGAGGTTAGTTATGTTGAAAAAACTATCATTTTTGACATTGATATTATTCTTTCTGATGTTTGTCCAGAATGCTATGGCACATACGGGGTTAGAGAGTTCCTTTCCGGAAGATGGAGCTGTCATAAAGGAAGAAATCCAAACTATTACTTTAACTTTTGAGACAAAAATAGAACAGGGAAGCACATTTGAACTGGTAAATTCGTCAGGAGAGTCTATCGTTGTTGAAAATATTTCCTTAGCAGAAAAACAAATGACGGGAAGTCTGTCAAACCCTTTAGAAGGTGGGGAATACCAAGTAAATTGGAATATTATCGGAGCGGACGGCCATCCTGTTGATGGAGCAATAGCTTTTACTGTAGATATTCCGGCTTCTGAAGTACCTGAAGAAGCAGGGATAGAGCAGGCAGAAGAAACAGAAGAGGCAGAAACTACAGAAGAAGCACAGTCTCAATCAACCATTGAAGAAAAGAATCAAGAAAAACAGCAAAACAATAGTACATCCTTTTACACTCCTATTCTACTCGGGATAGTTATTATTATAATAAGCTTTGTCTGGGTAATGAAAAGGAAGAAATAGATATGATTCTTCTTGGTACGCTTACGCAGGCCTTATTATATCTAAGTTTTGCTATTGTTGTTGGTACTTTTATTCTTTCGCTTGTATCAAGCAATTTTAAACCAGATATTTCTGTTCCAAAATGGGTGCTTTTGTCAGCAATAGGCGGAATTGGTCTTTTCTCCTTTTTTCCTGTACTGCAATTAATCTTATATGTCAAACAGAATATTGGATTATCCTTTTCTTTACTTCAATCCGTTTTGTTTACATTTGAAGTAGGAAAAGCTTGGGTAGTTACCTATTTGCTTGCGACAGTGCTTTTTTTGTATATCATATGGGTCGATTATCGAAAAAAACCTGTATATGCTTCCATTGGATTGGTCTTTGCATTCTGTTTAATTCTTGCCCTTGGCTGGTCCAGCCATGCAAGTACTTATGACCCAGTAGTAGGGTTTATGAGCCATACTTTACACTTAACTGCTGTCAGTGTATGGGTGGGCATCCTTTTAATTGTCAGCTGGTGTTCAACTAATTATGAGAATTGGTCTCGTTTTTTAAAATGGTTTACACCTGTAGCCATTATTTGTTTTCTGAGTACCATTATTACCGGGCTTGTTCTCATGACCTTTGTGGTTGAATTTGAAGATTATTTGAATTCTTGGATGCTCCCTTATGGTCAGACACTTTTAATCAAACATCTATTGATTATTCCTTTGCTTGTTTATGCAATGATTAATAGTTTTTTTGTGAAAAAGAAGCTGAACAATGATGAACAGTACAATCCAAGACCCTGGGGTAAATTAGAAAGTCTTGTTATTTTGTTTATTTTTGCAGCTACTGCTGCCATGGGTCAGCATGCTCCTCCGCATGAAACGATTGTTACGGTAGAAGGAGCTTCAAAATTATTTACCACGTTTTATCCGGACTTTCAGCCAGGTATGGCTGTTCAGCTCGGCTTTACGTCTGTCAGTATTTTGTTACTTGTGTTAACGGTCCTTTCTAGTGTCTTATTGATTATCTTATTTATTAGAAAAACACCTGTAATCGTTTCAATTTTAACGAGTGTTTTATTATTTATTTGTGCTTATTTATCTGTCATGTTTAGTATTAACTAAAGGCTTGTTCAGGCAAAATCCCTTAGGTGAATAGTCACCTAAGGGATTTTGCCTATCTATTTATTTTTATGGTCCTCATAGGCAATTAGAATGACTTCTTCTCCCTTTTTCTCGCTAAGTGATTTTTGAAGGGAATTAACTTGTTCAAGGTCTGAACTCGATAGATTGGCAAAATTATATTGGTTTTTATCCATGTCAATCACCTTTCCTTTTCATATAGAGAATCAGTATCATTAATGGATTCCATTACCGCTTTTTAAAGGCCAAAGCAGTTATGTAAATAAAGTATTTGTTTCAGATTGTTTTTTATTCAAACGCTTCCTGAATGATAGGACCAAATCGGGAAAGAAATCGAAAACAAATCGAGGACGAAATTAAGAAATCACTTGGTGACTTGCGACTAAAGGAACTGGAAAACATTTAGGGGAAGATTAAAGGAAAAATGAAAAGAGCTTGGAGGAAATCTCCAAGCTCTCTTTAAGATACAAATCACCTTCAGAAAGGGACATAGAATAGCATCTATTTTAAAGCCATGCATCATCAATGGAGTGAACCTCTGCAATGGAATAGGCTGCATTGGTAATGGCCTGTTGCAGAGTTTCACCGGATGCACAAACGTCATTAAAGCATACTTGATTTGTATCTTTTACTTCATAGGTAAAGCCAAATTGTTTCAGACGGTCCACAATAATCATGGCATGTTCAAGGTTTTGTTCAGGCTGAAATTCATGTTCATGAATGAATACGCCATTTTCAAAATCATACCATCTGTCCCATCTGTTTAATTTCCAACCCATAATTCTCCGTGCAATAATATCAATTTTATTCATCGTTTGTTACTCCTTATGACTTGATTTTATTATTTTACCATGTTCAAGTTTATCAGCCTATTAAAATGATTTTATTATTTAAAATTTTGGGACAGTGCTTCTCTAGACAGGACTCCGACTACCAAGGTAAATAAAATTAGGATGCTTTTTTATTTACCTTACTCTTGACAAAAGTAACCAAACTGAATATGATTTATTTATTAATCAATCAATAAATAGTTGGATGAAGGATGATTATTGTGGCAACCAAGGAGGACAAAAAGGAACTTATTATCGAGAATGCAGTAAGTGTATTTGCTGAAAGGGGGTATTATAAGGCTACAACGGCAATGGTAGCAAAAGCGGCAGGAGTAACGCAGCCGTATGTATTCCATTTCTTTGAGAACAAGGAAGAATTGTTCAAGGTAGTAATTGATCGTGCTTTCGGCCGGATTTATGATACCTTTGTGAAGATTGAAGCACCAGCGGATGAGCTCATTGAAACAATGGGGCGGGGCTTTGATGAATTGATTCAAACACACCGATCCGAGGTCTTGATGGTTATGCAGGCTCATACGATCTCTGAACCGGGGATTCGGGACCATTCTCGAAAACTTTACTGTAAGATGTATGAATCACTAACGACGAAAATGGAAAGAGTGGGAATTCCAAATGCGAAGGCAGCAGCAGCACGTTTTATTGGCACGGGTCTGCTTATCACGTTGGCAGAAGTGCTGGATCTGCCGGAATTAATCTATGGTGACGAAGGTAGGAATTGCTAAAGGTTTTAAAAAAAGGGAGTTATGCAACTTTCTTTTTTTAGCATAATTATTTATTGATTAATAAATAAATAAAGTGGAAAGAAGGGGTTTTGCTTGATTAATAAAGAGAACACATATCCAAATCAGTCTGCTGGGACGTCCATAAAGTTATTTGAAGGTGAAAAGGCGCTTATTATGACTGGAATTCTTGGGTTTATTCTGGCTTTCTCTATTAAAATAATCAGCTTCATTCAAGGGCCTGTCATTTTACCTGAAGGGAATTTAAACGACGCATTTTCCTTTAATGCAGCAATCGGCAGTTTTATTCTTTCCATTGCTGCAATTTTACCTTTAGCACGGCTAAGCAGCCCAAAAAGGAAATTTGTTCGATGGAGCTTTGTTGCGGCCAGTCTTTATAGCTATGGAATTGAAACCATTCAAAATAGCAGGGGGTTGAATCCGCGTTTTTCTCAAGAAGCCGCTCCACTTGATGCTATTGCTGGAATGCTATTTGGTATTGTTTCATTGACAATTGTCCTGTTAGGGCTATTCTTGATGATTCAATTTTTCCGTATTAAAAGGCCCTTTGAACGTCCTTTACTCATAACCGGTACACGTTATGCGTTTCTCTCAGTATTGTTAGCCAATGCGGCTGGAATATGGATGATATTACTCCAAGATCGCTATATTGGAGCTTCAGGGAATTTTATTCTCCTTCATGGAATTGGATTTCATGCGCTGCAAACGTTAATTATCACTGCATGGTTATTAGAAAGGGTGCAAGTGGATGCAAACATGAAAAATAGGCTTGTTCATGTTGGAAGTATATCTTGGATGATGTCGATCCTGTTCATTGGTTTTCAAACGGCATTAGGCAGAACAATATTTGAGTTTTCGACTCTTCCTATTCTAACAGCCCTGTTCTTACTTATCTGGCTTGGAACAGCCATTGCTGGAGGTTGGTTATATATTAGAAAAAGCTTGTTATTGATTCCCTTTACCAATGAAGACAGAAATAAACATAAAAAGGCAGGAGGCTGAGCTCCTGTCTTTTAGTCGTTGACGAAGAATATTATGAAAAAAGTTGTATAATCATGTTATTTCCACGATAAAACCTACGGAAGGAACTATAAAAATACTAAAAAGGATAGAGAGAGGAAGGACTATCCTCCCGTTTTTATGTTAAGTAAACCTTTCTTCTATAAATTACGGTAATATTAAAAACATGACAAATGATTAGAAAGAAGGCGGGATATTTTTGAATAGGTTATATGGAGTCATGATGGTTCTACTATCGGTGATGATAGTAGGATGCAGTAAGTCTGACATTCCAGTCGAAAAAATGGAAGTAGCTGATGGATCGGTAGAATTTACTAAAAAAATAGATAGTATAGAAGAAGAGCCTGAGCTTTGGCCGGAAGCTTTTCAAAAGAGTATGGAAAGCTTTGATTTTCCTGCTTCACTAACGGAGGCAGAAAATACTCCAAAAGGTATCTGGTGGGAGAAAATTGAACATGATCACCTAACGGAGGGGGAACAAGCTGCAGCAGTTGAAACATTACAAACGGTTATTAAGGGTGATGACAGTAACTCGGAGAAATCCGACCAAATCAAGCGATTTATTTCCGAGACTTATTTTCCTGCATTGCCTCCTATGTCAACTTTTACTCCACGGGGGAAAATAAATTTAGAAGCGGTAGAGTCGTCTTCAAATATTAAATTAAACGGCAGAGAGCTGAAGGAAAATATTAATATTGCCATTATCTTAGATGCATCGGGCTCGATGAAGAATGTACAGGATGGGAAAACCCTAATGGATATAGCAAAAGAATCGATTGAGGATTTTGCTTCCAATCTGCCTGACAAAGCGAAAGTATCACTAACCATTTATGGACATAAAGGAACTGGGTCTGATGCTGATAAGCAGCTTTCCTGCGGCGGCATTGAGGAAATCTATCCGCTTTCCTCATATGATGCTGGTCTCTTTGCGGCGGAATTAGAATCAATTGTTCCTAGTGGATGGACTTCTATGGCTGCATCCTTGACACAAGTAGGTGAAAAATTAGCAAGCGAAAATTCTGCTGAATCAACGAATGTGATTTATCTTGTTTCAGATGGAAAAGAAACCTGTGATGGAAATCCAGTTGAAGCAGCTAAACAGCTTAAGGAGTCAAATATAGATCCTATTATTAATGTGATTGGTTTGGCTGTGCAGTCTGAGGATGCGAATGAACTGCAAAGAATAGCTGAGAGTGCAGAAGGCCGCTATATCCATGTGAAAAATCAGCAAGAGCTTGATCAGGAGTTTCAGGAATCAAATAACACAATTCAGCAATGGATAAATTGGCATAGACAAAACACGGATGAGGCAATCAATCAATTAATGGAAGATAAACAGCGTCTAATGGACTTAAACGAACAAACAGTGGACAGACTCATGCTCTTTCTCCGTCATGCCAAGCAGACATTAATGGATTTGAACAAAACGCAGCAGCTGAATCAAGAAGTTTATAACATTGTCTTTGAGGACTTAGAAAGTTTTTATAATACGATGTATAAGGAAAAAGCGGAGCTCTATACAGAGAAATTTAAAATAATTGAGGAAACTTATACTAGTACGAAGAGTGAAATTGACGAAACCTATAAAGAGAATTTTCAGTAGGAAAAGGATAGGCAGACGTGATTGTTGTAAAATATCAAATTGATAATGGAAATGATCAATAAAGAGTAGATGAAAAGAGGATGAAACTATCATGATTTCATCCTCTTTTCATATGGAAATAAATTAAATATTAGCAAAAATTCCATTTGATTTTGCGACAAGATTATGATTGTCATCGTAAATAAAACAATCAATATGATTGAGCGTTCTGCCCATTTTTACTACATGTGCATCTGCAACAATATATTTTCCTTTTGCAGGTTTTAAAAAGGAGGTTTTAAGGTCGACGGTTACAACCGTTTGTCTATTGTGCTCATCAATAGGAAAGGTATTCCCCATCGCAATATCAGCAAGTGAAGAAATGATTCCTCCATGGACGACTCCTACGCTATTAATAAATAACGGCTGTATAGGCAAAGTCACTTTTAAGTTTGACTCACTTATTCTTTCATATTGACACTTTAACAACTCATCAAAAGCATTTTCAATTATTTTTGTTTCCAATATTTTCACTCCTAATATAGTATTTAATCTTTCTAGTAAACTCTTTCATCTATCACAGAAAGTTTACTTGTAATAAATATAAAACTAATATTTGCTCTATGTCCCATCATGAGTTAACTAAACATTAATGTTTTAGTAAATTGTTCACTTGCTGAAATAATGGTTTTCGCAAGGCTGGGAATATTCCTTGGAAGAATGCGTTCACTTGGACCGGCGATAGCAAGGGATGCAATCACTTCACCTAGACCATTACGTACTGGAACCGCAATAGAGGTCACATTTTCATAGAATTCGTCCATTGAAACATAGTACCCATTTTTTTGAATAAAATCAATTTTTTGCTGTAAATCTGCAGCTGGGATTAATTGATTTTCTATGATTGACGTAATGACGTCAGCCGGCTGAAATGCTAAAATGGCTAACCCTGTACTTGAATGGAACACAGGTGCTTTTTGCCCGATATAAGCAGAATAGCGAATCGGATAATCGCTTTCTTTAATATTAATAACATATGAATAGTTATTCTCTAGTACCATTAAACAAGCCGTTTCGCCTGTTGATTGTTGTAAGAAATTTAATATATTTGATGAATGATTACAAAGTTTCATATTTTTTGTAATTGCATGCCCTAGCGAGAGAAAGGAAACACCTAGACGATATAAGTTGCTAGATGGATTTTTCATAATTAAACCTTCAGATTCTAAAGAAATCAGTATGCGGTGAGCGGTACTTTTGGCTATTTGTAATTCGTTAGCAATTTCAGTAACGCTTAATTCTGAGTCATCCACTGAAAATAAATTCAGCAATCGAATGGCATTCTGTAAAGTAGAATATTTTTCTTTTTGCAGTTCAACTGTCATTTCGTTTTTTCACCCCTTTTTATATTTTAATAATAGGAAAACCCTATTTTCTTTGAAATTTCTTTTGCTGCTTTTACTATACTGGAAATATATATATCTATCCGATTCCCGCAAATATTTTTACTAGAACCTGTAATGGAAACAGCTGCAATCGCTTCTCCATTATAGTTGTAAATAGGTGCCGCAATGCTGGCAAAACCTTCTTGAAACTCATCACATGTTATAGCATAGCCGGCTTTGCGAATCTCGCCCAGCTGCCTCTTTAATTCATCTAAATCTGTCACAGTTCTTGATGCAGACTTTATCATCCCTTGTTGTTCTACTTTTTGAAGAATTTCCTCTAAATCATCTTCTGTTTGGAAAGCAAGCATGGTTTTTCCGCAACCCGTACTATAGACAGGATGTGATTTTCCGACTTGAGAAACCATTTTTATAGGATGGCTTGTTTCAAGTTTATCGAGATAGATTACTCCTGTACCTTCTAGTATCCCAATATGAATGGCCACACCAAGCTGCTCTACAAGTGGCATTAAAATGGACCGTGCCTCTAAATGAATATTTAATTGAGAATTTACAATTCCAGCCAAATGAAGAACGGAAAAACCTAATGAATAGGTTTTTCCTACTTTTTTTAGAATATTTTCTTGCACCATAGTGGTTAGAAGCCGTCTTACATGGCTGATATCCAGATCTAATTCATTCGAGATTTCGGATAATCTCCATGTGCTTCGTTCAATCGTAAATAAATTAAGAATACGTCCAGCATTTTTAACCGTTTGAAGGATATATTTTGAATCATTCTCCTTGAGCAATTATAAAACCTCCTACTTCATATAAAGATAGTTTATTAGCTTAATCAAATAATAGATAATTAAATGACATAATAAGAAAAAATAATAATTAGAATAATGAATGTTTTCTGTAATTGATATTTTTATTATATAGAAGAACGATTGATATTTAAATGATAAAAAAGTTAAAAAAATATATATATTTATCATATAGAAGAACAGATGATATTCAAATGATAAAAAAAATAAAAATTTATATATTTTTGTCAAATAAAAGAACAATAGAGTTTTAAATGACAAAATAAGTGATATATTTAGTTCAGATAGTTCCTAATAGGTTGAAAAATCAGACTAATCTAAATAAATCAATTAATTTTAAAACTTTTTTCAAGGGGTGTTAGAAATGAGTAAAGCAGTCATTACAAGTGGGGCCAGAACGGCAGTAGGAGCTTTTCTTGGCGGTTTGAAAACGGTACCAGTTGAAGAATTAGCGGCAACAGCAATCAGAGAAGCATTGAAAAGATCGAATAATCTTGACCCTCATTTAGTAGATGATGTGGTATTAGGACATGTGGAATCGTCTGGTGATGCACCAAACTTAGGCCGAAATGCAGCGATGATTGCTGGATTAGATCATGTGCCAGGTTATACACTAAACCGAATTTGCGGCTCTGGCATTCAATCGATTGTAAATGCCGCACAAGATATCCTAACAGGTAATTCCGAAATTGTTGTAGCCGGCGGAGCAGAAAGTTTATCAAGAGCTCCATACTATCTTCCATTAGAAGTTCGTTATGATGGATTCAAAATGGGGAACCAGGAACTACGTGATGCCAATACAAAGTTCCACCACAATTGCCAGCCATATCCACAATATCCAGTTATGCATATGGGAAATACAGCTGAGAACGTGGTAAGAAAATGTGAGGTTTCAAGAGAAGACCAAGACCTTTTTGCTTACAACAGCCAAATGAGAGCCAAAGCAGCGATGGAAAGCGGCCGATTCGAAAGAGAAATTGTGCCAGTAGAAATCAAAGGTAGAAAAGGTGCTGTTACAATCATCAACAAAGATGAACATCCAAAACCACAGACAACTTTGGAAGCCCTTTCTAAATTAAGACCAGCATTTGAAAAAGATGGCAGTGTTACAGCAGGAAATGCTTCCGGATTAAATGACGGCGGAGCGGCAGTTGTTGTGATGTCAGAAGAGAAAGCAAATGAATTAGGGCTTACGCCAATGGCAGAAATCGTGGATTTCGCCGTAGCAGGTCTTGATCCATCTGTGATGGGACTTGGACCCGTGTTTGCCATCCGCAAGCTTCTTGAAAAAACCTCTATGGCAAAAGAGGATATTGACTTATATGAAATCAACGAAGCGTTCGCAGGACAAATGCTCGGCTGCATGAAAGAACTTGAAATGTATTTAGACAGCCCATTATATAATCGAATCAATGTAAATGGCGGTGCCGTAGCACTGGGGCATCCGCTAGGAATGAGCGGGACAAGAATCACGATTTCCTTAATGTATGAACTCATTGAAAGAAAGGCTAAATATGGTATCGCCAGTGCTTGTATTGGCGGGGGTATGGGGATTGCTTTATTAATTAAAAACCCAAATGCTTAAATTTCAATGGGCATATGCTCAGTGTAAGGGCTGAGCATACCGCACTTCATATATATGGTTGATTAAATTGATAGAAAAAACAAAGGGGGATGGCGGGAATGAGTAAAATTATTTCAGCAGAAGAGGCAGCGAAACTAATAAAAGATCATGATTTCGTAGCGACAACAGGTACTTCAGGTTTAGCGGGTTTACCAGAAGAATTGATTGTTAGTATTGGAGAAAGATATAAAAAGGAACAAAGTCCTAAAAATATTACTTTTATGAATGGCTCTGGAATCGGAATTAATACAGAAGGAAGAGGAATGGATCATATTGCGCAGGAGGGCTTAGTCAAACGTGTGATCTCAGGTCATGCGGGTTTCTCTCACAAGATGTCAAAATTTATTGTAGACGATAAGATAGAAGCATACTTCTTCCCGCAAGGGGTTATTACCCAGTTATGGCGCTCAATAGCAGGTAAAAAACCGGGAGTAATTACAAAGGTTGGCTTAAATACCTTTATGGATCCGAGAATACAGGGTGGAAAAATCAACTCAGTAACAAAGGAAGATTTAATCAGTGTGATTGAAATAAATGGTGAAGAATGGCTTCACTATCATAATCTCCCTATCGATGTTGCCATTATTCGCGGGACGACTGCAGACGTAAATGGAAATATTACAACAGAGCGTGAAGTAGCTAAATTTGAAATTTTAGCACTTGCAACGGCAGTTAAAAATAATGGCGGGATTGTCATTGCGCAAGTTGAAAATATTGCTGAAGCAGGGTCTCTTAAGCCAAAAGATGTTCGAGTACCTGGTGTCATGGTAGATTATGTGGTTAAATCGCAAAATCCGGAATATCACTATCAAACAATGGCAAGATACTATGATCCTGCCCTTTCTGGAGAGTTAAGAGTGCCGCTTGCCTCCATCAAACCGGTTAAGTTAGATGCGAAAAAAGTTATTTCAAGACGTGCAGCGATGGAATTAGCACCAAGTTCGATTGTGAATTTAGGTGTTGGAATGCCTTCGTTAGTTTCAAGTGTTGCTACGGAAGAAGGTGTGGCAGATGAAATGACATTAACGGTAGAATTTGGTGTATTTGGAGGCTCTCCTGCCCCAGGTCTGGATTTTGGCGCTTCTTATAATGCGGATGCCATTATTAATCATGATGCGATGTTTGATTTTTATGATGGCGGCGGACTCGATGTTACATTCTTAGGACTAGCTCAGCTTGATCAGTACGGGAACGTCAATGTAAGCAAATTCGGCCCAAGAATCATGGGTCCGGGAGGATTTATTAATATTAGTCAATCATCCAAAAAGGTAGTGTTCATGGGGCAGTTTGCTGTCGGATCAAAAGAAAAATTTGAAAATGGTCAAATTGTAATCGAAAATCATGGAAAAGGAAAAAAAATCGTTAATCATGTAGAACAGATTACATTCAGCGGGGAATATGCATCGAAAGCAGGTATTCCGGTTCTATACATCACAGAAAGAGCCGTCTTTGATGTAGTAGACGGGAAATTGAGATTAATTGAAATAGCTCCGGGGCTGGATGTAGAAAAAGATATTATTGATTGGATGGAATTCAGACCGTTAATTGCTGAAAACTTAAAGATGATGGACGAAAGCCTATTCAAAGAACAATGGGGAAATCTTAAAAACATAATAGAAGAAAAGAAAAATTTTACTCTTGCATATAGCTAAACAAATACTTCCTTTGTGAATAAAGACGGTGAATAAAGATGGTTAAACAAAAAATGACTAAACGAAAAAAGCTTTCCTTTGAGAAGCTGGTTAAGGAATATAAACTTCAATTATTACGTGATCCAGCTTTCATTGAAAAAATGGAAGAGAGATTAGAAAAAAAGCATATAAGCGAAGTACAATAGCAGGCAGTTTTCTAGCATTTTAATCTCAGCGAAATAGTTTGAATAGTATAAAAACAATGGTTTCTACTATATGGGATACGACAGGAGATGAAGAATATGAATGAAGCAACAGTTTCTTTAGAGCAGAGAACGATAAAGAAAATAATGAAACGAATTTTGCCTTTTGTATTATTGATGTACATCATTGCTTTTATAGACCGGGTTAATATGGGGTATGCTGCACTTCAAATGAATGCAGAACTGGCTTTAACAGCGGAGGTTTTTGGACTTCTTTCAGGTATTTTCTTTGTAGGGTATTTCTTCTTTGAAGTTCCAAGTAATATCTTGTTGGAACGTTTTGGAGCAAGAATCTGGATTACAAGGATTATGGTTACATGGGGATTAGTCGTTATTTTAACAGGATTCGTTCAATCAGCGACACATTTGTATATTGTACGTTTTTTATTAGGTGTTGCTGAAGCGGGTTTCTTCCCTGGGATTATTCTTTATCTAACATACTGGTTTAGATCAAAAGAAAGAGGACGTGCGTATTCCTTGTTCCTTATATCTATGCCTCTTGCAGGATTGGTAGGAGCCCCATTTTCAACATTGATTATGGACAATATTAGCTGGTTTTCTCTATCAGGATGGAGATGGATGTTCATTATTGCCGGTATATTAACAGTTGCGCTAGGAATTGTATGTCTGTTTTATTTAACGGATCGTCCAAAAGACGCTAAGTGGCTTACAAGTGAAGAACGAGATTGGATAGAAAAAGAATTAGAGAATGAAAAAATGAAGCAAACGGTAGTAAAAACCTCTAAGTTGGCTGCATTTAAAAACTCTAAAACATGGATATTTGCCTTTACTTATTTTGGTGTATATACAGGAGTTTATGCATTATCATTTTGGCTTCCAAGTATCATTGATAGTTTTTCAGGAGAATTATCGAATACGACGATTGGATTCATTGCAATGATTCCTTCACTAGCTGCAATACCTTCAATGGTAATCTGGGGAAGACTTTCAGATAAAAAACTAGATAAGAAAATGTATGTCATTCTTCCAATGATTTTGGCTGCCGTAGGCTTTGCTGGTACGGGATTATTGAGTAGTCCTGTGGTTGCTATTGTCTGCATTACATTGGCATCAATGGGATTATACAGTTTTACTGGTCCATTTTTTGCAATGTTGTCTTATGGTTTTAACGAAAAAGAAGCAGCTGTTGGTATTGCGGCTGTGAATACGCTTGCAAGTCTTGGCGGATTTTTCGGGCCAACCATTTTAGGGTATTTTGACTTAATGGGAGGAATGATTTTTATAGGGGGACTTTTAATTGCTGCGTTCCTCCCACTATTAGTGATGAATCGAAAGGTCCAATTGAACAATCAAGTAGATTCTACGTTGGAAAAAGTAAATGCGTGATAAAAGATTTCTCTTTTAATAGATAAATAGGGTGAAAATAGCACCTTATACAACTTTCAAGTTAAGGTTCAAAGGTATTTCACTTTTGAACCTTTTCTTTTCTATAAAAAATTAACTAAAGGATTCATTTTCTTAAAAAGTATTTAAAAGGTGGTTTATTATTTATGTTACAAGGTCGAGCAGCGATTATCACAGGATCCAGTCAAGGAATCGGAGCAGGATTGGCAAAATATTTTGCAAAGCAAGGGGCTATGGTTGTTGTTAACTATCCTTTTGAATCTGAAGCCGAGAAAGCTAAAATGGTTGTTGCTGAAATTACAGATGCTGGAGGAAAAGCAATTGCCATAAAGGCAAACGTAGCTGATGAATTTGAAGTTATTCAAATGATGGATGAAACGGTTAAAGCATTTGGCCAGTTAGATATTTTGATTAATAATGCCGGAATTACGAAAGATTCTTCATTTAAAAAGATGACGGTAGAAAACTTTAAATTGGTTATGGATACGAACTTAGTCGGTACTTTTATTACATGTAAAGCAGCAGCAGAAATCATGGCTGAACAAGGGTACGGCAGAATCGTCAACATGTCTTCGATAGCAGGGCTGCAGGGGAACTTTGGACAGGCAAACTATGCCGCATCAAAAGCTGGTGTCATCGGTTTGACTAAAACGGCAGCGATTGAATATGCCAAAAAAGGGGTTACCGTTAACGCAATTGCACCTGGATTTGTTAGAACACCAATGACAGATCAAATTCCAGAAGAAGTTCGAAATAACATGATCCAATCCATTCCTGTAAAACGGATGGGAGAACCTGAAGATATCGCGGCTACAGCAGCATTTCTTGCTTCAAAAGAAGCTGGATATATTACAGGACAAGTACTGTCTGTCAACGGCGGCTGGTATATGTAAGTTTAGTAAAGTTATTGCTTCTTGACGAAAGCGGAAATCATTGTTACGGTAATAATGACAAAAGTGCATAAAAGCAGTAGGTGCCCCTTTGGGGAGAATAGGGAATGGAGTGAGAGTCTTCAGCGGTCCCGCCACTGTATTGGGGAGTTTCATTGAAAATGCCACTGGAGTGATGTCTGGGAAGGTCTGATGAAGTGATGATCCTAAGTCAGGAGACCTGCCTATTTGCTTTGACGTTATAGATGATGGAAAAGTCTGTAGTTTATTTGCTATTCAAATAAGCTGCAGACTTTTTTTGTTATTTAATATCACACTTAGAGAGGAGAAGGAGACATGCAGTTAGTACAACAAACGATTGAGAAAATTGAGGGATTGGATCAAAAAACAGCAGCGGAAGCAAGGGAAAGAGTGGATAACCTCATTAAGCCTGCTCAGAGCTTAGGGAAATTAGAGAGTCTTGCTGTCCAGTTAGCGGGTATTACTAGAAATCTGAAACCTGCATTTGATCAGAAAGCTATCATTGTGATGGCGGGCGATCATGGGGTTTATGAGGAAGGGGTCACAAGTAATCCACAGGAAGTAACAGTTGGTCAAACGTTGAATTTTGCAAAAGGAATAACAGGAGTATGTGTGATAGGGCAAGTTTCAGGAGCTAGAATTGTCCCTGTGGATGTGGGGATTAAAGTAGATATGCCAGTCGATGCGGGGATAATTATTCGTAAAGTAAAAAATGGAACAAATAATATAACGAAAGGGCCTGCCATGACAAGAGAGGAAGCGATAAAGGCCATTGAAGTAGGGATTGAAATCGCTGATCAAGAAATAAAAAAGGGAGTCCAATTATTGGGAACAGGAGAAATGGGGATTGGGAACACGACACCTAGTACGGCTATTTTGTCTGTGTTACAAAATTGTGATCCGCTCGGGATAACAGGAAGGGGTGCCAGTTTAGGAAAAGGTGGAATTAAGCATAAAGCGGAAGTTATTCGAAGAGCCATTCTAGTGAACGAACCCAATCCTGATGATGTAATTGATGTACTGGCAAAGGTTGGAGGTCTAGAAATTGGCGGGATGGCAGGAGTTATGCTTGGTGCTGCTGCTAACCGTATTCCCGTTGTCGTGGATGGATTTATTTCTACCATAGCAGCTATCATAGCTGTCGGGATAGAACCAAAAGCGAAGGACTATATGATTGCTTCCCACGCATCACAAGAACCTGGTGCAAAAGTCGCCAGCGAATTACTGGGAATAGAGCCGATGTTAATGATGGATATGTGCTTAGGTGAAGGCTCCGGTGCGGCATTAGCTTTTCCCATTATTGAAGCGGCTAGTTCAATGATGAAAAATATGCCAACTTTTGCGGAAATAGGTATGAAAATCTAGAAAATAATGTAATGTTTTTCTATTGTGAGAAACAAAATGCCAACTCCTTATGCATGAGGGTTGGCATTTTATATACCTTATTATATTAATCTTCTACCTCAACAATGATTTCAAGCTCGACTGCTGCATTTTTAGGTAGTTGAGCTAAACCTACAGCTGTTCGTGCGTGGACACCTTTTTCACCGAAGACCTCAACAAATAAATCAGAGGCACCGTTGATTACTTTTGGATGATCGGTAAAGTCAAGGGCCGAATGCACCATCCCCAGCACCTTTACAACCCGTTTCACACGAGATAATTCTCCAAGTTCACCCTTTAGTATACGTATTACATTGATTGCGGCTTGACGGGCTGCTTTATAGCCATCTTCTACAGTTAAGTCCGTCCCAAGTGTCCCTATATATTGATCTGAAATTTGGCCAGAGGTAAAAATGAGATTCCCCGTACGCACGCATCCAATATAATTACCTAATGGCTGCCTTGCCGGTTCCAGAATAATTCCTAACTCCTCTAGTCGGTTCTCGGGTGTTTTCGTTAGATTTGTCATATCATTGTCCCTCTTTTTCTATTAGTTTTTATAATAATTTTAAGATAAAAATAAAGGCATCTTTCCCATAATTAAATAATTCGACATAAAATAGAATAATCCTTTTTGGTATACTAAATATTGTGTGCGAATTTTAATTTTAATATAAAGAATGAAAAAGGCTGCCCCATTATCATCTGGAACAGCCTTTTTATTAGTTTTCTTCTACTTCTTTTCGGTTTTTCTTGAAAAGCTTAGATAGGATTTCATATACGATTGGAACAATGATTAATGTTAACAAGGTTGAACTGGTGAGACCGCCGATTACGGTAATACCTAAGCCTTTCGAAACAAGGCCGCCTCCGCCTGTACCGATAGCTAATGGGATTAACGCACCGATTGTTGCGATAGCTGTCATCAAGATTGGGCGCAGACGTGTCGAACCGGCTTCCAGAATGGCTTCACGCATACCCATTCCTTCATGCTCCATATGAATAATCCGATCGACAAGAACGATGGCGTTTGTTACCACGATACCAATCAGCATCAAAAGCCCCATCATAACGGATACTGAAATCGTTTCGTCAGCAATTAATAATCCGACAAAAGATCCAATCACGGCAAATGGCAGGGAGAACAGGATTGCGAATGGAGCAAGACCTTCCCCAAATGTCACGACAAGAATAAAGTAGACAATCGCAACCGCTGCAAGCATGGCAATTCCAAGCTGTGTGAACGTTTCTGTCATATCCTCCTGAACACCGGCCACACCCAATGTGACACCCTTTGGCAGGTCTAATTCATCAATGTCTTTTTCCACAGATGTGGTTGCTTTTGATAAATCTTCTCCAATAACAGTTCCTGAAACAGATGCATAGTACTCACCTTGGCTTCGGGCGAGGGTATTTAACGTTGTTCCTTCTTTAACAGTTACAAGCTCTGAAAGCGGCATGGACGTACCAAGTGCCGTTGGGACTTGTTTAGCTAAAAGTTCATCGATTGATTTAGGATCTTCCGTTTGTTTTTGTTGAACAATTACTTCCAAATTGTTACCGTCTTTTTCAATCGTTGTCAGA
Source organism: Niallia endozanthoxylica (assembly GCF_008710145.1). Lineage (GTDB taxonomy): Bacteria > Bacillota > Bacilli > Bacillales > Cytobacillaceae > Bacillus_BD > Bacillus_BD endozanthoxylica. The sequence continues at coordinate 127,777 of NZ_VYKL01000010.1, forward strand.
ACATCTTTTGTTTCCATTGGATTTAACATCATGATAATTTGTCCTGCTGTTAAGCCATACTGCAATAATTCATCCTGTTCTACTTTGAACGTATACTCAACGTAAGGATTTTCAGCACTAGAAGTTACATCTTCTAAGCGGTCATTCTTTTGCATCACATCTTCTACCATGCCGACAGCTTTATATAGTTTATCTAAATTCTCACTATAGAAGGTGTAGCTGACTTCATTAGAACCCATGGACGACATAGAAGAGAAGTTTTGGCTTTTCCATTCGCCGGATTGATTAATATTTGACATGTATTCTTCAATCTCTTCACGAACTTCTGGGAAGTTTTCCATTTCCGGATTGAAGATGAGGTACATTAAGGCCCCGTCACCGCCGCCGCCCATCATGGCAGCCATCGGATCTCCGCTTTCTGTTACTGATACTTGAACAATATCAATATCATCGCGCTTAAGCATCTCCTCCTCGACCTTATGAACATTTGCTAATGTTTCTTCCTTCAGTTCGCCCGTTCCAGGGGTGTACGTTAAGTACATCACTTTTTCTTCTTCACTGCCCATGAAGCTGAAGCCGATTAACGGGGTTAGCATTAAGCTTCCAGCTAATAATCCAACCGCAAGCAGGGAGGTAATGATTTTATGGTTAAGTGCCTTGTTAAGGACACTTTTATACCAATTAGCTAATTTTCCTGCCTCTTTATGACTGTTTTCTGTTTTTTCACTGTAGAGCTTTTTCTTAAATAAAAAATGCGATAGAGCAGGGACAATGGTAATTGCAACGATTAGTGAAGCACCAAGGGCAAACGTCATCGTTAACGCAAATGGAGCGAATAATTCACCGACCATCCCGCCGACATAAATAAGTGGTGCGAATACGGCTACCGTTACTAATGTGGATGATAAGATTGGTTTGAACATTTCGATTGTAGCTTCACGTATCAATGCACGGCCCGTTAATTTCTCCTCTCGCAAATGGAGACGGCGATAGATATTTTCTACAACGACAATGGAGTCATCAATCACACGTCCAATCGCAATGGTAATCGCTCCAAGTGTCATAATATTCAGCGTAATATCCAGCCAGTGTAAGAGAAGAAGGGCCATGAAAATGGATACGGGAATTGAAATGATAGAAATAATGGTTGATTTAAAATCACGCAGGAATAATAGGATAATGACCACAGCTATTAATCCGCCGATTACGGCTTTCTCAACCATCGTTTTAACCGATTCTTCAATAGGTGCTCCTTGGTCAAGAGACACATCAATCACTAGACCTTCAATTTTATCTTCCTGATTTTTAATTAGCTCTTTTACGCCATTTACAACATGCACCGTATTGGCCTGCTGTTCCTTGACAATTTGAATAGTAATTGAATTTTCTCCATTTGTACGAGAAACCGATTGTTCTTTTCCAATCAGTTCAATTTCTGCAATATCACTAAGCCTGACAAATGGGGAAGGCTGGGCTGCAGAAGGTGTTACAGGGATTAACATTTCTTTTAAATCATCAACAGACATAAATTTGCCGTCCACTGAAACTGCTTGTTCACCCTCTTCAAACTCAAAAAGACCTAATGAAACAGCCAGGTCGCTTGCTTGAATTATTTCCTTTACTCTATCCTCTGCTAAACCAAGTTCAGCCATTTTGGCTTGATCATACGTAAGGTGTACTTCTTCAAGATGCTGGCCTGCAAGTGTTACGGATGCAACACCATCAACTTTCTCAATTTTTGGAACTAGAATGTCTTCCACCGTTGACGTTAATTCTACAATGTCCTCTGATTGACTGCTGACACTAAGTGCCACTACCGGCATCATATTCATGCTAATGGCCGTAACTGTCGGCTCTTGTGCGCCTTCTGGTAAGTTGACATTATCTAAGGCAGCCTCTAAAGCACGTTTCGCCTCATCCATGTCAACGCCGTATTCATATTCCACCTGAATATTTGCCATGTTTGAATAGGAGTTGGAGAAGACGTTTTTCACATCGTCAAGACCTTCAACGGCCTGTTCGAGAGGGATGGAGACATCCTTCATTACCTGTTCAGGTGTTGCTCCCGGGTAGACATCCATGACCATTAAGTATGGAATGGATATATCAGGTATTGTTTCCATTTTCATCTTTGCAGATGAATAAATACCCGAAGCTAGAATGATAATTGTTAGAAGCCATACAGCTAGTTTATTTCTAATAACAAAATTAACTAATTCTTTCACGACTACACCTACCTTTAATTGACTGCCTTAGCTCAAGTATTTATACTAATGACTAGTCAGTCATTTGTCAATGATTAGAAGGGTTGAGATAAAATGTTAAAAAAACAGCTAATTATGGAGAAGGCTTCAGAGCTTTTTGCCCAACAAGGCTTTGAGGCTACTTCTATTAAGCAGATAACAGATTATTGCGGGATTTCAAAAGGTGCTTTTTACCTATCGTTCAAGTCAAAGGATGAACTGATTTTGGCATTGATTGATCATTTTATGATTCAAATCATTTCAGATATTGACTATATAGTCAAAAGTGTAACTGAAGATGAAAACCTATTATATCAATTTTTTTATACAACTTTTCACACGTTTCAAATGTATTCGGACTTTGCCAAGATTTTTATCAAGGAACAATCACAAACGTTAAACGAGGAATTGATTAAAAAAATTCATTCTTATGACCTACTATTGGAAAATTTGATTCTTTATATGATTGACCGAATATATGGAGACGAAATCAAACACATAAAATATGATTTAATGTATTGCATTAAAAGTTTTTTGAGTATGTATTCTAATTTACTTCTTTTTAAAAATGCCCCATTAGAATTGAATCAGCTTTCACAATCACTTGCGGAAAAAATAACCATCTTGGCCGAGTATACAACCATTTCGTTCTTATCTGAGGAGCTTATCCAAATGACCAGACAGCCAATGCATGAGAAGATGACGAAAGAACAAATCATTGAGCTGATGGAGCAAAAAATTAACGAAATGGAAGAGTCGATTGAAAAAGAATCATTAGTCCTTTTAAAAAATCATCTACTTGAATCCAATCTTAGTCCAGCAATCGTCAAAGGACTTCTTGAAAATATCCGAAACCATCCACACTGTAAATGGATTGCCTATCTGCTGCGCAATCATTAATAGAAGGCGGTGTCAGGCACTGCCAAAAGACAATCTGGGGGCGCTTGTCTTTTTATAGTGCCTGACACCATGTATGTGGACATAATAATAAGTAGAAATATATACTTGAAAAAGTTATATTATTCTGAAAAACCTATACATTGGAGGGAGTCAAGTGGAAATCGGAATTACCACATTTGTAGAAACCACACCAGATGTTGCAACGGGAAAGGTGCTCAGTCATGCTGAGCGAATCAGGGAGGTTGTTGAGGAAATTGTACTTGCCGATCAAGTGGGATTGGATGTGTTTGGGGTTGGTGAGCATCACCGAGAGGATTATGCTGCTTCATCACCGGCGGTTGTACTTGCTGCAGCTGCCTCGCAAACGAAAAGGATTCGCTTAACAAGTGCGGTTACAGTCCTTTCTTCCGCAGATCCCGTGCGCGTATTTCAGGATTTTGCTACTCTTGATGCGATTTCAAACGGACGGGCAGAAATCATGGCTGGCCGAGGTTCGTTCATTGAATCGTTTCCGTTGTTTGGCTATGATTTAAGTGATTACGATGAGTTGTTTGACGAGAAGCTGGACCTGTTATTAAAAATCAGGGAGACCGAGAAGGTAACCTGGAGCGGGAAGCATCGGCCGGCCATTCAAAATCGAGGCGTGTATCCTCGTCCTGTTCAAAATCCTTTACCCGTTTGGATTGGGAGCGGAGGAACGGCACAATCAGTTGCACGGGCAGGACAACTAGGGCTGCCGTTGGTTTTGGCGATTATCGGAGGCAGACCGCTGCAGTTTGAACCACTTGTAAGGCTGTATAAAAGAACGGCTGCTAGAGCAGGTCATGATGTATCGAAACTTCCAATTGCAACACATTCACATGGCTTTGTGGCTGAGGACACTGAAACAGCTGCAAATAAATTTTTCCCTTCAACACAGCAGGCAATGAATAAACTAGGTCGCGAACGTGGCTGGGGACCTTATGAGCGCTCGACTTTTGATTTTGCACGCAGTCTAGAAGGAGCCTTGTACGTAGGTGATCCGAAAACGGTTGCGGAAAAAATTATCTATCTAAATCAAAATGTCGGTATCACTCGTTTTATGCTTCACGTACCGGTCGGATCTATGCCGCATGGAGATGTGATGAAAGCGATTGAACTATTAGGTAAAGAAGTTGCACCAATCGTTCGTGCAGCGGTATTAAAATCATAAAGTTATTAATCTCCTCATTTATTCATAGAAATTGTAAGGGAATGATATAAATAATGGAAAGAAAGTGGGCCTAGGGCTTACTTTCTTTTTTTGTAGAAGCAACATAAGATTATCGTTTTCCTTTTTGTTTAAGATGCTGGGTGATACTTTGAAAGTCTGCTTCATCGAGGAGACCCAACTTTTTAAACAAGACCGAATACCCGAGAATTCTTTTGTGGATGCGATGATTCATTTGTGTGCTTTCAGCTCCTTTTTTAATATTTTATGCATCTTCGCCAAAATGTTTCCCAAAAGAAACATTTTGGCGGCAGTTCTTGTTTATTGAGTCTTTTTGCATTAATAATAGCAGTCTTTCTTCAACGAAAGCGCGTCAATTACAAACTATTTTTTGAGTAAAATTGATATAAATCAATTTTTATTGAGAATCATTTTCATATAATGAGTTTAGAAAGAGTAGTTGATGAAAGTAACCACAATAACGTTTTGTCTAGTCTATTAATACTAAACCATAATATGAAAGAGGGATGGCCGTATGACTCAGCTTATTTTATATGTAAATGGAATTAATTATGTTGATAGTCTCTATTCAATTGAACGGTGTATTAAAAGCTTACGCGGCATTGATTCTGTTAAAGGGACTTTGCCAAAAGGAAAAATCACTGTGAAATTCAAGCAAAGCTTTGTCAGTGCAATGGATATCATTGATAGAGTTGAGGTTCAAGGATTTGAGGTTGTAAAGAAGTATCAAAAGGATTATTGCTTTGATACGTATAATTAAAAATACAGAAAAGAACAAAGCATTAGAAAAAACTGCTTTGCTCTTTTTATGGAGAAGACCCGCTCATCAGGAAGTTGTCTTACAAAATAGAAGCATGAGACCCCTCCTGCTGCTAAGAGTTGAATCTCCGCATTCTTTGGAGGAGCAGTCCGTCTGTATGTTTGTTTTTTCCAGTTACGAAGGTAGTCATATAGTGGGTTAGGTACTTACCGTATTGGTTTTTAGTTTTATGCAGAAGTTCGTCTACATAATAGGCGCCTTTTGGAATGGAATCTTTGAGGAGGACAGATAGGGCGGCGTAGACACCGCAGGCTACTTGGAAGTAAGTGGCATTTGTTTGAAACTTGGAAAATATTTCTTCATTCGAAGATACATTATACATATAATGTTCTTTTTCAGGATAGACGACAAGGACGCCGACTAAGTCTTCACCATCAAGCGGCGCTGTCTGGGGGTCTAGTACTTCCATATCATAGTCCCATAATTTATCAACATCATCTAAATTGCTCCTGATTAAATCTGTAGTATGGTCATTCACTTTGTATAGAAAACCGCTTTCGACATCATAGATTTTTCCTAACGTAAAAATCTCCTCATGCGGCATTAAACAGCCGTAAAACTGTTTTTTTCCTAAGTTAACTTTAAATTCAATATCATATACATCTTCATATAAATACAGCGGGGTATGGTGCTGAAAATACATTGGGTAGCTTGCAATTGCCTCATCGAGAAAACATTCAGGTGACCAGGTTGTGTAAATGGTATTCTCTTTTGCTATTAATGGATTTTTAAAAAACGAGGTGTCATGCTCGACAATATAACAAGCAAGCGGTTTCTCCTTAGAATCTTTTAATAGTTCATATGCCATCCATTGAACGACTCCAGGATTCATACCTGAACCAATGATTGCAGTAGTATTAGTGAAAAGGTCTTTATGTTTTTCTAAATGGCTGATTCTCTCTGCTAATTGAAATCCCTCAAACAGTTCTTCATTTTCATCAATAAACGTATTTTCTAAAGCCGTATTAACATACTTAACACCGAGTTTATTACAGCATTGAAGCATCTCCACGGTATCTGCCCAAGAAGTATCAATCACAACTGCTGTTTTTGTGTTCTTCAGATGCTTTGTAAGCTTCTTTGTATCCTTAAGATCAAATTCATGTAAAATGAAATGCGGGTATAATTGAGGAAATCGACTGCTATAGTAATCTATTTCCTTTTGATTAAGATCAATCAAGTGAATCACTGAATTCTTAATAAGAGAATGGATTGGATCGTTCGTATCAACAACAGACTTATTCAAAATAGAAAGAACAGACTTCGCAACACCACCAGCACTTCCCAAAACAGTCATCACAATTTTATTACTCTTCATTTATACCATCCTTTGAAGTAGGGGGATGGTTCTTTTTCTTCCCATTAGACCTTGTCCAAAAAAATAAAGAACCCCCCCTCTCTTTTTAGTAGAATAACCTTGGTCTATTTTCGTCTGGTCTGTTTGAAGTACCAGGTCGCATGATCTGTCCTCGGATTTCTCCGTCAGGATTTTGAGCAGTATGGGCGTTTACATATGTTTTTTCATCTCTCATCAGGTCAATTAGTACGGATAACGGTTTGCCCTGCAGCGGACCGACCAAGTCTTTCTCAGTAATAATCCCTTCTACAAATCCTCTTGTTACACTGATGTCTGGATTTGCGGGGCCAAATAGAAACGCAACAACAGGGCCGTTCATTCCTCTTCTGCCTAAATGAATATGCGCTTGTGTAAAATTATCAAGATGATTGACTGTTAATTCATATACTATTTTTCTGCCATCATTACTCACTGTGAATTTTGTCACCCCAGTTGCGTTTGTTCTTACAGGTGGAACCTCTTCAGACCCAACTAATTTGGCTATAAATACTTGAGTTTGATTCATTTTTCACCTCCAAAAATTTGACATTATATTAAATTATATTTTTTTTGCTTATCATTGCTTGTACAACTATCCATGAAAAAAAGAGAAATGGGTTTCTTTTCGCTAAATTAGTATTTTAGAGGATTTTTAAGTGTTTTGCCTTTTTTTATTTTTTAGAGAAATATGCCCACATAGTTTGGATAGAATCGCATACTCTGTATTATAACAGTTTTGAGTTGTTTAAATCTGTATCGAACAAAGGGGGGGATAGGATGTTACAAAATCCTGTTGAATTTTTTAGAGAATTACCGAAAAAAATCTGTGCTGAATGCGGGCAGATTATTGTGGAACAAGCTGAATCTTATTTAATGGAATGCGATCGCTGCTTGTCTAAGAGAGCAGAGTAATTGAACGAACGATACACGTTCTTCGCGCATATAATCCAACCTCCCTTTAATTGGAGGTTTTTTGTTTTTTGTGATAAATAAGAGGATTACATTTCAAAGCAGATAGTTTGCCTGTAGTATAACAGTTGTTTAGATGTAAGAAACCGTCCCTTTGCTTAATTCTTTGAGTTTAAATACCACTTTGATACAATTTAGGAGACTAATTGATATGGAGGTATACATATGACACTAAGTGGAAAAACAGCGATTGTTACGGGAGCGAGCAGCGGTATCGGGGAGGCAGCTGCGTTTGGGCTGGCGAATGCGGGTGCCAATGTGGTGCTGGCGGCTCGTCGGACGGAGCGCCTTGAAGAGCTAAAAGTGAAGATTGAAAAAGAAACAAATGCAAAAGCCTTGGTGGTTAAGACAGATGTGACAGATAAGGCTGAAATGGAGATACTTGCTGAGAAAACGAAGGAAGCTTTCGGCTCCATTGATATATTAGTGAACAACGCCGGTGTTATGCTCTTATCTCATATCAAAAATGACTTGATTGATGAATGGGTTCGAATGGTGGATGTGAACATTAAAGGAGTTCTTCATGGAATTCATGCAGTACTTCCAACAATGCTCGAACAAAATACAGGTCATATTATCAATATTTCATCTGTTGCAGGTCATGAAGTAACGAGAACGAGTACGGTTTATTCTGCAACAAAGTACGCGGTCCGTGCCTTATCCATGGGCTTGGAAAAAGAATTTTCAACCACCGGATTACGTGTCACTAATATTTCTCCTGGTGCGGTTGAAAGTGAGTTGAGAGAACATATTACAGACGAAGAGGTGCGAGCTAATTTAGGTAATAAGAAAAGAACACTTTTACAAGCGGATGACATTGCAAATGCAATCGTGTATGCTGTATCACAACCTCCTTATGTGAACGTGAATGAAATCATTGTTCGTCCAAAACTGAATTATTAATAGAAAACAGCAGCTAAAACGGTGTGTTTAGCTGCTCCTTCTTTAATGAAAGGGAATATCGCCCTGTCTAGGATTTTGTCCCGCTCTTAACGGGCAGTAAGACCGCTACCTCAAGATTCTGAGTATACAAAAGAAGATAGGTGGGGGATCAACTGCCCGTAAAGGTCCGATTGGTGAGATAAGGATTTTCTTTGGGCTTCAGCCCTTAGGAAATCCAATCAGGCTCTGCGTGACTAACCATCAGTGGGGGATGAAGAAAACCCCCACTGATGGAAGTTTCACTTTATAAATATGGATTGTGTGATGTGAATGCAAACGTATATTTTGTGAAAAATAAACAGAAGAGAGAAGCAGAAGATGGACCCCTGCTTCTCATTTTAATGGAGAGAGGTTTTAGGAATGGCGTTTTATGAAAGTTTGGCTCCGTTTTATGATGAGATTTTTCCAGTAAATGAAACCGCTTGTTCTTTTTTGCTGTCTTTTTTTGAAAATGCCGATGCTGTGTTGGATGTGGGGGCCGGTACGGGAAATATGGCGGTGGCACTTGCTCAGAAGGGACTGAAGGTGATTGCAGTGGAGCCTGATGAGGCAATGGCAGAGTATATTAGGCAAAAGGCTGTGGAAAACAATGTGTCTATTCCTGTTCATATTAAATCGATGCAGGAAATCAATCAAATCTCAGATCAGGTCAATGGAATTTATTGTATTGGAAATACGCTGCCGCATGTCAATAATAAAGAAGAATTGGAGTATTTTATAAGAAAATGCTATGAAAGACTTAAGAGTGGTGAGAGATTTATCCTGCAGCTCGTCAATTACGAAAAAGTTCTGTCAGCGGTAGAAGATTTCTCATTCCCAGTTATTCAAAAGGGTGGAATAACCTTTACGAGGCAATATAAGCAGGAAGAAGATAAAATCATTTTTACGACCAACTTAACTGTGAATGGGGATAACTTCTCCCATTCTATTCCCTTATTTCCTGTAACCTCGAGCCAATTAGTTCCTTTACTTCAAGAGGCGGGTTTTGAGGTGGAACAGGTGTATGGAAACTTTGCACGCCAAGATTATTCAAAGAATTCACCTGCTTTGGTTGTTGTAGCCAAAAAATAACGGATGATAACTGTTCACAACGTTCAATAAATATCAGGAAAAAGAGTTTGATTGTCTATTTATAGATGGTTAAGCTCTTTTTCTTGTTTCTATTGTTGTTCTTAAGTCAATGGACTAAATGAATGGTCCACCATGCACCTAATATATTATTTTAAAAAAATGATTGACGAATTTGTATATACAAGTTAAAATGAAAACGTTCCCAATGAAACATGTATATACATGTCGGGGAGATGACAAACGGACTAATAATCCAGATTATTATACAAATAATAAAATTAAGTTCTTCGAAAGAAGAGGGGGTTAAAAGCATGAGTAACTATACACAACCGGCAAAAGAACTACTAGAGCACGTCGGCGGCAGTGAGAACATTTCTGTTGTGACACATTGCGCAACAAGAATGAGATTTGTCTTAAATGACCCGAAAAAGGCTGATGTTGAAAAAATTGAAGCTCTTAAGCTTGTAAAAGGAACTTTTACGCAAGCGGGGCAATTTCAGGTGATCATCGGCAATGAAGTGTCTTCTTTCTATAACGAATTTATCAAAATGGCTGGTGTAAATGATACATCAAAGGATCAAGCGAAGGAAGCTGCAAAGCAGAACATGAACCTTCTGCAGCGTATGATTGCACATCTAGCTGATATCTTTACACCGTTAATTCCAGCGATTGTTGTTGGGGGTCTTATTCTTGGTTTCCGGAATATTATCGGGGACATTAAAATGTTTGAGGATGGCACCAAAACGTTAGTTGAAATTTCTCAATTCTGGGCAGGAACGCATGCATTTTTATGGCTGATTGGAGAAGCAATATTTCACTTCTTGCCAGTTGGGATAACATGGGCGGTAGCAAGAAAAATGGGAGCAACTCCGATTCTTGGAATTGTGTTAGGAATCACGCTTGTATCGCCGCAGCTTCTTAATGCTTATGGTGTGGCAGGTGCAACAGAAGTTCCATTCTGGGATTTTGGTTTTGCGAAAATTGATATGATTGGTTATCAGGCACAAGTCATTCCAGCTATTCTGGCAGGACTATTATTATCTTATCTGGAACTGAAATTACGTAAAATTGTACCCAATGCCATTTCGATGATTGTTGTTCCATTCTTTGCATTAGTGCCGACGGTTCTTATTGCTCACACTGTTTTAGGGCCAATTGGCTGGCAAATTGGATCATTTATCTCTGATGTTGTTTACTCAGGTTTAACTTCTGCTTTTGGCTGGCTATTTGCAGCAATCTTTGGTTTTGCTTACGCACCGCTTGTCATTACTGGTTTACACCATATGACAAATGCGATTGACTTACAGCTAATGAGTGAGCTTGGCGGAACAAACTTATGGCCGATGATTGCTCTTTCTAATATTGCACAGGGCTCCGCTGTTCTAGCAATGATTTACATCAACAGAAAGAATGAAGAAGAAAAGCAAGTATCTATTCCAGCGGCTATCTCTTGTTATCTAGGTGTAACAGAGCCGGCGATGTTCGGAATTAATTTAAAATACGGATTCCCGTTCTTAGCAGCGATGATTGGTTCCTTAGTGGCTGGTGTCATCTCTGTAGGAAGCAATGTAATGGCGAATTCAATCGGTGTAGGCGGCCTTCCTGGAATTTTGTCTATCCAACCGCAGCATATGTTGACATTTGCAATTGCTATGATAGCAGCAGTAGTCATTCCTTTTATCTTAACCGTTGTATTTGCTAAAACAGGTGTAGCAAAGGTTTCTTTTAAAAGAAAATAAAACAAAAAAATAGGAGGGGAACAATTAGTTGTTCCTCTTTTTTACTATATAAGGTTATTGTAATTAACTATAAAAAAATGAAGGATAGGTGTTAGTAAATGACTCAGCCTTGGTGGAAAAAAGCGGTCGTGTATCAAATATATCCAAAAAGCTTTCATGACACGACGGGGAATGGTATCGGTGATATCAAAGGAATCATTGAGAAGTTAGATTATTTAACAAAACTCGGGGTGGATGTAGTCTGGTTAACGCCCATTTATAAGTCACCGCAGCGGGATAATGGGTATGATATCAGTGATTATTTTCATATCTATGAGCCATATGGAACGATGGAGGACTTTGATCTTCTTTTAGCTGAGGCGCATAAGCACGGCATTAAGATTTTGATGGACATTGTCGTGAATCACACATCGACTGAACATACATGGTTTATAGAATCGAGATCCTTTAAAGACAGTCCGTATCGGGATTATTATATTTGGAAGGATGGAAAAAACGGGGAACCTCCAACCAATTGGGCATCGAAATTCGGCGGTAATGCATGGCAGTATGATGAAGAAACGGGGCAGTATTATCTTCATTTATTTGACATCACACAGGCAGATTTAAATTGGGAAAACGAACAGGTACGTAATGAAGTCTACGACATGATGAAGTTTTGGCTTGATAAAGGCGTTGACGGCTTCCGACTTGACGTGATTAACCTGATTTCGAAGGATCAGCGCTTTCTTGATGATGATGATGGGTCAACTCCACCTGGTGATGGCCGCAAATTTTACACAGATGGGCCAAAAATACATGAGTATCTTCATGAGATGAATCAAGAGGTATTCTCGAAGTATGACATCATGACAGTCGGGGAAATGTCGTCGACATCCATTGATAACTGTATTAAGTATACAAAACCTGATCGTCATGAACTCGATATGACGTTTAGCTTCCACCATTTGAAAGTCGATTATCCGAACGGGGAGAAATGGACAAAAGCAGATTTTGACTTTTTGCAATTAAAAGACATTCTGTCAACATGGCAGGTTGAAATGAATAAAGGCGGCGGCTGGAATGCGCTTTTCTGGTGTAATCATGATCAACCGCGTGTCGTATCACGATTTGGAGATGATGGCAAGTATCATAGAGAATCAGCGAAAATGCTGGCAACGGCCATTCATATGATGCAAGGTACTCCTTATATTTATCAAGGTGAAGAATTTGGAATGACTAATCCGAATTTCGAACGTATTGATGACTATCGTGATGTAGAATCTTTAAATATGTTCCAAATACTGCAGGATAAAGGAATGCCGGAGCAGGAGGTTCTCGATATTTTAAAACAGAAATCTCGTGATAATTCACGAACTCCAGTTCAATGGGACGATAGTGAGAATGGCGGCTTTACAACCGGAACTCCCTGGATACCTGTGGCAGCTAATTACAGAGAAATCAATGCGGAAAAGGCACTAGCTGATGAAAATTCTATTTTTTATCATTATAAAAAGCTTATTCAGTTAAGAAAAGATTTCGAAATTGTGACGGAAGGGAATTATGAGTTGCTATTAGGTGAACATCATGCTATTTTTGCCTATATACGAAATAACGGCGATGAAAAATTGCTGGTTGTAAATAATTTTTATGAAAAAGAAGTGGAGTTTGAGTTGCCTGAGCAGGTGGATTTAAAGGACTTTACTAGTACCATTCTCTTGTCCAACTATAAGGATTCTTCCCAAAATCCGCGGGAATTTACATTAAGACCATATGAGTCAGTTGTATATTATCTAAAAAAGTAACTGAGGTTTTGACTATGACAAACAAGTATTTGATGATCCATAATGAAATTGCTAAGCAAATAGATAAGGGAGAATTTACGACCAATTCACTTTTGCCCTCTGAGCATGAGTTAAGTGATCGTTACAATACATCTCGAGAAACCATCCGCAAGGCATTAAATTTACTATCGCAAAACGGCTATATTCAAAAGGTTCGCGGAAAGGGCTCGATTGTCATAAAAAGCACGAAGGTTGATTTTCCTGTTTCTGGCTTAGTTAGTTTTAAAGAATTGACAGCTAAAATGGGGGAAAAGCCCCGGACAATTGTTGAAGATTTATCGCTTGTTAAACCGGATGCCTATATTCAAAAAGAGCTGAACCTTTCGAGTAAAGATCGGGTTTGGCAGGTATTCCGAGTAAGAGAGATGGGCGGGGAAAAGGTCATCTTAGATAAAGATTTCTTAAATAAACATTTCGTTCCGGAGCTTACGAAAGAGGTATGTGAAAACTCCATCTATGAGTATATTGAAAAAGAGTTAAATTTAACAATCAGCTTTGCGAAAAAAGAAATCGTTGTCGAAGCTCCGACGGAAGAAGATCATCGTTTACTCGATTTAGAAGGCTTTCATTGCGTTGTTATTATTAAAAACCATGTTTATCTTGACGATGCCAGTCTATTTCAATATACAGAATCCAGACACAGACCTGATAAATTCAGATTTGTTGACTTTGCAAGGAGAACTCATCAATAATAGAATAGGATGGTCTGTTGCTTCCAAAAGTGATGGCACAGACCCACCTCTTTAATTTGTGAAGTTTTTATGACGTTTACTCGAATTTCATAACAAAAGGGTTAAAGAAGTTTATAATATTAATATAATATTATTTTGAGTAAAAAGGGGATCTTCTACATGCTAACTAATATTGGTGTACCGGGATTAATTTTAATTATTGTATTGGCACTTATTATTTTTGGTCCAAAGAAGCTTCCTGAATTAGGTCGTGCGGTGGGTCAAACCTTAGGCGAATTCAAAAAGTCAGCACGTGAACTAACAAGTGACGTTGTAGAAGAAATAGATGAAGTGAAAAAAGAGATTAAGAAATAGATGTGAGATTTTTCTCACATCTTTTTTGTTTATCAAAGCAGGTGCCAGTGCCAGTACAATTACTTTTATAATAAAAGTAATTGTACTGGCACCATTCAATTTTTTAAAGGTTTAATAATTGACTTACGGCATAAGCAAAGCCGTTTTCGTCATTTGTTTTAGTAACGATATCGGCTTCCTGCTGGACAGAAGCAGGAGAATTCCCCATGGCAACAGAGGTTGTGGCGACTTTAAATTGGGAAACATCATTACCGCCGTCTCCAAATGCATAGATATCAGTAAACTGTTGATTTGTTAATTGCTGATAGCGCAGGATGGCCGTTCCTTTATTGGCTTCTGTAGATGTAAATTCGATATTATTTGGATGTGAGGAAGCCATTGAAATCTTTAATTTCCCTTCGATTGCCTCTTTAGCTTCAGCAATTTTGTTAAGTTCATCCGGTCGAGCTACAGCCATAACTTTATAAATTTTGAGATGTTCCATTTCCAAAATATGACCATAATCATAATTCTGGAAAATTGGTTCAATCTCTTCAGGTTGTTTATCCTGTATGTCTGGATTTCGGCAAGGAAAGCCGCCCTGGTTGGTATATACCATTACCCATAAACCTAGGTTATGTAAAATGGGAAACAGTTCTTGATAAGTGGTAATTGGCAAAGAAGCCTCAAATAAAGTATCTCTTGTTTCAGAGTAAATAATGGTCCCATTAATGCTAATAATGGGCGAGTCGAGCTTTTGGATAGCATCCAATTTAATTACATCTTCAACTGCCCTGCCTGTGTTAATCATGACACAGTGTCCTTGCTCCTTTAAATATTGAAGGACCTTTAGATTTTCATCTGAAACCTCATGCTTTGAATTTAATAATGTACCATCTAAATCTATGGAGAAACATTTCATCTTGTCGGATTCCTTTCATCGTATCATAGGCACTCTTGAACATTTTTGTTCACATATTTACTATATCAAATAATTATCTGAGAAAAAATGCTCACTTCATTACACTTATGATTAAAGATTGGTAAAAAGCTTCATAAAAATAAGTGAATGTAAATGTTGAATAAGGTTTTCTCCCGTCGTGTATCTTATTACTGTAATACATCAAAGAGTTGAAAGAGGGATGGGATTGGTTAATTATAACTTTGAGAAATTTAGGAAGATACAGAGTCAGCATAAGAGTGAATATGGAGGAGAAAGAGGTCGAGGCAGTAATAAAGATGATTATAATACACAGGAAAATACAGATAAATCTCCGGGAGCTGCAGGCAGAACATTATAGATAGTATTTGAAAGAAGCGAGTGAAATTCTTGCTTCTTTTTTTAGGAAAAGCTTTTTTTATTAACCTTGTTGGTTTGTGACTAATTTAAAGCTGTGTGGGAAATGGACATTTCTTACGGATGAGTCAAAAATCTGACTGAATAACATGATTCATTAACGAAGTCTTGGGAAAAAAAGTACATAGTCTTAGAAAAATTACATATACTGTATTATAACAAAGGTTAATTAATTTAATCTGTATTACAGAATGGAGGCGACTAAGATGTTACAAAATCCACTAGAGTTTTTTAGACAATTACCGCAAAAGGAATGTGCAGAATGCGGTGAGATGATTGAAGAACAGGCTGAATCTTATTTAATGGAATGCGATCATTGCTTGTCTAAGCGGGATGAATAAAAATATCACTTATTAATATAAACGAACTCTTTGTAGGATCAACCAATCTTATAAAGAGTTTTTTTGTTTGAATCAAATCATTCCTTCCTGCCAGTAATTAACGGTTTGAAAAAAGAAAGGATTCCTGTGTGAGGGTCATACTAGGGTTGTGGTAATGAAAGGGGGAGAAATCTTTATGGATTTAGAATGGTTTGACCGGGTTTGCGGTGAGCTGCAGGACAGTCTTGATTCCATTTGCAGTAAGTATGATGAAAATGGTGGAATGTCTGTAGAACGTGGAGCGAAGCATCCGAGAATGGACTTTTTTATTGAAAATGGAGAGGAGGATAGAGATTATTTTTGTACCATTTATTTTGATCCTCGAAATGAAGAATTTTATATAGAATCCTTTGATCCTGATCTTGGCTATGAGAGCAAGGTTGTGCTGGCTGATATCGAGGATATTGTAGATGCTGTTCATGAAAGCTTCCATATTTATCTGGAAGAAGATGTCTCAGTAGAAGAGGACATGCTTGACGATGATACTGAATATTATTTAACAGATAATGATGAAATCGAACGGAGTAATGAGGATGGCGACAATTCAGATATATACCTCGAGGAAGTCGATGTAGAATGGGAAACCCCTGAAGTAACAGCTTATTATCAAGAAAATGAAGTGGAAGTTACGTACCAGTTCGGGATTGTCCAAGAAACAGGGGATGGTGTGCTGCGACGCGTCAATCGTATCTGGACGGAAGATGATGATTTGCTGAAGGATGAAACAAACTTTATTTTCAGTAAGGAAGAAGCAAGTACCATTATCGCGATGATTGCTAGTCATATGGATTCATTAAGTATGATGGAATAACACTAACCGTATAATCGTTTTCACAAGTGCTTTGGAGAAAGGAGACATCGTATGGCAAATAATAATAAGGAAGCTTTAGATGTGGTAGATCAGCCATCTATGGCTAAAAGTAGTACGGAACTCGGAATGGAAAAAGAAACAAAGAACGCGAAGCTGGCAAGTAAACCAAAAATTGGTGAAACCATTGTTGGAGATGATGGAATAACAGGGCGAATTAGATAACCGATTCATGCTGCTGAATTTATATATAATGAAGAAAAATGGCTGCCTAAATGTATGCAGCCATTTTCTTCATTTATTTGGGTAAATGGAAGGTAAATATGTATAGTAAGTGCCATTATTTAAAATAATGGCATTGTGAGGGAGCTGGTAAAATACCATCCCTCACATGCATATTCAACATTTTCAGAATGGGGTTATTTATGATGATATTTTGCAGGAACTACTTTTTCATTACACAGTGAGGAAGAGTATAAGGATGCTGGCAATACCATGATTTTGTAAGTCTTCTTATAAACAATTATTCACAATCACAGTCATCGTCATTGGTTGTAGAAGTAACAAATACATGCTGATTTTGAAGGATTTTAATTTTAAAATCAATGACTAGCTTATCTTCTGTTTTAGTAAATGTGCCTTCATTCATGAGGTCAGAAGATTCGAGCAAACATCTATCTACTGCCTCCACCCATTCAATGATCTTACTGGAAACCAATTCGCAATATGGCAGTTCATTATAATTTTCTGAACTTGCTTGGTGGAATTGAGAAAGATCACTTGACATCAACTCATCTTTTTCAGGATAACCGGAAGGTAATGGTTTTGTGACGTAAAAGTCAAATTCTTGACGGTTATTATTTTTTGGCATTTCTGGTTTGGCGATGAAATCTTTAATTTCTGTAATAAGACTGAACGGAATATGCTCTGTATGTGAATGTAAATCAGATGAAACAGCTGCAGACTTAGAAGTTACCTCTGTTATGGCTGCATATTGAATATTTTTCCGGACATACCCCTTGATAAATAATTTATTTGTAGGCAGTAAAAGTCTGCACTGGGTTAAAACCAGCTGTTTTTTAACATCTTTGATCTCAAGCACATTCTCAGGAAAACAAGTTCTGTGTACAGTATGAACCTGTAAACAAGGTTCTGCTAAAACGACCGGCACCTTTGTAAGTACCTTTCCAATGTTAATTTGCGGGCGGTAATACTTTTGCTCATAAGCATCTTTACGATTGTGTTTTTTATTATCTGACATTTTAAATCCTCCTACTGGGAACAGAATAGTGTATTCTATGCTGGGCATATAACCATGTATGGGTAAACGCCCAGGGACAGGTCAGAAAACGAAAAAACATTTAATTCCAAAGTTAGTGAAGTTTTTTATAAAAATGGTTCATCATTTCAGAGGAAAGGCATATACTGTACTATAACAAATAAGATACGTTAAAATCTGTATTATAAAAAGGAGAGGTTAAATGATGCGTAGTACAGTAGATCAAATCAAGGAATTACCGAAAAAGGTATGTGCGGAATGTGGTCAAATTATTGATGAAAAGGTTGAATCCTTTTTAATGGAATGTGATTATTGTTTATCGAAGAAAGAGGAATAAAAATAGTGGGATATAAAAACCTCCAAATAAATTGGAGGTTTTTTGCGTTACTATAAAAGGGGCTCCAAAACAGTTTAACTAAAAATATTCCAACCTAATCAAACTTACTTATTTTGATTAGGTTTTTTATATAAACTTTAGAGGGCATTTGTTAGAAAAACAAACATATGTTTGGTATAATGTTAGTAAGGGGGTGAAAATAGTGAGTTTAACATATAGTAGAAAAATTAAAGTGAGCTTTGTAAAAGAAGCTGAACTTATTCTAGACGGACAAAGCAAAATTTGTAATTGGTTGTATAATCAATTATTAGATGCCTGTCAAAAAGACTATAGGGAAAATCATCAGGCTTTAAAATTATTAAAAGACAGAAATCTTCGTAATTATGGTGTTTCTTTAAAGGCAAAACACCCTTTTTTACATACCGTTTTTTCCTCTCCTTTAAAAGAACCCGCAGAACGCTTAAAAAAGGCATATGAAGGGTTTTTTAAGAATGGTCGGGGGTATCCAAAATTTCGTAGTTGGAAGAAAAAATGGTTTAGTTTGGTGTTCGATGAACCCAACAAAGGATGGGAACTAATCCATGATGGCACAGAAGTATCTGTGTCTCTAGGGGATATTCCTGATCTCCCAAAGGGAAAGGGAAAGAGAAACCCCTCTGTCATTGGGAAATTGAAAGAACCCTTTCGATTAAAAGAAGGAGAGTTGGTTAAAACCTTTAGTATCTGTAAACAACAAGGTGTTTTCTATGCTGTTTTTACCATTGAAAAATGTAAGCAAGAAGAACTTTTGCATAAGGAGAAACTGTCGGCCTATCGAAAAGAGTGTCATTTGGCTAAAAAGGAAAAACGAAAGTTGCCTAAAAAGCCTATTTTGAAGGAGAGAAAAATGGAAATTCCTTCTGATGTAAAGTGGGTAGCCTTAGACCCCAATCATAAGAATTTTTTTGTATCGATGGATTATAAAGGTGAATCCATTGAGTTTGCCAAAATAAAGGAAATCAACTATTGGGATAAGAAAATCGACCATCTAAAGTCTCTTCGGGATGTTTGTGAAAAACACTATCGCAAACGTAAAACACAACATGGAAACAGCTATACCGCCCATAGCCCTCGTTGGAATCGGTTGAATCGTGCATTGGACAAAGCCTATCATGGTCGTCGAGAACAAATAAAGACGGCCCTGTACAGTATCGCACATGAACTCTACCGACGTTATGACCTTGTATTAATCGGAGATTACACCCCAAACACAGGAACCGCTAAGTTCGAGAATATGCACCGTAGTATGTTGAATCAAGAAAAGATAGGAGAGTTCCGTAACGTACTAGAATGGGTTTCTTCTAAGTTGGAAAAGTTTTATATAAAAGTGAATGAACATAACACAACAAAGGAATGTTGCGTCTGTGGACATTTAGAAAAGAAAGACCCTAGTGTTCGAGAGTTTGAATGTGCGTCATGTGGAACGAAAATCCTGCGGGATATTAACTCTTCTGTCAATATAGGGAAAAAGGCAGGGTATCTCCTAGAAACATCCAAACATCTACTGCAAGAATTCACTTACAAAGGTGAATATCGATATGGACAAAAAGTATTCGTAGGGATAAACAAACAATAAATTGCCAAGCCAGGGCTAGATAGGAGTATTTCATACGCTTGAACTATCTATACTTTCGATCAATGGCTTTCCCATTTGAGAGCAGGAAGTACTCATTTGTACGGAAAAACATTGGTCACTGCCGACAAAGTCCACACGGAAAGACGGCTTTGACTCGGAGAAAAATATTTTCTCAGGTGTGCAATTTTAGCTAGATTTATATAATGAATAACTTTAAATAAATTTAGTTATAATTGAGCAGAAAATTTTGTGCGGTCTAATACTTTTGTCTATATATCCAACTTATTAAATCGACATAGGAATTCTTTTTCTATCATGTACGGGCAGTAAACATGGTTCTCCCGCTAGATATATGACTCATCCGTATGAAAAATCTTTTTCGCTTAGATGAGTCAAATATCCACTAGTATATGTCGAAATATTAAAAAGGACATATATAAAATGATTGTAGAAAAATGTCGGTAGTTTGAAAATTTGTTTAATAAGTGTAATCTAAATCACATGCTATAATCATTTTGTAGTTAAACGAAAGTAAAAATGTAAATGAAAGAGTGGGATTACTATGTTACTAGAATTAACGAATCGATTTATATCAGAAAAAAAACGTAACCCATCACATGTGAATGAATTGCTTGATTATATCCAAAAGAATTATATACATGGCGAACTATCTATTAAAGAGTACAAAAATCTATATTTCGAACTAGACAAAAAAAACGCAGTTAAACCAAGTTTTGCATAAAATATATGGGGCTTAAGTTTATTGCTTCCAATGGAAGTGAATGAACTTAAGCCCCATGTTTTTTCCTATATTAAGTATGAGTCAGTCTGTTACTCTTAAAAGAATAGGTTAATCTTCTGGATATTACTTTGCTAAATGGGTTGCAGGTACGGTGGGTAAAATCACTTCAACAGTGGTTCCTTTTTGCAGTTTACTTGTGATTTTGAGTTCGCCGTCGTGATTTTCAATAATTTTATAGCTAGTCATTAATCCTAAACCCGTTCCTTTTTCTTTTGTTGTATAGAATGGTTCGCCAAGTGTCGGAATACGGTCTTCAGGAATCCCAACACCGTTATCAATAAAGCTGATGGAAACTTTGTCTTTTAACAGTTTCTTGACTTTTACATCAATATTTCCTCCGTTTGGCATGGCTTCAATAGAGTTCTTCAAAATATTAATAAATACTTGTTTTAACTGATTTTCCTCGCAAACAATGGTGGGAATATCATCTTCAAAATCGACAAAGATTTGTACATTTTTTAATATAGCTTGTGTATTAATAAGTGTCACAACATCTTTGATTAGGTGCTGTATCTCTCTATCTTTGAACACAATGGCTGTTGGTTTCGCTAAAACTAAAAATTCGCTGATAATGAGATTAATCCGTTCTAATTCTGATAAGACAAGATCAAAATGTTCCCTTTCATCGGTATATTTAGACCTAAATAACTGAATAAATCCTTTAATGGAGGTCAAAGGATTCCTGATTTCATGTGCAATTCCTGCTGCCATTTGTCCAACCAAGGCTAGTTTTTCTGATTTCTCCAGAAGCCCCTCAGTTTCTTCTTTTTTATCCGTAATATCTTTAAAAACAGATAAAACAACTGTTTTCCCTTCAAATAGTATTAATTGGCTGGAAATTTCAACAAAAACGGTTTTATTATCGAGTCGTATTAGTTTTTGCTCCACATTATTGGTTGGTTTTTTTTCTTTTTGGAGCAGTTCCATTCGTTTTTGCGCAAGTTCCTGATAATGAGGCGTGATAAAGTGATAGATGGATTTCCCTACAATCTCATCTTTTGTTTCAGCTCCCAATAGTTCTTTGCCTGCTTCATTTACATAAAGAACCATATTTTGATTGTGAATCAGGATAGAATCCGGTATCGTTTCAATTAATTGCTGATAATTTTTTTCTGTTTCATCCATTTTTTCAATATAACATGTTAATTGATCATATTGCTTGCCAATAAACCAAGCAATAAGAATGCCAATAATCATATCTAGGAGGATTTCCCATTCTGAGAAATCTCTAAACAACAGTATCCGGAAACATTCAAGGAGAATGAAAATACCGATTAAAAATATACGTCCTTTTACTTTCATAAATGATACCCTCGTAGAATTTTGTCGAATAACAGTATTTTAACATAAAAAGTATGGATACGGTGCTATTAGAAGCATAGCACCGTATCTAAGCAAGAAAAAAACCGCATATAAAATGCGGTCCAATGCTGGTTTAATATTGACTAATACCCAATATAGCGTATGCACAGAAGGGTGAATGTGCATATAAAAAATAAAATTTTTTTGCACCTTTTTATAAGCAGATATACGCAGTTATCTTAATAATCCTAGTTACAATTATTTTCATGGGCATTGGCTGAAATGGAAATCTGTTGATTTTGAAGAATTTGAATCTTGAAGTTTATCACTATTTTGTTTTCAATAGTTTGGAAGAAGGTCTCTTGAATAGGTATACGTGATGAATCTTCAATTGTAACCGTCGTAATTGGTTCCACAGCCGCATCCCATTCAGTAATATTACTTGAAATTAATTCACAATAGGGAAGTTCATTATAAAATTGATTACTCTCCTGATGAAACTGGGACAAATCACTTGAATGCATTTCATCTTTTTCAGGAAATCCTAAAGGCATGGGGTGTGAGACTGAGAATTCAAATTCCTGACGGCTGTTCTTCTTTGGCAGCAGAGGTTTTGTTATAAATTCCTTAATTTCCTCTACCATCTCAAATTTGATGAATTCAGTTTTTGATTTGAGAGTGGTAGTAAATGATTCGGGTAAGGGACTGTCTGCTGCAGCATATCGAATGTTTTTCCGAACATAGCCTTTAATAAATAATTTGTTAGTCGGGAGTAAAAGACGGCATTGCGTAATGACTAATCTTTTCCTACTATCTTTAATTTCTAATACCAATTCAGGAAACGTTGTTACATGAAAAATATCTTTTTGTAAATAAACCTCAGCTAAGACAACCGGATACGAAGGTACCGAATGGCTTAGCTGCTGATAATCAGGCTCACAATCGAAGTAGTTATCATTTTTATGTTTATTGCTTTCAGGCATTTTTATCCTCCTACAGGGCACAGACTAGTGTATTCTATGCAGTACAAATGACTATGTATAGGCAGGTGCCTAGCAAAAGATTGAAAGGGATTGGAGGCTTTTTGGTAGATTTATTAATCTCCAAGGACAGAGATTAAATATTGCAGGGCTTTTTCTTTGCTCCCTGAATATTTTTCTTGGCGTTCCTGGTCTTTTTTTATTTTTTCATCCGCAGCTGCAAGAATTTTTTCTTCTATTCTAGAGGGAACCACTATGACTCCGTCAGCATCTCCGACGATTATATCGCCTGGACTGACGCTAACTCCGCCGCAGGAAATGGGAATTTGCAGTTCTCCTGGTGCTGCTTTGATACTTGCTGCAATGGTAGAAGCACGGCAAAATACAGGGAAATCTAAGTCCTTAATCCCTTGAATATCGCGAATAGCACCATCTATAATGATTCCTTGAAGCCCCATGCTCTGAGCAAGGCTAATGACAAAATCTCCTGCAACTGCACGCTCTGTATATCCCTTCCCATCTACAACCAGCACATCACCCTTCTTTGCATCTCGTATCCCTCGCAGTATCCCCGTATTATCTCCAGCTGGAATACTTATCGTAAATGCCCTTCCTGCAATTTTGTATGTGTCTTTTATCGGTTTGATAGCCGTATTCATGTGGTTATGCCCTTTTAATGCATCCGAAATTCCGGTTGTGGGCAGGCTTAAAAATTTTTCTTCAATTGATGACATAAATACTTTCCTCCTTATTGAATTTGTTGATTTAGTTATGTATAAGCTTTATTTTGTAAAGATATGACAGGAGGAAGTTTTATGCAATGAAAAAAGGAGTGAACAAGGTGGTTAATAAAATTCAAAAAAGGTGATTAGGGTGCTCCTATCACCTAATATAATCATAATGAAACAGCATATCTCTTCTTTTCTTTAAAATAAGACCATTCCTTATATCCAATTTCTCTTAGTTTTTTTCTAACCAGTTCGAAGTCATCACCGACTCTTTCCGGAATATGGGCATCTGAGCCAAACGTGACTTTTACTCCATAATGACGGGCCATTTCAAGAATATCATCTGATGGATACCAGCCTCCCACATCCTTTGTCTTGCCAGAGGTATTTACTTCGATAACGACATCATGCTCTGCGATTACTTTCAAGGTCTTTTCAACTGCAGCGGTTTGAATCGAAGAAAATGAAGGGTAAAAACCCTTCATGGCATCAATATGGCCAAGAATCTGATACATTCCGCTCCTAGCTGAGTCCTCTATCAGTTTATAGTAGTTTTCTTTTGTTTTGATTCTTTGAGCTTCTGAAAGCCCTTCCCAACGAGTTTTATGAAAAATGCTTTCCCCATCCACATGGTGGACCGATCCAATAATAAAATCAAACGGATAGGTTTCAAAACAGCGGCGATAAATATCTACATTTTCTGGAAAGAAATCCGCTTCTATTCCTAATAAGACATCAATTTTACCATCATATTCCTTCTTTAACTGCAGTACTTCAGTTATGTAATGGGGAAATTCACTTTTCGCCATTGTAATATGAGGATAAGGATGGTCTTCTTCGCTGCCGAAATAGGGAGAATGATCTGCAATGCCAATCATAGCAAGTCCGCTATGAAGTGCAGACTCAATATAATCTCGAATCGACCCCTGTGCATGGCCGCATCGCTCGTGGTGTGTGTGAAAATCAAATGTAATGTTTGAGTTCATGATAAATCTCACCCCTTGTTAACCATTTAATGTTATTGTTCCAATTTTTTATCAAATGAATCATTCCTCTGCACTACAGCTACTATGCATTTTTCACCCTTCTTTTCATACAATTTCTAATGAGGTGTTGGTGAATGGACTTCGATAAGGAAAAAGCAATTTTATTGGCGGAAAATATTAAGGGATTCATCGAATTTGTCCGGAAAAGTTATCAACAAAAAAACAGTTATCTTTCTGATCCGGAAAAACTGTACCGGCTGAAGCTGCTTGTTGATGAATTTCATTTACAAATCATTGCAGATGAGCTTGCAAGAATAAACAGGTTCATGTACGAACAAAAGTACACAAGGTTATTAGTCAATCGTTTTAGAAAAGCCCTCCACATCATCGGAGACTATATCGATCAAAATTCCAATGAATTGTTCATTTTCACCGCAAGGCTCCATACGTTGCGCTCCATCTGCAGTTCGTTTACCTATATTTAATAGAGGTGTCAGGCACCACAAAAGGACAAATGAGGTCATTTGGTCCTTTTGTGGTGCCTGACACTTTTTTTAATAGTTCATTATGTATGAAAAAATGAATAAATTTCATACATAATGTCGGTGTACCTTCGGTTAGAAAAATAATAGAATTTAGCTAAAGACATTAATAACAAATAAATGTTGTAAAAATGATAAACCTTATTACTTTTAGGCGGTGGAGAAAAATGGACTTTTTATTAGATGAGGATCAGTTAGCAATAAAGAAAATGGCAAGGGATTTTGTCAACGAGGAAATTATTCCGTATGCAAGAGAGTATGACGAAAAGGAAGAGTTTCCTTTTGAAATTCATAACAAGTTAAGAGAATTTGGATTATATAATTTCGCTCTACCTGAGAAATTTGGCGGTCCGGGAATTGATAAAATCTCTCACGCTGTAATCGTAGAGGAATTAGCGCGGGGCTGCGCAGGAATTACCACTTCTGTAGAGGCAAATTCCTTAGCATCCTACCCAATCCTTGTTGGCGGCACAGAAGAACAAAAGAAAAAGTATTTCGGAATTCTCGCTGATGGAGGTTATTCAGCTTTTGCACTAACCGAGCCTTCCGCAGGCAGTGATGTAGCTGGGATGAAAACAACTGTTGAAAGAGCCGGCGACGAATATATTTTAAATGGTGAAAAATGCTTTATTACCAATGCAAGCTACGCCAATTATTATACCGTACTAGCCAAGTTAAAGGATGCAGAGGGTTCCAATAAATTTGTGGCGTTAATCGTTGACCGCGATTCAGAAGGCGTAAATGTTGGTCCTCATGAAAAGAAAATGGGACTTCGTTCTTCTAATACAGCTTCTGTGACATTTGATGAAGTACGTGTTCCAGCAGCTAATCGTCTTGGTGAAGAAGGGGAAGGTTTCAGGATTTTTATGAAAGCGTTATCTTATGCCCGTCCAATGGTTGGAGCTCAGGCACTTGGTATTGCACAGGGAGCTTACGAGGAATCGATTAACTATGCAAAAGAAAGAAAACAATTCGGTAAGCCGATTGCGAACTTCCAAGCCATTCAATTTATGTTGGCTGACATGGCCATGCAAATCGAAGCTTCCAGACTATTAGTACACAAATCTGTTTGGTATGTTCAGCAAGGAAAACCGAATATCCAGGCTTCATCATTTGCTAAATGTTATGCCTCTGATACAGCGATGAAGGTGGCAACAGATGCAGTCCAAATACACGGAGGCTATGGCTTCATTCGTGAATATGCAGTTGAGAAATATTTCCGCGATGCCAAAATCATGCAAATCTATGAAGGCACCAACCAAATTCAGCGTGTTGTTATTGCAAAAGATATTTTAGCTGATTAATTAATATAAAAAAAACGATTAAACCCTTGAGGAGGAAATACCATGAATATTTATGTTGTTATGAAACGCACTTTTGATACAGAGGAAAAAATTACGATTAAAAACGGACAAGTAGCAGATGACGGTGCTGAATTTATCATCAATCCTTATGATGAATATGCGGTTGAAGAGGCTCTAAAATTACGTGAGGAGCATGGTGGAGAAGTTACGGTTGTCACAATCGGCGAAGAAGAAGCGGAAAAAGAACTTCGTACAGCCCTTGCGATGGGAGCAGATAAAGCAGTCCTTATTAACGACGAAGATGTAGAAGATGGAGATCCATTTTCCACAGCAACGATTTTAAGCACATTTTTTAAAGATAAAGAGGTTGATATTATACTAGCGGGGAATGTAACAGTGGATGGAAGTTCTGGACAGGTAGGTCCTAGACTGGCTGAAGAATTGGGAATTTCCGCTATTACAACGATTACAAAGCTTTCAATTGAGGGCAACCTAGCCGTGATTGAGCGTGACGTGGAAGGCGACATCGAAATCGTGGAAACACAGCTTCCACTTTTAGTCACTTGCCAACAAGGATTGAACGAACCTCGCTATCCATCATTACCAGGCATTATGAAAGCAAAGAAAAAGCCGCTTGAAAAACTAGATTTAGATGATTTAGATATTGATGAAGACGATGTGGAAGGAAAAACAAAAACAATTGATATTTTCTTACCTCCGGCCAAAGCTGCTGGAAAAGTTCTAGAAGGGGACATTTCCGGACAAGTGAAAGAGCTTGTATCGTTGTTAACAACAGAAGCGAAAGTAATCTAATCTTATAAATGAAAAGAAGCCTATGCACGTTATATAGGTAAAATATTGGACGGAATATTTCAAATAATTTAAAATTGGAGGAAACAACATGTCTAAAAAGATACTTGTGTTAGGTGAAGTTCGTCAAGGTGAGTTGCGGAATGTTTCTTTTGAAGCGATTACAGCTGCAAAGAAAGTTGCGGAGGGAGGAGAAGTAGTCGGGTTATTATTAGGTGATGCTGGCAGTCTTGCTAATCAACTGATTCAATACGGCGCAGACCGTGTAGTAGTAGCTGAGAACAGCCTTCTGAATGCTTATACACCGGATGGATATACACAGGCGGTTATGCAGGTGATTGAAGCGGAAAAACCTGAAGGATTCATTCTTGGACATACATCGATTGGAAAAGATATTTCCCCGAGAATTGCTGCAAAGCTTAAGTCAGGTTTAGTATCTGATGTGGTAAGTCTTGAAGTAAATGGAGACGAGGTTGTGTTTACACGTCCAATCTATTCCGGGAAAGCGTTTGAGAAAAAAGTGATTAAAGATGGTCTGATTTTTGCAACCATCCGTCCAAATAACATTTCTGCTCTTGAAAAGGATGAATCAAGAACAGCTGATGTAACTTCGGTGAACGTTGATATTAAAGATTTGCGTACGATTATTAAAGACGTTGTACGTAAAGCGACAAGCGGAGTAGACCTTTCAGAAGCAAAAATTATTGTATCAGGCGGCCGAGGCGTGAAGAGTGCAGAAGGCTTCAAGGTATTGCGGGAGCTTGCTGATGCACTGGGCGGAGCTGTTGGGTCATCCCGCGGGGCATGTGATGCTGGTTACAGCGATTATTCTTTGCAAATTGGCCAGACAGGAAAAGTGGTCACACCTGACCTTTATATTGCCTGCGGAATTTCTGGAGCGATTCAGCACGTAGCCGGTATGTCTAATTCAAAAGTAATCGTTGCTATCAACAAGGATCCAGAAGCAAATATTTTCAGCATCGCTGACTATGGAATTGTCGGAGATTTATTTGAAGTAGTACCATTATTAGTAGAAGAGTTTAAGAGCGTAGCTGTTAACTAATAAGATAAGGTAAGTTCATTGGGAGGAATTAGTTCCTCCCG
Source organism: Niallia endozanthoxylica (assembly GCF_008710145.1). Classification (GTDB taxonomy): domain Bacteria; phylum Bacillota; class Bacilli; order Bacillales; family Cytobacillaceae; genus Bacillus_BD; species Bacillus_BD endozanthoxylica. Next base: position 156,189 of record NZ_VYKL01000010.1, read on the forward strand.
ATTACTTCATCTTGTGGAAGGAGATGAAAGAATGTTATCATTGCTGAATTTACTAGCATTTTTGGCAGTAATGGGGTATGCAGTCTATTTGTTTGCCAATCTAGTATACACAAGGTATTTGTTTATCAAGCTTGGTAAAGAAGCTGAGTTTGAACCAAACCTGAAAGAAAGACTCCATCTCGTATTAACCAATGGCTTTGGTCAGTCTAAATTATTTAAAGACAAAAAAAGCGGGGTCATGCATTTAATCTTATTTTATACTTTCTTTATCATTCAAGTAGGACTTATCGAATTAATTATCAAGGGATTTATTAGAGGTTATGAATATCCTTTTGGTGAAGCGCATAAATATTTCAGTCTGCTGCAGGAGTGGGCAACATTCCTTATGCTTCTCGCTATTGTCTATGGCTTTTACCGCCGTTATGGTGAAAAGCTCAAACGTCTGCAATGGAAACGCGATGGAAAAGCAGCTTTTGTTTACATCGCTTTATCTACTCTAACTTTATCCATCCTAGTTACTCTCGGATTTGAAGTAGTCATGTTAGGTCATGAACCAAATCTAGTCTATGCTCCATTCTCTGGAGCGATTGCCCTGTTGTTCTCAGGTATCGGAACAAGTGCTGGAACGGTGCTGTTCTATGTATTCTGGTGGGTTCATATGCTGACTGTCTTTACATTCCTTGTGTTTGTTCCGCAGTCAAAGCAGTTCCATGAATTATTTGCGATGGTCAATATTTTCTTTAAGAAAACGGGACCGGTTGGGAAGTTAAAAAAGATTGATTTTGAAGATGAAACAGCAGAATCATTTGGTGTCGGAAAAATCGAGGAGTTCACTCAAAACCAGTTGATTGATTTATACGCATGTGCTGAATGTGGACGATGTACAAATATGTGCCCGGCCTCTGGGACAGGCAAAACCTTATCTCCGATGGACTTGATTGTGAAAATGAGAAACCATTTAACAGAAAAAGGAGCAGCGGTTACATCAAGACAACCATGGGCACCTGCTTTTGCTTTTAAAAATACTAGAGCGAACCAGCTTGCTTTAGCGGGCAGCGGTGCTGAGGAAGTGGCGGCAACACTCGAAAATGTAAGTTTAATTGGTGACGTCATTACAGAGGAAGAAATTTGGGCTTGTACCACGTGCAGAAACTGTGAAGATCAATGTCCAGTGGCAAATGAGCATGTCGATAAAATTATTGACCTGCGCCGTTATCTTGTGTTAACAGAAGGAAAAATGGATGGTGATGCACAGCGTGCGATTACAAACATTGAACGTCAGGGAAATCCGTGGGGAATGAATCGGAAGGAACGTGCTAACTGGCGTGATGCTGTGGAGGATGTAACGATTCCAACCGCAAAAGAGTTGAAAAAAGCCGGAGAAGAATTTGACTATCTATTCTTCGTTGGTTCCATGGGTTCTTACGATAACCGCAGTCAAAAGCTGACACAATCCTTTGTTCGTCTATTGAATCATGCAGGAATCAAATTTGCGATTCTTGGAAATGAAGAAAAGAACTCAGGTGATACACCACGTCGAATTGGGAACGAGTTCCTATTCCAAGAGCTGGCAAATGCCAATATTGAAACATTTAAGAAGTACGATGTGAAGAAAATTGTTACGATGGATCCTCATGCTTTTAATACGTTAAAAAATGAGTATCCTGAATTTGGTTTAGAAGCAGAAGTGTATCATCATACACAATTGCTGTCTAAGTTGATTGAGGAAGGAAAGCTGAAGCCGAATAAGGCTGTTGATGAAGTGATTACGTATCATGACTCCTGTTATTTGGGACGATACAATAATGTCTATGATGCACCGCGTGATATTTTGAAGGCGATTCCAGGTGTGAAACTCGTTGAACCTGAACGTAAGCGTGAAACAGCGATGTGCTGTGGTGCCGGTGGCGGACGTATGTGGATGGAAGAAGATACAGGGACACGTGTTAATATAGCTCGAACGGAACAACTTCTTGAAATGAACCCAACGATTATCAGCACAGGCTGTCCATACTGTTTAACGATGATTGGGGATGGAACAAAAGCAAAAGAAGTAGAAGAGAAAGTTCAAACATTGGATGTAGTGGAAATCCTTGAAAAATCGGTCATTTAATACAAATGGGTGTCCAGCTTTCAGGCTGGGCATCTATTTTTTTGCGAAGAGAGGTAAAGGGCAGCATTTTATAAAAAATGCTTACATGATGATGAAAAATGCTTTCCTCTAATGTGAGGAATTATTTTTTATCTTTCCTATACTTTGTCGGTACATGCATGTAAGAATTTCATTTATACTAAGAATACTGAAAATTTAAAATTGAGGAAGAACTATTAGAAATATTAGGATGAATCAAAGTTAGTGCAAAAAACAATTGTAAGAAACGATAAATAAAAATGTAATCGTTATCACAAATAATGGGGAAGGAAACAAGGGGGAAAAAAGATGATCAATACTCAAATCTCAGTATCTGAAGTGTTCGAAAAAGCCTATGCGATGAACCCTGAAAAAGAAGCACTTTATGATGGATATACTCGTGTTACCTATCAGCAATTATATGATGAAGTGAATGCTTTAGCGTCTGCATTATCCCAAAAAGGAATTGAAAAAGGTGACAGAGTGATGGTCTGTCTTCCAAACTGGAATGAGTTTGTGTGTATTTACTTTGCACTAGCAAAGATAGGTGCAGTACTTGTTCCGTGTAACACACGTTATCGCAGTGAAGAGCTTATGTACATACTTGAGAACTCCCATGCAAAAGCAGCCTTTGTAACAGGTGAGTTTGGTCATGCAAAATTTTTTAAACATTATCTTAAAAATGATCAAAACGATTATTCTTTAGAACATATTGTTACGGTTCGTTATAAAAACGATGAGTTCCTTTCGTTTGATGAATTATTGGAAATAGGGAATAACGTTCCATTTACACCGCCTAGTATTGATCCTGTTTTGGATGTGTTTTCGATTCTTTATACATCAGGAACAACGGGTAAACCAAAGGGGGCCATGCTGACTCATCAGAATTTTGCTTATTCAGCTCTTATTTCAAATGAACAATTACAATGTACAGCTGATGATGTGTTTCTCATTGCAGTCCCTGTCTTCCATGTATTTGGAATGGCACCTGGTATCCTGTCAGCGATTGCTGCCGGAGCTAAAATTGTCTTTATGGAAAATTATAAGGCGATTGATGCATTAGAGTTGATTGAAAAAGAAAAGATTTCTGTTCATCACGGGGTTCCAACGATGTTTATTTTAGAGTTAAATCATCCGAGGTTTGAGGAGTTTGATTTATCCTCCTTACGTACAGGTATTATTGCAGCTGCACCATGTCCGGAGGAAATTGTTAGGAAAATACGTCATGTCATGGGCTGTGATATCAGCGTATTTTATGGACTAACAGAATCAACCGCATCGATTACAGCGACAGATTTTACTGATGATGATTTTATAAGAGCAACAACGGTTGGCCGAATTTTAGCCGGATCAGAAGCAAAGGTTGTAGGTTCTAACAAGGAGTCCATACCGTTTGGAGAGGTTGGAGAGCTTGCTTTAAGAGGACCTGGAATCATGAAAGGCTACTATCAAATGGCTAATCAGACAAAAGAGGCGATGGATGAAGAAGGATGGTTATATACTGGCGATTTTGTGACAATGGATGAAAAGGGCTATATCCGAATCGTCGGCAGGAAAAAAGAGTTAATCATCCGAGGCGGCTATAATATTTATCCGCGAGAAATTGAAGAATTGTATTATAAGCATCCAAGTGTACTAGAAATCGCGATTGTAGGATTACCTGACACCGTGCTTGGAGAAATAGCTTGCGCAGCGGTTAAATTAAAACCAGGTATCACTGAAGATGAGGAATCAATGAAGGAATTTATCAGAGGAAAAGTCGCTAATTATAAAATACCCGACCACATTGTGTTTGTGGATGAAATGCCCATGACGGCAAGCGGGAAAATTACAAAAGTGGCACTTGAAAAAGAGCTGCGAGCAAAATTTGAAAATATTCTGCGTTAGTATGATTGGAGAATGTTCAGTAAAAGTGATTGTTTATTAGAGTAAAAATAATAGGAGTGTTCATATGGGAAGAAAAATAGAATATCATTTTCAAGTTCGCTGGGGTGAAACAGACGCTGCAGGAATCGTCTTTTATCCAAGTTTTTATGCATGGATGGATGAAGCCTCACACCACTATTTTAGTGAAATAGGATATCCGACAACTAAAATGTTTGAGGACAGTAAGATGGGTATCCCTCTCTGTGAAGCAAAGTGTGTATTTAAAGCTCCGCTGTTTTTTGGTGATCAAGTGACGATTGCTACTGCCATAGAAGACATAGGAAACAAAGTATTTGTTATTAACCATACCTTTATGAAAGAGGGTCAAACAGTTGCAGAGGGATACGAAATCCGTGCATGGGCCAATCTCAATCCCAAACTGAAAGCGGTCCCCATACCTAATGAATTAAGAGCGGCCATTGAACGTGTGGGTACAACAGCATAAAAAGACAAAGGGACGATGCTATTTCTTTTATAGGAAGCAATAGCATCGTCCTCTTCGTCGTTTTTATTTTTTGGAAAGGATTTAATCATTACTATAAAAATACCAATATGTATAGACATGAACTATATGTACTCCATTTTATAATTGTTGTACAATAAAATAATGAAGAATTTTGTCATATTTAGTCAAACGAATGTTTGGTATATGGCAATTATTATAGAGAGGAAAGAAAAGAATGCTTCATAATATTGATAAAACATCAATGGTTCAGGAGTCTAAAGAGTTCTGCAAGAAGTCCGGTCTAGACCCTGCTGTAATCCCTAATTTTCATTGTATGCCTAGTGATGAACTCGAAAGGATGCTGAAAAATTATGAGGAAATTCTTTCAGTTGTCGGCTTTTTTATGGACCAGTTCCTTCAATCGATACAAGGAAAAGGAATTCCGTTATTAATTTCAATCAGCAATGAAGATGGGGTTGTTCTTCAAATCGATGGGGACTCAGCAATGAGGAAAGTAATGAATGAAGCTGGCTTTAAAGTCGGTATCTTGTTTCGTGAAGAATGGGCCGGAACGAATGTTGTAAACCTGGCCTTAAAGCATCAAGTCCCGATTGAATTAATTGGTGATGAACATTATCATCATTTTTTCTATAATGCAGCATGTTATTCTGTTCCTTTTTATTATAAGAAACAGGATAATTTGCTAGGAACCATATCAATTATGACATCAAAAGAGTTTAATCATCCGTTTTTCTTAGCTATGCTTAGTACAATGGTAGATTCAATCGAACGTGAGCTGCTGCTTCGGAAACAAAACAGCCAATTAGATGTTCTTAATCATATTTTAATTGACACGACACGTAATGCTATCGTTGCTACAGATACGGATGGAATGATTTGTGAATTTAATCCCTTTGCTGAGAAAATATTAAAGTATCAAAAGGAAGAAGTAATTGGCCAATCTATTGATATGATAGAACATATGAACCACTATATTGGCCGGGTCTTAAAAGAAGAAAAGAAATTTGAAGACATTCAAATAAGCTTCTATGATTCTGAAAATAATAGAGTGCATGTTTGTCTATTTGATGCTCTGCCAATCTATGATTACAAAGGTGAATTAATTGGTGCGTTAGGCCAGTTTCGTGACATTACAGAAAGATTTGAATCAGAGCAAAAAATAAACCATATGGCCCATCATGATGAGTTGACAGGAATAGCGAACCGCCGCTTATTTAAACAAAGGTTTTTACATGAAATCGAGAATGCAAACAATCCTAATCAAAAAATTGCCATCGTGTTTATCGACCTCGACCGTTTTAAATACGTGAATGATACGTTTGGCCATAGTGAAGGAGATCGATTGCTCCAGCAGATTTCCAAACGGTTGAAGAAATACGTCTATTCAGAAAAAGATTTAGTCGCTCGAATGGGCGGAGATGAATTTATTTTTATCTTACCGGGGAAGAAATCGGAAGAATCGATTCAATCACACGCAAAAGATATTCTTTCCTGCTTCGACAAGCCATTTGTGGTTAATGGGTTTGATTTACATATTTCAGCCAGCCTTGGGATTGCTGTTTTTCCAGATAACGGAAAGAATATAGAAGAGTTAATGGTTTGTGCAGACAGCGCGATGTACCAAGCGAAAGCCGGCGGGGGGAATAAGTTTCAAATTTACACTCCCGATATGTATTCAAATTCCCATAAAAAGTTGTTCATGGAAAATGCCTTACGGAAATCAATTGAAAATAATGAGCTACTATTGGAGTATCAACCGCAAGTTGATGCTAAAACTAGACAATTAGTTGGTGTAGAGGCGTTAGTCAGGTGGAATCATCCGAAGCTTGGTGTCGTTTCACCTGCTGAATTTATACCGTTAAGCGAAGAAACGGGATTCATCATTCCTTTAGGGGAATGGGTACTAAAGGAAGCTTGCTATCAGAATAAACGCTGGCAGGATGCTGGTTATCCGCCGGTCAAGGTTTCAGTCAATTTATCTAGTAAGCAGTTTTCACAGGAAAATTTAGCAGATGAAGTAAATAAAATTTTGGAAGAAACAGGGCTTGCACCGGAATTTCTCGATTTAGAAATTACAGAAAGCATGATGATGGATGTGAATCATTCCATTCAGGTTTTAAATGAGCTGTATGCCTTGGGTATTCAAATTTCCATTGATGATTTTGGAACAGGATACAGCTCACTCAATTATTTGAAACGTTTTTCCATTCATCGCTTAAAAATTGACCGTACATTTGTTCAAGACATAACGAATAGCTCAAAAGATGCTAGTATTGTCGAAACGATTATTACAATGGCGCATAATTTAGGATTAGGTGTAATAGCGGAAGGCGTGGAATTAGAAGAACAATTGGAATTCCTAGTGAGTAAAAATTGTGATGAATTCCAAGGGTATTATATTAGTAAGCCGCTCTCAGCCTATAAATTTGAACAGATGTTTTTGAAAAATAGTTAATCAAAAGTAATTAAAAAATCAGTATAAGGCAGGTAAAACAATGGTTTCAGTTCCCACTAAGAATACAATCCTTAAAGAAGGAGAGCTATTACAGGAGCAGCCTACCACTTTTACTGTTGCATCGCTGCTGTCTATGCACTTGAAAAAATTTGGTGTATCACATGTATTTGGGATACCGGGAAAAGCTGTGACACCTTTGATTGTTGAGATGGATCGTCAAGGTCTTCAGTATGTATTAAGTAAGTTTGAGGGAGGAGCCGGGTATGAGGCTGCCGGCTTTGCGCTGGCTTCAGGTACTTTAGGTGTGGCGATTGGGACGTCTGGACCAGGCGGGACCAATATGATTACATCTGCAGCTCAGGCGAAGGCTTCACATGCCCCTGTGTTATTTATCACGGGCCATCCGACCGTGAAATCAACCGGAAAAGCACTTGGTCAGGATGCTTCCAGCTTTGGAACGGATATTGTCCGCTTATTTGAACCCGTGACAAAATTTAGCCGCACAGTTGAACGTGGAGATTTGTTTTCTGTGTATTTCAGTCATGCGATTGAGCAGGCTTTTACCGGGATCAAAGGGCCTGTTCACTTAAATATTCCATCAGATGTACTAATGGAGGAAATAGAGCCGTTCGATATTCCGGTTCCATTTAGTGTGAGGCCAGTAATCTCTTCTAATTTAGAGGAAGTGATTCAGGTTCTAGATCAAGCGAAGAAACCCGTGTTGTTTTTAGGAAAAGGAGTCCATTCATCCAAGGCTTATGAAGAAGTTCAGACGTTTGCTGAGCGTTGGAATATTCCTGTTATGACAACGCCTAGCGGAAAAGGTGCTTTTGCAACAACCCATGAATTGTCATTAGGCGGATTTGGTGTTGGAGGAACGCCTGAGGCTGATCATTATTTGAAACAGGATGTAGATGTAATGGTTGTGATGGGAACTCGTCTATCCGATATGACCCTTGCCGGCATGACAAAGGATATGTATCCTCAAAAGATTATCCATTTTGATTTTGATATAACCTTTATTGGAAAATCTATAGCAGTGCCGACCATTCCTGTATTAGGGGATCTTAAGGCAAATATTGAAAAAATACTGGATTTAACTAGTAATCGAAAGGTAATTAAAGAATCACCAATAAAAAAGGTCCAATCTAACCCAGATAACTACTACAAGGATCCATTACTGTCTTCTGGGATGGCAATCAAAACAGTTCAATCAAGAATCCCGAAAGAAACTTTAATTTTTAGTGATTGTGGAAGCCATACCTTTTATGCCATTCGTGATTTGGAGATTTATCAACCAGGCAGTTTTATTTTTGATAGTTATTTTGGGGCCATGGGTCACGGAATAGGTTATGCAGTTGGAGCCAAGGCAGCACGCCCGGATCTTCCGATTGTCTGCTTAACAGGCGATGGTTGTCTGTTAATGCATGGTACGGAAATTTCTACCGCAGTTAATTATCATTTGCCGGTGATTTTTGTTGTGTTAAATAATGGTGGTTTGGATATGGTAAATAAAGGTATGGCCGCACACTTAGGAAAAGAAGTGGGGACAACATATGAAGTGCCAGTGAATGGGGCATTATTTGGACAAGCTCTTGGTGCCCATGGATTCCGCTGCCATACAATTGAAGAAATTCAGCATGCAATCGATTTCGCACTTGGGCATGATGGTCCTACGGTTGTAGAAATTATGGTAGATCCATTGGAAATTCCACCAACAATGAAGCGCGGCTAAAGAGAGGGATGATAAAATGACTGAAAATCATAAAGATAATCGTTATGAACATGGAGTTGAAATATTAAAGGGAATGATGGGGAAAAACGGGGACAAAATCATTGATGAGCTGAATCAGCTTCATCCCGATATTGCTCATTTTGTTATTGCAGGTTATGCCGATATATTTGGTCGGCCCGGCTTGGAGAAAAAAGAAAGAGCCATTGTGATTTTAACGGCGCTTATTGTACAGGGTCAAACGGATCAGCTTTATGCCCATACTTATACAGCTTTGAACTTAGGCTTAACGCCAAATGAAATCTTAGAAGTGATTATTCAGTGCACAGCCTATATCGGATTCCCACGATCCTTGAGTGCTCTAAAAGTCGTACAGGAAGTATTAAAGGAAAATGGGTTGGAATTTAATAAGTAAACTTATTTGAGTTTTTTATGACAGCAGGGGGATGGTATGATTGCTTTAGGTGAGCAATCATACCATCCCCCTGAACTTATATGAGCCACTTATCTTTTATATTAAATCATTGCAATATTCGTTGATGAGTTTTACGGCCCTTGTTTGGCTGATGTTTAAATCCTTGGCGACTTTTCTTGTGCTTCGGTGTTTCATATAAGATTTTCTTACAAAGGAACGTTTCACTTCATCGAGTGCGTCATCAAGATGGGGAGGAAGTTCCGTGCGAATTTGGGCGTTTACCTTTTCGATAATGATTTCGGGTAAATCTTGTAATTGGATGATTGAGTCACTTGTGACAATCAATCTTTCCATCAGATTTTCCAGCTGACGAATGTTTCCTGGCCATGAATATTGATTGAATAAATCAAGGCATTCTTGAGAGATTAACTTATTCATATTGTATTTCTTATTAATTTTATGCAAGAAGTTATAAGCTAATGGAATGATGTCTTCTTTACGCTCTCTTAGTGAAGGGATGTGTAAATCGATAATATTCAAGCGGTAAAATAAATCCTCCCTGAATTGACCCTGCTTGACCATTTCCTCCAGGTCACGGTTGGTTGCAGCAATAATACGGATATCGACTGTTTTTGTTTGATGTCCGCCAATTGGGATAAACTGCTTGTCCTGAAGGACCTGCAAGAGCTTCGCCTGTAAAGAAAGCGGCATTTCACCAATCTCATCAAGAAAAAGAGTGCCTTTATCCGCTGCTTCAATCAGACCGATTTTTCCTTTCTTTTTTGCTCCTGTAAAAGACCCTTCCACATACCCGAACAATTCGGATTCAAGGAGCTCTTCAGGAAGAGCTGCGCAATTTATTTTTAAAAACGTTTCATCTCTGCGATTACTAATTTCGTGAATATAACCGGCGAGTACACTTTTTCCGGTACCAGACTCACCTTGAATCAAAATAGTTGAATCAAAACCAGCTATTTTCTCACAAATCTTTAAAAGCTCTTTCATTTTTGCTGAGTTCGTAATGATGTTTGGGAATTCCTCCTCTGATGCGGGAGGTTTTTCTTTATCATTTTTCATACTCATAAACGTTTGCAGCTCCTGTGAGGTCGTCACAATTAGCTCAATTTCATTGTTATCATTCAGAATAGGAACAGCCGTTGTTAAGAGCTCAGCGCCTATATAGGTTTTTTGCCGAATGGTTACAGGTTTTTTCTCTTTAAAAACCAATGGAACAATGGAAGGCTTCCACAGTCCTCTATCCAATAAATCTGTATTATACTTCCCAATTACCTCCTGTGGCTTTAATCCGTAGTGCTTCTCGCAAACTCGGTTCACGTAAACAATCCGTTTTTCTCCATCAAGGACAAATATTTCATCAGAGGAGTAATCTAAGATATCTTTCAGCACATGTCCATTAATTTCGATGTCCATTGGTATATTTGCGTACTGACTCATGCGGGTGCCTCCTGTTTTGTATTTTCTAATAAAATGAACATAAAAGGTTACATATTTGAGTTGTTCTTGACTCATGATGAGTTGAATTCAACTCATAAAAATACAGTCAATTTATAATAATATGAAAATTTAAAGTAGTATACCCCCATTTTATAAGGATTTCGGATATTTTTTGAGGTTTTTTAAAGCTGGCACGCTACTTGCTTATATAAAAGACAAGAAAGTAATTTACAACATAAAGATGGTGGTAATAAGAATAATGTAGCAGACAAACTCATTAAATAAAATCGTTTTGATCTAGTACTGGTTTTAAAAAATAGCTTTGTTAGCGAATCATGTTGATAAGCCTGATTTTTGACTTATCCGTGAGAAATGTTCATTTCTCATGCTCTTCAGTTATACTGAAAGGTTGCTGCCACTTTATAACCGTACAGCTTGAGATGAGTCAAAATCAAACATGTTAATAAACAAATCCAAAAAATAAATGATTTAATCATGAGGAGGAATAAAACATGAGTTACAATCCAGTCCAAAATAAAGCGAGTAAAACATTTGAAAGAACATTGACATATGATTTATACACAGATCCAAAGGTATTTGAATTAGAGCAGGAATTCATTTTTTCAAAATCATGGCAGTTAGTTGGTCATGTTAGTCAATTAGAAAAAAATGGAGCCTTTTTTACAACGGAAGTAGCAGGTGAACCAATTATTGTTACTCGCGGGATGGACGGGGAAATCCGTGCTTTCTATAATGTATGTCCGCACCGTGCTACAAAGCTGGAGAAAAAGGAATCCGGTCAAAAGAAAATTCTTCAATGCGGATACCACGGTTGGACCTTCCACTTAGATGGCCAGCTTAATAAGGCGCCTAACTTCAGCGGTGAAGATGCAGCCTGTATCAGTGACCGCTGCTTACGAGGCGTAAGAATGGAAATCATGCAATCTTTTATCTTTGTGAACCTGGATGATGACGCCAAGCCGCTTAGTGAATCCTATGGAGATTTCTTTAGCAGATTGGATAAATACCCATTCTTGGGTGAGTTGAAACGAATCAATTCCAAAACGCGGGTGATTAAAGCAAACTGGAAGGCATTTATTGATAACTATTTAGAATGTGATCACTGCTATGTAGCGCACCCATCATTTGTTTCTACATTGGATATGAAAAACTATCAAATTATCACATGTGACAATTACTCTGTTCAAGGAACGGTTGTAAAGCCTGATAAACAAATGGGTACGGTTGATTTAAATGAAGCAGAAATGCAAGGCGGAGAATTTTTCTGGTTATGGCCGAATCTAATGATGACGATTTATCCTGGGCCAGGAAATATTGCGACCATTCAAATGATTCCCATTGACCATGAGACGACATTAGGTGTCTATACTTACTATTTTAGAGATGAAAATTTAACACAGGAAGAGAAGGATTTAGTGGCATTTGCCGAGCAGGTTCGTCAGGAAGACGTGGAGCTGGTTGAACTGGAACAGGTTGGATTCCGTTCCCGAGCTTTTAATAAAGGGGTCTATTCCCAATCTGAAAAAGGGATTGTTCAATTCCATGATATGGTACTGGAGGCATTAGGAAAATGACAAACAACGTTCAAGAATCTTTACAATTAAAGAAATATCTATTAATCGATGGTAAAAAGGTAGAGGCTGATGTGTATTCAGCCCTTTACTCACCATACTCTGGAGAAAAAATAGCTGAAATTGCTATGGCGGATGAGAAATTAGTAAAAGAAGCCATTTCGGCGGCGGATAAGGCCTTTCAAAAAATTGCTCACATGCCTGCTTACGAACGGTCAGCTATTTTAGAAAAAGTAGTAGATTTGCTAACAGAAAGGGCTGAAGAGGCTGCGAGAATCCTTGCTTTAGAGTGTGCTAAGCCGCTTACGTTTGCGAAGGCAGAGGTATCCCGTACAATTGAAACCTATAAGTTTGCGGCTGAAGAAGCGAAACGGATTCATGGAGAAACCATCCCGTTTGATGCTTCTCCAGGCGGTGTCGGAAGAATCGGTTATACGGTCCGTAAACCGATTGGCGTAATAGGAGCAATTACACCATTTAACTTTCCGTTAAATTTAGTTGCTCACAAAGTCGGACCTGCGATTGCATCAGGGAACTCAATTGTATTAAAACCGGCATCTCAAACTCCGCTGTCTGCTTTATTTATTGCAGAACTATTCCATGAAGCAGGGCTGCCTGATGGTGTTCTGAATGTTGTCACAGGTGCCGGCAGTGTAGTTGGTGAAACGCTGATTCATGATGACCGTGTGCAAATGATTACCTTTACGGGAAGCCCGGCAGTAGGGATTGGAATCCGTAATAAAGCCGGATTAAAGAAAACAACACTAGAATTAGGCTCTAATGCGGCCGTCATTGTTGATAAAAACGTCGAGATTGATAGAATAATAGATAGATGTGTAATGGGTGCGTTTTCAAACCAAGGACAAGTCTGCATTTCTTTGCAGCGAATTTATGCACATGAAGATATTTATGATGAATTAGTGGGGAAATTAGTAGTAGCAACTAAACAGTTGAAAATTGGAGACCCACTAAATCAGGAAACCGATATCTCTGCTTTGATTTCGAAAACTGAAACAGAACGGGCATTTAGCTGGATTGGCGAAGCGAAAGAGCAGGGGGCTGTCGTTTTAACAGGCGGACAGATAGAAGATGGAATTTTACAGCCGACGATTTTGACTAATGTTCATCCGACGTTAAAGGTATCCTGTCAGGAAGTGTTTGCACCGATTGTGATTGTCAACAAGGTGAGCTCAGTTGATGAAGCCATCCAGTATGTAAATGATTCACGTTACGGTCTGCAGGCAGGAATTTACACAGACAATGTCCATCAGGCATTACATGCAGCAAACAAGCTAGAGGTAGGTGCTGTCTTAATTAATGACATTCCGACATTCCGTGTCGACCATATGCCATATGGCGGTGTCAAAGAAAGCGGCACAGGAAGAGAAGGCATTAAATATGCGATTGAAGAAATGACAGAATTGAAGTTGGTTGTTTGGAATCAAAATGTGTAAGCTTATCAACAGGAAAAAGGAGACAAGCGATGAAAAAGTTTAAAATTGCTTCCATTCCAGGTGATGGAATTGGACCGGAAGTTATTCGGGAAGGAATCAAAATTTTAAATAAAATTGCTGAAGCGGATGGAACCTTTCAGTTTGAATTCACGGAATTTCCATGGGGCTGTGAATATTATACAAAGCACGGCGTGATGATGGATGAAGACGGAATGGAAAAGCTAAAAGATTACGATGCAATCTATTTGGGAGCTGTCGGTTATCCGGGTGTGCCTGATCATATCTCATTATGGGATTTACTGTTAAGGATCCGCAAGGGATTTGATCAATATGTTAATATTAGACCAATCACCTTATTGGAAGCAGCGCCATGTCCATTAAAGGATACCAATCGTGAAGATGTCAATATGTTGTTTATCCGTGAAAATAGTGAAGGGGAATACGCGGGAGCAGGAGACTGGCTGTTTAAAGGAAAAGAAAATGAAGTTGTTCTTCAAAATGGAGTATTTTCCCGCAAAGGAACGGAGCGAATTATCCGCTATGCCTTTGAAACGGCCAGAAAAGAAGGAAGAACACTGACAAGCATCAGTAAAGGCAATGCGTTAAATTATTCGATGGTCTTCTGGGATCAAGTGTTTGAAGAAGTCAGCAGGGAGTACCCGGATGTAAAGACAGCATCTTACCTTGTCGATGCAGCGGCTATGCTAATGATTAAGGATCCAAAACGTTTTGAAGTGGTCGTAACCTCCAACCTATTCGGTGATATTTTAACTGATCTGGGTGCAGCGATTGCAGGCGGCATTGGTTTAGCTGCCGGAGCGAATATCAACCCCGAGCGAGAGTACCCATCAATGTTCGAACCGATTCATGGTTCTGCACCGGATATTGCCGGACAAAATATTGCCAATCCACTTGCAGCCATTTGGTCTGCAAGCCAAATGATGGACTTTTTCGGTTATGAAAACTACGGAAAAAATATCTTACAGGCAATTGAAAAGGTATTAATAGATGGGAATGTACTCACAACAGATATGGGTGGGACAGCTACAACCGAGCAGGTAGGAAGTCAGGTGGTGAATTATTTGGAAGAAATGCTGGCTCAGCAGACAGTTAAAAAAAGATAAAGGAACAGACAATCACATGAGGAATCTCGTGTGATTGTCTGATAATATTTCTGAAAATTACAAAAATATGGAATTGAGGGATGACATGAAAAGGGAGAGTAAGATTGATAAGCAGATACTAAGCATGGCCTTAGTGTTGATTCTTGTAATCACAGTACCGATTTTAATTAATCCCGAAAAAGGGACAGCCTTTTTAAATGGAGTATTAAATTTTATCACAGGTAATTTCGGCTCATTTTATTTATGGGTATGTTTAGGGATATTTGGCTTCCTCTTTTGGTTGGCATTTAGTAAATATGGAAAAATTAGATTTGGGAATGAGAAGCCTGAATTTTCAACTTTCAGCTGGCTTGCATTAATTTTTACTGCCGGTATTGGTTCTGGGATTATGTACTGGGGCATTATTGAATGGGCATTTTATTATGATTCACCGCCGTTTGGCTTAGAGTCTGGAAGTGTGGAAGCAGCAGGCTTTGCCTCTACCTATGGGATGTTTCACTGGGGATTTTCGGCATGGGCTATTTATTGTGTACCGTCGATTCCGATTGCCTACGCTTTATATGTAAGAAACTATAACTCGGTTCGTTTGAGTACAGCCTGTCGCGGCATTATCGGTGACCGTGCCGATGGCTGGTTAGGAAAAGTGATTGATGTTTGTTTTATGTTTGGTTTAATGGGCGGGATTGGAACGTCTTTAGCATTAGGTACACCGTTAATTGCTGAAGGGATTCATCAGTGGTTTGGTATCGAGAAGACAACAGGGCTGAATTTGAGTATCGTATTAGGATTAACCGTCTTTTTCTGTATCTGTTTATTCTTTGGACTGAAAAAAGGTTTGAAGCTGTTAAGTGATTGGAATTTATACTTGTATTTAGCATTAGCTGTTTTTGTAATTATTTTTGGACCGACTGCGTTTATTCTTTCAACGTTCACAGACAGTGTTGGAATCTTGCTCCAAAACTTCTTTAGAATGAGCCTTTACACAGATCCCGTTGGGAAGTCTGGTTTCAGTGAAGCATGGACGATTTTCTATTGGGGCTGGTGGTTCTCCTATGCACCGTTTACAGGAATGTTTGCAGCACGTATTTCCAAAGGAAGAAGTATTAAAGAGCTGATTCTTGGGCAATTAGTCGGTGGTACCATCGGCTGTTGGGTGAGTTTTGCGGTGTTTGGAAATACAAGTATGTTTTTTGAAATTACAGGTGCAGCTCCTATTGTTGAAACATTGAATGCTGAAGGTGCTCCGGCAGCCATCATTGCCACTTTGCAAGCTCTTCCGCTTGGTAGCATAGTGACTGTGTTATATGTACTCATAGCTGCGATTTTCCTTGCTACAACCGTTAACTCAGGTGCTTATACATTGGCAGACGTTGCTTCTAAAAATTTACGCAAAGGTGAAGAACCTGTTCGCTGGTACCGTGTATTCTGGGGTATTCTTTTAACAGGGATTTCGATTGTATTAATGTATGGAGAGGCATTAAATGCCTTGCAAACGCTAACAATCATCACGGCGCTGCCATTAGTTTTTATTATGATTCTCATGATTGCTTCTTTTGTCAAATGGATCAAAGAAGATGAAATACTGCACTTCGGTACAGAATCAAACAAAGAAATAAAAGTAATAAAAGAAGACAAGAGCCTAACAAATATCGAAGTAAATATCACAAGTAAAAATGAAGAGGTAATCTGAAGCAAGATTACTCCTGATTCTAATAACCAAAAAAAGCAAAACAGGTAGCAACTTTTAAATTCTGCCTGTTTTGTTTTTTTATTCCCTTTTTTATCTAGTAACAGGGCTCATTAGGGATGACATATTCCATCGTATTTAGTCATAAAAAATAAAAGACTATTCGTTAGGGGTTGATCTATGTGCCGACAAGGTATAGAAAATGGTCAAAATTTTCTTACCCCGGAGATGCAGCACCGCCTATTGGCAATCCAGCACCAGCAAATGGGCCGATGTTTTTTATTTATCGACCACAAAATAATGAATTCTTTGATCCTTTTCGGCAGCGTATTGTCTGGAACATTAGACATCCAGATCAAATGAATTGGGAAGCGGAATTGACTCTCGTACAACAAATTCAAGCATCCTTAACTCCCGAACAAGAACGTATTGCCCAATATTGGGGAACAGGGGAAGCGACGGAAAAAATGACTAGGCTCATTTTCCATCTGGCTGATAAATATAGAATAGGTTCCCCGATGACTGCCAGGATATTAGCGTTTTTTCATGCAGCTATTAATGATGCTTTTGTCATGTCTTGGTACTTCAAATATCTTTGGGATGTCGCGCGTCCTAATCAATATAATCAGGATCTATCCACTGTCGTGTTCACGCCCCGGTTTCCATCCTATCCGTCAGCACATGCAACGGTTGCAGGCTGTGCAGAAGTCATAATGAGTTATTTCTTTCCGAGAGAAGCAGCTATCATCAAAAGAATGGTAGAAGAATGTGCTCTTTCAAGGTTATATGCAGGAGTCCATTTCAAAATTGACAACGATGAAGGTCTTAGGCTGGGCAGGCAGATTGGTGGAATCGTCGTTCAACTAATGAGGGCACAAAACAGGTGAAATAATAGAAGGTGTCAGCACTACCATTCTATATCTAGTTTTTACACTGGATATAGAATGGTGGATACTTGACACCTTATTAACAGGAGTTGTGCTTATTTAATCATGGATATATACTGCTTTACTACTTCAAATACGTACTCTTGATTGGCTGCGGCTGTATTTGGATTGTACTTTCCTTGGTTCACTTTATTATTAGAAAGAATTCGGATGCCTAAGAATGGTACATGGTAAGCGCCGGCAATTTGAGCAGCTGAGGCGCCTTCCATTTCTTCAACAGATGTTCCGTATTTTTCATGAAACCACTTGATGCGGTCTACTTCATTATTCCAGATATCAGCTGATCCGATGGTTCCTTCGACCACTTTTCCCTTCGTGTATTTATTTTTCACAGCATTTGCGGCTGCAAGTAGTTTCTGATCACCCTCGAAGTAACGAATTTTTTCAGCACTAGGATCTTCGCCCGCACTTCCTTCAGAGGCCAATAGGTCCATGGGAATCCATTTAAACGGAGCACTTCCTTGACCTTCAGTTAGGTCGGGTGTTTTCATTGAACCAATATTTGTCGTTCTTTTTCCTAATACAATGTCAAACACGTTTAGATTTGCATCATGTCCGCCTGATGTTCCTTGATTGATAATGGCGATAGGGTTATATCGTTCAATGGCAACAGCGGTAGCGGCAGCTGTGTTTTCCATGCCTTTTCCCGTTTTTGTGACAATGACTGGATATTCATCCAAGGTTCCAATCCAAAAAATAAAGCTCCCGGATTTTTCTTCCTTTACGTTTTTCAGTCTTTTGGCTAAGCTTTCACCCTCAATGGGCATAGGTGCCTGAATAATAATCGGTCGTAGAGTATTTTCTGAAACGGCTTCCGATTTGTGTTGATATTGAGCTTTTGCAGTTGAAGTCACACCAACTGCTCCAAATAATAAAAGAACAGTCATGATTGTTGATACACATTTCTTTACCATGTTGAGCTTCATCATACATCCCTCTCATCCGTGAAAATGATTTTTGCATCCTCATCTATCTTTTTCACAAGGAGAAAAACTTATTCAATAAAATGGAGTGGCTGCTCTAACTGCTGTAGTCATGCAAGGTAGAAATCTGTGACATTTACTTAATTTCTCTTTTTGGTTGGATTTTCTTATTCATATTAAAAAAGCTAAATTGATGAGTTTACTATTTCACGATAAGATAAAAGAGTGTAAAATGTCTAAATAATCACATAAGGATGTTTGACATCAGGGAAAGGGGTTATTATGAAAAAAAGCAAATTTCACTATGCTTGGATCATCGTTTTTGTTACATTCTTATCGTTTTTAGCGGTCCAGGGCGGGCGCTTGGCATTTGGAGCATTCGTGGGACCTTGGGAAGAGGATCTAGCGATGGATAGAGGAACGACCTCGCTTATTTCTGCTTTAAGCTTTGTCATTTATGGTGTCTCACAGCCAATCATTGGAAGGTTCGTAGATAAGTATGGAGCTCGGTTGATTATTTCAGCTAGCACCTTATTAGTGGGAATCAGTTTCTTTTTCATCACATTTGTGAATCAGCCTTGGCAATTATTTGTTTTGTATGCTTTTGTTTCCATTGGCGTAGGTGGAGCGTCGAATGTAGCGGGTACAGTACTTGTCATGAATTGGTTCAATAAAAAGCGCGGATTGGCGTTAGGGATTTTGGAGGCAGGCTTTGGGTTTGGTCAAATGCTGCTGGTTCCGGGTTCTCTTTTACTCATTCAATATGTTGATTGGAGAATGACGAATTTATTATTAAGTATCTTTTTAATCGTAATCGTCTTCCCGGTCGTACTGATTTTTTTACGAAATCAACCGACAGAAAAAGGACTGCAGCCGGTAGGAGGTCTATTGGAGGAAGCACAGGTAACGAAAGAGGACAAGCCTCAAGCAAAATTATCAATAGGAGCGGTATTGCAAAAAAGGCAATTTTGGTTCTTGATGCTGCCATTTGCGGTGTGTGGTTTTACGACAACTGGCTTAATGGATACGCACTTGATTCCTTTATCCCATAATCATGGATTTTCAACATCAGTTACAAGTGCTGCTGTTAGTCTATTAGCAGCTTTTAATATTATTGGCATTCTGTTATCTGGTGTGATTATTGATTACTGGAGCAGCCGGAAATTACTTGTCTTCTTATATATCACGCGCGCCTTATCTATTGTGATTCTTGTCTATTCTCATAATCCGCTATTATTATTGATTTTTGCGGCATTGTTTGGACTAGTTGATTTTGCAACCGTTGCACCGACACAATTGTTAGCGGCTGAATATTTCAAAAAATATTCGATTGGCTTTATCGTAGGCTGTTTATCTTTAAGTCACCAAGTAGGCTCAGCGTTAGGGGCCTATGTACCTGGTTATTTCTATAATCTATCGGGAAATTATAATATCTCCTTGTATATTTCAATCGTTATCTTAGTGGCAGCTTCTCTAATGAATTTCTTGCTTCCTGAACCTGACAAAGTAAAAACGGCGAAAACTGTGGAGTCTGTAGAACTGCCAAGTTGATTAGAAGAAAATAATACGGTACCTTTCGAAATAGGAATGCATGATGGAGGGATCGTATAGGATGAAAAGATGTGCATGGGTTACAGATGAGCCATTGTATATTGAGTATCACGATCAGGAATGGGGTGTTCCTGTATATGATGATCGATTGTTATTTGAAATGCTGTGCTTAGAAGGAGCACAGGCTGGGCTCAGCTGGTGGACGATTTTACAAAAAAGAGAAAACTACCGAAAAGCCTTTGCTCATTTTGATGCAGAAAAAATTGTTCAATTCAGTGATGAGAAGTTAGAAGCATTAAGGGAAGACAAAGGAATTGTTCGGAACAAGTTAAAAATTCAAAGCGTCGTTACGAATGCAAAAGCTTTCCTGAAAATTCAAGAAGAACAGGGTTCATTTTCTGATTATATTTGGAGTTTTGTCAATCACAAGCCGATAGTGAACGAGTGGAAGACTCGGGAAGAGGTGCCGGTGACAAATGAAATGAGTGATGATATGAGTAAACAATTGAAAAAAGCCGGCTTTAAATTCGTTGGCAGTACCATTTGCTACTCCTACATGCAGGCAGTCGGCATGATTAACGACCACACATTGGACTGCTTTTGTCATCCGAAAAATAAATAGAGTGTCAGGCACCGCAAATGGACATTTTCTACCTTTTGTCTTTTTACGGCGCCTGACACTTGTGCTTTTTTATTAAATTAAATCTCAAAATCGACGACAATCGTATCTTCTAGTCCTAATTCAGTAAGCGATTTTAAGAGTTCCTGATGTTTTGGGTGCGGCAGGTAGTTTTCTAGTGCTTCATGGTCGGTAAAGCGTGCTGTTAAGGCAATCTCATATCCCTTGCTTCGATTAGAAAAGTTACGGCCCTGCTGGATGTCAATGATTCCTGGAATGTAATCTTTTAAACTTAATGTTTGCTGAATCAATCCGTTAAGCTGGTCATCTGTCAGCTCGTTCTTAAATTTAATTAATACAATATGTTCAATCACTTTATTCCTGCCCCCTTTTTGTTATTTAGTGTTTGGCGGTCGAAGCCTGCAATCTGCTTGTATTTGTTCGCAATATCCTCTAATTCTTGCTGTGAGATGACATCATGCAGATTCTTAAATCCATTTGGAGACCGTTCCTCTACTATTTGCATGACACTTTCCGGACCGTTCTGCCGGTTGGTTAACACAATCTTAGCAGTTGGTTCCATGCGTACTGTTGCATAGGCAGTTAAGGCGAGTTCCACAGTCGGCTGTTCAACAAAGGCTTGTCCTAATGCATCAGCATCCAAGATGGCCTGTGAAGCTCCGTTAGACCCGATTGGATACATTGGATGTGCTGCATCACCAAGTAAGGTTACTCTGCCAAATGTCCATTGCGGAAGCGGATCGCGGTCCACCATTGGAAATTCATAAACTGTTTCGGTTTCTTCGATTAGTTTTGGTACATTCAGCCAGCCAAAATCCCATTCCGAGAAAGCAGGTGCAAATACTTCTTTATCCACCTTCTTATTCCAGTCACTGCGAGGCGGAACATCTCCAGGCACAGCTAGCTCCGCAATCCAGTTAACTAGCGAATGACCCTTTTCGGCAGTTTCTGGACAAACAGGATAAGCAACAAATTTCTGATCCTGGAATCCTGACATAATCATTGATTTTCCTGTTAAAAATGGAGTTGACTCTGCAATGCCGCGCCATAAAATCCGGCCGCTGAATTTAGGCAGACCTTCATTTGGATAAAAGTGTTTCCGGACGACCGAATGGATACCATCTGCAGCGATAAGGAAATCGCCGCGGTACGTTCCAATCATTTCGCCTGTTTTTTTATTTTCAAAGGCTGCTTCTACACCATCATCAAAGGTTTGAAATGATTTAAGGTGATGTCCGGTATAAATGACGTCTTCACCAATCTGTTTTTTTACTGCGTTTAATAAAAGTATATGTAAACGCCCGCGATGAATGGAATACTGGGGCCATTTATAGCCGGCATCCAAACCTCTTGGCTCATGCCAAATCTGCTGGCCAAACTTGTTATAATAATTTAATTCAGCTGTAGGGATGCCTGTTTTTTTAAGGTCTTCAGTCAAGCCTAATTCTGTTAAAATTCGAACAGCGTGGGGCAATAGGTTAATTCCGACCCCTAATGCTTTAATATTTTCTACACTTTCAAAAACACGTACTGATACGCCAACGCGGTGAAGTTTAAGGGCGGTAACAAGCCCTCCAATGCCTCCGCCTACAATAATTGCCGTTTTTTCTTTATTCATGTACTTCTCCTCCGTCTTAAGCTGTCACAAAAAATAGGTTGTTGTAGTTTTCTAGATAAGTCTGATTATTGCATAATTTAAAATATTTTAAAAGAGTGAAGGATGGGAAGGCTTCATAAACCAACATACTTTTGACCTTAATAGTTATGAACTCTTTAATAGTTTGGTCATAACTTGTTCATATTTAATGGATAAGATGGATTTATCAGGTAATAGAGGACTGCTTAGGAGAAATGATTGTTCGAGCCTGTAATCGAAAAATGAATAATTGGAGGAATCTAACATGAAAAAGAAAGAATTATATGCCTTAGCTATGACAGGAGCATTAACTTTTGGACTACTAGGAACTGGCTTGTCAGCTATGGCAGCTACGAATACTACAACTGCTAGTACAGCCTCAGACAAAGGGGTTTCAGTTATAGATGAAGCAACAAAAGCACAGGTTCAAACGATTATGGAGCAATTAAAAGCAGACTTAGCGGAACTAGGTGTGACTTTGCCTGAACGAGGCGGGAAAAAGGATATGTTCAACGGTTTAGATGAAGAAACAAAAACACAGGCTCAAGCCATTATGGAGCAGCAAAAAAGCGGAACAATCACCTCAGAAGAAGCAAAAGCACAATTAGCAGAACTAGGGGTAGAACTGCCTGAACGAGGCGGGAAAAAGGATAGGTTCGCCAACTTAGATGAAGCAACAAAAGCACAGGCTCAAGCCATTATGGAGCAGCGAAAAGGCGGGACGATTACCCAAGAAGAAGCGAGAG
Source organism: Niallia endozanthoxylica (assembly GCF_008710145.1). GTDB lineage: Bacteria > Bacillota > Bacilli > Bacillales > Cytobacillaceae > Bacillus_BD > Bacillus_BD endozanthoxylica. Next base: position 179,069 of record NZ_VYKL01000010.1, read on the forward strand.
CACAATTAGCAGAACTAGGAGTAACGCTGCCGGAAAAAGCGGGGAAAAAGGATATGTTTGCCGGCTTAAATGAAGAAACAAAAGCGCAAGCACAAACGATCATCGAACAAGCCCAAGCAGAACTTGCTGAACTAGGAATCGAACACTTGCCATTTAGGCATCAAAAATCTGAAAATAGTATGGAACAAACGAAAGAGTAATCTTATTTGAAAAATAAAAGGGACGGTCGTTCTGCCTATAAAGGTGTAAGAACATCGTCCCTTTTTTAGGTCCATCACTTGTGGTGTCTAGCACCTTTCTATTAGCCACCTTTTCCAAAACCAGATTAATTCTTGCAGAATCTATTCCTAAAAGTGACATTGTTTTTCTTAAAAGTATTTTAAAATCCTCCATATATAAATTACCTTGTATAAAATTGAAAAGGCCTTTACCCGAAGATGGTAAAGGTCTTTCTAACAACATTTGTTGCCAACAAAGCTGAGAGTAAAAAATTTCGAAATTGACGACTTTGCTGTAAAAGCTACTCCCCTTTAGGAGAAAACGATTTAATTTATAGTCAGACAATGTCAATTGTTTTTTTATCTGTTTTTGTTTACCTTTTTGTAAAGAAATAGAATGACTATTTAATCACGATTCCTATGTTTCCTTATATGCTACAAAACAATCGAAAATATTTTTTCTATTTCCTATAATAAGCGGATAAAAAAACTTGGTTTGTTAGGATTATAATTAGTTTATGAAAATTCTGAATATTTACAAAAGAGAAAGGGTGGTTGAAAGCGGTTACTAAATAAAGGTTTATAGTGAAGAAAATAATTCCAAACAGGAGGCTATTTTAATGCAAAAGATTAACCCAATGAATGTCATTGATGGAAGTCGTATTCATTCATTTCATGTCCTTCTAGTATTCTGGTTGTTTTTGGTCATTGCCTTTGATGGGTACGATGTCGTTATTTATGGAGCAGTCGTTCCATCACTTATAAAGGAATGGGGGATTTCAGGTGTAACAGCAGGAGCGATTGGAAGCTATACGGTTATCGGAACAGCGATTGGAGCCATTCTTTTTGGCATTCTTTCTGATAAGCTGGGTCGTAAGAGAATCATTTTATTCACAACCTTTATATTCAGTTTTTTCACCCTATTATCTGGTCTTGCAAATGGTCCTGTTTTATTTACGATCTTTCGTGTGATAGCAGGTATAGGTCTTGGAGGCGTTATGCCAAATGTCATTGCCCTTGCAACTGAATTTTCTCCTAAGCGGGTTCGTACCGCTATTGTATCTTTTATCTTTTGTGGTTATTCTGTAGGGGCCATGACTGCAGCCCTAACAAGTCGTTCCTTGATTCCGACTGTGGGCTGGGAAGCAGTATTTTGGATTGCGGGAATTCCCGTTTTGTTTATCCCTTTTTTATTAAAGAGTATTCCAGAGTCTATTGACTTTTTAGTTCAAAAAGGAAAACTAGACGAGGCTAAAAAGACACTCGGCAGAATTGACTCTCAACTAAAAAATACTGCTGAAATTCATTTTGTGAAACCAGCAGTTAAAGAAGCAGGCTCTCCTGTCGTCAAGCTTTTCGGGGAAAAGCGTGGAGTCAGTACGATTATGTTTTGGATTTCTTGCTTTAGTGCTTTTGTCTTAATTTACTCGATGAATACATGGTTACCTTCCCTCATGATGGAGGTTGGCTATGATCTAAGTTCAAGTCTTGCCCTAACAGCTGTTATGCAAATTGGTGCTATTTTAGGTACAGTCATCTTTGGTCCATTAGTGGACAAGATTGGATTTAAAAAGGTACTCGTTCCTTTATTCTTTAGCGGAGCCATTGCTTTATCCTTAATCGGGTTCTCAAAAAGCATCTTTATTGTTTTTGCGCTCATTTCCGTTGTCGGTGCTTCATCAGTAGGATTACAGAATTTGTCCAATGCGTTTGTTTCCCAGTATTATCCAAGTAATATGCGTTCAACCGCTCTTGGAAGTACGATGGCATTTGGGCGTTTGGGAGGAATTGTGGCACCAACTTTTGTGGGGATTTTACTAACGATAGGCCTTGCGCCACAGTATAATTTTGCAGCCATTGCAAGTGCTGCAGTTCTTGGCGGTTTGGCCATGCTGTTTGTTCAAGAGAAGCATGGTAACTATAATAAAGATCAGCAAGAACAAGAAGGAAAAGCCATTTCAAAATCAAATGAAGAAATAATTGTTGCAGAATAGCCAATAACAAACTAACAATCCTGGGAATCTGATTCCTGGGGTTATTAGTTTGATAGGGGAAATAATGATTTTGAAAGCTTTTAAAAAAGCCAGGAACGTCCATGTTTTCAAGTATGGGTATGCCTGGCTTTACTCTTATAGCTTGTTGAAATAGCTAGATTAGTATAAAATTTATAATATTCAGATAATAATTTACAATCTTCAAATAAATGAGGGGGTAATGTGCTTGTCTGTACACTTAAATTATATGTTTACAGCCCATATTCAGGTAGAAAATTCGATTGAAATTGGAGATAGCGGAAAAGGACATAGGAGGGTTATTCCAATTACAGGCGGCAGTTTCGAGGGAGATCTGCTCAAAGGAATAGTCCTTCCCGGCGGAGCAGATTATCAAATCTTACGACAAGATGGTGTAACAGAAGCTCTAGCCCATTATACGATTCAAACCGATGATGGGGTTCCAATCTACGTAGTCAACAAAGGATATAGACATGGTCCAAAAGAGATTATTGATAAGCTAATACGGGGAGAAGAAGTTCCCGATGATACCTATTATTTTAAAACAAGTCCGGTGTTTGAAACAGGTAGTAATAAGTACGATTTTCTTAATAAAATGATCTTTATCGGAGAAGGGATTCGAAAACCATCAGAGGTTCAGATTGTATTTTATCAAGTGGAGTAATAGGAGTCGCTCCATTCCACCTGAGAGATAAAAAACAGAGGTAAGCAGAAAGGAGGATTAGAAGTGTCAGTTTCTAAGCAGGAAGTATTAATGGAACGAATCGAAACACATTTACGTAAGACGGCACGACAACTTATCAAAGTGAATACAGAGGAAGAGGCATTACAATATTTAACAGATTCATTTCGGCTGGAATTATATTGCGACTTTGTTGGAGTGATTATAAAAGAAGATGATCTCTTTATTCCAAAGGCATGGAGCGGTCATATCCCTTCTGTCGCTAATGCGTTTTCGCTTCATGTAGAAGAATGCTCCCCAAAACTCATGCTATATAGTCTAACGGATGAATCTCAGAACGCTGGCTGCAGATTTGCAGAAATTTTAAAACAAAACGATGTCAAAACATGGTTTAGTGTTCCGTTAAAAGATGATTATCATCATTATGGTTTTTGTGTACTTGGTTTTTTAAACTATGTCCCGCTTTTGGATATGGAGAAAACATTTGAAGATTTTGGGCAGGATATTGCCTTAGCCATTTCGATTACTAGACAAAAAGAAGCGCAATTAAAAAAAGTAGAAGGAATTGAATGGATTAGCCAAAATTTTTCACTTGGTACCCCGATTGAACAACATATTTATGAATTAACAACGAGAGCGGGAACAGCGACAAATGCAGATATAGCTTGTATATATTTATTCAATGGATCTCTGGATTGCCTTGAATTACAAAATCCCTACTTTGGAGAATTTGAGCCTGAAGTGAAAATCATGATGAATAATTATGTTTTGAAAGATCATTTCCCTTTTTTGGAGACCATTGGCGGCCGCCAATTAACGGTTCCTATTGTAATGGGGGTAAAGCCAATGGGAGTATTACATATCGAAAAAATAAAAGGCGAAGTCTTCCAAGATGAAGATTTAAGGATGCTGGAATTACTATCCAAGTACTTTTCAAGCATTCTTGAAAATGCCAGTCTATTTAATAATGAGAAAGATTATAAAAAAAGGCTTCACTCCCTTATCGAGTATCAGCAAGCTCTTGTGAAGGAAACGGTAGATGATCATAATTTTGATGGAATAACAACGTTGCTTAACCGTCTGTTTCAAAATTCAGTCATCCTTTTTGATCGATTTTTACTCCCTATATCATATGAACTAAAGGGAGCGGATCAGGACCCCAATCTGATGTCAGTATTAATAAAGGGTGCACAGAAGGCTGTAGTGAGTATCAAAAATCATGAAACATTAACCATTCAAACAAATAACGATCCAGAAGACTATTTTTCATTTTGGCCTGTGGCAGGCGGGAATAGTTTACTTGGTTATTTAGCTATCCGCTTATCAAATGAAAAGATGGATGAATATGATCAGCTGGCGATTGAACTGGCACGTAATATTTGTTCCATCCAATTTATTAAGCAAAAGCTAGTTGTAGATGGAATGGAACAAGCGAAGGGCAGCTTTATCGGGAAATTATTAGCTGAGAAAATAGAGGATACAGGGCAAATTATACAGTATGCTAATTTATTCCATTGGGATTTATATCGCAGCCATCGTGTTTCTACGATATCAATTAAGCTGCATCAAAAGGTGGTAGAAACTTCTAATTTATTAGAACAACAGGCTAAAAAAACGTCTATATGGGAATTTATCAAAAGCGTTCTTTTAGATATCGATCATAAAATCATAACCGCTTCTCATGATGATCACTTTATTCTCATTGTTCCTGCAGAAGCAGAAGGGGAACAGCCGCGAGTATTTTGGGAAACTCTCTATAATAAGATGAAGGAAGGTTCAGAGGTTAAAGTGAGCAAATGCCAAATTCTATTAGGAATTGGGGAAAGAACAACAACGATTCAGGATTATCATGTAAGTTATCAGCAATCGATTCAAGCGTTAAATGTAGTAAACAGTCGTTTTTGGGAAGATGGATTTTCTATGTTTGAAGACCTAGGTTCGTATACTATTTTTTCACAATTTAAAGAAGTGAAGGCGATTCAATTATTTCTTAAAAAATATATGGAGCCTTTGTTAAAGTACAGTGAGGATAAAAATATTGATTTATGCCATACCCTTTATGTGTTTTTACAAAATAATGGGAATGTCAAAATTACAGCTGAAGATCTATTCATCCATCGAAGTTCTCTTTTATATAGGCTTGAGAAGATTGAATCGTTAATAGCGGAAGACTTAAACAATGCTGAAGTTCGTTTGAATTTGATGATGGCTTTTAAATTTTTTGACCTATACGGGGATGGAATGACGAAGAACTAGGAATGTTGAAAACTTTTTCCCAGCTAAATTTGAATCGTAATAAATATATTTGAATAAAAAGCTATTGAGTCTTGTAAAATGAATTGCTTTCACAGAACTCAATAGTTTTTTTGTTCCGAAATGGGCATGAGGCGTAACCGTTTTTCCTTGTTAGAAATCTGCATAGTTTTACTGTACTTTTTGTCAGAAAACAAGAGTCCTATTCCTATATAGTGCGGATATAAATTGATAATTTTTCAGATTATAATGAATTTATAGAAAATAGAAAAGGATATAAAAAAGGAGTGTTCATATGAAAATTCAAACAATTGGAGTCGTTGGAGCGGGATCAATGGGCTCTGGAATAGCCAATCTAGCGGCATTAAATGGATTTCAAGTTATTCTGCGGGATATTGAGGAGCGGTATTTAGATCATGCTTTACAAAGAATCGATCAATTTATGAGTAAAAGTGTCGAAAGAGGAAAAATGACAGAGGATCAAAAACAAGAGGCATTAGGACGAATTAGCACAACTACTAATCTTGAAGAGTTTTCTGCAGCAAATGTTGTGATTGAAGCTGTCATTGAAGATATGGATCTTAAAAAGGAAGTGTTCCGAGAGCTTGACCGTATTGTTCCGGAAGATGTGATTCTCGCTACAAATACATCCTCGATGTCCATCACTGAAATTGCTTCGGTTACGAAACGCCCGGAACGAGTGGCAGGCATGCACTTCTTTAATCCCGCTCAATTAATGAGATTAGTCGAGGTGGTCAGGGGATATCAAACAAGTGATGATACGGTGGAAGAATTAAAAGAATTGTCTAGAAAACTATCAAAAACGCCGGTTGAAGTAAAGAAGGATTCTCCAGGATTTATTGTCAACCGAATTATGGTTCCACAATTTATTGAAGCAATCAAGCTTCTTGAAGAAGGAGTAGCCTCTGCTGAGGATATTGATCAGGCCGTGACACTTGGATTGAACTATCCGATGGGACCATTCACTTTACAGGACTTTGCAGGGGTAGATATTGGATACCATGTAATGGAATATTTCAAGAATGAATTTAACAACGACCAATATGCACCACCACTGCTATTAAAACAATTAGTCCGTTCAGGTCGACTTGGAAAGAAAACAGGTGCAGGATTCTACGATTACGAAAAAAAATAATAAAAAATTGGAGGAATGGATTATGAGTTACGAATTTTTACTATGTGAAATTGAAAATAAGGTTGCGGTGGTGACGATTAACCGCCCTCCTGTGAACCCCTTAAACACACGAGTATTTCAAGAACTCTCACAAATATTTGATGCATTAGAAGCAAATGAAGAAGTCCGTACGATTGTCTTGACAGGAAGCGGGCAAAAAGCGTTTGTTGCAGGGGCTGATATTAATGAGATGGCTGGTCTTGATGTTGTTGGCGTAAATAAAATGAACAGTGTTTCAAGAAATGTTTTTATCAAAATAGAAAACTCGAATAAGCCAGTGATTGCAGCAATAAACGGCTTGGCCCTTGGCGGTGGATTAGAACTTGCCCTTGCTTGTGATTTGCGCATTTGTTCTGATAGAGCAAAGTTTGCTTTCCCAGAGACAGGACTAGGAATTATCCCAGGCGGCGGAGGTACGCAACGTTTACAAAAGATTGTCGGACAAGGCCTTGCGAAAGAATTGATCTATTTTGGAGATATGTTCAGTGCCGAGCGGGCACAAGAATTACATATTGTGAATAAAGTTGTTTCGGTAGAAGAGGTTGTTCAAACGGCTATAGAATGGGCCGAAAAGTTAGCGCAGAAACCGCCTGTTGCCCTGCAGATGGCTAAGGTTGCGATTAACAATGGAAGTGATACAGATCTTGAAACAGGTTTAATTTTGGAGAGCGCTTGTTTCGCGACAGCCTTTGCCACAGATGATCGTAAAGAAGGACTGCAGGCATTTATTGAAAAAAGAGAACCGGTTTATGTTGGACGATAATAACGAAAAGGAGTGAGGAAAATGAAGGGAATTGTTTTATTAGAAGGGGCAAGAACACCATTTGCCGAAATGTCGGAATCGTTTCGTGAACTTGATGCCATCGATTTAGGGGCGATTGCAGCGAAGGAAGCAATCCAAAGATCAAAGATATCTGCTGAGGAAATTGACCATGTTGTATTTGGAAATGTGCAGCAGTCCAGTAAAAATGCGCATATTTTGGCCAGACATGTTGGTTTAAAAGCAGGCACACCGATACCTGTTCCGGCTTTAACTATTAATCGTCTTTGCGGAACAGGAATTGAGTCAATTCTAACGTCTGCACGCTATATTTTAACAGGTGAAGCCAATGTGGTTCTTGCAGGAGGAACCGAGAGTATGAGTCAGGTCCCACATGTGATTCGCGGCATGAGATGGGGAAGCCCATTAGGCGGTACGGTGATTGAAGACTGGGTATGGGATGGTCTTTATGACACAGTTGGAAAATGTTCGATGGGGGACACAGCAGAAAACCTGGCAGTAAAATATGAAATTACTAGAGAAGAAGTGGATCAGCATGCTCTATCCAGTCATAACCGGGCGATTGCAGCAAGAGAAAAAGGGTATCTTCAAGAAGAAATTATTCCTGTTACGGTGAAAGGAAGAAAAGGAGAGAAGCTCATTGCTGAGGACGAGCATATCCGTCAAACAAGTATGGAGCAGCTGGGAAAATTAAAGCCGCGATTTGCTGAAAATGGTGTGGTGACACCTGGTAATGCCAGCGGGATGGTCGATGGTGCAGCCGCCGTTGTGTTGGCATCAAGTGACTACGCAGAGCAAAAAGGATTAAAACCGATTGCTCGTTTAGTTTCTTGGGATGTTGTTGGGGTTGAGCCAAAGTACATGGGAATTGGCCCAGTTCCAGCGATTCAAGGAGCACTTCGCAAAGCCGGCTTATCCATCTCTGATTTGGACTTAATCGAAATTAATGAGGCTTTTTCAGCCCAATATCTTGCTTGTCAAAAGGAATTAGGATTCGACCCTGAAATTGGAAATGTAAATGGCGGAGCGATTGCACTTGGTCACCCACTTGCAGCAAGTGGTACAAGGATTTCAACTACCCTTATTTACGAATTGAGAAGACGTAAGAAGAAATACGGAGCTTCAGCTGTTTGTATCGGCGGCGGTCAGGGAATCGCATCTATTTGGGAAGCTTTGTAAAAGAGGAGGGGGTTGTCTCATTAGGTTTCAGGTATCCACAATTCATCTATATTCAGGACGATTTTACGTGAATTGTGGTGCCTGACACCATTGATATTGGGACTGCCACTTATAAATATGATTTGATCCATAGAAGTTTAATAGCCTTATTATCTATAACTTAGATTCTTGACTGATGGAGAGGGGAAAAATATGGACAAAAATAAGAATCTTATGTCTGTGTACGAGTTATTAAAGGAGGCTTCCTTAAAGTATGGAGACCAAGAAGTTATCTATGATTTGAAGCAACGATTTTCATATAAACAACTAAAAAACGACGTAGATCACTTGGCTGGCGGACTAAAAAGTAAAGGAATCGATAAAGGAGATCGGGTAGCCGTTTCATTACCAAATTGGTATGAAAATGTGGTTGTGCTTTTTGCCATCGCTAAAATTGGTGCCATCGTTGTTCCGTTTAGTCCGAAATATAAATCTTTCGAAGTGGAACGAATTTTGAAAAACGCAGAGCCGAAAATTTTGATTGCAACGGAAGAATTTGACCATCATGTAAAGTTTCAAAAGGCATTAACTATAGTGCCAGAGGTCATTACTGTGCGATGTGTTGTAGAAGGACTTGAAACGTATGAAGATCTTATGAATACAGGAATGAGTGCAGAAGAAGTAACCATCGATGTCAACGAAGATTTATTTTGCCTATTATATACATCAGGGACGACTGGGGTACCGAAAGGAGTGATGGTTCCGCATCGAGCACTTGTTGGGAATTCTGCCTGTACGGTCGGGAGTGAAATTAATTGCAACGAGGAAGATGTTTTCCTTATTGCTGCCCCATTATTCCACATTTTTGGTATGGCTGTAAACCTATTTTGTGCGGTGGCTACCGGTGCACGAATTGTGTTAATTGAAAAGTATCATCCGGAGTTAATGTTAGAAATGGTTCAACAGGAAAAGGTTACAATCCATTCAGGAGTTCCAACAATGTTCATTAAAGAATTAGAAGTGGAACATTTCGATTCATACGATTTATCTTCACTAAGAGCAGGGATTGTCGGAGCTTCACCCATTCCAGCAAATAAAGTAAAAGAAATAAGAGATCGCTTCGGCATGAATCTATGTCAATCTTTTGGAATCACGGAAACGTGCTCTGTGACCATCACACCATATGATGATGATGAAAAAAGTATCATTGAAACACTTGGTAAAGCTCTTCCTGGAGTAGAGATAAAAATCGTAGACGAAAATCGATTACAGCTTCCACCTGGGGAAACTGGAGAAATTGCCATTAAGGGATTTGGCAATATGAAAGGGTATTATAAAATGCCCGAACAAACGAAAGCCGTTACAGACGATGAGGGATGGTACTATTCAGGGGACCTCGGAACAATGGATGAAAATGGATATATACGCTTTATTGGGAGACAGAAAGAAATGATCATTCGCGGCGGACTAAATATCTATCCTCAAGAAATTGAAGCTGTCTTGACGAAACATCCAAAAGTAATGGATGTGGCGATTATTGGTATTCCGGATGAAATTCTCGGCGAAACCGTTTGTGCGGTTCTTCAACTGAAAGAAGGAAAAGAAAGTTCGGAAGAAGAGATTATTACCTATCTGAGAGAAAGAATCGCTACACATAAATTACCGAGTAAAGTGGTCTTTACAATGGAATTCCCAGTAACTGCCAGTGGGAAAATTCAAAAGATGCAGCTGAAAGAACGGATTACATCAGAAATAACCATTGGTTAAGAAAGGAAGATAAACATGTATTATCAATATGATTTTAAATTTAAAGTACAATGGGGAGATACGGATGCGGCTGGGATTGTATTTTTCCCGAACTTCTATAAATGGATGAATGAATCGACACATGAGATTTTTGCCTCTATTGGCTTTCCTGTTTCCAAACTTTTAGCTGAGGATAAAATTGGGCTTCCATTACTAGAAACCCATTGTAATTTTAAGAGTCCGCTTTATTATGAAGACAAAGTGGTTTTACATAGCACGGTTGAAGAAGTAGGAAAAAAGGTAATAAGAGTAAATCACAAATTTTATAAAGATGGCCAATTAGTTGCAGAGGGCTATGATGTCCGTGCTTGGACATCATTTAAAGGCAAACCCAAAGCTGAGGTTATTCCGGAAGAAGTTCGTAATAGACTTAAGTCTTCTGAACTAATCGTGGAGGGATAGGGATGTCAAACAAAACAGTAAATCAACAACATTTTTTATCAGTTACGATTTCTCCAAATGATGTTTTTACAACCGAAGATTTTACGGAAGAACAGCTCATGATCTCAGATATGACAAGTAAATTTGTTTTGAATGAGGTCTTACCGCGTTTAGGAAAGATTGAAAATAAAGAGTTTTCACACACAGTTGACTTAATTAAACAGGCAGGAGAACTTGGTTTAATCAGTGCTGATATTCCTGAATCTGATGGCGGACTTGAGCTTGGAAAGGTAGCAGCCACGATTATTACTGAGAAAATGGCTCTTGGCCGGTCCTTTTCGATTACATTTGGAGGTCAAACGGGAATCGGGGCTTTACCTATTGCCTATTTTGGAACAGAGCAACAAAAGCAGAAATACTTGCTAGATATCCTAACGGGTGAAAAAATTGCCGCCTATGCCTTAACAGAGCCATCTGCTGGAACCGATGCCCTTAGTGGAAAGACTACAGCTGTTTTATCAGAATGTGGTTCGTATTATGTCATAAGCGGGGAAAAACAATGGATTTCGAATGCCGGTTTTGCTGACCTTTTTATCGTATATGCAAAAGTCAATGGAACACAGTTTACAGCCTTTATTGTTGAAAAAGATTATGAAGGTGTGACAACAAGTCCCGAAGAAAAGAAAATGGGGTTAGAAGGGTCTTCCACTTGTTCAGTTATATTAGACAATGTCAAAGTTCCTGTGGAAAACGTGATTGGAGAAATTGGAAAAGGGCATGTTATTGCGTTTAATGTTCTGAATATCGGCCGCCATAAAATTTCTGCTGCCTCTTTAGGAACAGCAAAACGAGCGATTGAGCTTTCAGTTAAATATGCAAATGAACGAAAGCAATTTGGGCAGTCTTTATCCAATTTTAATTTAATTAAGAATAAGATTGCCGATATGGTGATTAAAACGTATGTAAATGAAAGCGCTGTTTATCGAACGGCGGGTGCGATGCAGGATGCATTTGCTGAAATGAAGAGGAATGGGGATGACATTGGAAAAACCATTGCTCGGTATGCAGTGGAATGCTCCATTAATAAGGTGATGTCGACTGAAATCCTAGATTTTGTCGTAGATGAAGGGGTTCAAATCCATGGCGGTTATGGTTATATGTCAGAATATGAAATTGAAACACTCTATCGTGATGCCAGAATTAGCAGGATTTTTGAAGGAACCAATGAAATTAATAGAATCATCATCGCTTCATCTTTATTGAAAAAAGATTTGCAGCCAATTGAAAATGAGAATGTAGAGGGCTGTATCCTTCAGCATGAAAAGCAAATTCTTCTTCTGCTAAAGAATCTTTTTCATTCACTTATTTTAACGATTAAAAAGCAAGGTTTGGACTATTTAGATGAAGAACAAGAAACGGCAGCTTTTATTGCGGATATTGCAATCAATATTTATGCAATAGAAAGCGCTATTTTAAGAACAAAAAAAGCTATTCAAGCAAATGGAGAAGAAAAAAGCCAGCAGAAAATTTACTGTACAAAGATATATGTACATGAATCTTCCCAGCAGCTGGGGCTTAGAGCTCTTAATCTATTAAATCATTTTATAGAAGATGAAGGATTTTCACAGATTTCTAAACGACTCATTATGAGCAGCCCGGAAGATATCGTTAAATTGAAACGAAGAATTGCTTTAGAAACCATAAACGCTGGGAAATATATCAATTGAAACATGGGGACGGATCTCCTGCTTCCTTGGAAGTAGGAGATCCGTCCCCATGCTTTTTATCTAATACACCAGGCACCACAAAAAGACAAAATGCAAGAAAATGTCCATTTATGGTGCCTGACACCTTGTTTGAAACAAGAAAAAAATTTCTCTTTTTTAGGGATTAATAGGGGAGGATTATTAATGTTTTTGTCGAAATATCATGAATAACTAATTCTTTTTATTCAGGCTAGAGGTGGGTAGGTTTTATGCTTAATTATATGTATCAGAATAAAAAAATAACCTTCGTTTCTTTTTATAGTTCTATACTATTGCTGATCTTGTCCGTTTTTTTAATGCCCTATATAGAATCCATCTTTGTATCAGAAAGTCGTATTATTATACACACTGTTTTCGAAATATTCAATATCTTCATATCATTTTCAATTTTCCTTTATGGCTGGTACGCTTATCCTTATATATTGTCTAAAACATCGCTTTGGCTGCCTGTCATTTTTTTCTCAATAGGAACCTTTGGTTTACTGCATATGATTACATTTCCGGGAATGCCCACTTTTATTACAGAAAGTTCTGAAGTAAAAACAGGATGGTTCGAAATGTTGGTCAGATTAACACAGTCAACTGGAATTTTTCTTTTCGTATTATTCATGCTCAAGGATAAAAAAGAAAAATTAATCAAGAAGTATTGGTATATTCTATCAACTATAGGTATTTTACTAGTATCAGCATCTATTATTTTCATATTTGAAGACCATCTGCCATTAATTTCAATAAATGGAGAATCAACAGTATTAAGAGTTGCTTTCTACCTTACTATTTGTTTCATTTATACGTTGTCCTTCGTACTCATAACTAAAAGTATGAAAAAAACGAAAGACTACATTTATATCTATTTAATTATGGGGATATTTTTCTTATTCCTTCTTAACCTTTTGACGTTGCTTTATGGCGGCAGCCAAGGGTATTATAATTTTTTAGTCCACTTTTTAAAAGTTCTGGGGAATATGTATATCTTTATAGGCTTCTATTCTTCAAAACTTCAGCTGACTTTTCTAAAAAAAGAAGAAATGGAAGAGGATTTAAATACGACCCAAGGGTTACTAGAGTCCTTTTTCGAAAATACACCAGAAGGGCTGCTAATCCTTGATCATCAAGGACATATACTCCGTGCAAATAAAGGATTTGAGAAAATCATGGATATAAAAGAATCCGATGTTATTGGACAGGATTTCAAAACAATTCTGAAGAACAAGGATGACTTGTTAGAGGTATTGGAGCAAGTTCTAAATGGTTCAAATATTACAGATTTCGAAGTCCTACAACAAAGAGAAAATGGGGAGACTATTTATCTCATGATTTCCTTGTCAAATATCCATGGTAAGCATACCGGTAATATTTCAGCCATTATTAGGGATATTACAGAGCAAAAAAAGTATGAGCATAATCTTCATGAAGCAAAGCAAGAGTTAACGGATACCATTCGCCAGCAGCAAGGAATTATTTTTAAATATCATAAAGTAGAAGATAGTTTTATTCATACCCTTTGTGACGGGGAGTTGCTTCACAAATTATGGAATTCTCCTAACCAAATGATTGGACAGATGTTCATTTATCCAACCGGAAATAAAGAATTCGATCAGCTGCTTTATCATTACCAAATTGCCTGGGATGGTCGTGATGTGAGCTTTGAATGGGAATGGAAAGAAGCCTCCTTAGCTGTTTCACTAAAACCGATTATAAAAGAGACAAGAGTGGTAGAGGTAGTAGGTTCAATCATTGACATTACACAATTAAAAAAGACAGAAGAGTTATTACGAAAATCTGAAAAGCTCGCAGTAGTAGGTGAAATGGCAGCAGGTGTTGCGCATGAAATACGCAATCCGTTGACAACATTGAAAGGGTTTACACAACTGCTTAAGGGAGAAGTTGACAGCAATCGTTTATCCTTGTTAGACCTTATGATGTCTGAACTGAATCGAATTGAAATGATTACAAATGAATTTATGGTCATTGCGAAACCTCAGGCGATTGAATATAAGGCCAATAACCTTAAGGATATTGTTAATCAAGTACTATCATTCATGGAACCTCAAGCATTATTACAAAATGTAAATATGAACAAACAATTTATTGGAACAGAGCCATATGTGCAATGCGATGAAAACCAATTAAAACAAGTTTTTATTAATATCATCAAAAATGCATTTGAGGCCATGCCTAACGGCGGAAACCTTACTGTTGAAATAAAAGAATCAACTAATCAAAATATTGCTATTTCTATAAAAGATACAGGTGTAGGAATTCCAAAGGAAATCATTCCAAAGCTTTGTGAACCTTTTTATACATTAAAAGAAAAAGGGACTGGGTTAGGATTAATGGTGAGCTACCGGATTATTGAGGCTCATAAAGGCACAATTGAATTTGCAAGTGATGTATCTAAAGGAACGATTGTTACTGTCCAATTACCGCTTCAGGCTGCTGAAGTGCCGGTTTCTTGTCTATAAGGAAAACATATAAGGTGGTCAGGCACCACAAAAAGACAAAATGCAAGAAAATGTCCATTTGTGGTGCCTGACACCTTGTTTGACTTTATTCTATTTTAAAATGGTCAACGGAGTTATTTAAATCTTTAGCTAATCGTGCAACTGATTCAGAAATGGCGACAATTTCATGCATAGCCCCTGTGGATTGTTGGATTGTAGCGGATGTTTCTTGGGTAATGGAAAACTTCCAGTAAAAAGAAACACTCACCGTATAATTGGTGAGCGTTTCTAGAACTTTCTAATTAATAGTGTCTGGCTTCTTCTTTTTTGTCCTTCGAAAAAAACCAGCCGCCAGCTGCGATTAATAATAACACGACGTAAAACGTAATTTTCCATTCCGGAGATTTAGCAAAGCCTTCTGGTAATAAAGCTAATTCTGGATGCGCTAAGGTGTAGACGGAAAGCTTTACACCGACCCAGCCGACGATAAGAAAAGCGGCAATTTCTAAGCCTGGTCTAGTGTGAAGCAGCTTCACAAAGAAGTTTGCGGCAAAACGCATGATAATGAGCCCAATCAGGCCACCTGCAAAAATAACAAGGAATTTTCCACCATCAAGACCTCCAATATTTGGCAGGTTTGTATTTGGAAGTGTAACGGCAAGGGCAACGGCGGCAAGAATAGAGTCAACAGCAAAGGCAATATCGGCCAATTCTACCTTAAAAACAGTTCCCCAAAAACCGGAATTTTTCTTTTCGTCCTCATTTTTCTCTTTTTCTTTTTTCAAGAATACTTTTCTAACGATATGATTGACAGCGATGAATAACAGGTACAGTGCTCCGATTGCTTGGACCTGCCATACATCGACAAGGAAAGAAATCACAAATAAGGAACCAAATCGGAAGACAAAGGCGCCCGCCAGTCCGTAAAATAAGGCTTTTTTTCTTTGTTCCTCAGGCAGATGTTTAACCATAATAGCCAAGACAAGTGCATTATCCGCTGCCAGTAAACCTTCAATCGCAATTAATAATAGTAATACCCAGGTGTACTCAAATAAAATGGATAGTTCCATTGATTCATCCTCCTAGAGTTTTTTTAAAATCGTTCTCTTATAAATTAGATTTCAAATAAATGATATCGTGGTCCTTACTTTCCATTCCCTCATGAAAGACAAGTTTCGATTTAAAATAGTAATATAGGTTTTTCCTTGATCGTTCGGAATCTTCGGGAATGGTAAAGCTAAACGATAATTGATCTTCCTCGTTCGACTGTATTTTTCTTGATGATAATATGGTTGTTGTATCTACAACCGTTTCTTGTTCTTTCTCATCATCAACCATGACTAAATCACAATGAATATGTTTAATCGTTTGATCAACCGTACCACCCTTTAGTAAGAAATAACCAGAAACCTTTTCGCCGGGAGCATATGTCCTTTTCTCCAAAATTAAATCAATTTTTGCCGAACCAATTCCTAACAGTGACATTGTTTTTCTTAATAGCATGAACAAATCCTCCAATTATATATTTCTACCAGAAAAGTTGAAAAGCCCTTACCGAAGATGGTAAAGGCTTTAAAAATAAAAGACCTTTACCGATTGATGGTAAAGGTCTAAAACATAAAAGACCTCTACCTGTTGTGCAGGTAAAGGTCTTGCTAACAACATTCGTTGCCAACAAAGCCGAGAGTTTGAAACTCCGAAATGACGACTTTGTTGTAAAAGCTACTCCCCTTTAGGAGAAAAATATTAAATTTATAAATTAATCATATATTTAGATGGGTAACATGTCAATCATCTTTTTGACCAATTTTGTTTGGAAAAATAGAAATCTTCGTTATGTTCATCACATTCTCCATTCTCCAAACATAGAAAGTTAAAGGACTATGAAAAGGGATTGATTGTGTTGATGTATAAAAAATGGTCGGAACATCCTTATCCTGGAAATTCAACTCCTCCAAAGGGAAACCCAGTCCCCGGTTATGGGCCGATGGTGTTTATTCATCGCTCTGGGAACCATGTATTCCTCGATCCTTTTCAACGAAAAATCAGTTGGGACCTTCGGCATCCTAATCTTATTAATTGGACATTTGAACGATTGATTGTTCAACAAACATTAGCTGCCTTGACTCCCAGGCAAAAACAAATGGCCGAGTATTGGGGAAACGGAATGTTAACTGAAAAAATTAGACGAATCATTTTCCGTTTAGCAGATAAGTACAATATAGGCGCAACAAAGCTTGCCTTCGTGTTAGGGTATTTTTATGCTGCCGTAAATGATGCCTTTGTCATGTCGATGTATTTTAAATATCTTTACGATACCGCAAGACCCATTCAATATGGCAGTAACGTTGCTGCTGTTATTGACACGCCCCAATCTCCATCCTATCCCTCCGGTCATGCAGCCATAGCAGGATGCTCCCAAATGGTACTTAGTCATTTCTTTCCAAGTGAATCAGCATCCATTCAAAGAAAAATGGAAGAATGTGCTCAATCTCGGGTTTATGCTGGAGTCCATTTCAAAGCAGACATAGAGGCAGGTCTGAAATTAGGAAGACAAATAGGAAAGATTGTTATGTATTATATGAAAGGATAGATGGGTTTCCGATTTTCTTGAAATCCTAAAAACAGGGGAATCGGAAACTTGTTATTGAGGTGAAAAGACCCAACGATTAAGGGGTTTTTTAACTATTCTTACAGTAACAATAATTAAAATAAGAGACTGCCCAAAAAGTCAGTAACATTGATTTTTTGGACAGTCTCTTCACTATATTCAAAGTAGATAGGATGAAAATTGGTATGAATCGTACCAAAACGGAAAAAAATTTGGGTGACATCAACCATATACGAAATATTCGAATTATTTTAATATTAGAATACGCTTACAAGATAGCAAAAGAAATAAAGTAGCAAACCTCTTTAGATAGCAGCAAAGGTATTCTATAAAATTTAAGTGTAATTTTCTGAAATATAAAAGGGGGAAGAGAAATGACAACGAAACCTGAATTCAAAAAAACAATCCGAGACCAAGCCTGGGATTATAAAACAAAGAATGAATATGAAGATGTGACAGTCAGACAACAGCCATATATCCATATGCACTATCGCCATATATTCGACGAGCGTGATTATGACATTTATGATCCGCGTTATACACGCCTAAAATCCTCCGATTGGGAAGCTTACCGTGATCCGAAGAAGTTTTGGTACACAACTTATGTAAATAACCGTAAGAAAATGGCTGAAGAAGTTGAAAATGCCTTCAACTATGCAAATGAACTAGGAGTCATTGAAAATCTATCACCCCAGTGGACAGATGCACTAAGAGATCTATATACGCCGCTTCGTCATATTGAATATGGTGAGAATGTTCAAATGCAGCATGTCATCCGTTATGCATTAGGCTCAGCGATTGAACAGTGCGCGACTTACCAGGCATACGATAAAACAGGAAGAGCTCAGTGGATTTCACAATGGGCCATGAATATGCAGGAGCATCATGGGGAGTTTCTTGCATATGGCAAAGAGGTGCTACTGAACGAACCAGCTTTTCAGCCATTACGTCGTTATGTAGAAGAGGTTCTCGTGACAGATGACTGGGCAGAAGTTCTTGTGGCGGAGAACTTAACATTAGACCTTTTATTAGGAAATTTGATGTATCGTGAATTAAATCAAGAAGCTGTTAAACAAGGTGATACACATTTATCCATTCTGAATTTGGTCATTTCGAAGCAATTAGATTGGCATCGAGATTGGGCATTCTCTCTGTTTAAACTGTTAGCAAGTGATGAAGCCGAAAGCCGCTGGGATTATTTAAAATCTTTAGGCTATGAAGATTGGGAAGGTGATTATCGCTGGGGAAGAACATTAAGTGACCCTAGGGAGACTCCAGAAGAAATCCTCTCCAATGTAGAAATCATTCAAGAATGGGTGGAGAAATGGTATCCGAAAGCATTTGAAGCAGTACTTGCTTTAGCTCCATTATTTGAAAAACATGGATTATCTATCAACCTTCCAGAAACATTGAAGAAAATTGAAGAAGAAGCGATTATTCCAATCTATAAAAAATATAAGCTTCCATTTAAACAATACGAAATAGCACTTAGATAAGAGAAGGGGACGGTAAAAATGACAGTAAAACAAGCATACGTAGGAATGGATTTAGATACAAGCGGCGGTTCAATGGTAGATGCCATCATTTCAGCGATTCAAGAAGATAATGAGGGAGTCATCGTTGAAGACTTTATGGTTTATAAAAAAGTAAAAGCGCCTGGAAGAATGGTGTTAAAACGAGAAACGGTTGAAGAACATTTTGGGGCAGATTTTGATATGGATCGAGTGCACATTGTCATGTCCTCTGCTTTTGGTTTTATCACGGATTGGGACGAAGAACAGTTAATTATAGAATGGGAAGACGCAGAATAAGGAGGGCAACGAAATATGGCAAAATTAGGCGTAAAAGAAAAATATCATGCAATGACAAGGGATTTAATGTGGGAACCAAAAGATTTTGATATGAATAAGGTATACCCTTTAATTGAAAAAGAAGGCATCATTTTGAAAGATCCAAGTCGCTGGGAAGATCCTTTTCGTATGGCTTATAACCAATACGTTAAAATTCAATCAGAAAAAGATGGCATTTATCATGCGGTTCGTAATGCTTTTGAAGCAAATGATGGACATGCGAAAGTAGTGGATTCACGTTGGTATGAAGGGGTTAAAGTCTTTGCGACGGCTGTTCAGCCTGCCGAATATTCTGCCCATCGTCTAATGGCATATGTTGGCCGGAACATTCCAATTGAAGCGATTCGCTTTGCCACTTTTAATCAAGCGATTGATGAACTGCGTCACGCTCAAATTGAAATCAAACATTATGCTCATATGAGTAAAGAAATCGATGGGCTTCATAATTTTGCCAATACAACGCAAAACTTATGGTTCAATACAGTTCCAAAATCATTCTTTGATGATGCGATGACAGCAGGTCCATTTGAAGCATTGATAGCGATTTCATTCTCGTTTGAGTATGTGTTTACCAACATTTTATTCCTGCCATTTGCTTCATCCGCGGGCGCGGTGGGCGATGATAACTTCGCTGCTGTTGGAAAAACTGTACAATCTGACGAATCCCGTCATATGGCATTAGGAATGTCTGCTTTGAAAATGTTGTTAGAGGAAGACGACCGGAACGTTCCAATCATTCAAGGATGGCTCGATAAATGGTATTGGAGAGCGTATCGTTTGTTCTCAGTTATTTCGGCACTTGTGGATTATTATCCACGTATTCGTCCGATTTCTTGGAAGAAAGCGTTTGAAATTTATGTAGAAGAACAAGTGTTTGAAGGGTTGTTTAAAGATTTACGAAAATATGGAATTCGTTTACCAAAGCATGCGGAAGACAGCATGAAAGAAAAAAATCATTACTCTCATTCAGTTATGCGTATTCTTGATCACTACAAACATGCGAATTTGTTTAGAGGATTCAAACTGCAGCCTGATGATTATCAATGGTTATCAAATGAATATCCAGATACATTTGATCGATATTATTCACCTTACTTCCGTCGTATGGATGATCATGTTTTGGCCGGTTCAAGTCCGGGGATTCCGTCAGTATGTACGGTATGTCAAGTTCCTGCAGAGTTTCCGGATCCAGATAATCCATCCAAAATGTGGACACAATATAGTGAATATAACAATAAAACATATGTGACTTGTTCTCCTGGATGTAAGCATATTTTTGAGCAAGAACCGTTTAAATATATGCAGATTTGGTGGCCGGCAGAAGCTTACTTGAGCGGCGAATTTGGCGATGATCCAATCGCCGGTATATTCAAATATACAGGTCTATCTCCAGAAGAAACGGGTGAACATTATTCTTCAAGGGAACATGCCCGCTGGTTGGAACACAGAAAACATTTAGGGTTAGATAAGAAATTTTTCTAGAGCGAAGGAAACAAGGAGTGAACCGAAATGGCAAACTATTTGAAGCAGGAAAATCAATTGATTGTTTGGCCCGTATTAAAAGAAGTCACAGAAAATGATTTGTTTCAAGGAAGCATTGGCTTAAGAGCCCGTTATGATATGACAAACAAAGAATTGCTGGGGTCATGTTTAGACGCGTGGAAAGCAGACAAAGAAAAAAACTATCGTTTATTCTTAATTCGTGCGGATGGTCAAGTAGAAATTTCATTAAATGGGACTGTTAAAGAGGCAGGAATTCGCAATGGAGATTATTTAGAAATCGTCGTAGCGTAAGAGCTATGTAAGACTCTGTTTGATAAATTTATAGATTTTTTCTCCTTCATGTGAAATGACTTTTATATGAAGGAGAAAAAGAAGTGATATGAACAATTTTTTTACATAGATTTCTTGCATTTCCTTATAAAGAGTGATGAAGATTAAGAGGGGAGAGATTAAGAGATGAGTCAAACAAAAACAGCGGTGGAAACATATGAAATTACATTAGAACCAAGTGGAAAAACGATTACAGTTAAGGAAGGACAAACGATACTGGATGCCGCCATTCGCAATGGGATTCAAGTGGCTTACGGATGCCGGCATGGCAGCTGTTCTGCATGTAAATGCCAAGTCCTCGAAGGCGATTTTGAAATCATGGATCGTGTATCGGAATATTCCTTAATGAGCTTTGAAAGAGAAGAAGGGTTTACATTAATGTGCAGCACACTAGCTGAAAGCGATCTTGTAATTGAAGTAGATGAAGAAGAATCAGATTTACCTTTCTTCGCTGTCCATGATTTTGAAGCGGAGGTTGTTGAAAATAAGCAATACACACATGATATACATATGATTAAGCTGAAACTGCAAGAATCTGCAGTGATTCCTTATGGTTCAGGTCAATTTTTTGAGTTCGATCTACCTGGATTAGACGATACACGTGCCTATTCAGTGGCGAATAAATATGAAGACTCAAAGTTTATTGAGTTTCATATTAAGCGGGTTCCTGAGGGAAAAGGCTCCAATTATATGTGTGATTTAAATGCTGGGGATATTGTAACGGGGTCAGGTCCATATGGAAGCATGCAGCTTCGTAATCGAAACAAAGATTTGATTTTCATTGCCGGCGGTTCTGGAATGGCTCCAATTAAGTCTCTTGTTGAAGAAGTATTCTCTCAATCTTTTGAAAATGAAGCATGGTTCTTCTATGGGGCTCGTGCGAAAAAGGATTTGTATCTTGTTGATGAGTGGATGGAATTGGCTGAAAAGTATCCAAACTTCCACTTTGTTCCGGCATTATCACAACCTGAGGATGGGGATGAATGGAACGGAGAAGTTGGATTTATTGCTGACGTGATTTCACGCAAACTTGGAAATATGTCGAACATGGATGCTTATCTTTGCGGACCGCCGATTATGATTGAAACAGCCTGTGATGCTCTTTATAAGGGCGGTGTCAAAGGTACGGATATTTCTTATGACGAATTTTAAAGTGATAGGATTATATGACAGGAGGAAAAACAATGGCTAGAGTTATGCGTATCGGCCGTGTCGAGCTAAAAGTACTAGATCTAGAAAAATCAGTAGATTATTATACGAATGTGATAGGCTTGGAAGAAACAGGACGTATGGGAAATAGTGTTTACTTAAAAGCGTGGGACGAATATGATCATCATAGCGTGATTTTAACAAAGTCAAATTCTGCTGGACTGGCTCATATCGCTTTTAAAGTGGAAACATTAGACGACTTGGCATACTACGAAAGAAAAGTAGAAGAGTTCGGCTGTACAACCACTCGTATGTCTAAAGGTACAAGATTAGCTGAAGGGGAAGCCGTTCATTTTATTCTGCCGACAGGCCATCATTGCGAACTATATCATGAAATCAATATATTAGGGACTGCTGTAGGCAACTTAAATCCGCACCCATGGCCATTAGGCAAAAAGGGGATTGCACCGCATCGTTTTGATCATTGCCTATTAACGGGTGATGATTTGAAAACAGTTACAAGATTTTTCATTGAAGCTCTTGACTTCAGACAAAGTGAAAGAATTACAACAGTAGATGGTGAAGAATTATTAGGAAGCTTCCTATTTACAACGAATAAAGCACATGATTTAGCCTTTGTTAAAGGTCCTGACGCCAAGCTTCACCATGCAGCATTCCATGTCGATTCCTTACACGATGTGTTTAAAGCAGCAGATCTACTATCGATGTATGAAGTTCCGTTTGATGTTACGCCGACACGTCATGGAATTACAAGAGGGGAAACGATTTATTTCTTTGACCCATCAGGAAATCGAAATGAAGCTTTTGCGGGTGGATACATTGCTTACCCAGATATGCCGACCATTACGTGGACGGAAGATAAAATTGGACAAGGTATTTTCTACCACCGTAGAGAATTATCTGAATCCTTTATGAAAGCGTTAACTTAATCTAAGTTTATTTTATAAAAAATGAGTTAGAAGGAGAGAACCAAATGGTTAAGGTGACTCTTAAAGCTAGAGGCCAGCAATTTGAGTATTCCTGTACACCGGACGTCACGCCATTAAGAGCTGCACGTGATCAGTTTATTCCAATTCCAACCGGTTGCATTAGAGGCGGATGCGGCATGTGTAAGGTAAAGGTGCTTGATGGTGAATACGAGCAGGATATGATTCGTTCTCACGATGCTTTGTCTGATGAAGAATTGGCAAAGGGTTTTGCATTAGCTTGTTGTATGAAAGCAAAAGGTGATCTTGATATCATTACCCTTGAAGACTATGAAAAAGTACAGCAGGAAGATATCAGCGGAAGAAACTAGTAGAATAGTAGAACATGCATCCCATCTTCTCTTTTGAAGTTGGGATGCATTCGTTATTTTTTGTCATTTTTGATAAAATATTATTAGCATACGATGTAAAGTGATTATTTTATTACTAGATTGATTAAATACCATAAAACATTCTTTGGCGGTGAGGGCATTGTTAAATGGAGAAATGGATATATACAATACTAGTAACCAGACGATGATAAAAATTCCCAGCTCGGCATTTGGAGCGCTGCGGCGAGAGTTGATAGATATGCTTGGCTTTAAACGATCAAAGGGTTTCCTACTTCGCTATGGATGGAATTGCGGGGTTACCGATTGTAAGCAGATGATGGAAGTCAAGCCGGAATGTAAAAGGGATATTTTAATGGCAGGACCTACGATGCATACGGCCAATGGTCATGTTGAAGTCGAGCCGACTGTTTGTGAAGTAGACTTTGATAAAGGGAGTTTATATTTTGAAGGGATTTGGAGAAACTCGAATGAAGCAATAGAACATATAAAATTATTTGGATCTAGTGACGAGCCAGTATGCCATTCATTGGTAGGCTATGCAAGCGGATATCTTTCGACGATTATTGGAAAACAAGTGCTTGCTAAAGAAACTCAATGCATTGCAATGGGAGATGACCATTGTCATTGGGTTTGCCAAACGATGGACAGATGGAATGGAGATCCTGAGGTTGAGAAAGAACGCCAGTTTTATGAAGCAGACCGAATCAGCGCTGAGCTGGAGGAAACCTATGAGAAGCTTAGGCTTGAAAGAGATAATTTAAGTAAGACCTATGAAGTGCACCAAAATTTATTTAAAGAGGTCATTT
The DNA here is from genome assembly GCF_008710145.1 of Niallia endozanthoxylica. Lineage (GTDB taxonomy): Bacteria > Bacillota > Bacilli > Bacillales > Cytobacillaceae > Bacillus_BD > Bacillus_BD endozanthoxylica. Next base: position 203,353 of record NZ_VYKL01000010.1, read on the forward strand.
TTGAAACAGGAGTTCAGCCGATTGCCGATGTATTATTTAATACGCTGAAAACTCCTGTAATAATGGAAACCCTCAATTATGAGGTCCGTGCTGCAGCAGGTATTTCTGAACAGAAGGCTAAGCAATATTCTCTTGAATTAAAGGAATGGTTCACAGAGCAAAGGAATAAAAAGGGCAAAAAAAAGCAGGAGATTCATGAAACGATATTACTAGAGCTTTCACCCGGTCATAAAAGAGTCATTACACCTATCTTTTTCCGCAAAAAAATTCATGGTTATTGCTCCTTTATTACAGAAAAGAATCTAGTGACAGAAGTGGATAAAATGGTATTAGGTCAAGCAGCGTTGGCTTGTTCCTTACATTTGTTGAATGAGCAGACACGTTTTAATACGGAACAGACCATTAGAGGCAGTTTTCTCGACGATATTCTTAATAAACGGATTACTGCATCTGAAATTGCCAGCTATGCCCATTATATTCATTTTGATTTAATTGCACCTTATTTTATGGTAGCGATTCAACGAAAATATGAGGAGACATCGATGAAAGAGGAAATTGAATTTAATGAGCAATTTATGAATGACCTCTTTAATTATTTTCGGAGTAAACAGGTAAAAGGGCTGTTAGGTAAGAAAGAGGGAAATGTGATTATCTTATTTTCAGACGCTGTTCTATTTCAAAGCAATTTGGAAAAAGAAAGCTTTTGCAGTAAGTTATTAAACTATTGTTCAGATAAGTATTCTCAATATTCATTTGCCATGGGTGTAAGTTCAAGTGTTTCATCCATTGAGGATGCCCCGCAATTATACAATGAAAGCGTTGCCTCATTAAAAGTGTCAAATTCACAGCACAACCTTGTTTATTTTGATTCATTAGGCGTTATCGGGATGCTGCTGCAAACAAATAATTTGGAAGCTCTTGAAAAGTATGCGTATAAAATGGTTGGTAATTTCATGGAAGAGGACAAAAATAAAAGCATGGAACTACTAATCACGCTCTATTATTATCTAGAAAATGGCTCCAATGTTCATAAAACAGCACGTGCCATGAATTTCTCTGTTAACGGTCTTCGCTATCGGCTGGGAAAAATTAATGAATTATTGCAAGTTGATATCAATACTGCTCATAATCGAAATGAAATCTATGTAGCCCTTCAATGTTTAATTGTGCTAGGAGAATTAAAACTGCCTGCCTAGGAGTAACACTAAGGTTTATAGTTCTCTTGGTCTATTTTTATAAAAAACTATTCCTATTTTCTAAATATTTCTATATAATGATGAAGAATTAAATAAAGCATAACTAGGGGTGTCCAATGAGTTGGGCTGAGAGAGAAGCGCGCCGAAAGCTTCTTAACCCTCGGGACCTGATCTGGTTCATACCAGCGTGGGGAAGTTTGAATGTGCATGATTATACATTTCTTCTGCATATCTAAAGCCGGGTCCATCCATGTATTGGACACCGGCTTTTTTATATATGTAAACCTCTTCTCCTGCTCGTCTGTTCGCTATCTTGTCCTATATGCAATTAAAGGAGAGATAAGGATGTCAACATCACCACTTAATGAACAAAACATTTCCATCATGTGTCATTTTCCAGGAAGTAAAAAAGTATATGTAACAGGTTCAAGACCCGATGTAAAGGTGCCGATGCGAGAAATCGGTTTAAGTCCAACCGACACGAGCTTTGGACAGGAAGAAAATGAACCAATCCGTGTCTATGATACAAGCGGACCGTATACAGACCCAGAGTATAAGGTTGATTTGACAAAGGGTCTTCCAGCCCTTCGCCGTCTATGGATTGAGGAACGGGAAGATGTAGAAGTGTATGAAGGCCGAGAAATCAAGCCGCAGGATAACGGGTACCGGGATGAGGAGGACCCACGCGCAAATCAACAAGTATTTCCAGGTTTAAAGCGGAAGCCTTTGCGTGCAAAAAAAGACAGAAACCTCACACAGCTTCACTATGCAAGAAAAGGAATCATCACACCTGAAATGGAGTTTATTGCGATACGTGAAAATGTCACACCTGAATTTGTTCGTGAGGAAGTGGCAAAAGGCCGTGCTATTATTCCAGCAAATATCAATCATCCAGAATCTGAACCAATGATTATTGGACGTAACTTTCATGTGAAAATAAATGCGAATATGGGAAATTCCGCCGTGACTTCTTCCATTGAAGAAGAGGTTGAAAAAATGACATGGGCCACACGCTGGGGTGCGGATACCATCATGGATTTATCAACTGGTAAAAACATTCATACAACCCGGGAATGGATGATTCGAAATTCCGCCGTCCCAGTTGGTACCGTCCCATTGTATCAAGCACTTGAAAAAGTGAATGGAATTGCCGAGGATCTGACATGGGAGATTTACCGCGATACATTAATTGAGCAGGCAGAACAGGGGGTCGATTATTTCACGATTCATGCCGGTGTCCTATTACGATATGTTCCGTTAACAGCTAAAAGGGTAACAGGGATTGTTTCCCGCGGAGGATCAATTATGGCGCAGTGGTGCCTGCATCATCATCAAGAAAACTTCTTATACACTCATTTTGAAGAAATCTGTGAAATCATGAAAACCTATGATATTTGTTTTTCATTAGGAGACGGCCTGCGTCCAGGCTCCATCGCCGATGCTAATGATGAAGCACAGTTTGCAGAACTCGAAACACTTGGGGAACTGACAAAAATCGCTTGGAAGCATGACGTACAGGTGATGATTGAAGGACCAGGGCATGTGCCGATGCATTTGATTAAAGAAAACATGGATAAGCAATTAGAGGTTTGTGATGAGGCGCCATTTTATACACTAGGACCTCTCACAACTGACATTGCTCCCGGCTATGATCATATTACTTCTGCCATCGGAGCTGCCATGATTGGCTGGTTCGGAACTGCGATGCTTTGCTATGTAACGCCGAAAGAGCATTTAGGACTGCCGAATAAAGAGGATGTCCGGACCGGTGTGGTTACGTATAAAATTGCTGCTCATGCGGCGGACTTGGCTAAAGGGCATCCAGGTGCTCAAAAAAGAGATGATGCCCTTTCAAAAGCGCGCTTTGAGTTCCGCTGGAATGATCAATTTAATCTTTCATTGGATCCTGAACGGGCCATCGAGTACCATGATGAAACACTTCCTGCTGAAGGAGCCAAAACGGCCCATTTTTGCTCTATGTGCGGTCCGAAATTTTGCAGCATGAGAATCTCTCATGATATCCGAAAAAACGATGAAATGAAAAAAGGGATGGAAGAAAAGGCAGAAGAATTTAAACAATCCGGTGGAAAAATTTATCAATAATGCAACGAATGAAGTGCACGGAGAGTGTCCGAAAACTTTAACATGGGGGACACTCTCTTACTTCCCAAATAGACAACCTAATGTGAATGTTTTCTCTGTATTGCGGATAAACCCATGATAAGGAAAAGTAGTACAGTAAGAATTGTTAGATATGGGGCTAAAACTATTTGTTTTCTGGTCCGAATTTTATTCCATTCCTTTTTATATTCTTTTAGATTATGTATGACTGGAACCTTAAATCGAATCAAAAAGAAAATGGTGGATAAAAAAGAGAGCATCCAGGTTAGTAAGGGTTTTTTTGTCATAAAGTAGCTTAGGAAATACATTTTTACATAAATAAGCGTGGACCAGCCAAGATGCCATCCGTTGTCAAAGAAAATCACTTTAAAGATTCTTTGTCCCAACCATTCGACTAATGTTGAGCTTACTATCCATTTACCTGTATAAAGAATTTTATTCCAAATAGAATCAGGTATAGTAGATAGATACGACAGAATCAATAGAGGATTGATAATGAATATATGTAAAGATCTAAGCACTTTAGTGCTAAGGTGTTTAATGTTTGATTTAAAGTCCCACATTAAATAATCTTTACAAAGAATATTGTATAGAAGGCTAAAAAAACTAACATACAACAGGGAAGGTATATATTCAGGAAGATTCCGCCATGACTTCTTTTTTATGTTCTGGATAAGAAGCCAAAGGATGAATAGTAAGTGCAATTTTCTCACATCTTTCTTTTATCGCTCTTATATATCATTGACAAAAAAAGAATATTTATGTAAGCAAGGAACCCTCATTCTTATTCGATGAAAAAAAGTGAAAGAAAAGGTATAGTTATAGTAGGAATGATAAAAGGGGGTTTTGTGGTGGCAAAGAGAAAAATGGTGATAACAATGGATTTAGCACCGAACTTAATGGATCAAATAAAAAGTCATGTTCCAGACTGGGACATCATAGCAGGAAGGGATAAAGAAGTATGGGGACCGCATGTGAATGATGCGGAAGTGACGCTTGGTTATAAACTGGCGCTTGATGATTTTTCTAAATTAAAATGGGTGCAATCTTCAAGTGCAGGGATTAACCATTTTCCGACTGAGCAATTTAAATCAAATGGAATCTTTCTGACAAGTGCAAACGGTGTCCATGCTTACCCCATTTCAGAAACGATTTTTGCTTATATGCTTGGATTAACACGAAAAATTCATACATATGTAAAAAATCAACAATCTAAAGTATGGCATCATAGTCATATGAAGCTTGAGATTCATGAGAAAACACTTGGGATTATTGGCGTCGGAGCGATTGGAACAGAAACCGCTAAAATCGCAAAAGCCTTTGGCATGAAGGTGCTGGGTGTGCGCCACTCAGGAAAGCCGGCAGAATATGTAGATGAAATGTATACGCCTGACAAGCTAGACGACTTATTGCCAAAGTGTGATTACGTTGTGGTTACATTGCCGCTGACGAATGAAACGTATCATTTGTTTACAGCCCAACAATTTAAACAAATGAAGTCTTCTGCCTTTTTTATTAATATTGGCCGAGGAAAGCTCGTGAAGGAAGAGGATTTAATTCTAGCCTTACAAGAAGGCGAAATAGCAGGTGCAGGCCTTGATGTATTTGATAAAGAACCGTTGGGTGAAGACAGTCCTCTTTGGGAGATGGATAATGTAATCATCACGCCGCATACAGCAGGTTCAACAGAGTATTACGATAAGCGGGTTGTCGAGGATATTTTTATTCCTAATCTGAAAGCCTACTTGGAAGGGAAAAAGCCCTATATTAATGTAGTCGATTATTCAAAAGGTTATTAAAAAGACTGAATTTTAAAAAGTGTCAGTTATGTACTGTATATCAGCTAGTTTCATAGATAGCTTATGCAGTACGCTGACACTTTTGCTTATTCGACAACCAAATTTCGATTGATAGCAATAGAACTGCTCCTAACCTTTTTGTTTCTGTTAAAATAAAAAGAAAAGGAAATGAAAGCGGGGAGCAGTTTTTGAAGTATGTGATGTTTGATTTTGATGGAACATTGGCTGATTCAAGCGGCGTTTTTATAAATGCTTGGAATACATATGCAGATCAATATGATTATGAACCTGTCGTGAAAGAGGATCTTGTTTTAACAAGAAATTTAACCATCCAGCAAAGGGCAAAGCACTTTCGCTTTCCGATGCATAAATTACCGCTTATTTTGCCGAAGATTTATCGTTATTTTAAAGAAAATGTGAATGAAGTTAAGCTGTTTGACGGAATCAAAGACATGCTGGATGCATTGTCAGAAAAAGGCTATGAAATCACAATTCTTTCCTCTAATTCGAAAGAAAACATCGAACTATTTTTAAAACAAGAACAAATTACTACGGTCTCACAGGTTTTGACATCCAGTAAATTATTTGGCAAGGATACTGTCATTAAGAGGTTTTTAAAACAAAGGCAGCTGTCTCCTGAACAGTTAGTATATGTAGGAGATGAAGTGCGGGATATTATTGCCTGCAACAAAGTTCATGTGCCGTTCATGTGGGTCAGTTGGGGTTTGGACGGCTATGAAATGATTGAGAAGGAACAACCGAAATATGTGGTACATTCCCCAAAGGAACTGCTGAATACGTTAGGGTAGAGTGTAAAATCAGTTTAGTACAAGTTAGTCTATAAAGCCTAACTATACAGCAACCTTTCAGCACAGCTGAAAGGCGTGAGAAATGGACATTTCTCACGGATGAGTCAAAAATCTGACTTATTAACATAATTCGTTAACATAGCCAACTAAAAAACGAGGTGAGGACTATGCTTTCTACTGAAGTAACAAAGAGATTGAAAATAAAATATCCTATTATTCAAGCTCCAATGGCTGGAGGAATAACAACCTCCCAGTTAGTAGCAGCAGTATCAAACAGCGGGGGGCTCGGAATGATTGGAGCGGGTTATCTGACACCTGCTCAATTACGGGAACAAATTCGGGAAGTGAAGGAGTTAACCTTAAACCATTTTGGCGTAAATGTATTTGTTCCAGGAGAATTTACCATTTCCCAGAATGGGATCGATTTTGCTAACGAAAAATTACAGTCTATAAAAAATCATCTAAACATAGCAGATGATAGTTTTCAACTTCCTGATGCTCGAAAACTAATGGAAACGTTTCATGAACATATGGAGATAGTAATAGAAGAAAAAGTCCCTGTTTGTTCCTTTACATTTGGAATCCCGTCGAAGGAAGTAATAAGCAGATTAAAAGAACATCAGATGATTTTAATTGGAACAGCTACAACCGTAAGAGAAGCCTTGGAAAATCAAGAAAATGGAATGGATATGGTAGTGGTTCAAGGCAGTGAGGCAGGCGGTCATCGCGGCAATTTCAGTAATAGTCATCAAGAGAGCTTGATCGGTTTAATGTCCCTTATTCCACAGGCTGTTGATTGTGTTCGAATTCCAGTGATTGCTGCCGGTGGAATAATGGATGGAAGAGGAGTGATGGCAGCGATTTGTTTAGGAGCAAAGGCTGTACAAATGGGAACGGCCTTTTTAACGTGTCAAGAAAGCGGTGCACATAGGCTGCATAAGGAAGCTATTCTTCAATCCGACGAAGACCAGGTCATTTTAACTCGGGCCTTCTCAGGCAAATGGGCGAGAGGCATTAACAACCAATTTATTTCAACCATGCATGAGAATGAAGCCTCATTTCCAGCATTTCCTGTTCAAAATACATTAACTCAATCGATTCGAAAAACAGCTGCCGCTCAAAATAATCCAGATTATATGTCACTATGGTCAGGTCAAAGTCCTAGATTAGCAAAAAGTTTAACTGCTGAGGAACTAATCCAAGACATCATGTTACAGGTGAAAAACATCATTTTTGATTAAAATAACACAAAAAGCAAATGGATGGTTCTCCTACTTCCATAAAAGCAGGAGAACCATCCATTTGCTTTATTTTTCAAGATTCATCCTGTATGACTATTCCTTCTAATCTTTCCAAAAGTTTATATGGACGAACGGTAAATGATTCATACGGTATGGAATTCCCTTTCATTGCATCAAGTACTCTTGGAAGAAACTTTCCACGTGTAATATATTGATGAACATTCAATTCATCGAGTTTCACAAACCGAACATCCTTTGTTTCATTAGATGTCATTACATCTCCGCCAATCCTTTTTCCGTGAAATACGATTGATAGTGTACTTCCATTTGAATAAACACCTGTTACTCCAAATAGCTTAACATTTATTCCAGTCTCTTCAAAGATTTCCCTGCATAGTGCTGCATCTAATGTTTCTCCGTCATCAACCCCGCCACCGGGAAGTTCCCATGTATCTGATCTCCAATAGGTTTGAACGAGCAAGGCTTCTCCATTTTCATTTGTAATATACCCGCTTACTGTCACGGTTTGCTTGGGTGAGTGATACACTCCTGTTGAAGTTAAAAATTCTTGACGATAATCTAAGAAGAGCTTACCTAATTTTAAAAGCTGTGCTTGTGCTTGCTTATGCAGTTTATCTTTTTTGACTCTCTCTTCAATTTTTAAATACTCATCATAGCTTGGATAGTTCCACATGGTCACAATCTCATTTTCTTCCTCTGTTATCCAGCGTCCAATCAATGTCGCTCCATTTTTTAACTGAATTGGCATAACGTATTCATGAAAGAATTGATTGATTTCGATGATTTTTTCGGGGGAAATTCTGTGAACTTCTCTTCTACAGAACATGATAATCCTCTCTTTTCAAATTGAATTCAATTGAACGATGTTATTGTATGTGCAGGGATAATTACCGTGACTATTAGTAATAGGGAAGATATTTAAGTAAAATATGACTTTAGTGGAACATATCTGATAGAAAGATTAAATAAAAGCTAAAAAACCTCCAGCTTGGAGGTTTTTTGATATCAATGTATTGACAGAGGTTTATTCATTTTTTTGAAAAGATAATGAAATATCTATTGGATTAAATGTAGAATGACTCTCACTTGTTCCCCTTTGAAATCTTACTTTTACATAAAGATTTTTACCTGCAGGCTGTTCAGGCGGGTATAGCACTTCGACGACTTCAATTGAAGCGCCGGGCTGAAGACTATACTGTGGAACTTCAGGAGTGCAGCTGCCTGACAAACGCCATTTACTGCCTGTTTTGACTGAACCATCCACAGATTCGGTAGATAGTCCGGCAGAAATACCGGGGTCACACCCACTAAACCCCACATATGGAATAGGGCCGCTTGTGATATTGGTTGCTTTAACCTTTGCGAAAACCTTCTCGTCGGTCAGATCTAACATGATGTCAAATTTTACACCATCTTGCTCCACTGACTTTTCTACATCAAATTCGGGCTTGTTTGTATGAAATTTGATCCTTACTGGTTCTGATAAAGGATTTCCGCTTGTCGATTGAACATCTTCCGTAATATATAGAGTGTAGGTTTCGTCAAATTCATAGAGCTGACCTAAAAGAAGTTTAACAGATTGTGGATGATTGTAATCAATTATTGGATGAATATAATGAACCTGCTGATTACTTTCTCGTACAACATAAATATGTTTATAAAGCCTTTGCCAATCCACCTCATCATTAAACTTAATCACCCATTCTGTGTCAATGTCCGTTTCGACTATCGAAGAACCTTCTTCCCAGCCTGAAACAGATTCAACAGCGAAGGTCAGAGCTCCTCTAAATGAAGGCTCGAGGGCACGGGCCAAAAAGGCGGAAAACTGTCCCCGGGTAACCGTTATATCTGGGCGGTAGGTGTTATCTGAATATCCATTTGCAATTCCGAGTGCATGTATGTTTAAGATAGATTGATATGCCTTCATGCGCGGTGAAATATCATGAAACTTATTGGATTGATTACTATCTAGTAATTCAAATGCTCTGTCTATGAAAATAGCCATTTGTCCACGTGTAACATGCTCATACGGGCGGTAGGTGTTATCGTGATAACCTGTAATTATTCCCATTTCAACGGCTGATGCAATGTAGCCGGAACCTGTAACGTTTGCAGTAACATCATTAAACTTTGTATCCCGTGGAATATCATCGAACCCTAAGGCTCGTCCAATCATTATTGCAGCCTCCGCCCGGGTCACTTGTAGATCTGGTTTGAAAATTCCTTCTGAATAACCGGTAATGATTTGTTGTGAGGAAAGAAAATTAACCTCATCATAGAATGTGTACAACTTGGAAACATCTTTAAATCCTGCTGCTAGACCTGCCATTGGGGCTGCTAGACAAAAGAAAAACAACAGAACTCCTAAACGATATATTTTTCGCAAAGGTTCCTCCTCCATTTCTGCTGAGCAATTCTATCGTATAATAAGTAGAAATAAGATATAGTAGAATGAAAATACATACTTTTAGCCTAAAAATTCTATGTTTTCTGAGGTTTGTTATGAAACTATTACATGTGCTTGTAGGCCCATCTGCATCCCCTGAAAAGCTGCAATTGCTGGAAAAGGATGTCTTCAATGTAAATTTGCAGCGCTGTAAGCTGTTTGCAAAGATTGTGATCTTGTTTGAAGCTATCATGATTTGTATTAATCTGACGACAAGCTTTGCCAACTATCAGCGGTTGATTTTCTCGAATACTTATTTAATTTTGTATCTTCTTTTACTCATCATGAGTGTAATCATGTTAGGCTATATGCATTGGTTTGAACGTATAAAGGATTATACGGAAAGGCAATATAAGTGGTTCCGATTGGGACTGTTGTGTTTTGTTTGTTTCTTTGGCGTGTGGGGATCTGTTATCACACTGCTGGACCAAAAGGGATATGGTCATGTGATGGCTTTTAGTGTGAACATTGTGTGTGTCTCAATCCTTTTTCTTGCTTCCAACTGCACAATCATCAAGCTTTATATCCCGCCTATTGCTGTGCTGTTTATCGGTTTACCTTTTTTTCAATCCTCTATGGACACGTTAATAGGACATTATATTAATCTATCTGTATTTTTATTTTTTTGCTGGCTAGGTTCACGGATGCTCTATAATAGCTACGCGGCTAATTTTTTCAATGAAATGCTTCTTAAGGAAAGCAATCATCATCTTGCTCTAAAGATAGAAGAAAATATGGCTATAAATGAAGAGTTAAAAAAGGTGAATGAAAAGCTTCAGTATCTCTCATTCATTGATGAGCTAACGAAAATTCCGAATAGAAGGGGTTTTCAGCACTTTATACAAGAGCAATTAGATAACAATCAGGGAAAGAGAAATGTTTCGTTGATGATGCTTGATATTGACGCTTTTAAACAATTTAATGATCATTATGGGCATCTTGAAGGAGACAAAGTAATCCAATCAGCTGCCAGTACCATTCAACAGCTGATTGCACCTAGGGATGGCTTTCTTTCACGTTTCGGGGGAGAAGAATTCGTTATGATTGTTTTTGATTGGAATGAGGATCAAGTCTATCATCTTGCTGATGAGATAAGAAAAGCTGTATATAGCATGGGAATTGTTCACGAATATTCACCTGTGACCAATCGAGTAACCGTTAGTATTGGGATTGAAACAGGGGATGTGGAACATCCATTAGATATTGAAAGGTTATTAAAAAATGCAGACTTTGCCCTGTACCAAGCAAAGAATAATGGCCGGAACCGGGTTGAGGTTTTTGGCACAGCGGAACGGCTACTGGGGAGATAGTGAAACAAGAACAAATTCGATGAGTAATAGGAAGTTTCAAATTATTTTTATTAAAATGCTTGCTTTTTAGATAATTGAATGATAGTATCATAAACAATAAATAAAAAATCAATAGCGATAACTTCTTATCCAGAGTGGTGGAGGGACAGGCCCTGTGAAACCCGGCAACCATCAAGTCAGGACGTTGACTTGAACGGTGCTAATTCCTGCAAAGGTATAAATCTTTGCAAGATGAGAGGAATGTATGCAATCATACGAACCTCTCTTTATACAAAGAGAGGTTTTTTGATTGGAAAGAGGCTATCGCTCTAAAAGGAGCGAATGAAAAATGGAAAGAGCAGTATTTGGTGCAAGTGAATTTTTTAGTCAAGAGGCATTTATTACAAGTTTTCGCGGGATTGAAAACGTTCGAATTGGACATTTAAGAGAGAAAAATCTTGATATAGTAGAAATATGGTTTAATCCATGGAAGGTTTCTTATAATGAGTTATTGGAATTATTTTTCGATTTACATGACCCTACATCCACTGATAATCAATCATTGATTTTCTTTTCGGATAATAGTCAATTAACATTAGCGAAGCAAAAGAAAAGCGAGTTAAAGCATATATTAAAAGATCAATTGATTACGAAAATTACTCCAGCATTTGAGCATTTGAATGGACTGGAAGAATTAAGGTTAATATCTTAATGATACGATTTCATGAAGAAAGGAGCAGATATCATCTGCTCCTCCCCAATAGGATCTTGATAGTAATGTAACCTTTGTGCCTAAACGAAAAAGGCAGAAATGATTATTTAAGAGGACCGTTTGTAATCTCAGTCAGCTTTGAATTGATAGCAAAGATTTTTGCATTGACATCATTTATCCCAAAGCTGGCTAATCGTTTGGAATGCATATCAATATATTTTTCAGCGGTTTCTTTTGTTTGGAAAAGATAAATTCCACCGGCTTCGTTTGTTTCGGGATTTTCTGTCCAAATCTTCCATATAAAGCCTTCTTCTTCATTAATGCTTTTCGCTAAATCGGAAAATGCCTCTGCCATTTCATCTCCGAATGGTCCATTCATTTTAAAGTCTACCTGTAATACGTATGCCATGATTATACTCCTTTATTTTGCAGCCTTTATAATATATAATTCCCCAAGGATTTCCTTCTTATCATAACTGCCGGATGAAAGCTCTTTTTCAATAAAAGAGTTAATATCTGACTGTTCTACATCATACATGACTTCTATTTCCTTTGAAAACAGCAATTTTTCTTTTCCGAGTAAGTCCGAAAGAGATGGCTGTTGTTTTGGCTGAAGTTCTTCTGCATTAAGGACTTGTTTTAAACCATCCACATAGTATTGGAACGGGCGTCCACCAACGATTTTGATTCCTTTGTTTTCCTCATTAATCATAACGATGGTCGGAAAACCTCTAACACCAAGGCTTCTAGCCAGACTAAAATCTTCATTTAATAATTGCTGTCCGATTGGCTGCTCTGCTTCAAGCACAATAGCTTTTCCATCAAGGCCAAGATGATTGACGATTTCAATCATAACGGCAGTATCGGAAATATTCTTATTAAACGCAAAGAGAGCTTCTCTTGCACGTCGTAAATATTCATAGGCTAATGCATCGTTATGATGTTTTTGTATCACTTTAAATACTCGTGAAGGAGGGTAGGAGGATTGAACGGGATTATCAATCATGAGCGACCCATCAATAGGCATACGGGAATGGACTCCAACTTCTCTCCAGTGACCGGCCACGTCAGCAGGTTTGAAAATTCCATTCGCAGGATCAACCGGTCCGTCACCCCATTTTTCGAGCAATCCTCCCATAACGGTATGAAAGTTGAAATAATGTCCGTACTGCTCGATAAATCGACGAAGAACGGGCTCAATTGCCCAGCAGTGAGAACAAATAGGATCTGTTACATAATAAAGTTCGATTGATTTTTTTGATGAATTAAAATCAATTATCTCCATTTCTTCCGCATCAGCAACTCCGCATACACCTGTTTCCAAATCACAAATCATATTAGGATTGTTTGTCACTTTCTTGCTCCTCCTTTTGAATCTAACTTATTCTTTTATCTATAGTTGTATTTTAGTATAGAAAGCAGCGAATCCATACCAATAGAACATTGGATTTGTCGTTTATCCAACATAATGAATAAGTTGTTGAAAAAATAGGCGGGGAATCAGTGTGACGTATCCAAATCTAATCTGCAAGAAATAGAGTTTCAACACATTTGGTCCAAAGGGTCAAACCTATCCCTTTGGAGCTGCAAGAATCATCCATAACTTTTTCTTATGGAATATTATAAATTAACAGTATTTTATTAATCTCTGTTATTATCCTATGATTTATGTAAAGAAAGATAATTACATGTAGGAGGGGTTTTGATGGATACTGTAAAAAGTTATGATGTTGTTGTAGTTGGGGCAGGGAATGCCGCTTTGTGTGCGGCGATTGCGGCAAAGGAAAATGGTTCACATGTACTTGTTTTAGAACGAGGACCTATTGAAAAGCGTGGGGGTAATTCATTTTTTACGGATGGAGCGATTCGTGTTGCTTATAACAATCTGGAGGACATTAGAAAGATTATCCCTGAAATGACAGATGAAGAAGCGGAAAAAGTGGTCATGCCCGAATATACAGAAAAGGATTTCTATGAAGATTTAATGCGGGTGACAGAAGGAAAAAGTAATCCTATCCTCGCAAATCAACTTATATCCAAATCTTATGAAACCATTCGATGGATGCATGATCATGGAATTCAATTTGAATTAAACTATGAAAATCAATCCTTTGAACAGGGTGGTAAACGTCATTTTTGGGGAGGACTTCCGATTAAAACAGTAAACAAGGGCGTTGGGTTAATGGAAAAGCTCTTTAACCGGGCTGAAGAACTTGGCATTGACATTTGGTACAACTCACGTGCAATCGAGTTAAAGATGGATAAGGACAAAATTACCGGTATTAAGATTGAACAGAAAGAGAATGTCATGATTGTTGATACAGCTAGTGTCATTTTAGCATGTGGCAGTTTTGAAGCGAATAAAGAAATGAGAAGTACACAGCTTGGGAGGGAATGGGAAGCAGCGATTGTAAGAGGGACAGAATTCAATACGGGTGATGGAATTACAATGGCATTAGCGGTTGGAGCACAAAAATATGGCGAGTTCGGGTGGACGGGCTGTCACTCCATTGGCACCGATTATCAGGCGCCAAAAGTAGGGGATTTTAATAAGCCGGGAGATATCTACAAGAAATCTTCCTTTCCGCTTGGGCTGCTGGTAAATAATGAAGGAAATCGATTTGTTGATGAGGGGGCTGACTTTCGGAACTACACATATGCCAAGTATGGCCGTGAAGTCTTAAAACAGCCAGGCCATATGGCTTATCAAATTTTTGATGCTCAAGTCCGTTCCATGCTGCGAAAGGAATATAATTTAGAGGAAGCAACAGTTATTAAAGCAGATACACTTGAGGAATTAGCGGAATTAACATCTGTGGATCAAACTCAATTTTTAAAAACCATTAGCGAATATAATGCTGCTGTCCAAGAAGGGGTATATAATCCAACGATAAAAGATGGGAAAGGAACCGTTGGTGTTACACCGCCTAAATCCAATTGGGCATTACGAATCGACCAAGCGCCTTTCTATGCCTACCCGGTTACTTGTGGAATTACCTTTGCTTTTGGTGGGTTATTAGTTAACCAAGCAGGTGAGGTGTTAAACCAAGAAGAAAGATCCATACCAGGACTATTTGCAGCAGGTGAAATGGTTGGTGGAATCTTCTACAAAAATTACCCTGGTGGATCAGGCTTAATGTCTGGAGCTGTTTTTGGTAAATTAGCGGGGACTTCTGCCGCACAGTATACAAAAGAAAAAATAGAATTAGCCTAAATCTTTAATAATAACAATAAGCATCTGTCTTAATAGGGGCAGATGCTTGTATTGTCTGCCGGCACTTGTGTTACAAATGACAAGAGAAGCTGGGATTTTTTTATTGCCCAGCAAATTCCTTTTCCATAAAATCAACAAATGCCTTCACAATGTTTAATTTTAGCGAATCCTTATGGTAAAACATCCATGTCTTACGAACGATTGGTTTTCCATCAATCGTTTGAAGATCTTTTTTGTAAAGATCATGGACATCATTTAATATCAAACTAGGCATAATCGCATAGCCTAACCCATTCACAACCATTTTCTTACAGGTATCCAGTTTATCTACTTCTATATTAACAAGCGGCGGCTGGGTAAATCTTTCGGACCACCAATTATCGATAGAATGTTTCAATAGTAAGTCTGTATGATAATTAATCCTTGGGAGGTTAGGAAGATCATGTATATTAATTTCATCTTTGGAAGCTATGCAAATAGACTCTTCAAATAATAAATGTTTTTGTTCGTTCCAATTATAGTCACCTTTTACAATACTAATATGGACATCCTGATTGTGAATTAATTCGGCAACATGGCTGCTAAAGCCTGTTGTTACCTTGAATTCAATATTAGGATACTGTTCTTTGAACCGTTTTAATAGGTTAGGAAGCATATAGTCAGTAAAAAAAGTTGAAACACCTAATCTTAAGGTACCTACGACGTTATTTTCCATATTAAGGACATTTTCTTTAATTCTTTGGATGGTTAGTAACATTTCATGTGCGCTTTTCGCTAAATATTCTCCTTGTGGGGTGAATTGGACCCCGCGTCTCCCTCTATTGACAATTTTTATGCCGAATTCTTTTTCTAATTGCTGTAAGCGGTTTGTCAAGGCTGGCTGGGAAATATACAAACGCTGAGAGGTTTTTGTAATGTTTTTTTCTTCATAGAGGACTTGTAAAACCATCCAATCTCGTTCATCCACCTACAATAACCTCCTTTAGCCATAAAAAATATTTATGGATTATGATAAAAAAACGGTATTATTATTATTGCTAAAATTATACTATAGTTGAACTAATAGGCAAAGCCATAAAAGGAGTCTATGCCACAGTATTGAAAGAAGGAATTAGAATGAATAAACATCTAGGTTTTCTTCAGAACATATGGTTTGTATTTCTAAGTGGATTCGGAGGATTTCTACTTTCCCTAACAGGTCTTCCAATTGGATGGATGATCGGGACACTACTTACTGCAACTTTTCTTACGGTTCTACGACCGAAAAAAGCTTATTTATCCTATCATCAAGGTGGAATGCCAAAATATTGGTTATATATCGGACAGTGTATTTTAGGGATTGAACTGGGTCAGAGGGTGACAAGTTCAGTTCTATACATTTTTCTGGAAAATTGGTTAACCATTCTCATTATGCTTTTGTTATCCATTCTTTTTACTTTATTTTCTGGATTCATTTTATGGAAGTATAGTAACTTGGATTTATTAACCAGTTTTTTTGCCACTGCACCTGGGGGATTGTCTTCCATTCCTGGTATTGCAGAAGAGGTAGGAGCGAATACTGGTGTTGTGAGTATTATTCAAACGATGCGTGTCTTTTTAGTACTGCTGACGATTCCTGTCGCAATGTCTTTTTTTAGTGGAAATCTTGAGGGTCTAGAAGGTTTGAATCCAGTTCCTGAAGAAGTCATAATTGTTGGGATTGACCAACTGACTTCGACGATTTTGTTTGTATTGGTCGCATGTGGCGGCTATTATTTAGGGAAATATTTAAGGCTTCCCGCTCCATGGTTGATTGGCAGTATGATTAGTGTTGCAATTGTCAAAGCTTTTGGTTCCATCCTGCTAGGGTTTGATCTTAATGCTTGGTGGCCGCAATTGTTTATGATCGTATCGCAAATTTTTATTGGGGCAAGCATTGGATCGCGTTTTCAAAAAAATATGTTTAGAGGATTAAATAGAATCATATTGATTTCATTTTTAAATACAGTCGGTTTAATCTTTTTTACGCTTCTATGTGCGAACTTTGTTTCAATATTTACGGATATTACCTTTCTCACAGCAAGCCTAGCCTTTGCACCTGGCGGTATTGCAGAGATGACAACAACGGCACTTGTTCTAAATGAGGATTCTACCTTTGTTGTTGCCGTACAGGTATTAAGAGTCGTTACCGTCTGTAGTACACTTCCACCATTATTTCGATTGATAAAGTATATGGAGGTCAAAAAGAAGGCCCATTCACATCAATCAGCCTAGTTTACGGTATAATGAAAAAAAGTCTTTATCAATAAATGAGTTTGGTAATGAATCAAATGAAGGGGTGAGGCTAGTGTGTCCTTTTTATTATGAAAAAGAGAAGAAAAATCAAGAAAAACGTTCCTATTATGTAAATTCGAATGGAACGAATGAAAAAGAGATGGAGATGTTTATTCATAAAGTGAAAGAAATGATTCAACCATCATTAGAAAGTGATAGGGAGCTTGTCTTTCTATGTATCGGTTCGGATCGTTATATTGGTGATTCTTTAGGACCGCTAGTAGGGACCATGCTGATAGAAAACCATGTACCGTATCGTGTATATGGAACATTGGAAGAACCTGTCCATGCATTTAATTTAAAAAGTATTTTGAAAGAGATTCATAAAAAGATAAAAAACCCTTTCATTATTAGTATTGATGCATCCATCGGGGTGAAAAAGGAAGTAGGATATGTGATGTTTAAAGAGGGGCCTCTTACTCCAGGAAAAGCACTTGAAAAGATGCTTCCAGAAGTAGGTGATTATCATTTTGTTGGATTTGTTAATTATGTAGATCCATTGCCCTCATCCCAGTTTTTAAATGATACTCGTTTATTTACTGTCATGAATCTCGCCAAAACCATTGTACATGCGGTCACGAAAATAGCGGGGCCTGATAATCAATCAATGGGAATAGAGAGATAGACCATCTTGTGGAGATTTCTATGTTGCTTTATAAAGAAGAGCGATCCAAATTCTAGTAAACTTGCTGAATTTGGATCGCTCTTTATTTTTATCTTTCATGAATGAAGAATGGATTTAATTTAACTGATTGCACTGGTAATAAAAGCAACGGAAATAATGACTAAGGAGCAAAGCAGGGTCCATTTAAAGGCAAAACGCTGAAATTCTCCAATATCTGTTTTGACCATACCAACTAATAATAGAGTAGAGGCAACAAGCGGACTTAGAAAATGTACAGGCTGCCCTAATACGGATGCTCTTGCAATCTCTAATGGACTTACACCATAAGCAGCCCCTGCTTCGGCTAGAATTGGTAAAACCCCAAAGTAATAAGCGTCGTTAGATAAAACAAAGGTAAATGGCATGCTGGTTAGTGCAACGACTAACGGGAAAAAGGAACCTACGGATTCTGGAATAATGGCAACTAATGCATTGGAAATAGCATCTACCATTTTTGTACCAGAAAAAATACCTGAGAAAATACCAGCTGCAAACACTAATATGACTACCGTTAAGGCGTTTCCAGCGTGCGCTAAAATGCGTTCTTTTTGCTCATCTAAATTAGGATAGTTAATCATCGCAGCGAGAACAAATCCAATTAAAAATAATATCGGTGCGGAGACTAACCCCATGACTAAAACCACCATGACCGCTACGGTTAACAATAGATTGACCCATCTTAACTGAGGTCGTTTCGTATTAGTTGGCAGTATATGAATAGAAGCAGCGACTTCGCTTAGTTCTAATGATTGTTGAGGAATTTGATCTAAATGGATAATTCCAATTTTAGCTCTTTCCTTTTTTCCAAGAACATAGGCTATGAATAGAATACACGCCATTCCTGAAAGCATGGTAGGTAACAGAGGCAGGAAAAACTCATTGGCATCAAGCCCTAAAGAGGCAATTGCTCTTGTAGCGGGGCCTCCCCATGGAGTCATTCCGCTCATTATACTGACAGAAAGTAGAGAAATGGTGGCAAGAACAAGTGGGTTCATGCCAATTCGAAGGTACAGTGCCAGCATAGCAGATATCGTAATCATATGAGTAGTCGTTCCATCTCCATCTAAAGCCACGGTCATGGCAATGATGGCCGTCCCGATTGCTATTTTAACTGGATCTCCTTTTACAAATTTCATCATTGTATTAATAAGTGGGTCAAATAAGCCTGCATCAATCAAAATTCCAAAAAATAAAATGGCAAACAATAGTAACGCGGCAGAAGGAGCTACTTCCTTTAATCCATCCAGCATCATCCCGCCAAGTTCTAAACCAAATCCTCCAATGACAGCAAATATGATGGGTACAACCACAAGTGCAGTTACAGGCGATAACTTTTTTGCCATTATCAAATAAGTAAAAACCAATACCATTGCTAATCCTAAAAAAGTAAGAATATGAATCCCCTCCTAAAATAGTAATCGTTTTCAAATTTTCTTAAATGATAGAGTAAACAATAAAAACTACTATCAATTGAAATTTGTATACTTCGGAATATTCTATATTTTTAGAATAAAATACGCGGATAAATAAGTAAACTATAAAATTTTTAACGAATTTCTTAAAAAAAACTTATAATCTAAGCAAAAAGAAAAAGAGGAAATCAACCTATTCCTCTTTTTCTATATAAGTTCTTATTAAATATTCGGATTCTCATTTAAGAAGTTTATAAAATTTTTCACAGTGGATAGTTGTAATGAATCTTGATTATACATTAACCAAGTATATCGATTAACTGGTTCCCCATCATGATAGGATAATTCATGAATTTGTAAGTTATCTGAAGGTTGTAGACAAATTTGTGGGACAATCGCAATCCCCAAATCATTTTTAACCATTTCTTTACAGGTCTCGAGTCGGTCTGTCTCCATCATGATGAAGGGAGGTTCAGAATATCGATCATGCCACCAGCCATTAATTAGAGTTTTTAATGAACTGTCCGTTTTGTAATTAATAAATGGAAGTTCAGGTAATTCCTCCAATTTGATTTCTTTTTTAGAAATCAAACAAAGTTTTTCTGTATGTAATAAGGCCTTTTTTCCGTACCATTCGTAATTCCCCCGGAGAATCCCTAATTGCACCGTAGCTGAATTAAGAAGGTTAATAATATCGTTACTCCAACCTGTATTTATATTAAACTGCACGTTTGGGAATTGAGTCGAGAATCTTTTTAATATTTTAGGCAGCTTATATTGAGCAAAGTTACTAGATACTCCTAATCTTAATGTTCCTCTGACATCTTGTTGAATATTCAACATATAGTCTTTTGTCTTTTGTAACTTCTTGATCATTTCTTCTGCATACTCTACCAAATGGACACCTTCTGAAGTAAATTCAATGCCTCCTTTTATTTTGAAAAATAATTTCGTTCCAAACTCTTTTTCCAAATTTTTGAGCCTGTATGTTAAGGCAGGTTGCGAAATATATAATCGTTCAGATGCACGGCTGATATTTTTCTCTTGAAATAAAATTTGGATCGCAGTCCAATCCTTTTCATCCAAAATATTCCCCTCCAATCCTTTCATGATTATAAGTTTTTTTTGAGAAATTTCTAATAAATTATCTATTTTACTTATGATAGCACATATTTTACTATATTTTTAGAAGAACCGATAGTATTTCAAGGTGAGTAGAAAGGTGGATGATCGATATGAGAGTACCTGTTGTCGTGATGCGTGGAGGAACGAGTAAAGGTGTATTTCTAAAAGAAGAAAATATGCCAAGTGATCGTTTAGATTGGGATGAATTTCTATTAGATATAATGGGAAGTCCAGATAGCAGACAAATTGATGGATTAGGCGGAGCAAATTCCTTAACAAGTAAAGTAGCTATTATCAAAAAGTCAGATTTTAAGGATATTGATATTGACTATACATTTGCCCAGGTTAGTATAGAAAATCAATTAGTAGATTTCAAGGGGAATTGCGGTAATATATCTTCAGCAGTGGGTCCATATGCGATTGAACAAGGATTAGTGCCAGCGGTTGAGCCTATTACAACAGTTAGAATTTTTAATACGAATACACAAAAGGTTATTATTGCTGAGGTAGAGGTTGAAAATGGACATGTAAAAACGGATGGTCTTTGTTCAATTCCGGGAGTGCCAGGAACTGGGTCTCCTATCTATCTATCATTTACAAATGCAGAAGGTGCAGTGACAGGAAAACTCTTTCCAACTGGAAATGCAACGGATATCGTACATTCATCTAAAGGTCCAATCAATGTTTCAATTGTTGATGTAGCCAATCCATTAGTCTTTGTGAACGCTCAAGATATTGGACTTAAAGGTACTGAGCTCCCACATCAATTCACACAAGAAAAGCTAAAGGAATTGGAAGAAATTAGAGCGATTGCAGCTGAAATGTGTCAATTTGCGTCAAAAGAAGAAGCAACAAGAAAATCACCCGCTGTCCCTAAAATGACCATTATTGCTCCACCAAGAGATTATATCGATGTAACAGGGATAGAAAGAAAAGCAGAAGATATGGACTGTACAATCAGAATGATGTCTATGCAAAAACCACACCAAGCACTAGCCATAACAGGTGCAATCTGTACAACCGCAGGAGCATTTTTGAAAGACACCATTTTATCTGATTTGGTAAACGTAAAGCAAGAAGTCGTACGTTTAGGACATCCAGCTGGGATTATGGAAACAAAGGTGGATATCATTGCTGGAAATATGACAGCAATCAAGGTTGTACGTACAGCACGGATGATTTTGGAAGGTTATGTATATACAAAGAAAAATTATCACGTTATTTCAGAGTTGGTTTATAAGTTGGCATAAATGAAAAACATATTTTGATAGCATAAAGAACGATTAGTCTTTTTAATAGATGGAAAATTAAAAAAATAACAATAAGGATTATTTAATCTGGAGGAACCGTTCGTGTGGATTATAACTGTCTTTTTAAAACAAAATATTAAGATGTATGAGTTTCATACAGAAGAGGAAGCAAGGGAAGCTTTCAAGGATATGAAAGGGTACAAAATTCTGTCTGAGATTCTTTATTATCAAGAACCTAGTATTAAAAAGGTTAGTAGTTGGTAGTTTTTATTTAGGTTAGAAAGTGGGAAACATTGGGACGGATTTTCTGTTTCAATTACTAAATCAAGCAATCTCTGTGGAATTAAATCTCTCCAGGGATTGCTTTTTATTTTGATATAAACCAATTATATCTATAGTAGAAACGTGAGAACAGTCCCTGCGTTTCATTTGGAGAGGCAGCCATCTTTTTGTTTCATAGGAATTTATTTCAAATACGGACGAATACTAACAAGGAAAACCGTTATTGGAAAGAGGCCGTTGGGTAATGAAGAGAATCAGGTATCGTAAAATAATGGATTTGATTAAAAATGATGTTCGTAAAGAGGAGAAACCTGTTACTGCTGATGATCAGCAAAATGTAATGGATATACAATTAGATAAAAATATCGATTATATTAAAACGCTGTTTGGTAAAAGCGAAGATGTTAAATATAGAGAATTAGAAGTGGTTACCTCAAAAAAACATCATGTCTTTCTTTGTTTTATTGACGGATTGGTGAATGAAAGCTATATCAATTTACATATTATTAAGTCTTTATTGGAACCAGATCATACGGTAAGCTCTGCTATTTTAGCGGAAGAGGAATCAGGTGATTTTTTAACCATCGTAGAAAGCCGGATTTTAAGTTCATTGAGTGTGAAAAAAGTACAGGCTTGGAACAAAGTAACAGATAGTATTATGTTGGGTGAAACTCTCCTTTTGGTTGATGGATACGAGACCGGATTACTTATTAGCACTCAGGGATTTGCTGCAAGAAACGTAGGCGAACCTGATACAGAATCAAGTGTAAGAGGACCTCGGGAAGGTTTTAATGAAGTATTAAAAGTAAATACCTCCTTAATCCGAAGAAAGATTAATAATCCTCATTTGGTTTTTGAAGGGATGAAGATAGGGAAGCAAACGAAAACAAACATTCGAATTGGTTATATAGACGGTATTGCTAATCCAAAGGTGGTTAATGAAGTAAAAAAACGATTAAAGAATATTGATACTGATAGCATATTAGAATCAGGATACATAGAGCAATTTATTGAAGACCATCCTTATTCCATTTTTCCTACAGTAGCTAATAGTGAAAAGCCAGACAAAGTGGCTGCCAAAATACTTGAAGGAAGAGTTGCTATTCTTTGTGATGGTACACCTTTTGTCTTGACTGTGCCGCACTTATTTGTAGAGAATCTTCAGGTTGGTGAAGATTATTATTCAAGGCCCTATTTGTCTTCATTAATCAGGTTATTACGCCTGCTTTCTTTATTTTTAACAGTAGCTTCTCCTAGTGTCTATATCGCACTAACAACCTATCATCATGAAATGGTTCCGGCGCTTCTTCTTACAACAATGGCAGCGGCAGAAGAAAAAGTTCCATTCCCTACCTTTATAGAAGCGATAATAATGGCCATTGTTTTTGAAATCCTTCGTGAAGCTGGAGTTCGAATGCCTAGACCGGTAGGAGCAGCAATCAGTATAGTCGGGGCATTAGTCATTGGAGAGGCAGCCGTAACAGCTGGATTTGTTAGTGCGCCTATGGTCATTGTGATAGCCATTACCGGGATTTGTGGATTTGTTGTATCTTCATTGAACGATGCAATTATTTTATCAAGATTTCTCCTTATTTTTTTAGCTGGAGCATTAGGATTATATGGGATTTTGATGGGTTTTTTAATGCTGTTAGGTCATTTGTGCTCATTGCGTTCGTTTGGGTCACCCTTTTTATCCCCACAAGCACCGATTTTCTGGAGTGGATGGGCAGATTCCATCATTCGAATGCCATTATGGCTTCATAAATCAAGACCTCAATCGGTGGTTTGGAGAGAATCAAAAAGGCAAAGTAACCACAATAAACCAACTAGACCTGATACTGAAGGAGAGGAGCAAAGTTGATAAGGTTTGTCTTTGTTTTTCTTTCCATACTATTACTGTCTGGGTGCTGGGACAGAAAGGAATTAAAAGAAATTGGCATTGTGGGAGCGATAGCCATTGATAAGGATCCCGAAACAGGAGAGTTTATCCTTACCTCAGAAATTTTAAATCCGGCGGCACAAAGTTCACAAAACCCTAGTCCGGGTAAACCTTTTTTATTAGAAACGACAACAGGTAAAACCATTTTTGAAGCATTAAGAAAAACAAATCAAATGGTCGATCGGAAAAGTTTCTATGCACATAATAAAGTGATTATCGTAAGTGAAGAGTTAGCTAGAGAAGGGTTAATTTCAGTATTAGATTCTTTTTACCGAGGGAAAGAAATAAGAGGGTATGTATGGATTTGTATAACCAAAGAAACAAGTGCAAGGAAAATATTAGAAGCGGAAAATGTAGGAGTGTCACGTATCCCGGCTAACTTTTTAAAGAATGTGTTTGAACAAACGGCATCCCATTTAAATTCTGTATCAACTAACATGCTTACATTTTATAAGGATGCTTTGGAAGCAGGAACAAATCCAGTAGCAGGTGTCCTTCTTCTTGAAGAAAAAGACAAGGATAAACATTCTCAAAAAAGTAATATAAGGCTTTCCGGCGCTGCTATGTTTAAAAAGGATAAATTAATCGATTTTTTAAACGAAAGCGAAACGAGAGGCTATCGATGGATAACGGGTGATATTAAGACAGGAGCGATTTCTCTCCCCACTGATTTACAAGAGGGTAAATTTGTTAGTGTTGACGTAGTAAGTATGAACGCTAAGATTGTACCAGACGTAAAAGGAGAACAGATTTCCTTTTCGATTCATATCACTGAAGAAGGAAAAGTAACCGAGCAGCAGGCAACGGTTAAATTTAATGATTCCAAACAACAGATCCGTTTTTTAGAGGCGCTTGAAGAAGAAAATAAAAAGGTAATGGAAGAAGAAATAAAACAAGTGATTGAGAAGGCACAGGCTTTTCAAACCGATATATTTGGCTTTGGATCCGCATTAAATAAAAAGTATCCAGAGATTTGGAATCAAGTAAAAGATGAGTGGCCGGAAAGGTTTGCTGATGTAACTTATTCCTTACATGTGAAAGTAAATATTACAAGTTCAGGATTAATGAAAGGACCGTTTAAGCCTGAGTGAAAACGGTCCTTATCGTCTAAAGAATCTAGCAATGGAATGGAAGATGATCATTAAGATCAAAATCAGGACAGATAAACCTCCTCCTGTATATAAGATGCCCATAAGAAAGTCTGTACTAAATAGGGTCTTAATGGCTGACATTTGAACGCTCCTCTTGGGATTTATGATGCTTTCTCTTTTTGAGATAATGAATCATTAAAAGCAAGATTGGGATCAGTGCATACAGTAATACGACATTCAATTCGATATCACCCTTCCAGCGTTTATAATCCAAACCTGGAAAACGATAGACGGTGAATAACGGAAAAAGCAGTCCTGAAATGATCAAGATTTTTTTAGGGCTTTTTGCTTTAAATAACCAAGTTAGTATTAAGACAAATGCATAAAAACGCAGGGACATTTTATAGAAGCCACCGATAAACATGATTAAAACGGCGAGAAGATCTAAATTCGTAAAAATGTCGGCAATATTAACGGTCAAAATGGTTTCTAGCAATGGAATTTCCGCATTTGCTGCCAAATTTACCCCTAGTACAGAGATAATAGCAATTAATGTGAGAATAATGGCTATAGTAGAAAAAATTAAGGCTGTAATGGCTATTTTTTTAATATCCTGTTGTTTGTCTACATAGTGCCAGTATATGAGAAAAACAACCATTTCTCCATAAGGAAAACTTATCACTTTAGGTGTTTCTGACAGAATGGGAGATAATCCATTTCCTAGTATCGGCAGCATTTCACTAATCTGAAAATTACCCGAAAGCAGTGTGATGATATAAATCGTAAGAAGAAATATTAAAAAAACAGGAAAAAGAATTTCTGCTGTCCGAGCAAGCACTTCAAATCCGAAATTTAGAATATAAATAGAGGCAATGATAAAAATGTACAAAATGACCAGCAGAGGCGTAGTCGGTAATGCTGTCATTTTGATTAGTTGGCCAAATTCATAAAAATTATGGCTGGCACCGCTTAAAAAGCTAAGACCAAATAAA
This sequence comes from Niallia endozanthoxylica, assembly GCF_008710145.1. Lineage (GTDB taxonomy): Bacteria > Bacillota > Bacilli > Bacillales > Cytobacillaceae > Bacillus_BD > Bacillus_BD endozanthoxylica. Next base: position 229,269 of record NZ_VYKL01000010.1, read on the forward strand.
AGGAGCAACAGTGCTGCGAACTTTTTTCCCACTAATTGGGTCAAGATTTCAGCAAAGTTTTGGTTTGGAAAATGTTTAGGGAATTGTGTATAGACCCACAGGAGCAATAATCCTACTAACGAGGAAAGGAACACCACAATCCAAGCATCCTGCTTTGCTTCAATTCCTAGAACAAATAATGTTGTACTGCCAATTTCGAATAACATAATTAACGAAAACAATTGAGTTTTAGTAATTTTCATCATATCAGTGATATCCACCTTCGATATAAAAAGCTAAAAAAGTGTCAGAGGATCTTCTTTATAAAAGAAGAAACTTGTATTTCTGCTTGAAATCTCAATAGCATTTTAGCCATATCGTTAAGTTTATAACCTGAAAGAAGATGAAAATGATGATGCAGGAGTGGGTTGAGATAAGCTTTTGTGAATTGCTAGATAAATAATCTCAAAATGGCATGAACGCATGCTATATAGAAGTTGTTAACAATGAACAAATGCTTGAAAAAAGCAATTGGGTAAGAGCTGTTACAATCGAAAAGACCATCGAAATGATGGCCTTTTATTCGTTCAAAATATTATTTCATCTCAGCTTTTAATCGTAATCCAAAGTGTTCTTTTTCAATAAGAAACGATATGAGTAAGCCTCCGATAATTGCCCATAATGGAGCACTAATATGGAAAAAGTTCACACCGGAAATACCAATGATTAAGGCAAAAAAGGCGCCCATTTGAAATTGACTATTAGAAAAAGCGGTCTTCAGTGACTTGGTAAGAACACCTAACATCGCTAAACCGGCGATAACGGTAACAATCACACTTGGCATCGCGATGACAAAAGGAACGATGAGTGAAGCAAATAATCCGTATAGGGTATGGAAGATTCCATTCACAAACGATGCGGCATATCGAGTTTCTTTATTTCCTACCTCATTCGCAGAACAAATCGCAGTGCCTGGTCCAGCAATGTTGATGGCATGGGCGCCAAAGAAGGCAGCAACAAGACCGATAGCCGATCCGGAAATGGCCATGGCATTATTTGGCGGCTGATAGCCCTGCGCCATTAACACTCCTGTCGCTTGAGCATTTTCAGAACAAATGATAAGCAATGCAAGCGGAATACTTATCGACACAATGGCTTCCATGCTAAATGCTGGCATAATCAATTGCGGTACGATAAATAATTCCTGTTCCCCTTGAAACTGAAAGGCGTTAGTTATGATGGCTAATGGAACAGCAACTAACAGTGCGGATAAAACAGGTGGAACTTTTTTAAAAAATCGTGATGAAAGTAAAAAAGCTAAAATAGCTGAGCCCGCGAGCAGGGGAGAAATCGTAATGGATGTAATCATATCGATGGCAAACCGAATCATCACGCCAACAATCATCGCCATAACAATAGGAGTCGGCATCCATTTCATGACTTTATCAATTAGACCAGATAATCCAAGAATGATGACGAGGATATTGGCAATTAAATAGGCGCCAATGGCTTCATTTAATGTGAAGTTTGCCAATGAACCTGAAACGAGTACGGCTCCTGCAATCGTATAAGCACCCGCAATCGGCTGCCGGTATTTTAATGCTAAATAAATTCCCAGTAAGCCGCTGAAGAAATAAATAGCAAACAACCAGCTGATTGTCTGAGCATAGGTTAAGCCGCCGTTTGCAGCTCCGCCAATGATAATTAAAGCAGGGCCGGTGCATCCAAAACTAGCCGTAACGACCGCTGTACTAATGGTACTTAAATTAAGCGTGTGACGTAAATCTTTAAAGTTAGTTAAAAATGGATTTCCCCTCATAAATTTCTCTTATGCCTCATTTCTTTGGTGATGGAATGGTAGTTTTTAATATTCGGAATAAAAGGAACATTTTTTACAATAAAATCGATTCTAAATCAATCAACAATAGTGAAACATTATTTTCGAAAAATTTTATCTTTTCTTACATAATATCAGATACATAGATAGAAGAAAATAGTAGCTTATATTGCGCTGTGTACTATTTATGAAGGTGATTTTAGTCCCGCTTTTTCTGTTAGAATGTAAAATAGTAATAAATTTGTGCAAAACAATACGTTTAAGGGGTTTGTAAAAATGGATAGCATGATTTTTGATTTAGACGGTACGCTATGGGACCCAACAGATACAATCCTATTAGCGTGGGAAAGTATACTGAAAGAGGATGAAAGAATCATAAGCAAAATCACAAAGAAGGATTTGAAAAGTGTGATGGGCTTGCAGGTTCCAGAGATAGGAAAGAGACTTTTTCCCTATTTAGATGAACAAACACGGGAACAAATATTAGAGGATTGCTGTCTAGCAGAAAATAAATATATAGAGAAATATGGCGGAATCCTGTATAGCTATGTAGAGGATGTGCTGAAGGTTCTCTCACAAAAATATAAACTATTTATTGTGAGCAATTGTCAGGATGGATACATTGAAGCTTTTTATCAGTACCATCAATTAGATCAGTATTTCACTGATTATGAGAACCCAGGAAGAACCCTTCTTTCAAAAGGTGAAAATATTAAATTAATCATGGAAAGAAATCATTTATTCCAATCCGTCTATGTTGGTGATACAGAAGGGGATCAAAAGGCAGCGCGATATGCCGGAATTCCCTTTGTATATGCCAAGTACGGCTTTGGGCAGGTAAGGGAATATGATTATGTGATTGAGACATTTGATGAGCTTGTAAGAATCTTTTAATCTACCAATCTTCCAAGAAATAAGGGAAAAAAGGTTTATGAGCAGGGGTACGGTTGAAATAGAACCGTGCCCCTGCCTTCTGTAAGTATCTAACATAAGTTTAAATCTGTTATACTTTTAATGAAACGTATATTCTTATTTTTCGGCAAGCGGGTGATAACATGTCAAATGACGTCCATCTATCCGTACGGACACTTGTGGAGTATGTGTACCAAAGCGGCAGCATTGATTCGCGTTTTCTTTCTCAATCAGCGCTAGTAGAGGGAACGAGAATTCATCAAAAAATTCAAAAAACCTATCAGGATCAGGATCAGAAGGAAGTATACTTACGGGCAGAAATTCCGTTTCAAGATCTTATGTTTGTCATTGATGGGCGATGTGACGGTCTTTTGTTTCATGAGGATGAGGTTGTCATTGACGAAATTAAGTCTTTTTCACAGCCGCTCTACCAGCTGACAGAAGAAGGGTACCCGGTTCACTGGGCGCAGGCGAAAATGTATGCTTATATGTATACAAAGGACAATCAGTTAGCAGAAATAACGGTACAGCTGACATATGTCCATGTGGAATCAGAAACAAAACAGTATTTTAAAAAGAAGTTTACTTTTTCCGAATTAGAAAGTTTTGCCGCCGAAATGGTGGAAGGATACGCATCTTATGCGACTCTCAAGCAAAAACAGCGACGTATCCGAAACGAAAGCATTAAAGACTTGCCATTTCCATTTGAAACTTACCGATCAGGGCAGCGAAAATTGGCAGGTGCCGTGTATAAGACCATTATGGAAGAGAAAAATCTGTTTGCGATGGCACCGACAGGGATTGGCAAGACGATTTCGACACTCTTTCCAGCCGTAAAGGCAGTAGGTGAGGGGCTTTTGAATCGGATGTTTTACCTCACGGCTAAAACCATTACTCGAACAGCGGCTGAGGAAGCTTTTACCAAGATGCGTGCTAGAGGCCTTTGTCTAAACACCATTACAATCACGGCTAAGGATAAGGTTTGTTTTAAGGAAGAAACGGTTTGCCAAAAGGATTATTGCGAGTATGCAAATGGCTATTATGACCGAATCAATGAAGCCATTCTTGATATATTGACACATGAAGACGGGATTACTCGCGAAGTATTGGAAAAGTATGCCCGCAAGCACATGGTTTGTCCGTTTGAGTTTTCCATTGACCTGGCTTATGAAGCGGATGCAGTCATCTGTGACTACAATTATATTTTTGACCCCCGAGTATCATTAAAGCGACTAATTGAAGAGCAGAAGAAATCTACAGCGCTGTTGGTCGATGAGGCGCACAATCTGGTTGACCGCGGCCGGGAGATGTTTTCTGCCACTTTGAATAAAAGGACCTTTTTGCAGTTAAAAAAAGACTATAAGGGAACAGGAATTTATGAGTCTGTTTCTAACATTAATGCTTGGTTCATTAGGCTGAGAAAGGAAACCGCAGAACCTAATGTTGTTTTAGAGGAGCTAGATAGCAGCTTGCCTCTCCTGCTCTTGGAATTTTTGAAGGCTGCTGAAGATAGGCTAAAAAAGGATTCCTCTCCAAATCTCTTAGAAGCGTATTTTGGAGTGAAAAATTTTCTGAAGATTGTTGAGCTTCTTGATGAATCTTATCTCATATACTGTGAAAAAGAGAAAAATGATGTGCATCTCAAGCTTTTCTGTATCAATCCGGCGAATTCTCTCCAAAAAATGGGGAAAGGTTTCCGGACCCTAGTCTTTTTCTCTGCCACACTTTCGCCTCTTCCCTATTATCAGGATATCCTTGGCGGGAAGGAGGGGGATTACCATCTCTCGCTTCCATCTCCTTTTTCAAGCGAGCAGATGGATGTCTTTATCAAACCATTGTCCACCCGCTATAGAGACCGGGAGAGCACAAAGGATGAAATGGTCTCGAATCTGCAAGCCTTGCTGAAGAGCCGACCTGGTAATTATTTAATCTTTTTCCCGTCCTATCAATATTTACTTGCTGTGTATGAGCAGTTTAAAGAGAAGGATGCTGAGACACAAACACTCATTCAAACTACGGGGATGACGGAAGAAGAAAGAGAGGCTTTTTTGGATGCTTTTCAGCCGAATCAAAATGAAACTTTATTGGGGTTTGCGGTGCTTGGAGGGATCTTTTCGGAAGGGATTGATTTAATCGGCAATCGTTTAAATGGGGTTGTGGTGATAGGTGTAGGTTTACCGCAGCTTTGTTTTGAGCGGGACCTGATTAAGGATTATTTTAACAAGCAGGAAAAAAACGGTTATAACTATGCCTATGTCTACCCAGGCATGAACAAAGTTCTCCAGGCAGGCGGCCGTTTAATCCGCTCGGAAGAAGACCGCGGAACCATCGTCCTAATTGATGACCGCTTTTTGCAAAAAGACTACTATCAACTTCTTCCGCCGGAATGGAGACAGTCAAGGCAATGACATCATCTTAAAATGAGGTGAGACCATGAAAAAAGCATGGATTCTATTGGTTCTTGGATTATTCTTAGTTGGATGTGGAGCAGTAAATAACAATTCTGATGAACAAAACAGTGATGGGAGTGGTATAGTGGCAGGTGAAATGGCGGCGGTCTTAACGGAGACAAGTCCTTTCGTTTTTCAATATGAAGTGAAAAATCAAACGGAAAAAGAAGTCACACTGGAATTTTCGAGCTCCCAGAGGTTTGATTACTTGGTAGAGACTAAAACGGGAGAACAAGTCTATCTATTCTCAAGTGTTGCCATGTTTATGGCGGTGATGGGTGAAGAGACCATGAAGCCTGGTGAGACATTGAGTTATGAAGTGGACCTTCATGAGCTGGATTTAAAAGCCGGTGACTATCTTTTAACTGCATGGATGACACCAAAAGATGGGAAAGCGTATCAGGTTACAAAAGCGTTTACGGTGAAATAAAGGGATACAAAATCGGAAACATTATCGTTGTGTTTCCGATTTTATTTTAGGTATAGATTAAACAAAAAATGGAAAAATAATCTTGATTAACTAACGAACGTTAGTTATAATTTTACATATAATAAAACATAAATTAAATTGAATTTGTAGAAATTCCAACAGCATATTTAAAACACAGAAGGAGGATTAGCAATGGATCGGTTACCAGCCGAAGGAACGAAAAAAAAGATTCTCGAAGCGTCTATTGATTTATTCTCAAGAAAAGGGTACTCTGCTGTTTCTGTTCGAGAATTAACCAAGGCGGTTGGGATTAAGGAAAGCTCCTTGTACAATCATTTCCGTTCAAAAGAGGAAATCCTTGAATCCATTTACCAAATGTTTAAAGCAGAACGTGACCTTGCTCTTCCAAGCAAAGGTAAACTGTCTTTTATTGCAAAGAACACCAGCATTGAAACATTCCTGCTTCAGGGAATGGAGAGCTTTAAAAGGTCTGTAGAGGATGAGCTGCATGAAAAAATGTGGCGGATTTTAAACATTGAACAATTCAGAGACCAGCGTGCCCGCGATATCATTCTCAATCAAGTGTATAAGGGGACCATTGATTTTCTAGAACACGCTTTTCAAGCTTTTATGGATGAAAATAAAATGAAACAAAGCAATGCTAGATTGCTTGCGATTCAGTATCAATACCCTATTTTTACGATGATGACAGAATATTTGCTTTTAAAATATGATGACAAGGATACGGCGGATGTTGAAAATAAAATGCAGGGGCATTTACAGTTCTTTCTTCATAACCTTCACATATATTGAATATTAAAGGTTTATATATTTCATTTTTACCGAAAAGGTAATGAGCTCTTTACGTCCTTTTAACTAACGAACGTTAGTTTTTAGCTGTATGCTGATTAAGACGATATTTATGGCTTTCTATCTAAAAAGGAAGGGGAAAAAATAATGAATAAAATACTTATTAGAATGGAGGGCCTTTTGGTTTTGGCCGCAGCCTCTTATTTTTATTTTTCAAATGGCTATAGCTTAGGAATGTTTTTGTTGCTGTTGTTAGCGCCAGATGTTTTCATGATTGGTTATATGATAAACAACAAAATAGGTGCTTATTTGTATAATGTTGCCCATACCTACACCACTCCGTTACTGCTTCTATTAGCAGGAAACATAATTTCAATGAATAATCTGACCATGATTAGTTTAATTTGGTTGGCCCATATTGGAATGGATCGCATGCTGGGATATGGCTTGAAGTATGCATCTGGCTTTAAAGACACTCATATTCAAAACATTTAAAATGGTGAAGGCAATAGGGGATTGAGAGGATTCAAATGGTGAAAAAATCCAAATAGATGGAGGAATGTAACATGCAACCTGAATTACCGGTTAACCCGACGTCAATTTCAAAAAAGCTAGTCCACAATGTTTATTTTTCGTTAGTATTGAGGACGGTATTGTTTTTAATCGCTGGCTTGATATTTACAGGAATTCTTGCTTTGCAGGGGAGTGAGCAACCTTTTCATGATGCGGAAAAATGGTGGCCGTTTCAAGTGATTGCTGCAAACCTGTTCACTTATTTCATTATCAAAGGCTTTTTGAAAAAAGAAGGACTTTCCTACAAAAGTCTGTTTCAATCACCTAAGGATAAAAATAGAAAAACAGTCCGGGAATATGTGATTCTTTTTCTAGCAGCGATAATAGGCGGGGCTGTTCCATTATATTTGTTTTCGTATCTGCTATTAGGCGCCATTCCTCCACCGGATACTCACTTTCAGGCACTTCCAGTTGGATATGCCGTAATCGCGCTCATTCTTTTTCCCTTGTCAAATGCGTTGGTTGAAACACCTACGTATATCGGGTACGCGCTGCCACGATTACAAAAAGTAACAGGAAGAATGTATACTCCGATTCTGATTGCCGGATTTTTCTTAGCACTTCAACACATATTTCTCCCCATCGTGCTGGAAGCAGATTATATGCTATGGCGTCTGTTCTCGTTTATTCCTTTGGCTATTATTTTAGGAATCTTCTATACAAAGACAAAGCGGTTACGGCCAATTGTCATCATTCATTTTATTATTGACCTCCAGCTCGTTTCGCAGATGTTTATGAATTCTATTTAATAACAAAGAACGTTAACAATATAAACAAATGGTTTCAAAAATAAAGTGATATACTCATTTCAAAATGCTAGAAAGTGAGAAAAAATGAAAACAAAAAGAACATCTCGTTTTAGAGTAATAACTAGAAACATTCTGTTATTTCTGGCAGCTGCACTCCTTCTTTGGTTCTTTTTTCATAAAGGAATAACAGCTTATGAACAGCATAAATATCCGCCAATCGGTCAATTAGTGGAAGTCGACGGTAAGAAGATGCACGTCTATACAAAAGGGAAAGGGGAAAATACGATTCTCTTAATGAGCGGGTTAGGGACTGCCGCTCCTGTATTGGATTTTGAACCCCTTATCAATGAGCTGTCAAAGAATAATAGAGTAGCAGTTGTAGAATACTTTGGATATGGATGGAGTAATCGCACAGATAAAGAACGAACAGTGGAACATATTGTAGAGGAAATAAGAACTGCTTTAAAGAAATCGAATATCAAAGGACCTTATATTTTAATGCCGCACTCCATTTCTGGGATATACAGTATGTATTATGTTAATAATTATCCAACTGAAGTGAAGGCAGTCATCGGCATTGACCCTACTTTGCCAAAGGCATTGGAGTATTTTAAAGAAGCTCCTCCAATCATGCCGAACTATTTAAGTTATCTTGCCCCAACCGGAATAACGAGATTGGCCGTAAATATGATGGCTGACCATTTCTTTCCAATAGCGGAGGATGGTACTTATTCAAAAGAGAATCTTAACATGACTAGAGCGATTTCCGCATGGAAAGGTTATAACAGGAATGTGGTCGACGAAGCAAATGAAATAGGAAATAATATGGATAAAACCGTTCATATGACTTTCCCTTCTGAAATGCCTGTCCTTTTTTTTACTACAAAGGAAGACAAAGTAAATGAAGAAGGCAAATCCAATGTAACCTTTTATGAGACGCAAGTAACAAATCATTCGGCGAGTAAAGTAGTCACCTTAGAAGGCCATCATTATCTCCATTGGACTCAATCAAAAAAAATGGGTCATCATGTGAATGAATTCATGGCAGCCTTTGAAGATGAATAATACCTGTACGAAGTGTCATCCGGAAAGTGGATGGCACCTTTTGTAGTTAAATTTTTTTAAAAATATACGTTTGAAGGAGTATAATAGGGGATAACTTAACATAGGAGAAAAAACACATTGGATAAACATAATAGTTCTTATAGGTGGATTGTTTTTATTTCAGTATTGCTTGCTTACTTTCTGATTGTGAGTCAACGAACGGCCCCGGGGTTGATCACCGATCAGGTGATGAAGGATTTTCAAATTTCTGCGGCCGTTGTGGGCTTAATGACCAGCATTCAATTTGTTGCCTATTCTGGGCTGCAGATTCCTGTCGGTCTTCTATCTGACCGGTTTGGTCCTAATCTTTTTCTAATTATTGGAACGCTTTTAAACGGGATAGGGACCATTATCTATAGTATAGCTCCACATGAATCGATTTTATTATTCTCCAGACTATTGGTTGGAGTGGGAGATGCGACTATTTGGGTCAATTTAGTATTAATTTTAGGCAAGTGGTTTAAGCCAGGGGAATTTACAAGATTACTTGGATTAGCTGCGGTTGCTGGAAGTTTTGGCTCGCTTTTGGCAACAGTTCCATTCTCGCATTTTATTGAACTGGCAGGCTGGAGACCTGTATTTTTTATAACGGGAATGGTTTTATGCATGGTTTCTATCCTTCTCTATGTTGTCCTTGAAAAAAGACCGAAACAAGAAGCCATACAAAGTGCCGCTTCAAATCTGCGACAAAAGCAAAAGTATGAAAAAACAGGGATTATTCTCAAACGAATGCTATCAAGCCGGCAGGCATGGGCGACGTTCTTTTGTCACTTTGGTGTGGTAGGTACATATGTTGGATTTATCGGTTCATGGGGTGTACCTTATGGGATGGATGTGCTTGAAATCAGCCGCGCAGCTGCTAGTCAGTTGATGATGTATGGCCTTATCGGAGCCATTGCGGGTTCCTTTCTAATTGGTTGGTTTACAAGTAAATTAGAAACGGTGAAACGACCTTATGTATTCATTCAATTCATGATTTTTCTTAGCTGGCTCGCTTTATTTATCTTTGAGAAGCCGTCGTTTTTATTGGTCGTGCTGCTATTATTTTTGATTGGGTTTGGGCATGGGGGCGGTCCATTAACGTTTGCTATTGTTCGAAATTCTTTTCCTTCGAAGGAAATAGGGGTGGTAACAGGATTTGCTAATACAGGCGGGTTTATCAGCGCTGTCCTATTGCCCTTTCTTTTTGGGAAAATGTTAGATCACTTTCATCTAGCCCCGATTGAAGTGGGTTACCATTACGGATTCTTGATTCCTGTTATCTTTTCATTTATTGGTCTTGTAGGCTGTATCATGATAAAAGAACAACAAAATAGCGAGCGACAATTAAAAAAGTCAACTGGAGTGATATAAATAGAAATGTATAGGTCCTGTCTAGGTAAGGATTCTTTATAAAGTGAATCATGGAATATGAGAAATGACGTATGAATAGGGCATACGTCATTTTTATGTCTATAAAGGATGTTAGACCTTTTCTTTATAAAAAACATGATTAGCAAAAACGAGAATACGATAGATAGGAGTGAAGATAAAAGTAAGAAGAAATGGAGGATTGTATGATACAAATATCAGGCGTCCTGTTTCAACCTAATGAAAATTGGAAGTTTGACAGTATAGAAAAAAATATTATCGGGCAGATACAAAATGCTCCTAATATTTATTCTTATTATTCTTTAAACGAGTTTTTGTTTGAAATCAAAGTGCGAAAAAATATTATAAAAAGCGCAATGGAAATGAATCAAGGGCAAGCAGAGTTTACCATCTTTGAATATGCGCGTTGCAATCCAAATTACTGGCAATTAACAAGGACAGGCGGGTTTCTGTTAAGGCCGGGGGTGAGACCTGCTGAGGCGATTTTGGACATTTATCGCAACAGCTCGCAATATGCATTTGAATGTGCAACTGCCATTCCCATTATCTATTACCATGCGATATTGAATAGTATTGGCAGCTCTTTATTTAATCGACTTTTTCAAAATCTGTATCTTTACAGCTGGCATACAGATACTGACCTTGGGATTGTCACCTTCTATTCCAATCATTTTGTACCTGGAGATGTGGTGTACCTGAATAATCCTGACTACCACAGAACAATGCCGCATTTCAAGGGTGTTAATGCTGTTGTACTTAGCGATGGCAAGTTTTTTGGACATGGATTTAACATAAGGACAGCAGAAGAAATGATTCAAATTCTTAATGAAAAACGAAAACCAAACAGTCAACAATCGGCCTATTTAACAAGATTAGTAACAAGACCTTCTTTTAGCTATTTAGCAAGAGTAACTGGTTGGCAAAGCAGCAGCAGAGCATACAAAATACAGCGTCCTATCGTGCACCATAACAATAGTTCCATTTCATATGCACAATATTTAAATTACTTTTTTAACTAAGGGAAAGACCCCTGACACTCACCCATTTTTTTGTAGACGGGCTCCAATTTCATTTCCTAGAGTAAGATATATAGAAATTCCTTACTTGAAGGAGAGTGTTAAAATGTATTCAAACGTAAACGCAGCTCCAACACTTGGTGCGAATGTTCCTCCAATGCTTGGTGCGAATGTTCCTCCAATGCCTTCTTATACGGCTCCTGCTTATGGTTATGGTTATTGCGCTCCAACTTGTCAAAACAATGATTTTATCTTAATTGTTGTATTATTTATCCTCCTAATCATTGTAGGTGCAAGTTTTTACTGCGGCAGCAAATGCTAATGTCTCTGTGATTAATAGAAAATTCCTGTGAGTGTACACACAATCAGGAATTTTTTTTGTTATGGTTTGCCAGCAAGTGGTGTAGACTAGTTTGAACACTAGTCACAAAAAATTGACAATCATAGATATTCCTTTTATCATTTATCTTGAAATCGAGATATTTATGAAGGTAGCGGTATAACATTTTATACAAACGATGAATAGGAGCGAAAGTATGGAAAAAAAGACGATTATCCAAGTACAAAAATTAGGATTTCAATGGCAGGCTGAGAGTCCTTTTCTTGTGACTATGCACCATAGAGATATGTATCCCCCAGGTAATGAGGAACAAGGACCGAATGTGTCATTAGAAGGAAGAAATTTGGGAGAGGATTTTACGATAAAAGATGGTTTCCGGATGTATCATGGAAAAACGGTTCCGGGATTTCCTTATCATCCGCATAGGGGCTTTGAAACGGTAACGGTCGTTTTGGAAGGCTATGTGGATCACTTTGATTCTACGGGAGCTTCTGGCCGCTACGGCAATGGCGATGTTCAATGGATGACTGCAGGAAAAGGCTGTCTTCATACAGAGATGTTTCCACTTGTACATATGGATCAAGATAATCCGCTAGAGCTTTTTCAAATTTGGTTAAACCTTCCTGCAAAGAAAAAATTTGAGGAGCCGGAATATAAGATGTTATGGGCGGAGGATATTCCTGTCATCGATTCTGTTTCAGCAAATGGAAAAAAATCAACAGTTCGGCTGATTGCTGGGAGTTTATTAGGTAAAGAAAGTTTGGAGCCGAGTAAGGCTTCTTGGGCAAAAGAAAAGGAGAATCATGTGGGGATTTATCTGATTAAAATGGAGCCGGAAGCATCCATCACGTTACCGGCGGTTTCTGAAACATTAAATAGAAACGTCTATTTTTATAGAGGAAACGAGATAAGGGTTGAAGATAAAACAATCCAACAGATGAATCGAGTCAAGCTTACTGGTGCTGAGGATACGACCATTATTAATGGTTCCGCAGAGAGTTATTTGCTTGTTCTTGAAGGAGAGCCGATACGAGAACCGATTGCTCAATATGGTCCCTTTGTGATGAATACTCAAGAGGAAATTCGTGAAGCCTTTCAGGATTATCAAAGAACGCAATTTGGCGGCTGGACATGGGGACGGCCGGATCCAGTGAATGAACGAAACGCTGGAAGATTTGCCCGTTATTCAGATGGGAAGATTGAAAAAAGATAATGAAAGCTGGGAGAAACACTCTAGTTTTTGTATATTAAAGGGGCATAGGTCGCTTTCAATGAGAAATGGGTGAGTAGAGTCCGAATGAGCGACGGATTCGGACAGGAAAATGCATTAAAAGCAAATAGAGTTCGAAAAAAACAAAAGGAGTGAGGTACCATCCAGAGTATGGATAGTTCCTCGCTCCTTTTGTTTTTTTAGGATGCTTTTTGTTGCTGAGCGGCAGATTTCTTTGTCCAAACAAAGGTTAGGAAGAAACAGCCTAGTAAAATAATGGTACCAAATGTGAAAGGAATGTTTTGGTGCCAATCAAATAAAGTACCAGCTAACGCAGGCCCAATCATATTTCCTAAGCTCATGTAGGAATTGTTCATGCCGGCGGCAAACCCTTGCTCATTGCCGGCTGTTTTTGAAATTAACGTATTGACGGCCGGTCGGATTAAAGTAGTGGCAGTTGAGAACAGAGTGGCAACAAATAAAATGATATAGAAACTGTTAACATATAACATGCCATAAAGACTGATAGCTGCAACAAGCAGGCCAAATAAAATAATCCTCATTTCACCAAACATTTTAAATAATTTGTTAAGGGCAAACCCTTGAACAATGACACCGACAAAGCCTCCAACAGTCATGACAATGGCAATGTCATTTGGCGTATAATTAAATTTATAGGTTAAATACATTGTTAATGTAGATTGGAAGTTAGAAATTCCAAAAGAGAAGACAAACACAACGACTAATAAGACAAAATAGCTAGTTTTAAAGGAGCGCGCCATTTGTTGGAATATGTTTTCTCCTTTTGATTGATCCTTCATGACAGGTTTGATGGCCGGCAGGAAAATCAATGATAAGATTCCGGCCATGATTGACGCAAAGCCGGCGAAATAGAAGGGAAAATAGATACTGATATTTGATAAAAAGCCTCCAATCCCAGGCCCAATCATGAAGCCTAATGAAATCGCAGCACCAATCCATCCCATAGCTTTTCCGCGTTCTTCTTCGCTTGTGATATCCGCAGCATAGGCCATAACAGGAGGCACGATAAAGGCTGCACCAACACCAGTAAAGAAGCGGCAAAGATAGAGCATCCATAGTTCGTCAGACAGTCCAAAGGCAATTTGGGAAAGACCACTTACGACAAGACCAAAGATAATTAAATTTTTTCGTCCATGGCGATCCGATAAATTTCCTGCCACAGGAGAAAAAATAAATTGGGCAGAGGCGACAATAGCAATAATAAAGCCTAATGCTTGTCCTGCAGCTCCGTAAGTTTTTAAATAGGAAGGCATAACGGGAAGAATTAGACCAATGGCACTAAAAGTGATAAACATATTGAACATTAAAATATATAGTGCCAATTTTTTTGAGAGCTTCATATCATCGTCTCTTTTCTATTAATTTAGTGACCCTAAATAAATAATATTATAGCTTTGTTCAAAAGGATAAACAATGAAAAGAACTTACAAGACTAGCACAAATAATTACTTTTACTAAGAGGTTAATCAATGAAATTATATACACTTAAAAGACCGTTTAATGGATATGAAAAAGGAACAGAGTTTTACTTAATTGCACAATCGGAATTCATCGGAGTGAAGGAGTTTGTTTTGCGAACGAAGGATCTAACGAATCGGATATCTATCAGCGAAAGTGAACTGCGTAAGCATTTTATTTTCATAAAAGAAATCTATTAACAGATGTAAGCTGAAATGGAATGGAAATACAATGAAGTGGGCATTAACGTGGAGCCGGAAAGGGCTTTCTATCAAATCAATTCATTACAGGAAGTACTAGATGTCATTCATCAGCATATTCAAGGGGAAACGGATGATTCCTACACTGAGCACCACCATTTAAATGAAAAGAGTCATTTATTACATTAGAATTAAAAAACGCATGGAATCCTCTTAAACCCATGCGTTTGACAATTGTATCAGCATCTTCCAGAGAGTGCTCCTTTTCATTAGAATCATTGTCCTTTATACATTAAATAAATTTGGTCTGCCATGTAATCTGAACTAAAATGAAGTCCCTTTCTCATCCACCACATAATGATGCCTGCCAATGAGGCTGTTTTAATATCAATCGCAACATAATCGGCAGGTAAATCCTTCTTGGTATTCCTCCTTCTTGTTTCTACTAATTGTCTTAATAATAAAAACAAGTGCTCCTCAAAGTGATTCATATTAAATAAAAGATATAAATAATTTCGATGGATATATAAATAATCAAGCAATTGTGTCAGCTGTTGTTTTTCCGTTAAATCTTTTGCATGCAATAAATCATCTATTTTATGAGAAAGCTCCTGTAAAATCTCATCGGTGATTTGTGTTAATAAATCTTGAATATCCTGATAATGCAAGTAAAAGGTTGTACGATTTAAGCCTGCTTTGGCTGCAACTTTCTGGACGGTTAAATTTGAAATCGTATAGTCTTCCATTAATAAAGAAAAGACAGCGTGTTTTAACATTTCCTTTGAACGAGTCGTACGAGGATCTTCTTTCTTAGAAGTAGACATTTTTAACTCCTTTATTGATTTTTCTTTAACTTCCTCAACAGCAACTAGGATTGGTGTTGATTAGTCAACATTTGGTGAAAAACTGTTCATGGTTATCAATCACTAATTTTGTTACTATAGATTTTATCGACACAATGTTGAAAATGCAAGTTTTAGAATAAAGGGGTATATAGATGGTGAAGGAAATAACAGAAAGAAATAAAAAAATCTTATTAATTGTATTGATTGCGGGCTGTTTTTTATCAACCTTAAATCAGACCTTATTAAATGTTGCATTGAGTGGTTTAATGGAGGTATTTCATATAAAACCTGCAACTGTACAATGGCTGTCAACAGGCTTTATGCTCGTAAACGGTGTGTTAGTGCCGATTACGGCATTTTTAATGAAACGTTTTACAACAAGGCAGCTATTTATTAGCTCTATGTTTTTTTTATTGATTGGATCTGTACTTTGTGCCGTTGCGACGAATTTTGGCCTGCTGTTAACCGGAAGAATGATTCAAGCCATTGGTGCAGGAATTATGATGCCTCTCATGATGACGGTTATTTTATATTTATATCCGAGCGAAAAGCGTGGAAGCGTTATGGGAACCATTGGCTTTGCAATCATTTTTGCGCCGGCCATCGCTCCTACATTGGCTGGTTTTATCATTGAATATGTATCATGGAGATGGCTATTTATTGGGTTAATTCCATTTGTATTAATCGTGATTGTTCTCGCGTTCAGATATTTAATGAATGTTGCTGAAACAACAAAAGCGAAATTAGATATAGCAAGTGTCATTTTATCAACCGTTGGCTTTGGCTGTATTTTATATGGATTCAGCAGTGCAGGAAGCAAGGGATGGGATCATCCGGTGGTTATTTCAACGATTTTGATTGGAGTCTCGGTGACGACGGCATTTTGTATACGTCAAATGAAATCCAATGATCCATTATTAAACTTATCTGTATTTAAGTATAAAATTTTTACTCTGACATCAATCATCAATATACTTATTACGATGATTATGTATGCGGATTTAATCCTTTTACCCATTTACATGCAAAATGGAAGAGGATTTACAGCCTTCGAAGCGGGTTTATTGTTATTACCAGGAGCTGTGATTAATGCCTTCTTATCTCCTGTCACAGGCAGAATGTATGATAAGTATGGTGCGAAACCACTCTTTATAACAGGCTTAGTACTTATCATTATTTCAATGTGGGGAGTCATCGATTTATCGGAATCCACAACGTATATGTATTTATTGGTTCGTACCTGTATATTACGAATTGGATTAAGCTTCATTACAATGCCATTAAATACAGCAGGGCTAAATGCTTTACCAAGAGAATTGGGTTCACATGGTTCAGCAGTAAATAATACGGTACGCCAATTAGCAGGTGCCATAGGAACAGCCATTGTCGTAACTGTGTACACCATTCAATCTGCCTCGCATGCCTCAGAGTTTTCTTTAGTGGATGAAAATATTACGGCTATGCAACTTGAGAAATTAGCTTCTATCTTTGGCGCAAGTGATGCCTATGTATTGATGTTAATCTTATCTTTTGTGGCGTTAATTGTTACCTGCTTTATGCCTAACAAAACATCAAAACAAAAAGATAGCTTGAAAAAAACAGCCTTACAAAAAAGCTAAAAGTCAATGGGAGGGCAGTTATATAAAGTATGTTTATCCATTGTAATCACCAAGAAAGCATATCCTAGAAATCTAGGATATGCTTTCTTAATATTTGGCTTTGTTAAATAATGTTGTTGATTTTTGACTCATTTAAGCTGTATTGTCATGGAATGGTAGGAGAAAATGCATTTTCTCCTACCATTCCATGACAATACAGCTACCTTTCAGCTATGCTGAAAGGCGTGTGAAATGAACATTTCACACGAATGAGTCAAAAATCAGGCTTATTAACATAGTGCTTTAACACAGCCTAATATTTATATATTGTTTCTATTAAGAAAATGTATTCTTTGTATTATAATGATTTATGTTTCACTAATCCCGCTTGGGAATGTTAACTTACTATCACTGATTGCAATCATTTGTTTTTAATTGACAATAGTTATCATTCGCAATTATAGTTTAATAGACAGATTGCTAATAATTAACAGGGAGACAGTTGGAAAGGAATTCTATTAATCCACAACTAGAACCGTTCAGGAACGACGGAGTTTTTCATCGTTATTAGTTTTAAACAAAGTAATTGTCTAAGTAAGGAACAGTATGAGTATTCTTTTAGCCTTATTAGCTGCTTTATTTGCTTCACTTACAGCTATTTTAGCTAAAATTGGCATTGAAAATGTGAATTCTAACTTAGCGACGGCGATAAGGGCTGTTGTGATTGTCATCATGGCTTTTATGATTGTTATGATAACGGGTCAGCTTGATTCCATCCTGCTGATTTCACAGAGTGCCCTATGGTTTATTTTATTATCCGGCTTTTCAACCGGTTTATCCTGGTTGTTTTTCTTTAAGGCACTTGCCATAGGGGATGTATCCAAGGTGGTGCCGATTGATAAATCAAGCATCGTGCTGACCATTGCATTCTCCATTTTAGTCTTAAGGGAGCCGGTAGACCCTCTTGTTCTATTGGGAGGGGGTGTCATCACCGCGGGTACCTTCATTTTGATAGGTACCCGCGGTGAAAAGAAACGATTTTCCGGTTCACAAATCTATATTTTATATGCCCTTTTGGCGGCTGTTTTTGCTGCTTTAACTTCTATACTGGCAAAAATAGGGATGGAGAATGTTGATTCTAATGTAGCTACTTTTTTGCGGACCATCGTTATTCTTTTGTTTGCATGGGCCATCGTATTTTTCCAAGGAACCTATAAAGATATGAAAAATATATCGAAAAAAGGATACCTTTTTTTGATTCTTTCAGGTGCTGCAACCGGCTTGTCATGGTTATGTTATTTTGCCGCAATTGCGCTAGGAGAAGTGTCTGTTGTTGCACCGATTGATAAATTCAGTGTGGTTATCACGATGTTATTAAGTTTTATCCTTTTAAAAGAAAAAGCGACTAAACATACGATAATTGGAAGTGTTGTCATAACGATTGGAACCATATTGCTGATTATATAAATGAAGATAGAAGAAAAGTCCTGTAGAAGAATTTCTACAGGACTTTCCTCTTGTATATGTCTGAAGTCAGGCGTCCCTAGGCTTCCTAGAGTAAGAATATTTTCAAATCTTTAGTAGATAGTAATAATAATATGTCTTACAGGAGTTTTGCGGAATGACTTCTTATCGAAAGGAAAAAGCAATTATTTTTTGTATTTATATAATAAATGCCTTTTTATTGTTTAAATTTGTACCGAAGGATAAAATTCGTCATGCATCAGTAGCTTTTCTTTTTAAACAGATGATTACATGGTTATTTGGATTAGTCGTTGTTGAAAGGAAACTCATCTCTTATCCGTATCGTCCTTTTTTTAAAGGAACATATAAAGCTAGCTTTTGTTTTGAATATGTTTTTTATCCTGTACTGAGCGTAATATTTAATCTTTATTACCCTGAAAAGAGAAATGGTTTGATCAAGACTTTATACCATTTTATTCATGCATCAATCATAACTGCCCTTGAAGTATTGATTCTTAAGTATACAAAATTAATCCGTTATAAAAAATGGAACTGGTATTGGAGCTTTATTACTATTTGGTTTTCTAATTTCCTGTCACATAAATTCTACAAGTGGTTCTTTAAAGAGGATTCTTAGAATCTGTAACGGTTACAGAAACCTTTTCTGTTATTGGGCATGAAAAAAGGAAGGAATTTGAACAGATGACAAACTCCTTCCTCTTTTTTACACCTTACGGGACAGCGGCTTTCCCTTTTTGAGTCATTAAGATGCTGATTTCTAGTATTCTCTTCATTCTTTATACAGATTCTTGATCAAGTGGATGCGTGACATGGTGTAGATGTTGATTCAAATCCAAAAGAAACCGTTCTTTTTGTTCTTCGTTCCAATGAAGTAGAGCACCCATCAATTGGACGACCTTTTCTTTCCATTTCTTTACCCATTGGATATCAAAAAGTAAGGTGCCTGTTCGTCGCCAGAAAAAGTCAACAGGGGTGCAGGCCAATTCAGCTTCGATGGAATAACGAACTTGTGCATAGAGGTCGACGGGCATTCCATAGGCTTCAGCTTCCGTCTTGTACTGATCAATCAAATGATAGAGATGGTCAATGTTTGAACCATATTTATGAACAAGTGAATAAGCTTTTTCCTTGTCCAGGCCAAAGTCTGCTCCCAGTCTTACTTTCTCTTTTATAAAGGAAGGGAACTGTTTAGAACCGCCAACATGTCCCCCTGAGATAGGCATGTGTTTCGTTTCGCAGGCTGAAAACATGATCCCATATTCTTGTTTGAATTTAGCTGAGACGAAGTCGACAATGGTTTCCGCCATTTTTCTATAGCCTGTTAGCTTGCCGCCTGCAATCGTAATTAACCCGGATGGTGATTCCCAAATTTCATCTTTTCTTGAGATGGCAGATGCGCTCTTCCCCTCCTGATGAATCAATGGTCGAACACCTGCCCAGCTTGATTCAATATCACTTTCTTTCAGTTTTGTATCAGGAAAAATAAAACGAATGGTCTTCAAGATGTACTCGATATCACTTTTGGTCATTCTTGGTTTTGTTAAGTCTCCCTTGTATTCCGTATCGGTTGTTCCGACATACGTTTTCCCATTCCTTGGAATCATTAAAATCATCCGGCCATCAGGCGTATCAAAGTAAACCGATTGTTTTAAAGGCAGGACACTTTGGTCAAAAACGAGATGGACGCCTTTTGTGATATGCATTTTCTTATCATCTAAGGAATGATCTTTTTCTCGTAATGTATCAACCCATGGACCGGCAGCGTTCACTATTTTTTTTGCGCGTATTTCGCTTACTCTGCCATTGAGTTGGTCAACAGCTGAAACACCGGTTACTTTTCCATCCTGATAAATAAAATCAGTGACCTTTGTATAATTGATAACAGCTGCCCCAAAACGTACCGCTTCTTTCATGGCTTCGATGGTTAATCTAGCATCATCTGACCGGTACTCAACGAATTTTCCGCCGCCGAGCAGCCCTTCTTTTTTAAATTTAGGTTCCATTTCTAAGATGGCTTCTCGTTTAAACATGCTGTTTCTTTCTTTCTTTTTGACTCCTGCTAAGAAATCATAGGCACGTAACCCGATAGAGGTCATCAACATTCCATAGTCGGCATCTTTGTATATTGGTAGAATCATCCACTCAGGGGTCGTCACATGCGGTCCATTTTCATACACAATGGCCCGTTCTTTCCCTGTTTCTGCTACAATTCTCACTTCGTATTTTTTTAAATAACGCAGGCCGCCATGAACCATTTTGGATGAACGACTGGACGTTCCTGCGGCAAAATCCTGCATTTCTATGAGGGCTGTTTTCATTCCGCGGCTTGCAGCATCCAAGGCAATCCCTGCTCCTGTAATGCCCCCTCCAATCACTAATAAATCAAATTCCGTTTCTTGCATATTTGCTATGATTTCATTTCTTTTTAAACTAGAAAATGCTTCACGCATGATGAATTCCTCCATTGTGTAAAAAATAAATATTTGTTCATACTCGTATGTTCGGTGTAAAAGGTGAAAAAAGATGAAGTCGGATATAGTAGATGAGGGTTAGATATTATATTACTATTTTCACATAATTCTATCTTAATTTATATATTATTATAATACTAAGATGTTGACAGTGTTAATAGAATCTGTGATAATCCTAATAAAGTTATCTGAAAAAAGTAAATGATGGATAAATTCTTATCACGAGCAGGTGGAGGGAAAAGCCCTAAGAAGCCCGGCAACCGACTCATACTTGAGCACGGTGCTAATTCTTGCAACAGAAATGTTGGTAGATAAGAAGTTGTTTTTTTTAAAACCTCTTCTTATTTGAAGGGGTTTTTTTGAGTTCTTTATCAATGAGAGATCAGGCATCTGAATAAGGTTAATCGATAGAAGAAAAGGATGATAAGTGATTCATCGTTCATCGTGAATGGAAAGAGGAGAAGAAAATTTGAAGCAGCCCATGATATTTTGTGACTTTGATGGTACGGTCACGAAGAAAGATAACATCATTAGTATTATGAAGCAATTTGCTCCCCCTGAGTGGGAAGCATGGAAAGATGGAGTATTAGCACAATCGATTAGCATTCGAGAGGGTGTTGGAGAGATGTTTCGTCTCCTTCCATCTTCTTTACAAAAGGAAATTGTTCACTTCCTTTTAGAAACTTCAGAAATAAGAGAAGGATTTGGCGACTTCGTTCAATATACAAAAGAAAAAGGCATTCCTCTTTATATTGTCAGCGGGGGAATGGATTTCTTTGTGAAACCGATGTTACAGCCTTTTGGTTCTATGACTGGGATCTTTTGTAATGAAGCAGATTTCAATGGTGAAAATATTCACATTCATTGGCCTCACAGCTGTGATGAGACATGCTTGAACCAAAATTGCGGCTGTTGTAAGCCATCGGTTATTCGAAAGATGTCAACGAAAGATACCCACTCGATTGTGATTGGAGATTCGGTGACAGACTTAGAAGCAGCAAAAATGGCTGATACAGTGATTGCGAGGGATTATTTATTAGAGAAATGCGGAGAGCTTTCGATTCCTTCTCAATCCTTTGAAACCTTCTATGATTGTATCAATATATTAGAAAATCTATATGTAAGTCAGTAAAATAGAGTCAGAATATTAAAATGACGATAAAGATGGAGGACGAATCATGACAACAATCAAAATTCAAGAAACAAACCAAATCATTGATAATCAAGAAGAAGTGATTTCTTTTTTACAAACACAAGATGTGATTTATGAAAAATGGGATATTAATAAATTGCCTGTACAATTACAGGAAAAGTATGTATTAAGTGATGATGAAAAGCAAGCCGTATTGAATGCATTTCAGGAAGAAATTAAGGATATTGCGGCAAGACGAGGATACAAATCATGGGATGTGATTTCATTAGCAGATCATACGCCGAATCTAGAAGAATTATTGAAAGGTTTTGAGCGTGAGCATCACCATACAGATGATGAAGTAAGATTTATTGCAAGTGGACATGCTGTTTTCATTATTCAAGGAAAAAATGGTCAATTTTTCGAAGTGCATCTAGAAGCAGGAGACCTTATTTCTGTTCCAGAGGGAGTACGCCACTACTTTACATTGGATTTTGACCGTAAAACAGTGGCCATTCGCATCTTTGTGACAGAAGAAGGATGGGTACCTGTTTATTAAAAACACTATAATAAATTCGGCTTAGGAAGAGAAGAGGGGGAGTAGGATGAGCTTACCTAGCGTCCAAGAAAAAGGCAGTAACCAGTATCAATTTTTAAATGAAGAAGACATTATTCATTACGTGAAGAAGCATGGATTCTTTCGTGAGGATGAGCCTGTTTCGGTGATAGAAATTAGTGATGGCAAAATCAATCATGTATATAGATTGACCGGAGAAGGTAAGACACTTATTTATAAGCAGGCAGTACCGTATGCCAGAACGGTTGGAGAAACGATGCCATTGCCGCTAGATCGGGTAAGAGTAGAGGCAAGGGTCTTACAGGAATATGATCGCATTCTGCCTGGTTCGGCTCCAAAAGTTCTCCTTTTAGATGAGAATATGGCCATTTTGATTACAGAAGATATGTCTCCCATGCAAGTGGGGAGAACGGCCTTGATTCATGGGGCGGAACCAGCAGGATTTACGAAAGATGTAGCTGAATTTAGCGCCCAAACGCTTTTTTATACATCGGATTATTATCTAGATCCAATGGTGAAAAAGGAGCTGAATGCCTCCTTAATGAATCCTGGTATGAGACAGCTGACAGAGGAATTGGTTTTTGATCGTCCGTTTCAATTCCACGAAAGCAATTATTTTGAAGCAGGACTGAAAAATGATGTGTTATTCTTAAGTCAGGATCAAAAGCTAAAAAAAGAAGTAGCAAAGCTCAAGCATAAATTTATGACGAAAGCGGATGCGTTGATTCATAGTGACTTACACAGCGGGGCTATTTTCGTTTCTGAAGATAAAACGGTTGTATTTGATACTGAATTTGCCTGCTTTGGCCCGTTTGGCTTTGATATGGCTCATTTTATCGCCAATTTATTTATCAATGGAATCGGCAGTCCGCAGTACGAATATAAACGTTATGAACAGGCGCGTGAAACATGGTATGCGTTCAGTGCTAAATTCTCTGAGCTTTGGAGAAACGAGTCTAACGAAGCCTATACTCAGATTGATGGCTATTTGACGGACTTACTAGAAGAAATCTTCTCTGATATGTTAGGGTATGCCGGCTGTGAGATGATTCGCCGTGCGATCGGCATCGCCCAAATTGATGATTTAAATCATGAACAGGATGAACAAAAGCGAATGGAAAGAAGAAGGAAGACGGTTGAGCTAGGAAAGTATTTAATTATGGAACGCAGCAAGATTCGTTCGTTAGAAGAATTGGAGAATTGGTTTCGCTAAGCAGGAGTAGGTTTTAAGTAAAGGCTATGTTAAACAACTTTGTTGATGCTTTAATGGCCTATGGTCATATGATTAACTATTATCAGTAACACAGACTAAGAAAATGATTGGAATGCAGGAGGGTTTTTTAATGGGCGTTACAGCAACATATTTATTTCCAACAAAGCCAAATCAAAGTGAAATAGCCGAACAGCATGCACTTGGGTTAACTATCGGCTCTTGGACAGATATTCACCATCTTGAGATGGAACAATTAAAGAAGCACAAGGGTGAAGTTGTATCGATTGAAAAAGGGGAAACAAAGGATAAGGTCAAAATCTTTTATCCTTCTGCTAATGTTTCAGCAGATCTTCCAGCTATTTTCACAACAGTATATGGCAAGCTTTCCTTCTTTGAAGGCTATGAATTGATTGACTTAGAGTTTGATCAAGACTTACTTTCACAGTTTCCGGGCCCGCGTTTTGGCGCAAAAGGAATTCGGGAACAATTGAATGTGTATGATCGTCCGCTATTAAAGGCGATTTTTAAAGGGATTATGGGAAGAGATCTTTCTTTCTTTTCAGCACAATTAGAAGATTTATTAGCTGGTGGAATCGACCTTGTCAAAGACGATGAAATTCTGTTTGAGAATGAGTTGACTCCTTTTTATAAGCGGATTACAACAGCAAAGGAAATCTTAGACCGCCATTATGAAAAGACAGGAAACAAAGTGTTATATGCGGTGAATTTGTCAGGAAAGACAAGTACACTGAGTGAAAAAGCAGAACGAGCTCAGGAATTAGGAGCCAATTGTTTATTGTTTAATGTGCATGCTTATGGATTAGATGCCCTTCAAAGTCTTCGTGAAAATCATCAGATTAACTTGCCGATTGTTGCCCACTCAGCTCTATCAGGTGTTCTTGCTGGACAAGCTGGCGGGGGATTCTCTTATGAATTATTGGTAGGTAAACTAACACGTCTAGTGGGCGGGGATTTATCCTTGTTCCCAAGCCCATATGGAGATAAATCGAAGGGCAATGTGACGATTTCTAAAGAAGAAGCTTCGGCTATTAACCGTACGTTAACAGAAGAAAATGGCTTTGAAAAAACCTTTTCCGTTCCATCTGCAGGTATTCATCCAGGACTCGTTCCGCAATTGTTGAAAGACTTTGGAGACAATCTTGTAGTAAATGCAGGCGGCGGTATCTTTGGACATCCGGATGGCCCAATCAGCGGGGCACAGGCCTTTAGAGCTGCAATCGATGCGAGTGTTCAACATATTCCGCTTAGTGAAGCGGCCAACACGTCAGAACCATTAAAACGTGCTCTTGAGCAATGGGGAGAAATGACGGTTTCTTAAAGAATTAAATGGTTCCCTTTTCGCAGGGAAGATAACAACAAAGCCCAAATCGTAGATGATTTGGGCTTTGTTCATTTTATTGTAATGATTCATTTTTAATTGTTTCGACATTGACGCGGCCGGAGAAAAAGGTTGCTCCGCCGCCCATATCCGCAATCCGGTCAGGGGTTAAGGAATTGACGAGATGTTTTTTACCAGTCATGTCTGACCATAGACCTTGACTGACAACCACGCCAGGCAGGACGTTTTCTCCCACAACCGCCGTTAATTCACATTCCCCGCGATTGTTCCAAATGCGGACAGTCATCCCATCCTCAATGCCTCGGCTTTCTGCATCTATTGGATGGATAAATAGCTTTGGCGTTTTTTCTAATAGGATATGCTTTTCGTTATTAGAGAAAGTAGAGTTTAAGAAATTATGGTTTGGTGCAGGTACATACTGCAATGGATACTCTTTCTCCTCGACTAATGGCATATACGTAGGCAATGCTGGGTAACCGTCCTCTTCCATCTTTTTAGAATATAATTCAATCTTACCGCTTGGTGTCGGTAAGGCTTCAAGAAAGTTCTCCATATTGCTTGCTTTGATATAGCGCTCTTTCTTCAATTGTTCATAGGTCAAATCAGGTAAATAAGGATTCCCTGCACCTTGCAATGCTTGGTTGATTAATTCGATATCACTATCTTGAAGTGCCTGATCGTCAAATCCCATGCCTTGTGCAAGCAGCCTAAAAACCTCTGTGTTTGATTTACTTTCCCCGTAAGGAGGAATAACCGGTTCCTGTAATTGAATATGATTATGCCAGTATGACGTATAAAAATCAGTGATTTCAAAGGCTGATTTAGCCGGCAGGACAATATCAGCAAATAACGCTGTTTCCGTTATGAACAAGTCATGAACAACCGTGAATAAGTCTTCACGTGCAAGACCGGCGCGTACTAGGTTGGATTCTGGTGCCACAAGAGCTGGATTACTGCTATAAACATATAAGGATTGAATTGGCTGCTCTTTTTGCAGTAAGGCTTTCCCAATTTGATTCATGTTAATGGCACGTGTTTCTGTTTTTAGCAAATCCGGACGCTGTAAGGCAGCTCGATTAAAAGAAAGGAAATCCGCATTGGCCCTGACAGCGCCGCCTCCTTTTACAAGCCATTGTCCTGTTAAAGCAGGCAAGCAGGAAATGGTTCGGGCATTCATTCCTCCATTATCATGGTGCTGCAAGCCATTTCCGATTCGAATCATAGAAGGAGATGTATTGCCGTACATTCTAGCCAATTGATAAAGATCTTCTATAGGAACGCCAGTAATGGCGGAAATCATCTCAGGATGATATTGTTCAAGATGCTCTTCTAATTCCTTGTAACCAACTGTGTATTTTTCTAGAAACGCTTGATTGACTAGGTTTTCTTTGTAGAGAATATGCATGATTCCCAACGCAAGGGCACCATCAGACCCTGGAAGAATCGGAATAAACCAGTCGGCCATCTTTCCGGTTTGATTTTTATGGACGTCAATGACAATGATTTTTGCGCCCTTTTTTCTCGCCTTTTGGGCAATCATGACTTGGTGCATATTGGTACTGACGGCGTTTACACCCCAGAAAATAAACAATTGGGTTTCCGTCATATCTTCAGGATCCGTTCCGTAACTTCCACCCATTGTATAGTCATAGCCAACCGTTCCGGCTAAAGAACAAATGGTTCGATCTAGTTGACTGGCTCCAAGGCGGTTAAAGAAGCGGCGGTCCATTCCTTCGGCTGAAAGGTTCCCCATATTGCCGTAAAAACTGTAAGGAAGAATCGATTCTGGACCTTCCTCTTTAATCAATTTTTCCCAATGAGTTGTAATGGTTTCGATTGCTTCTTCCCAGCTGATCGGAGTGAATTTTCCTTCACCCTTTTGTCCCACACGTTTTAAAGGTGTTTCGATTCTATTGCGGTCGTAGATGCGCTCTGTCATATTTCGAACTTTGTTGCAAATGCTCCCTTTTGTAATCGGGTGATCAGGATCGCCTTCAATTTTAACAATTTTCCCATCCTGTTTGTGTACGAGTAATCCACATTGATCTGGACAATCTAGAGAACAAACAGAAGGGAATACGCCATTTTTCATATCTTTATAGGTTTCCATCTTTATGCTCCCTTTCTGAATGAAGTTTAAATGAATTTATAAATTATATCACAAAAATTAATATTTAAAAGATTGAGAAAATGATTGACATATAATCTATTATTCTTTATATTAAGTATATTCTACAAGAATAGCAATATTTTCAACATAATAATATTGTAATATTTCTATCAAGAGAGGTGGAGGGACTGGCCTTATGAAACCTCGGCAACATGATTGTGCCAATTCCAGCAAGCGTAGCTTGAGAGATAGAAAGAGAATGCACTTATTTTATTGTTATTTAGACAATATTTGTACAGTGAAGATCTCTTTCTGTTTATCGGAAAGAGATTTTTTGTTTAACAGAGGATGGGAGGGAACAATAAGCTGCCACGCTTTCAGAGAATGAGTAAGCTTTTTACAGAAACCCCTTAGAGACGTTTAAGGGGGCAGGTAGTTATAACTTAATAGCAGACTAAACATAGTGGTTAACTATTATTTGAAAGATGGTTGTAAGGGAATGAATGAAGAGTTGACTATCAACTGAATGGATGGAATGAGAGAGTAAATAAATAGAATGAAGGGAAGAAAATAAGATGCTGGATAAAATTGGTATTCCGAAAAGTTTGAGTTGGGGATTTTTAGGGATTTTAATCTTTATGATGGGAGACGGGCTTGAAGCTGGGTGGATTAGTCCATTCTTAGTTGAAAATGGATTGACAATTCAACAGTCAGCAACCATCTTTACGGTATATGGAATTTCGATTACGATTGCTTCATGGTTTTCGGGTGTTTGCTTAGAAATTTATGGTCCGAAAAAATCAATGTTCGCAGGGGTATTGTTTTATGTGATTGGGACTGCTGCATTTATCGTTTTTGGTTTTCAAACGATGAACTACCCGGTGATGCTTCTCTCCTATTTTATTAAAGGTTTTGGTTATCCATTGTTTACTTATTCCTTTTTAACATGGGTCATTTACCGGACACCAAGCAATAAGTTAAGTACGGCGATTGGCTGGTTCTGGTTTGCTTTTTGTACAGGAATGATGGTACTAGGCGCTTGGTATTCAAGTGTTGCCATTAAGTACCTTGGATACGTCAATACATTATGGACTTCCATTTTCTTTGTTTGCTTAGGTGCGTTTTTTGCCCTAGTTCTTAACAAGGATAAATTTAAAAAGAAACCAATTACAAATAAAAAAGAACAAGTACAAGAGCTAGTAAAAGGGATTACAATTTTGAAGGAAAACCCTAGAGTAGCAGCCGGCGGAGTGGTAAGGGTTATTAATACGATTGGAACATATGGATTTCCTGTGTTCTTGCCGATGCATATGGCTCAACATGGAATTGGCACAACGGTTTGGCTGCAATTATGGGGCACGATTTTTATGGGGAATATCTTTTTCAATATTGTATGGGGAATTGTTGGAGATAAAATAGGCTGGAAAAAGACAGTTATTTGGTTTGGCGGTATTGGATGTGCGGTGTTCTCCCTTCTATTATTCTACGTTCCAGTTATTACAAATGGAAATCTTGCGATAACAAGTGTTGTCGGATTCATTTGGGGAATTTGTCTAGCAGCCTTCGTTCCAATCAGCGCAATCGTTCCATCTGTTGCAGGAGAAGACAAGGGACCTGCGATGTCTGTTCTAAACTTAGCAGCTGGTTTATCAACTTTTGTTGCACCGGCTCTCGCAGGGATTTTTATTGGTCCTCTTGGAGCAGAAGGGGTTGTCTGGATTTTTGCAGTCCTTTATATTATTAGTGCTATTATTACTAAATTTATTCGTGTACCAGAACAAGAGGAATTACGAAACGAGAAGGTTTCGGTGGTTTCTTAACAAATTGGTTATTAAAAGGCGATTGTTTCAAATTTAATCAGTGATACAGGAAGAAGGGCTGTCCATAAGGGCAGCCCTTCTTCTTGTATCACCAAGCCCCTTGGATAAACTCATTAAAGGTTTGAATGTTGGGCTCTTCCGAACGAACCTTTAAACTGATGATGGAAGTGATAATGGATTCGGATACGGGTTGGAGGATGGTAATGGAGCCATCCTTCAGTTCGTTTTTTATAATATTTTCTCCTAAAATGGCATAGCCAGTACCGTTTAAGACAGCTCTTTTGATTGTTTCATCACTGCCTCCAACAACAATCATGGATTGGGGCTGCAAATCGCTTGTTTTGAAATACTGGTCAATGATGCTGCTGAAGCTGCAATCTTTGTCGTAGGAGATAAATGGATACTGACGAAAAATCTCTTCCAAATCTCTGCCCTTGCTAATGTCCGATGATACGACCAAAAGAGTCTTTTCTTCCTCTAAAAAGGTTTGCCTCATATCAACTTCATGACAATCACTAGCAATAATCGCTAGGTCTGCCACTTGGTCTTTAACACTTTGGATGGCATGGACACTGTTAAGCGGCAACAGACTCACTCTTACATCGGGATGCAATTCCGTATAACTTCTTATAATAGGTGAAAGATGCTGTGTACAATAGTAATCAGATGCTGCAATCGTAAGAATACCTGAGGGTCCTCGCAGTTCATCCATTTCTTTTTCCATTTGATCCATCAGTGCAAAGATTTGATCGACATGGACCTTTAGTTTTTTCCCTGCAGTCGTTAATAACGTCTTTTTTCCAATTCTTGTTAATAGTGTATGGTTAAGCTCTTTTTCAAGAGATTGTATTTGTAATGTGAGTGTAGGCTGCGTATATCCTAATCTCTTAGCTGCCTTTGTCAGATTCAGTTCCTCTGCAACAACTTTAAAGGTTTTTAAGTTTCGCAACTCCATTCCATCACCTCTTTTCTAAAAAATTCCGTTTCCACAGAGCTAAATGTTAAATCATTCCGATATAATCTTATAGAAAATAAAGATATTATTATTATAACATAGTAAAATTGCGCGTTATTAGCGGTAGGATTTGGAAGTAAGAAGAGTAGGGATTTATAAATATTCATAGATATCCATAATGATTCATAATTTTTCTTAATGGTTCAATCTGCTTTTTAATCAGGTTTCCTCATGTGCTCATTTCTTTTTTTTTATCTATTAATGCCTATGTAACAGCTATAAGGGCATGATTATCACTCTTTTTCAACGATGGTGGCTTTCTTCCTCAGGTATGATTTTCTTCTTAAATATCCCTTTTTACTATTAAAAATCCTTATGGTTCAAAGTTGCCTGATAGTGTATTGTGTGGAATAATTCATAAATATTCAAATAGTAAATAGGAGATGTAGTTATGATAGATTGGAATACAATTAATGAAGAAGGTTTATTAGCACCGACGATGGCAAAGGATTTTCCCAACCTGCCAGTTGTTAAATCGGAAGGGCTATTTTATATAGGTGTTGATGGAAAAAAATATTTGGATTTTACATCAGGGATTGCAACGGAAAATACAGGACATAGACATCCAAAGGTGATTGCAGCGATTAAGGATCAAGTGGATCACTTAGTTCATGGTCCGATTGGCATTATCAACTATGAATCTATTATGCTTTTAGCTAAAAAGCTGAGAACCATTTTACCAGAATCGCTAGATTGCTTTTTCTTTGGAAATAGCGGTGCTGAGGCCATTGAAGGAGCCGTGAAACTGGCGCGTCATGTGACAAAAAGAAATTATGTCGTTTCTTTCCTTGGGGGATTTCATGGCAGAACAATGGGGGCACTGAGCCTGACGACTTCGAAAAGCAAGTATAGAAAAAGTCTGCCTGTTGGTGCGGGAATGACGTACCAGCTGCCATATGCACAGGTGACTGAAACACCAGATGGCTTGGACCCGGAGGTATATTGGTCAGAGCATGTGGAAAAGGATTTTGAGCGATTATTTAACCATCAAGTGTCACCGGATGAAGTGGCTGCAGTTATTATGGAACCTGTTCTTGGTGAAGGCGGCTATGTTGTACCGCCAAAGGCATGGCTGCAAAAGATTCGTGAAATCTGTGACCAGCATGGGATTCTACTAATCTTCGATGAGGTTCAAACAGGGTTTGGACGTACGGGTGACTGGTTTGCTGCGAATCGATTTGGTGTCACGCCGGATATTATGGCCATCGCCAAAGGGATTGCCAGCGGATTACCGCTAAGTGCAACGGTGGCTTCACAAGAATTGATGGAGCAATGGGCGATTGGCAGTCATAGTACAACGTTTGGCGGAAATCCGATTGCATGTGCGGCTGCAGTCGCAACAATTGATGTGTTAAAAGAAGAGGGCTTAGTTGAAAATGCTAAAACGCTAGGCGAATATGCTTTAAGTAAATTAACAGAGTTGAAAGAAAAGCATCCTGTGATGGGAACGGTTCGTGGCATTGGCTTAATGTTAGGAATTGAAGTGATTCAGCCTGAAACGGGAGAGCCGAATGGGGAAGGTTTAATGACGATTCTTGAAAAGTGTCTGGAGAAGGGTCTCATTTTATATTTAAGCGGAAATAAAGGCGAGGTAATCCGTATGATGCCACCGTTGACAGTAGATAAAGAACATATGGACCTTGGTCTTTCGATACTTGATGAAGCGATTACGGAGTATGAGAGTGAATTAGGATTGCGTGAGGCTGTTACAGGTCTAGCAATGAGCTAAAGGGGGGAAAAGAATGAAGGCAGAAGCAAAAGTAGAAGTGAGTCAGAAACATGCCGCGTCAGGTTCATCAGGATATTTAAAATTTATTATTCCTTCATTAATAGGGACGTTGTTGTTTCTTTTACCCGTTAAGTTTAACGGAGAAGTGACGATTGGCGTAGGCATTCTTGCTTCAATGGTCAATGGTGTATTTAAAGAGTATATTCCTGCTTTTATCGTTTTCCTTTTAGGAATATCTGCAGGGTTATCGATGGTAACAAAATTAGTGAAACCATCATTTATTTTGAATCATAAATTTTTAAAAGGATTATTTGATGTTGGACTATTTGGAATTGCCGCACGGGTAATTGGATTTATGGTCGGACTCATGACTATTCTTGAGGTGGGACCAGAGTTTATTTGGTCCCGCAACACAGGTGGAGTCGTTCTTTATGACTTGGCTCCAGTATTATTAACGTGGTTTCTATTTGCTGGCATCTTGCTCCCTTTATTAGTAGAGTTTGGCTTAATGGAGTTTATCGGAGCACTTGTTCAGAAAATGATGAGACCGGTATTTAAGCTGCCTGGACGTTCTTCTATCGACTGTTTGGCTTCATGGATGGGAGCTGGAACGGTCGGTGTGCTGGTAACAACGAAGCAATATGATGAAGGATATTATACGAAGCGTGAAGCGGCTGTCATTGCGACGACGTTTTCGATTGCATCGATTGCCTTTAGCTTAGTTGTAGCCAATGTGGTAGGGATCGGACATTTATTTGTTCCTTTTTACTTAACGGTTGCCGTTGCTTGTGTAGTAGCAGCGATTATTATGCCTAGAATTCCGCCGCTTTCCAGAAAACCGGACACGTACTATGAGCCGGTCGGGCAGCAGATTGATGAAACGATTCCAGAAGGAGTCTCTAAATGGAAATGGGGATGGGAACAGGCATTGAATAAGGCAAAATCCGCGCCCGGTGCCGGTAAATTATTTGCCAATGGAGTCGAAACGGTACTTGATATTTGGTTAGGCTTAATTCCGCTTGTGATGAGCTTAGGTGCAGCGGCATTAATTATTGCAGAATATACACCGGTCTTTCAGATTATCTCTTCTCCGTTTGTGCCGGTGTTAGAGTGGATGCAGCTGCCAGAAGCGGAATCTGCGGCGAAAACAATGCTCGTTGGATTTGCGGACATGTTCTTGCCGCCGGTTATCGGAAGCGGCATTGAAAGTGAATTAACTCGTTTTGTTGTCGCAGGTCTTTCGTTAACACAGTTAATCTATATGTCTGAAATTGGAATTTTAATTCTTCGTTCAAATATTCCATTAACCATTTTTGAACTATTCGTTATCTTCCTAGAAAGAACGATTATTACATTGCCAGTCATTGTTGTAATTGCACATTTGTTTGTTTTTTAAAAAAAGTATATGGGACAGGTTCGTTGTGAAGTGTGACAGTGAACCTGTCCCTTATTTCTGTAGAAAGAAGGCATGGATATGACGATTGTTAATAGAGATCTTTTAATGAAAAATATGAGTAAGGAACAGGATTTTCCTCTTACGTTTGAAGAATGGGAACAACAAGCGGCTGAAAACATGCTGCCGGGTGGTTTTGGATATGCCAGTACGGGAGCGGGCAGGGGAGAGACGGAGAAACGAAATGCCGAGGCTTTTTCCAAGTGGGCAATTGTCCCACGAATCCTTCAGGATGTATCTACTGTGGATATGAGTGTAAAGTTGTTTGGACGCAGCTACAAAACGCCCTTCTTCCTAGCTCCCATTGGAGTACAGGTGCTCGCATATGAGGAGGCAGAGCGGGCGACGGCGAAAGCGGCTGCTGTGATGGAGATTCCTTTGATTGTCAGCACGGTATCCACCTGTTCCTTGGAGGAGATTGCAGAGGCAGTGCCCTCTGCTCCGAAGTGGTTCCAGCTTTATTTTTCCAGTGTCCATCCTGAGCTTTCCTATAGCATGGTGGAAAGAGCTGAAAAGTCTGGCTACGAAGCAATCGTCATTACGGTGGATACCGTTATGGCGGGCTGGAGGGAACAGGATATAAGGAGCGGCTTCTCGCCTCTGGCATTAGGGTACGGAAAGGGAAACTATGTCAATGATCCAGTGTTTATGAAGTCTTTGCCAAACCATGATCAAGAATCCGTGATAGCAAGTATCTTTGAAAACATCCAGCATCCCAATCTCACCTGGAAAGACATTGCTGAGGTCAAAAAACGAACAAGCCTGCCTGTTTTAATCAAAGGAATTTTACATCCGGAAGATGCCAAAATAGCTGTAGAATACGGTGTAGACGGAATCATTGTTTCCAATCACGGCGGACGTCAGCTTGACGGAGTGATTGCCTCCATTGATGCTCTGCCAGAAATTGTGGAAGCAGTTAAAGGGCAGATTCCGATTTTGCTAGACAGTGGCGTTCGCCGGGGGATTGATGCCGTTAAAGCACTAGCGCTGGGTGCAGCTGGTGTTCTTATCGGACGTCCATTTCTTTATGGCTTAGCGGCAGCCGGGCAAAAAGGAGTCGAAAAAGTGTTGGAACGGTTTATTCAGGAAACTGAAGTCTCTCTTGCTCTATCAGGGATGGCCGATTTGAAACAAATATCCAAGCTGAAAATGGTAAGACAGTAGGATATCTTCCTTCTTTTCGCGGTGTATGATGCATCTCACTTCTTTACTATTTTTACTGTTGTAAGATGAGAAAAAAGGGGTGAGATGATGGGGAAGAATTGGTCGGTTTCATTTGAACATGAAGAATATGAAGGGAATCGGGATCTTATCATAGAGGAAGCAATGGAAGCAGTAGAAAAGACGTCAAAAGGTTATTATGTGAATCTAGTAACGCCTGATGTATTGGGTCATCCTGAAAGCTATTTAATAGAAGTATTAGAAGAGCATTTTAAAGATGCCATCAAAATGAAATACATTGATCAGTGCGGATGCGGGGGATATGTACTAAGAGTATGGAAAAAAGAATAATGGATACTAGTATTCTAGCAAACTATCGTAATCGACAAGTGATTATCAATGAATATCAGGAGGAAGACTTTTTAGAGAATAGAACGGGTTTTCATTTTGAGACGATTGTTGTTACAGAAAATAGTATTCTGTTTCAAAGAATGAACAACAATGATTTCATCCTAACACTAGAGAAAACCTCGTGTTTTGTTGCTAATGATGATTTTCAAAACTATTATATATTGAAAAACGACTCTAATCGGGTTGAGATTTATTTTCCGTGAGTCATTTGTGAAAATGAATAGAGACAGTCACCATCTGGAAAATATGGGTGGAAACTGTCTCTTTTTGTTGTACTAAATCCCCTGTCCCATTTTTGGGATTCAGTTCAAACCTATCTAGGGTCCTATTAAAAAATATGGTCAGATTTTCTAACAAACATATTGAAGGAAAATTTTACATATATATGATGTAATTATAAAGTGTGATCACATATCACATGAGGAGGTGGAAACATCGAGATGGATCAAAAACAAATGGTAGCGGTCCCGACCCTTGCTCAAGAGGTATATTCACGGCTGCGTGAAAACATAATGAATGGCGATTTTTCACCAGGAGAAAAGATTTCGATACGAAAAATTGCAGAAAGATATGCTGTTAGTACGATGCCAGTGAGAGAAGCACTGAACAAATTGCAATCAGAGGGATTTGTCCATTTTGAAAGAAGAAGTATATATGTCAGTCAACTCTCATCAAAAGATTTGATTGAAATTTTTAAAATCCGCATGAATTTGGAAGAAATGGCCATGGAATGGTCGTATCCAAACATTGGAGAAAATGAATTAATTGAGTTAACAAAGCTGGTAAAGGAAATGGATGACAAAATTGATTCTCCTATTGAATGGAATGTACTAAACAAACAATTTCATACAAAGATTTATTCGTATTCTCATTCTAAGCCTATGTTAGAAATATTGAACGCGGTCTGGGGAAGAGTGGAACCTTATATGAATATTTATGCCGCCTCAGCTTATCACTTATCCTTATCGCAGAAAGAACATGGTCAAATGATTGAATATATGGCAAAAAAAGAATGGGATCGATTACAAGCATTAACGAGCGATCATATTCAAAAGACCTGTCATGCCATTTTAGAAAAGTTACCCTAATTGAATCAGGAATCCAAACACTATTTAATAAGGAAAAATCAACATTTTCATCAAATTATAGGGATTTGCAGGTGATGAGAATTGAAGGATAACTGGAATGCTTTTATAACGAAAGATTTCATTTTAGAACCTACAGGTACAGGTGTATTGGATGGATTAACCTTTGCCATTAAAGATGTATTTGATATTCAAGGCTATAAAAGTACGGCAGGGAATCCTGACTGGTACCGTACGCATTCTCCAGGTAAAAGAAATGCGCCAGTTATCGAGATTCTCTTAAGTAATGGGGCGCGTCTAATGGGTACGACACATACAGACGAATTAATGTACAGTTTAAACGGTGAAAATTCCCACTATGGAACACCGGTGAA
Organism: Niallia endozanthoxylica; assembly: GCF_008710145.1. Taxonomy (GTDB): domain Bacteria; phylum Bacillota; class Bacilli; order Bacillales; family Cytobacillaceae; genus Bacillus_BD; species Bacillus_BD endozanthoxylica. Next base: position 265,589 of record NZ_VYKL01000010.1, read on the forward strand.
CCCGAATGCTCCGAATCGAATTCCGGGTGGGTCTTCAAGTGGATCCGCGGTTGCAGCTGCTGCTGGGATGGTCAATTTTTCCATTGGAACAGATACGGGCGGTTCTGTAAGAATTCCAGCGTCCTATTGTGGGATTTATGGTTTTCGTCCTACGCATGGAATGGTGAATATCGATGGGGTCATTCCTCTGGCCAAAAGCTTTGATACGGTTGGTTGGATGTCAAAGGATCTTAACACCCTGTTAAAAGTCGGAGAAGTATTCCTTGACCATCAAGCGCCTGCTCAAGATTCATTTTCCTATTTATATTTTGAAGAAGAAGCATGGACGTTTATCGAGGAAGAGTCGAAAATGATTTTATTACAGGCTGCTTCAGTGTTAGAAGACATGGGTTCTATCAAACAATCCTTAAAGATATCAACGGAAGGCCTTACACAATGGGCTGAACTATTTCGCTATATACAAGGAATCCAAATATGGAAAGAGCATGGTGCGTGGATTGAACAAGAACACCCTGTATTCGGTCCCGGGATCGCCGAACGTTTCACATGGACTTCCACCTTAAAGGAAAGAGATTTGCCTGCTTTAATGGAAAAAAAGAAAATAATTAGGCAGCGCTTATCAACGATTTTAAAAGACAACGGGTTACTTGTGATTCCCACTTCTCCTGGTGAAGCACCTTTAAGACATTTACAGGAAGAGAAGAGAGAACAACATCGTACAAGAACCATGCAATTAACTTGTATCGCAGGATTAGCAGGATTTCCGCAAATAACGGTTCCATTTAAAAATCAAAATGGAGTTCCAATTGGATTATCCTTTATTGCTAATCGTAATCAAGATCTCCATTTAATCAAATGGGTCCATAAATTAATCGAAGCAAGTGGAGGGTTCTTCTGTTTCCCTGATAAGTAAATATGGAATAATTAATGGAAACAAAAGAACCGTCCCTCTGTTTCAATAAGGAGGATGGGTATGAATAAAAGCAGTAAGCAATCTTATCGTCCAACGACAATGGCACCAAAGGCGATGATCACGACTCCGCATTATTTGGCTTCTCAGGCAGGTTTGAACGTGCTTCAAGAGGGAGGGAATGCGGTTGAAGCGGCCATCGCCGCTGCCTCAACTATTGGAGTGGTGTACCCTCATATGAATGGAGTGGGCGGGGATAATTTTTGGCTTGTTTATAATAAGAAAAAGAACGAATTAAAAGCCTTAAATAGCAGTGGCCGTTCAGGTGAAAAGGCAAGTATTTCATTTTATAAGAATCAAGGTTACAAGAAAATCCCTTCAAGAGGAGCTCTTTCTGCAAATACCGTTCCAGGGGCAGTCGCCGGCTGGGAAAAGGCTTTTCAATATTCACAGGCCCAAATGAAGGGAACGTTTGGCTGGGATCAATTGCTGCAAACATCCATTCAATATGCAAAAGATGGCTTTCCGGTTACGCCTAGTCAGGAATACTGGACGAATGTCAATCAGGATCCATATGATAATGAATTTAGACATCTCCAACGTTTTTCAGAGTTTCAAAGAATCTTTACAAAATCGAGCGGACTGGCGTATCGTGCTGGAGAATTGATGAAGCAGCATGATTTAGCGTTAACGTTAGAAGGCATTGCAAGTGAAGGAAGCTCTTATCTTTATCAAGGAGAGCTGGCTAAGGCAATCTCCCAAGGTTTGCAACATCACGGGGGACTATTAACCTATCAAGATTTTCGGAATCACCGTTCCGATTGGGTGGATCCGATTTCTGTCCGTTACCGGGGCTATCAGGTCTATAATGTCCCGCCCAATTCACAAGGCTTTGCCTCGCTCTCCATTCTGAACATTATCAATAACTTTGATTTATCTACTATTGAAGAAGGCTCTGCTGATTATTATCATGTACTAACAGAGGCAACGAAACGAGCATTCTCTGACCGGGATCAATACTTAACTGATCCGGATTTTTCCCACATCCCGCTGGATGAATTATTATCCGTTAAAAGAGGAATGGATTTAGCGGATTCGATTGATTTTACAAGGGTGAAAAATGTACAAAAACAGTTAGACCCAAAAGGGGATACAATCTGGCTGGGAGTTGTGGACCAAGAGGGAAATGCCGTTTCATTGATTCAAAGTATTTATCATGAGTTTGGTTCTGGTATCATTCCAAAAGGTACAGGAATAGTTCTGCAAAACAGAGGCAGCTTTTTCTCCTTAGATGAAAACCATATAAATTCTTTGCAGCCGAAAAAACGAACGTATCATACATTAAACCCGGCCATGTTGTTTAAAAATGACGAACCTTACTTAGTGTATGGGACGATGGGAGGAGAAGGTCAGCCGCAAACACAAGCAGCACTTGTGACGAGAATTCTAGATTATGATTTTCCTATTCAAGCCGCGATTGAAGCCCCAAGATGGTTGTATGGAAGAACATGGGGTGCTTCCTCAAACAGTTTGAAGCTAGAAGGAAGAATAGATCAAGATGTCGTTCGAGACCTTCAAAGCAGAGGTCATGAGGTTGAGATTTTAGATGATTTTACAGATGTCATGGGTCATGCCGGAGCCATTAAAATCGACCAGAATACGGGAGTGAAGTTCGGGGGTGCTGACCCTAGAGGAGACGGAGCTGCATTAGGGTTTTAAGACCTTTAAAACTTTTACTCTCCTATGTATTAAAAGAGATTTATCGAAGGTGGTTTATTAAGTGAAGCTGTATAGAGATATATTTGTTGCATTTTTTCGATCGGGAATATTAGGATTCGGAGGAGGTCCATCAGCGATTCCGCTGGTTCATAAAGAAGTGGTCGGTACATTTAAGTGGATGAATGATGATCAATTTAGCGATGTGTTAGCGCTGGGGAATACGTTGCCAGGTCCGATTAATACGAAAATGGCTGGATATATCGGCTACCGAGTCGGAGGCATAACGGGACTGATTGTTGCTTTGACCGCGGCCATTTTACCAACCGTTCTTTTGATGCTGGCCTTATTAACCTCCTTTAATCAATTCAAAGATAACCCAAGAGTTCAAGGAATGACGCATGCGGTGGTTCCTATTGTAGGCGTCATGATGGGTGTGTTGACTTGGAGCTTTTTGAAGAAGGCGAAAAGCGGGTTGGGGTGGAAAAAAGCGAGTCTTCTTTTAATCGGATGCCTGATCTGTATTGTGTTCCTTGGAATCCACCCAGGTGTCGTGATTGGAGTGTTGTTAGCTGGGGCATTCGTTTTACCAGAAAAGAAAAATAAAATCGAAGTACATGCAAAAGGAAAAAGTGAGAGCCTATGATTTATTTACAATTATTTTTAGCCTTTTTGATCCCGGGAATCGTTGGTTATGGAGGCGGACCTGCTTCTATTCCGTTAATTGAACACGAGGTGGTTAACCGTTATGGCTGGATGACAACTAGTCAATTTAGTGAGGTGCTGGCCTTAGGAAATTCCTTGCCGGGCCCGATTGCTACAAAAATGGCCGGATATATTGGGTTTGAAGTAGGGGGAGTAGTAGGGTCCTTGGTAGCCTTGTTTGCCACGGTGGCACCATCATTGATTTTAATGGTTTTATTATTAAGTCTAATCTATCGTTATAAAGATTCACCAAGAGTTAAACGGTTGTCAAAAGTGGTTCTGCCTGCTGTTGCAATCTTAATGGGAACTCTTACGTTTGATTTTTTCTATGAATCTTATTTTTCAAACGGACTTTGGGAAACGATTTTTATTGCCATCCTAACGTTATTGCTATTAGAAAAGTGGAAGGTGCATCCTGCATTTGTGATTGTCGGAGGATTGACTTTTGGGGCTATTTTTCTAGTGTAAAACAGCTGCTATGAAGACTGAGGAAAGGCAAGCGATGTGAACCGTAAATGGGTAGCATCGCTTGCCTCTTTTGTATTATAGTCAAAACGGAAAACTCCAATTTTAATTTTTTATTCAACCGCTAGAAACTAGTTATATGGACTGATTTACTGCAATCTAATAAGGGGGATACATTTAGAAATTATCAGTTCTTTGAAAGAAATGGAAATCAAATGACAGATATGAAATAGTAGTTATTCATTGAACTACTCCCACTTACTTCGTTGAAGTGGGAGATTCCTGCGAACACCAGTATATCCACCAGTTTTTTAGTAGGCGATCCCTGTCGCACCGACAGTTAGCAGTACAAGCGACTACGTTCAGTCTCCTGCGGTGTTGTAATCTTGTACGTTGGACTCATTGCACTTGCTTACTTTGCTTGGTTTTCGCTACTTCGGCAAGTGCAAGACGGTTGATGCTTGGATATTTTACCGTGCGAAGCCTTTCTCGCACGAACCCTATATATCCAGTTTTCAAAGAACAACTTACAGGAATATTATACCATGCAAACATATGTTTTGGATAGCGCCAACCGCCATTCATCTCTCACTTATTTTTGGGCTACGCTCTGCACAAAGTTGAAGTGGGAATCTTCTGTCGAAGGGGCAAGGTTTGAACAGAAATGGGCTGGGGCAGTCCGTTGTTTTCTTTACGTCGTCAAACAGTTTGAAATAAATGTTATAATTATCATATTATTCTGTAAAATATAAGTGTTTTTGAGGAGTTTTCATTATGAAGAATGTTATTGGGGGAAGAATTTTTAAAACGGGTTTATCGGTGTTGGCTACAGCAATCATTTGTGAAATATTAAATTGGCCTGCCATGTTTGCTGTGATTACCGCCATCGTCACCATTGAGCCTACTGCTGCAGATTCCATAAAGAAAGCTTTTATTCGTTTTCCGGCATCAGCCATTGGTGCTGCGTTTGCGGTTATTTTTACATTCCTTTTTGGAGACAGTCCCATTTCTTATACCTTGGTTGCCCTTTGCACAATTATTGCTTGTACCAAGCTGAAATTACACGATGGTCTGCTTGTTGCCACTTTAACAGGTGTTGCGATGATCACAACCGTACACGATGAGTATATCTCATCCTTTTTCATACGTTTGGGTACTACATCTACTGGGTTAATTGTCTCGTCTATTGTCAATCTATTAGTTATCCCGCCTAACTATTCGACTTCCATTATAAAAGGCTTTCAAACCTTATTGTCGAACACGGGGAAGCTTCTTATGAAAAGAGGGGACCTGTCATTTGAACATGAAAAAGAAATTCATGATGATTTTGAACATCTTATTAATGAACTGGAAAAGGTAAAGAAACTTCTTTATTATCAAAAACAGGAATGGAAATTTCATCGTTCTAATCGAAAATATATCCGTGAGTTTTTCTATATGTCCAAAAAAATAACCTTATTGGAACAGATTGTTTTTCATATAGGCAATCTAATCTTTATCCCTTTTCATCATTTAAAGTTAAACAAGGAAAAAGAAGAGTTAATCTCAATAGCCTTTAATCGTTTAAATCGAATTTTAAATGATCCATACTTTTCTATTAATCAAGAGGAAGAAATGCTTGTGAGTAAATTAACCAAATGGTTTACAGAACAAAAAACTCAAAGCGCTTTCGGAGAGGTGTATCAAGAGCATGTTTCATATATGAAAATGGAAACCGTTCTTTTATTTGAGCTCATTTCTATTTTTGAATTAACAAAGGAGTTGCACCACTACTACAATCTTGAAGACAGACATAGTGAGCCAAAGATAGTGAAGTCTTCTATTGGATGACGTGTGTTCTCTCATGTGGAACTGATATCAGAGGAGGGGTTCTTCATCTCCTCTGAACTTTCGTTTGTTAGGCACCATCTATTCACTCTAAATCGTTCACAAGGCTTGCTCTTTGCAACCTCATCAAAAAATGAAACGAATGATGGGTACTGCTAAGGTTAACAGTAAAGCGGAGGTGGTCATCGCTACATTACCCATTGTCCTTCCTTCTTCTCCCCAAATAGAGGAGGTATTTGCTCCTATCATTTGAGCGGTTGTGCCCATTGCCAACCCTTTGGCTGCTTTGCTTTTAATCCCTAATTGCTGCATTAATTTGGGTCCGATAAGAACAGAAATGAGAGCGGAAATGATAACAAAGATGATCGTTGTGGAATATAAACCGCCTAAATTGCTTGAAATCGTCAGGGCAATCGGAAGTGTAATGGATTTAGGAATCAATGAAGCGAGCAGCTGCTCTTTTAAATGAAAGAAATGTGCCAGCAGCACAACGGTCAATAATCCCATAGCTGTTCCTGCCATTACACCGATAAAGATTTTTTTGTAATTCTTTTTAATAAAAGTCCATTGCTTATAAAGCGGAACCGCTAAAGAAACAACGACCAGTTGTAACAGAAATTGAAAAAGAGAGCTTGCTTGGCTATAGGTTTCTTCAGGAATATGAAAAAGGAGAAGAAGCAATACGAGTAAAAAAGAGGAAGAAAATAATGGATTCAGCCAGCTTTTTTTGTATTTACGATAGAAAACGGTACAGATCCCATAGCTTCCAAGTGTGATGAGGATACAGAATAGATAGGTCAATAATATATTCATTTGCATTCCCTCTTTTTTCTCATTTCATACCATTCGACTGTATAGGCTGTTCCTAGCAAACAGGAAAGGCTGCTTACAAATAATATGATGAAGATGTTCCATTTTAAAATTTCTAGAAAGTGAAAGGAAATAATGAGACTGACAATGGGTGGGATAAATAATAGCTGCAGGTGTTTGAGCTGAAAAGAAGTAATTTTCTCCACCCACTCAAGTTTGATAATTCCTGTCATCAAGAAAAGAAACAGCAGCAGCATGCCCACAGTACTGCCTGGAAGGGGAATGGGTAAAAGAGTGACGACTAAGTTGCCAAGAGAAAGGAAGCCGATTAACAGTAAAACCTGCAAAATCCAACCTCGTTTCATCGTTCCATTTCCTCCTTCCGGTTGAATGGTTTAAGTTTAGAAAGGTGCATTGATTTAGTAAGTAATCTTGTTCATGGAAGTTTCCCATGCTTTAAAGGGTTCTTTTACCAGATTATTTTAAAAAACAATCAAGATATGGAAACCATTCTAATTGTATTTTGCACTTTTTTCTACCAGTATGTAAGAACATCTAACGAGATTTTTGGTTCGAATACTAAGAATGGTAATAAAAACTGACAAGACAAATGGAAAATGAATGGCTTCTGAGTATTATATATTGAAAAAGTGGATTTTTAGGCCTTGGTTTTTAGTGAAAGAAAAATTTAGTGCAAAGGAAATATTTACTACAGCATTTTTGCCAAGTCAATAAACTTGATTGAAGCCCGATGCCGGATAGGTGCCTGGCTTTTTTCTATGATCTCAAAAAGATAAACTGCCCCAGTTTCAAGTACTGAGGCGGGGGAAATTATCCTATATTTTTTTAACTGCCGCGGTACACCTGATATCCCCAAGGAGACACAAGCAATGGTACATGGTAGTGTCTGTTTACATCTGAAATCCCAAAACGAACAGGTACAAGTTCTAAGAATGGAGGGTCTGGAAGGGGGATATCCTTCCTGCGGAAATATTCTCCAATATGGAAAATAAGCTCATAGACTCCTATTTTCATTTCTTCCTCCGTGAGAAGGGGAACATCAAGCCGACCATCATCATTGGTTGCAGTAGTCTTTAAATGTTTCCAGCCTGAAGTTCCTTCTTGGATGAATAGTTCAATTTTTACATGGCTTGCAGGTGTACCGTGGGTTAAATCTAAAATATGTGTGGTGATTCCGGTCATCTTTTTACCCCTCTCTTTATGTCGTGATACATACCAATTTACCTTGCTGCTATAACAAGGTAGATTGGTATCTTTATTTTTTTCTGCTTGAAACAGCATCGTCCGGATTCGTCTGGTTTTTTGCAGGCCATTCACCTTTGAATTCCATTACATTGTATTCAAAATAGTTTTTCAAAATGTGTTCACGGTTATCTTGGAAAAGTTCATCCGCTACAGCGCTTGCCAGTCGAGGTAATCCAAATCTCATTCCAGATAGAGCGGAGGCAGTGATTCCGCAGCTGATTAATGCGGAATAGTTAAATGCGTATAGTCCGCGTAGAAGTTTCTTGCCAGCTTTGTCACGACTTACGAATGAATAGCCTGGACTAAGATAGGGGTGTGCATCAAGGACAGGGTTGGCAAGCTCTAATGGAGCTTGATACCTATCTCCCCAGCGCAAGATATGCTTTTCAACAAGCTTTAACTCTGGCCGTAATCGAGGGTCGGTAAGGAGACCTGTGCTAATGATGAGATAATCAAAGGTGAAGGTTCCTTGGGGAGTTGTGATTCTAACGCCATCAACAGTGCTTTTCACATCAAGCCACGGGGAGCCTAAATGAAGAGTAAAACCAGGCCAGGAGGCAGCGCGAGTGAAGGTGTCATTTGTTGGTGGTTGATTATGCTTAAAGAAATGAGCCATTACGGCATATTTGTCGGCGTCTGTTAAGGAATGATAACGTTCGATTATGCCGGAAGCTTCCATTTGACGGATTGGATTAATCCGAGGGATTTCTTTCCGACGGACAAAAACATGTGCCTGGGCAACGCCTTTTGAAAGGGCGAAATGGGCATTATCAAAAGAGGATGCTCCGCCGCCTAAAATACCAATCTTTTTTCCTTTTAATGCATTGAAATCAATGGCTTCGGAGGTGTGGGCATATAGATGTTTCGGTACATTTTCAGAAATCAAAGATGGTACATGCCATTCTCCGCCGCCTTGAATGCCTGTTGCTAAAATGACTTTACGTGCGAAGAGGTGTGGTGAAGGAGCGCCTAAGCCTTCAATATTTAAGCGGTGAATTCCTTCTTTTAATGGTTGTATGCATGTTAATTTGACTCTATTGATAACAGGTAAACGAAGGACACTTCTATACCAGCGAAGGTAATTCATCCAGTCTCTGCGTGGAATCTTCTCTACTTTCTCCCATCCTTCTGGTCCAACTTGTGCTTCCCACCAAGAGCGGAAGGTGAGGGAGGGAAGACCAAGGTCAATGGATGTTAATTGTTTTGGTGTTCGTAATGTGACCATTCGTGCATAGGTTTCCCATGGCCCTTCATAACCTTCGTGATTTTCATCAATAATAAGGATGTTAGAAACCCCCTCACGTAATAGAGCAAAAGCTGCCCCTAAGCCGCATTGACCTCCGCCGACAATCACCACATCATAGACATGTCCTTCTGGATGCTCAAGTGGTTGAACGTTGTCTGCCCCTTTAATATTCAAATACGAAAGGTCCTTTTTTACTCGTTCGTTTAACTCTGCTAAACTCATATTCTTCATTCCTTTCCTTTTAAAATGAGTCCTTCATCACTTTTTCTTCTAATCGAAGGAAGGCAATTTTATAGATTTCTTTTAAAGCTGTTTCAAATTCAATCTCTTTTTCGTTATGAACTCTTTCCTCCATCGCCTGGTAAATGTCGTGCTTGTTTTTACCGCGTACAGAAAGGATAAAAGGGAAGCCAAATGTATCCATATACTGTTGATTGATCGAAATAAAGCGGCCATATTCTTCAGGTGTGAGTTCATTCAAGCCTGCACCTTTTTGCTCGTTAACTGAATCTGTACTCATTTGAACGCGGTCCCCTAAATTTGGATGTGCCTGAATAAGTGATAATTTCTGTTCTTTTGAAGAGGATTCAACCACATGGAGCATTTTCCTGTAAAGTTGATCGAAGGATGAGAAAGGTCTCGATTCTAAAACTTTTTCAGGAATCCATGGTGAATGTTCGAAGATCCCTCCTAGAAGTTCAATAAATTGTTCTGGTTCTAATTTATTTAGTTGATGGATTGTAAGCAAAGTAAAACTCCTTTCCGATGAGTTTTTACATAAGGTTCGATTCTTGAGTCATGCAGCCATTCGATAGAAGAGAATTCTCTTCTGTGTTATGATCTTCTTTTTAGTTATGTTAATAAATATAACGTAACGAGTTATTATATTTCACATAAAATTAAATTTTCTGATTATTGCCATTGTATATTTTGGCTGGAATTCACATATTTTTATAGGCAAAGTGCATAAAGAGGGTGGAAGAAAAGTAAAAGGAGTGTCCTAAATGCAAACGGGTTAGGTGCCACAATATATTTAGTATCCTTTAATGCAAAGTTACGTTGTATATAGATATATTGCGGCAGCCTGACTTACGGAACGGCACCTTTTAAAAAGGAGGAGTCTAAAAGCTTCTTCATTCATAAAGCGATTCTTAATTGTAAAGTGGTCTCTGGATTTTTCATGCTTTTAGCTAGGATTTCTTCGCATTTCTCAATCCGATAGACAGTCGTATTTCGGTGAACAAATAATCTTTTGGCTGTCTTTGAGATTTGACAATGTATTTCTAAATAAACAGAAAGCGTTTGGAGTAGTGACTCTTTTTCATCCTGTTTGAGGGATGAGAATCCTTGAAAGGTATATTTGTAAAAACTGTTCATTTCCTTTTTGGGAATCAAATGAAGTTTTTTATTCTAAAAATGTAAAGTGTTAATACATATTTATGTTATAAAACATACCATAAGTAAAAGGAGGAGTGAAGCGTATGGCCATTCATGTGAAGAATTTACAACAGGCAGAAAAAGAAAATATACAAGAAATGATTGAATGGCTTTCATCGTTTGGAAAAACAAAAAAGGATGGCGTCACTCGATTGTTATACTCAAAAGCCTGGTGCCAAGCACAAAAAGCTTTACAACATAAAATGGAACAGTTTGGATTGGCTACCTATTTTGATTCAGTAGGGAATTTATTTGGCCAATTACAGGGAATGGATCTTGGTCCTGTCATACTAACCGGTTCTCATATTGATACGGTGGCAGAAGGCGGTAAATATGACGGTGCCTATGGAATCATTGCGAGTCTTATCGCTGTATCAAGATTGTTCGAAACCTATGGCTATCCAAAGAAATCCATTGAAGTAGTCTCTTTTTGTGAAGAAGAGGGAAGTCGTTTTCCACTGACCTTTTGGGGTTCCAGAAATACGATTGGAATGTATACCCTTGATCACATCAAGGACCTAACAGATGGGGAGGGAATCTCTTTTTTGGATGCGATGAAGCAAGCTGGGTTTGATCCGGCACAATATCAAACACCGATTCGAAAGGACATTGAACGATTTATAGAGGTTCACATTGAACAAGGAATGGTATTGGAAAAAAATCAAAAAACGATTGGTGTTGTAACCCATATAGTCGGTCAACGGCGGTACCATGTCCGGATCAAAGGGGAATGCAATCATGCAGGAACAACCCCCATGTTATATAGAAAGGACGCTTTAGCGGCCGCATCACAGCTTATCTCTATCGTAACAAATATAGCAAAGGAAGTGGATTCGCATTTAGTAGCTACTGTAGGGAGAATCCATGTTTCTCCTAATGTTCCAAATGTGGTGGCAGGTGAAGTGGAATTTAGCTTAGATATCCGTCATCACAAAGAAGAAATATTAGATCAGTATTGCCAAATGATTTTTTCAGAGTTTCATCAAGTATCCAAAGCTTTCCATACTGACATCGACTATTCGCAATGGATGAATGTGAAACCTGTTTCAATGGATACAGAGCTGCTAAAGGTCATAAGGAAAATAGCTCAACAAAAAAACTTGCCTTTTCAAGACATCATTAGTGGTGCTGGACATGATGCACAAGTCTTTGCAAGTATAATTCCTGCTAATTTAATCTTCGTACCAAGCAAAGATGGAATCAGTCATAGTCCAAAAGAGTTTACAAGTGTGAAAGAGTTAGAAATGGGCATCGAGCTGTTAACCGAGGTTTTATATCAATTAGCTTATTAAAGGAAGTGCTGTCAAATGGCCTATATGGAGCTAAATATACCAAAGCGAACGATCATGACACCGGGTCCTGTTGAGGTTGACCCCCGCGTATTACGAGCGATGAGTTATCCCGTTTTAGGTCAGTTCGACCCGGCTTTTACAAAGCTGATGAATGAAGTGATGGAAATGCAACGTGCGGTGTTTCAAACAAATAATCGTTGGACTTTTCCGATTGACGGAACCTCCCGTGCCGGAAATGAAGCGCTCTTAGCTAGCATCATTGAACCAGGTGATCTAGTATTCATTCCCATTTATGGACGGTTCGGTCATCTGCTTGCAGAAATTTGTGAACGATATGGTGCTAATGTTCATTCGATCCAATGTCCATGGGGAGAGGTGTTTGATCCTCAGGTCGTGATTAAGGAAATGAAAAAGATTTCTCCTAAAATTGTTGCCATCGTGCATGGTGAAACCTCTACAGGAAGAATGCAGCCTTTAGCGGAGATAGGAAAAGCATGTCGGGAGCAGAATATCTTACTAGTCGTTGATGCCGTGGCATCTATTGGCGGTGTGGATGTGAAAACAGATGAGTGGCATATCGATGGAATCATTGGCGGCACGCAAAAGTGCTTGTCTGTTCCATCTGGAATGGCGCCGATCTCGTTCAATGACCGAATAGAAAAAATCATCTTAGAGCGTAAAAAGGTGGAGGCTGGGATTGCAACAGAAGAGGATCGACTCTATAACCGAACCTGCTTAGCGATTACCAGCAATTATTTTGATTTAGGAATGTTAATGGATTATTGGAGTCCAAGAAGATTGAACCATCATACCGAAGCCACTTCGATGATTTATGCCTTGCATGAAGGATTACGCCTTGTGCTGGAAGAGGGGTTAGAGAATCGATTTTTCCGTCATATGTTTCATGAGAAAGCGTTGACAGCCGGAGTAGAAGCGATGGGATTGAAGCTATTTGGCGATGCTCATCATAAACTTCCGTGTGTCACATGTATTGATATTCCAAGCGGGGTTGATGGTGAATCTGTTCGAAACATGCTGCTTGAGGAATTTAGCATAGAAATGGCTTCTTCTTTTGGGCCATTACATGGAAAAATTTGGCGCATCGGAACTATGGGGTATAGCTGCCGTAAAGAAAATGTTCTGGCCGTTCTAGGAGGATTGGAAGCCGTTCTGATTCGTCACAAGGTTCGTGTGAATCGCGGGGAAGCCTTGCAAGCTGCGCTAGATGTGTATGCAGCAGAAGCAAAAAAAACAATAGCATATTAGAAAGGGGTTGTAACGAATGACATCATATGATCTTATCATACGAAATGGTTTCGTGGTTTTACCAAATGAAATAAAGAAAACGGACCTTGCGATAAAAGATGGTGTGATTGCGGAGATTGGACATCAACTGACAGGGACAAGTAAAGAAGAGAGAAATGCAGAAGGAACATACATTTTCCCAGGAATGATTGATGTTCATGTCCATTTTAATGACCCTGGCCGAGACGATTGGGAGGGCTTTAAAACCGGTTCGAAGATGATGGCTGCAGGAGGCGGTACAGTTTACTTTGATATGCCGCTGAATGGTATTCCTTCTACGGTTAATAAGGCAGCATTGTTGGAAAAAGTGGAGCATGCCAAGGCTAAATCACTAGTGGATTTTGGATTATGGGGCGGATTGGTACCAGGGAATATCGGGGAACTAAAAGGGCTTGCAGAAAATGGCGTGATTGGTTTTAAGGCCTTTCTATCTGACAGCGGGAATGATGATTTCCAACGGGTAGATGAACGAACGTTGTTAGAAGGTATGAAAGAGATTTCTTCTTTAAATAAAATTCTTGCTCTGCATGCAGAAAGTGCGGCGATCACTGGACTGCTTACAAAGGGAAAAAGAGAGCGGGGATTGCTGACTGCTGATCATTATTTAGCTTCCCGGCCGATTGTTGCTGAAGTAGAAGCGGTGGAACGAGCTCTGTTCTATGCAAAAGTAACGGGCTGCTCCCTGCATTTTGTTCATATCAGCTCTCGTGAAGCGGTTGAAAAAATTGAAAAAGCCAAAGCAGAAGGGCAGGATGTGACTGTGGAAACATGTCCTCATTATCTGTTGTTCAATCATAACGCTTTAGTTGAAAAAGGCGCTATTGCCAAATGTGCCCCTCCATTACGTGAGAAAAAGGAACAAGAAAGATTGATTAGGTTATTGATAGATGGAGCCTTCGATATGATTGCATCAGACCATTCTCCCTCTCCCTATTCGATGAAGGATCCGGCCGTCCATCACTTATTCGATGCTTGGGGCGGAATCAGCGGCGGTCAATTTACGCTATTAGCCTTGATTGAATTAGCTGTTCAATATAAGATTCCTTTTATAAAAGTTGCTAGTCTCATAGCAGAAACTCCTGCAAGCAGGTTCCATTTAGATTCAAAGGGGAAAATTGAAGTTGGAATGGATGCGGACTTAGCTTTTGTATCATTAGAAGAATCTTTTACGGTATTAGAAGAGAACTTCTTTGCCAAACATAAACAAACCCTTTATATGGGTCATACGTTTCCATGTAAGATTAAGCTTACGATGAATAGAGGTTCCATCGTCTATGAAAATGGGTTCATTGTGGATGAGAATCGAAAAGGAAATTGGTTAAAGTCAGGAAAGGATTATAGTAATACGGCACAATCATAGTAAAAAAGAGCAGTAAGGTTCTGTTTCCATGACATGATTTTTTTAGAATGATGAATGAATATGTAAGAGAGTCTAATATGAAAGTGGAAAAGAAAAATGAACCTATGCCGCTGCACAGGCTATGGCGGCATTATCAGGAGTATTCAAAAACTGATTCAGTCTAATAGAGAGTGACCAGGCACCATGGATGGTGCCTGTGTCACCTTCGTTCTACTCATTCCTCGCAACTATATAGACGAAAAAGAATAGAAAAATTAGGTTGTTCACTGTTCTTATCCTTGTTGGGAATGAGCGATGACAGATTGACTTGTTGGCCGATTGAGTAACACAATGGATCCTACTACAAGCAACATCCCGGTTATGGCTAATAAGCTAGGGACTTCTTGATAGAGCATTAAGCCGAAAATAGTGGCGGCAACAGGTTCACAGGATGATAGAATCGCCGCACGGCCCGTATCTACATATTTCATTCCCCACGTAAATAAAATGTAAGGTGCCACACTAGCGATAACTGCATGTAAGAATAAAAAGGAACCAAAAGAAATAGGTGATTCTTTCAATGCTAGAGTGATAGGTCCAAAATCAGTGAAAAAACTACCACCTAAACTCGCAAATAGAAAGCTATATAGATTAATCGTTAGTGAGTCGTATCCTTTATTCATCGCTAACCGGGTAAAAATACTATACAATGCATAGCCAAAGCTTGCGGCTATTCCCATTAGGATTCCTGCGAGAGAAAAAGCAACGGCATTTTCTAGGAGACCGCTGACCAATATACAGCCGATAACAGCTAATGTAACAGCCGCGAGCTTGATCGGTGTCATTTTTTCCCGAAATAAAACCGCTGAAAGCAGCAGGACAAAGATGGGGGCTGTGCATAGCAAAGTGGCCGCTAAGGAAAGTGTCACCAAACTAATCGTCTGGTTGTATAGATAATTAAAGAGCAGCATACTGACAATCCCTGTTCCAATGAAATACCAGCAATCCTTTACTTTAATCCTCAGTACATCTCTCTTAAAAAACAAAATTCCAATCAATGTGATAATGAATGCTCCTAGCATTCGAGTTTCGACAATGGCCATACTGTTTAGACCGTACGTTTCCAAATGCCTGACAAAAAGTCCGACAGACCCCCACATACATCCGGCGATAACAATGACGATTGGGGCAATTGTTTTTACCATAGCTTCGTTCCACTCCTTTGGATAAAAATCTGAATAAATTGACTATTCGCGACGAAGAATGAAACCCCTGTTTTTATTCATAATCTAGAAGGGGATGAAAAGGAGAGGAAATCTAAGAAAAACGGCTTTTTTTCGCTTGCACAGTCTTAAACAATTTTCCTTTCATACACCCAATCAGGATACCATAAAACCGTATGATTACAGGGTTTTAACTGCATAAACAGACAAGCTCATTTACTGCTCAGCCCACTATTTTTCTAGTCATGTTCAAGAAAATTCTTAATGGTTCTTTAACAAAATTCGTTATAGTTCTTTTGGTCATTTTCAATTATTTTGGAACTAGAGGAGCATTAGGAAATGATGTGCCTAATTATTTGCACTAGGAGGGGAAGGAAAGATGGTAAGAGTCATGCGTCTTGGTCGAGTAGAACTAAAAGTATTGGATTTAGAAAAATCAGTAGAATACTATACAAAGATTATTGGTTTGGAAGAAACAGGCCGCTTAGGAGATAGTGTATATTTAAAGGCTTGGGATGAATATGACCACCATAGCTTAATTTTAACGAAGTCCAACTCTGCTGGAATTGCCCATTTTGCTTTCAAAGTGGAAACGCTCGATGACCTAGCTTACTATGAAAAGAAAATTGAACAATTTGGCTGTGCAACCTCTCGTATTTCTTATGGAACAAGACTTGCTGAAGGCGAAGCGGTACACTTTATTTTGCCAACAGGCCACCATGGTGAACTTTATCATGAAGTGGAGTTTCTCGGAACGGCGGTAGGAACGTTAAATCCGCATCCATGGCCGTTAGGTAAAAAAGGGATTGCTCCGCATCGTTTGGATCATTGCTTATTAACGGGCGATGATTTGAAATCGGTCACAAGATTCTTTATTGAAGCGTTAAATTTCAGACAAAGTGAAAGAATTACTTCTGTTGATGGGGAAGAACTACTCGGAACGTTCTTATTTACAAGCAATAAAGCCCATGATTTAGCGTTTGTCAAAGGACCGGATGCGAAACTTCATCATGCTGCCTTCTATGTCGATTCTCTTCATGAGGTGTTTAAAGCAGCGGATATTTTATCCATGTATGAAGTTCCATTTGATGTAACCCCTACACGCCATGGAATTACAAGAGGGGAAACGATTTATTTCTTTGATCCTTCCGGAAATCGCAATGAAGCCTTTGCCAATGGATATATCACTTATGCGGATTTTCCAACCATTACATGGACGGAAGATAAAATCGGACAAGGTATTTTCTATCACCGCAGGGAATTATCAGAGTCCTTTATGAAGGCCTTAACTTAATGGGTGGAAGATGAAAGGAGAAATCTTATGTATAAAGTGAAATTACATGCACGCGGACAGCTTTTTGAATATTCCTGTTCATCGACCGTTACTCCCCTGCAAGCTGCACGAAATCAGTTTATTCCTATTCCAACAGGCTGCAAGCAGGGAGGCTGTGGAATGTGCAAGATAAAGGTGCTAGAGGGCGAATATAGCCAAGAAGTCATTCGTTCCCACGAGGCTTTGTCAGATGCGGAATTAGAAAACGGTTATGCATTAGCCTGTTGTATGGTGCCAAAAAGTGATCTGCATATCATAACAGCAGAAGATTATGCGAAAACAGAAAAGGTAGAAATCTAGAAATAGTTAATTAAGAAAAGAAATAAAAGAAATAAAAGGCATAACTAGCAGTATAAATGCGTTTTGCCTTTTATTTCTTATAAGTTAGAATTCTATTTTAATCACTTACTTAGTAACAGCGGAGGCTGCATCCATTCTTGCTGAATGGTTTTTTGAAGATGATTTTTGATGATTTCATTGTTTTTCCTATTTTCCCTTCGATAAATGATGGAAAAGCGTGTATCAAATTGAAAATCCTGAACATGTATTATTGACAGCTGACCGCTTTCAATTTCTTCTTTCACATCTGGATAACTTAAAATTGCTAATAATCCTTTTCCACTCATGACCGCATTTTTGATTGTCTCAATATCCCCAATTTCTACGATATTTTTGAGGAAATTTAAACCGCTTTGGGCAAACTTGGCTCTTTTCTTTGCATGCGGAGTCATCAGAAATGGTTGATTTTCCAAATCCTTCTTTAGCACGTCTGTCTTGCCTGCAAACGGATGTCTTTCTGAACAAATAATTACTAATGGGACAGAAAAAATAATATCATGATCTAATTGATCGGTTTGATAGACTTGTGTAATCATGCGGGTTGAAACTAAACCAAATTGCAAAGATTCTTTTTCAACGAGTTTACAGGTATCAAAAGACGGAGAGGGATTTAAGTTTAATTGTAATGAAGTAAAAGGATCATATCTCCGTTTCAATGCTTCGCTCAGTAAATTAAATAATACAGGTGTCACGCCAATGGATACGGATTGAGAAGGCTGCTCTAATTGGGAAAGCTTATTCTTTACTTCCTTATCCATTTTTTCAATTTCTAAGGCATACTTATATATTTCTAAACCAGAAGGTGTCAGCTTAATATTTCTCCCAGAACGTTCGGTTAATTTCACTCCAAAATGACGTTCAATTTCTCGAAGATGCCCGCTGATTGCTGCAGGACTTGTCAGCAACTCCTTTGCCGTTTTTGAAATACTCTCTAATTGCACGACTTTACAAAAAATAGATAAGTTGTAAAAGTTCATTCCCTCACCTCTAAATTTTTTATATGAAAATATAGAATATTTAGATAATTACTAAAGATGAGTATTCGACAAATATACGTTTTGTCCTTCAAAATAATAAAAATTCAGCTTATAAATAGTAAAATTTCTAAACCATCTTGAATAATTACTGTTCATCCTGTCGGGAAAGGGTAGTGGGTAAACAGAGATATTTCCAATAAAATCCACTATTCTTCAAAAAAAACGCTCTATTATTAAGTTTTTTCTTAAAGGTATGTTAAGAAAAATCGGTATAGTAGTAGAATGCAATTTGTTTTATGATTTTTATAGAAGTTAATTACCTGTAAATTTAGAATATTATGAAAGTTATTTATTCATAGAAATGGAAATGAGTGATGTCTAAATGATGCAGGTTATTGTCGCGAAAGTGAGCTTCTTCAAAAAAATAAAAGATAAGGGAGCGAATGAAACATGGCAGAAAACCAATTGACAGAACAAAAGCTGAAGTATTCCAAGTATGTTGCTGAGATCGGCTGGGGGCCGGAATCAAGGAATTTAACGAGGGAAGAAGTAGTAGAAAAGCGAATTACCCCTCCGATTATTGGGGATGGTTTTAATTTACCTACCGCTACACATCATATTGAGTCATGGATTATTCCTGAGCCAAAGGCTTTCAGCGCGATGAGTCCTAAGGGAGGGATTCATAAGCACTTAGACTGCAGACCGCCTGGAATGTTTGCTGAAGATGATGAAACGTCCATGCTGGATAATTCACCGCATTATCATACGTATGACGAAGTATATCTTTTTACTGGTACCAATCCATACGACAACCTAGATTTAGGTGGTGAAGTAGAGCTTTGGCTGGGACTTGGAGATCAAGCTGAAAAGTTTACGTTTACAAAGCCAACAATGGTTCATATACCAGCAGGACTTGTTCATGGCCCGCTTGTTTTTCGTAAGGTAAACGATTCAGCCCGTCCGATTAGCTGGGTAGTATTCTATGATTCTCCAGTGCTTAGCAATGTCCACGTTCGCATGCTGCCTCCAGATTTTAAACAACTGGGTGAAGAAGAGTGAAGGACTAGTCAATACTCTTTGTTAAAAGATTTGTAGGAGAATCAAGTGATGACTCATTCTCCTACAGCCTTAATATGAAAGGAAAGGTGGTAAACATGAAAAACTATAAAATGGAACTCGATAATCCAAATCTTGAGAATCCTGCTTTGGCATTTGAAGAGCTGCGCGGGAAATGTCCCGTTTCGCATACAGATGGATTTGGCGGAGGCTGGAACATTATCGGACATGAGGATATTGTCAAAACCGCCCTTGATCCAAATACCTTTTCTAACGCAGGTGCAATCAGGTATCCACATTTGCCGCGGTTCCCTTTTGAAGCCGATCCACCTCTTCATACACCATACCGTAAAGTGATGCAGGAGTTTTTTACGGAAAAGAAAATGAAAGCTTTTGCAGATAAGCTGAGGCCTATTGCTATCGAGTTGTTAGAGCCTGTTATCAACAGAGGTTATGGCGACATCGCAAAAGAAGTCAATTATCCATTGCCAGTCCGGGGTATCATGGCTTTTCTCAATCTGCCGGATCAAGATTGGCCGCGTATTATGCATTGGGCTGAAGAGCTTTACTATCGTGCGGCAGAAGGAAATCTTGTAGCCAGAAAAGCAGCGGCAGATGAACTGGAAGTTTACTGTCGAGAGGTAGTTGCAGAAAGAAAAGAAAATATGCTTAATCCACAAGAAGATTTGCTTAGTAAAATGCTACATAACAGCTCAGAAAGTGACAGCGCTACTGTTACTGAGAACTTAGTTGTGGGAACCCTGCAT
Organism: Niallia endozanthoxylica; assembly: GCF_008710145.1. GTDB lineage: Bacteria > Bacillota > Bacilli > Bacillales > Cytobacillaceae > Bacillus_BD > Bacillus_BD endozanthoxylica. The sequence continues at coordinate 285,602 of NZ_VYKL01000010.1, forward strand.
TTATTGCTGACAGCGGGACATGAATCAACCACTAGTTCTTTAGGAATCATTATCAATTATCTAGCGACACATCCAGAAGACCGTAAGCGATTGCAAGAAGACCCAGCCTTGATTCCAAATGCAATTGAAGAAATATTACGTTATGAATCACCTGTACAATTTCACCCGAGAACCGTGACAAAAGATACTGAGATACAGGGACAAGAGATTAAAGCAGGGGAAAAGGTATTTTTACAATGGGGAGCAGGAAATCGCGACGAAGAAGTCTTCCCGAATGCAGATCAATGTATTATCGATCGAAATACGAAGAAAAGTCTTGTCTTTGGCTCAGGTATCCATAAATGTATTGGAGCTCCTGTTGCCAGAACGCAACTCCGGGTTGTTATCGAGGAGCTGTTAAGCCGAACAGATTCTTTCCGTTTAAATGGTGAGATTCATAGAATAGGCTTTACCCGTTATGGAGTTAGTTCCTTGCCACTTCTAATCGAAAAATAGAAATCAGGGCTGGAAGAGAAGGTAAGAGTTTACGAGAATTTCATTCTATTAGGGGGGAATAAAAGATGAAAAAGCGTTTCTTTGTCACGGTTGTATTCTTATTGATTTTCTCATTACTGGCAGCCTGTTCTTCTTCATCCTCATCTACAAGTGAAGATGGGGGCAGCGCTAAAAAATATAATTGGGCTCTTACTTCAAGCTTCCCAGCAGGCCACAATATGAATGATGTACTTCACAATATAAAGGATGAGTTGGATAAGCGGACAGACGGTGCTATTAATGTGACGATTCATGAAGACACACTTGGTAAACCGCCTGAAGCATGGGATATGACGAAAGATAATACGATTCAAATAACGTACACGGCTGAAGGTTATAATACTTCCCGTATGCCTGTGACACAAATGATAGCGCTTCCTTTTGAAGTAACGGATCCAACCACAACATTAGAGGTGCTTCAAAAGTGGGAAGAAGAGGGCCATTTAGCAGAATTGACAGATAACTTCAAAGTGCTTGGATATGTACCGATTTCAGCCAGCCATCTTTTCCTTCGTGATAAAAAGGTTGAAAAAATGGAGGATTTAAAAGGGTTGAAGATAAGAGCTGTATCTTCTACACAGGCAGAAACACTTTCAGCATTAGGGGCATCAGGTGTAACGATTTCAGGTTCTGAAGTGTATATGAGTCTTGACCGCGGTGTAATTGATGGCACTCTGACAGGAATTGATAATATTCATGACCGAAAATTATTTGAAACAGCCGATTATGCACTTAAGCTGCCATTATATGAAGCTACGTTTACTTTATTAATGAATAAAGAAACATGGGATTCGCTATCTCCTGAATTACAAAAAACGGTACAAGAAACAGTAGATGAATTAACAGCCCAGGAGCTTAAGCGGGTAGAGGCGATGGATCAAGAATTATGGGATAAGCTTGAGAAAGATGGCTTAATGGAAGTCTATACCTTATCAGAAGAAGAACAAAAAAGATGGCATGAAGAGACGAAGCATGTAGCTGAAAAGTATGCAGAAGAACTTGAAAAACAAGGTTACCCAGGTAAAGCAGCATTAGAATCTATGAGAGAAGCTGCTAGTAAATAATTGGGAAAAAGGACTGAAAAAAAGATGTTGGAGGTAAATGGATGAAGTCAACGATTATTCCTGATAAAAATCGTTCTGTTGAGAATGCTGATCAATCTCCAAGTCCTAACAAAACGAATATGATTAACCGATTGACTCGTTACTGGAGTTATTTAGGAATGGCAGTCCTTATGGGGATGGTACTGATTGTTACCGTCGATGTTGCCGGCCGTTATTTTTTCAATAGTCCGATTGATGGTTCAACGGATATCATCGAAATCATGATGATACTCATGGTATATAGCAGTTTTGCCTATGGTGCCACGGAAAACAAACATGTACGAATTGATTTCCTATACAATCGATTTTCACCAGTCCTAAAGGGTTATGTGGACATTTTGACCTCCATTCTTAGTATTTTGATTGTGGTGTTGATTTCGTGGAAATTAGGAGAGAGAGCAGTCACAATCATCAATAATCCTCCGGGACCAACAACTAGTTATTATGGCTGGGAGCTGATGCCATTTATTGCCTTTGCTGCTTTTGGAAGTGCTTTATTAGCGATACAGCTTTGTACATGGTTATATGCATCAGTTAAACTGGCATTTGGAAAAGGTACCAACTTTCAAGGCAGCCTAAATGAAAGTGAAGCCGTTCCATCACCTCAAGAATGAACAATGAAATAATCTTCCAAACAAGGATACATGTGAACATGTATCTGTGATAAAAACTAAATGGTGGTGAGAATGATGGATCCAGCAATTATTGGGATCATAGGATTCTTTGTCATGTTTGTTCTATTGTTTCTAGGAATGCCGTTAGGGCTTGGGATGGCATTGGTAGGATTTGGCGGTTTTGCACTTATCTCCGGCGTGGATGGAGCACTGAATCAGCTGGGGAGGGTTCCTTATTCAACGGTTGCAAGCTACACCTTTAGTGTTCTGCCGCTGTTTGTGCTAATGGGAGAATGGCTGTCGCATTCTGGCATGATGACCAAATCGTTTGGCGCCGTCCAGAAAACAATCGGCCGGCTGCCTGGCGGACTTGCGATGGGTTCTGTTGCTACTTGTACCCTTTTCGCTGCTTGTACCGGTTCAAGCTTAGCCACTTCTCTGACGATGACAAAAGTTTCCCTGCCATCGATGAGAGAATACAAATACGATGATAAGTTGTCATTAGGTGCCATTGCTGCTGGAGGAACATTAGGCATTCTGCTCCCTCCAAGTACACCAATGATTGTGTATTCCATTATGACAGGTGCTTCTATTGGTTCTTTGTTTATCGGTGGAATCATTCCAGGATTAATGTTGTCAGGGATGTTTATGCTTGGGATCTATGTTCTCTGCAAGTGGAAGCCGGAACTCGGACCCGCTGCAGCGAAAGCTAGCTTTAGTGAAATTCTAGCATCCTCTAAGTCTCTATGGATGCCATGTCTCTTAGTCTTTATCGTATTAGGTGGAATTTGGGGCGGTGTCTTTTCTTCATCAGAAGCAGGAGGAATTGGTGCTTTCTTCGCCTTAGTCACGCTTGTGATGTTAAAAGGATTTGATATCCGTGCGATTTTAGAAGGATTAAAGGACACTGTTTTAACAACAGCCATGATCTTACTTATTGTTATGGGGGCCATGATTTTTGGAGAATTTATGACCGTTAGTGGTGTAACGAGTTTACTGGCGAACTTCTTTACAAGTCTTCCTTTTGGCAGTACAGGGATTCTCATTATGATTCTATTAATGTATATCCTTTTAGGGTGTGTTTTGGATTCATTGGCAATGATGCTATTAACGCTTCCGCTTGTCTTTCCAGTTGTTGAAACCATTGGAGTAGACCCTATCCTATTTGGAATTTTACTTGTTATTACCATTGAAATGAGTTATATCACACCACCGCTTGGAATGGTTGTGTTCGCCTTAGCGGGAGCTGTTAAGGATGTACCGATGGCAAAAATCTTCCGCGGTTCGATGCCATTCTTTGTGATAATGGTGATTTTCCTTGGACTCTTGGTGGCTATACCAGATATTGTCCTCTGGCTGCCGGAAACGATGAAAAGTTAGCGCAGCATAACTAGAACAGTAGAATTATTTCAGTTTTATATTTCAGAATATTCTGTAAAAAATAACTAGGTAAATGAAGGGAGAAATTCATAATGAAACAAAGAGAACAATTTGATGTAGTAGTAATTGGTGCAGGGATTGCGGCATCTGCTTCAGCGATAACAGCAGTAGAAAAAGGGGCAAGAGTTCTTATGATTGAGAAAGCACCGAAGCATGAAGCCGGCGGTAATGGACGTTATACAGGGGGAGGCTTCCGGATTGTCCATAAAGGAAATTCCGAGTTATATGACTACATGACGGCAATCCCGGAAAGTCAGCGTCAATTAATTGATATTAATGAATACACTGAAGATGAATTTTATTCTGATATCATGCGTGTGACAAATGGGATGGCTGATAATAGTTTAACAGAAATGATTGTTAAAGAGTCCAATAAAGCGTTTAAATGGGTGGATTCTTTAAACCTGGGCTGGGATGTTAACTATGATATGGCAACAAGAGTAGGAGAACGGATGGTATTTACACAAGGAGCCATTCCTTTGAATGTAAAGGGCGGCGGAGAAGGTTTTGTTGATTCCATGATTGAAGTGGCCATCAAAAAAGGCGTAGAGGTCCGCTTTGAAACAAGAGCAGCCAAGCTATTAGTCGATGAAGATGGAGCGGTATGCGGAGTAAGAACGATTAGTAAGGGTGAAGGTCAAGATATTTACGCCAACTCAGTTATTATCGCTGCCGGCGGCTTCTCTGCCAATGCAGAAATGCGTGCTAAATATTTAGGCAAAGGCTGGGATTTAGTGAAGGTTCGAGGTTCTAAGCATAATACCGGTGAAGTGATCAAAATGGCGTTAGATGTGGGTGCTCAAGCGACAGGTGAATGGAGCGGCTCCCATTGTACGCAAATTGACCTGAGTGCTGAAGATGTCGGCGGCGGTTTAAGTACAGACCGTAAGTCTTATACGTATGGCATTTTAGTTAATACGAATGGACAGCGCTTCTTTGATGAAGGCGAAGATTTCCACGGCTATACGTATGCCAAATTAGGAAGAATCACGCGTGATCAGCCGAATGGAATTGCTTTTCAAGTGTTTGATTCAAAAGTATTTGACTTACTTATGAGTGATTATTCCCACCAAACACCAGTAGAGGCGAATACGATTGAAGAACTGGCGGAAAAACTGGATATTCCTGTTGAAACATTCAAAAAGACAGTAGAAGAATATAATGCAGCGGTTGTAGATGGTGAGTTTAATCAAGCGAAACGTGATGGCAAGCACACAGAGGGTCTTGATATTAATAAATCCAATTGGGCACAGAAAATTGATCAAGCTCCGTTCAGAGCGTACCCTGTCACATCTGGAATCACTTTCACATTTGGCGGAGTGAAAGTGAATAAGAACGGCCAAGTGCTGGATGTAACCGATCAGCCAATCAAAGGACTGTATGCTAATGGTGAACTAGTCGGCGGCTTTTATATTGGAAACTATCCAGGCGGATCTGGGATTGTAAGAAATTTAGTATTAGGACGCAAGGCTGGGAAACATGCTGCTGCGTTAGCTGATGGCATGGTGAAAACAAACTAATACCGTGTAAAAGGAGTGATAGAATGCGTGTTGTAGTGTGCTGCAAAGCCGTTCCCACTTGGGTAGATAACCTAGAATACGATGAATCTAACAAGAAAATTAACTATGACGGCAGTGCGTTAGTGATGAATGAATCTGATGAAGCAGCTTTCGAAGAGGCCTTGTTTCTAAAAAAAGAATATGGTGCAGAAGTAATTGTGTTAACCGTTGGCGGTTTAACCTCACAAGAAATGTTGTATCAATCCTTGGCGAAAGGAGCTGACCGAGTCATTCGGGTCAGCTCTGACCAAAGTGATGATGTCGCGGAGATTTTAGCAAAAGCGATTGGGCAGCTTGAATGTGATCTTGTCTTAACGGGTGTCGAATCGAGTGATGCGATGACCGCTAAGACAGCGATGCTGCTGGCTGAAGAATTACAGCTGCCACATGCGTTTGTCGTCACAAACATCGAATATGATGAGGATCAACAAATCATGAAGGCCACTTCCGAGCTTGGACAGGGTCAATATGAAGTGCTTGGTTTACCATTTCCTTCATTAATATCTGTTCAATCGACGACAAGAACCATTAGCCAAGCATCTGTCATGAAAGTTCTGCAGGCTCGAAAGAAGAAAGTGGAATCCATGACACTTGATAGTCTGGGGTTAACTGAAGACAAGCAGTCTAATGCGTTTACCATTGTCGATCTATTTGATCCGCCAGTAAATAATTCATGTGAAATGCTAGAAGGAAATATTGAAGAAATCTTAACAGTCTTAATGAGGAGGATTGCTGATGCAGCTAGATAAGGAAAATAAGAATATCTTCATTTTAGCAGAAGCAAAAGATGGTGAACTAGATACATTAGCCCTGCAAATGGCCAGCCGTGCAAGACAGCTTGCCGACGAGTGGGGGTGTGAGCTGAATGCGCTAATCCTAGGACATGACCTTGATGCTCCTGTCCAGCAATTATCGGATAAAGGCTTTAATACTATCTATGTGGTGGATCATGAAGAGTTTGAGCCATACCACCCTGAAATCTATGTGAATACCGTTACCGAGTTTATGAAAGAGCAAAAACCTTCCTTATTATTAGTCGGCTATACGTACTTAGGGATGGAATTAGGTCCGATTTTATCCAAACGCTTAGGGACAAACTTAATCAGCAATTGTGTCGATATCACTCATGAAAATAACAGTCTGTTTGTGACAAGACCGATGTTTAACGGTGATGTATTTGCCAAAATCGAGGTGAATGAATTACCACTGATTGCAAGTGTACAGAAAAACTACTTACCGGTCATTGAAGGTAGTTTTCTGCCTGCGAAAGTCATTGTCGTTCAGCCGAACCAACAGAAACATGATGTTCGAGCCAAAATTTTATCCATACTTAGTCCTACGATTGAAGGAATTGATATCACAAAAGCAGATATCCTAGTGTCTGTCGGCAGGGGAATTGGAACGAAGGAAAATATTGAGTTGGCAAGAAAATTGGCTGAAAAGCTGAATGGAACCGTGAGCGGCTCCCGGCCGATTACAGATATGGGATGGCTGCCGCATGAATGCCATGTGGGAATTTCAGGCCGGATTGTCCGTCCGAAAATCTATATTGCGTTAGGAATTTCAGGAGCATCCCAGCATGTTGCCGGGATGATTGATTCACAATATATTATTGCGATTAATAATGATCCGAATGCCCCTATCTTCAGGGTAGCAGATTGCGGAATAGTCGGGGACATTATGGAAGTGGTTCCAGCCCTTTTAGAAAGCGTCCCGCAAGCCTAGAAAATACAAAGTGGAAAATTGGAGGAGAAATTATGTCAAAGAAACCTATTACTGTTCTTGGTGTTGGAGATGTCATTATTGACCGGGAAGAACCAGAAACAATCTTTCAGCATGTAGCGGAAGTTCTGCGTTCAGGAGATATCACGTTTGCCAATTGTGATCAAACTTATTCTGATATTGGTTATGCGATTCGCGGCAGCGCCACTTATTCCGCCAGCAGAAATATTCCGGCTCTTCTTTACGGAGGCTTTGATGTCCTCTCATTAGCGAATAATCACACATTAGATTGGGGCCGAGAAAATTTAATTGACACGATGGAGAAATTTGATGAGGTCAATCTGCCGTATTGCGGTGTGGGTAGAAATATTGAGGAAGCGAGAAAACCAGTGATTATCGATCGAGATGGGACAAAGGTTGGCTTTTTAGCTTACTCTTGCGTTCATCCGAAAGGCTTTGAAGCCGATGCGAAAAAATCAGGTCTTGCCCCTGTACGCATTTGGACCATTTATGATCAGGTTGACTATCAGCCAGGAACACCGCCAAAGATTGTATCCATGGCCTATAAAGAAGATTTAGAGGCCATGGTCGAAGATATTAAGAAATTAAAGCAGGAAGTGGATGTTGTCGTTGTGTCCTATCACTGGGGCCAGCATATGATTCCGGCAGTCATTCCAATGTATTGCCATGAAGTCGGTCATGCGGCGATTGATGCAGGAGCGGATTTAATTCTCGGAACTCATACTCATATTGCTAAAGGAATTGAAATGTATAAAGGGAAAGCCATTTTCTACTCTACAGGGAATTTTGCCGCAGAGATTGGACCTGGTACGGCTGATGGGCCAGGAGGACCGCCGACAGGATTATTAGAGAGATATAATGTGACGGCTGATCCGGAGATGCCAAAGGGCTATGTGTCTCGTGAGGCAAGAAACACGATGATTGCCAAGGCTTATATTGAGGATGGAGAAATTAAAAAGGTCACTTATATTCCGTGCTATATCAATAATAATTGTGAACCGGAAATCGTGGTAAAAGATGATCAGTTAGCGCAGGGAGTGTTTAACTATATAGAAGATATTTCAAAGAGTGAAAACCTTTCTGTCAAGTTTAGCTGGGACGGAGACGAAGTATTAATCCAACCAGGAGAGTAGCTTACTAGACTGTTCGTTTGCTTATCTATGATTAATAAAAGCTTTTGCTACACACTCGCTAAGATGTCAGGTTTTACAAAGGATCATGCTTGGTCTTTACTCCCCTGGCATCTTACCGGAGAGGTGTAAAAAAATACATATATTTAATGGAGGTATCTTATGAAAGGTTTTAAGATTGCTGTGACAGGTGATTCCATTATCAACCGCCGGATATCCGTTCAAAGGGATCCAGGATTTCTATCGTTAGTCAATGTACTTAGAAATGCAGATGTATCCTATACTCATTTTGAGTCTAATATTCATGATTATGACGGACCTGAAGTCTATCCTGCCGCGGAGGCCGGCTGGACGTGGATGCGATCCCCTCGTTTTGTAGCTGATGAATTGAAATGGGCAGGGTTTGATATGGTTTCACATGCTTCGAACCATTCTCTAGATTATTCCTACGGAGGTTTATTCTCTACATGGAAAGCTCTTGATGAAGCAGGTCTTGTACATGCGGGAACAGGACGAAATTTGGGAGAAGCCAGGGAACCGAAATATTTGGAGACACCAAAAGGAAGAGTCGCTCTTATATCCATGAGTTCTACTTTCACAGGCTGGGCGAGAGCAGGAGAAACAAGGCAGGATGTGAAGGGCAGACCGGGACTAAATCCACTTCGCTATTACTACCGTGCAGACCGTACAATCATTGAAACGGTGAAAGATCTTGCTTATAAGATGGGCTGGGGAATTGCAAATAATGGGAAGGAATGGTATTTCAATCCGCCTGGCTTGATGATGGCGATTCAACGATTTGTCGAAAGAGACGAACCGGGGATTACAACCGTAGTGGATGAGGGAGATGCAGCAGGGAATCTAAAAGCGATCAAAGAGGCTGCAAGACAGGCAGATCATGTAATTGTCGCTCTGCATAGTCATGAAATGCATCCGGAAAAAGGCTTAAATGTACCGGCGGAGTTTGTCCAATCCTTTGCTAAGTCTTGTATTGATGCAGGTGCAAGTGTCTTTGTCGGGCAGGGCAGCCATGCGCCACTAAGAGGAATTGAAATCTATAACGGCAAACCAATCTTTTACGATCCAGGTGATTTCTTTGCCATGAGCAGCACTGTTACAAGACTGCCGGCTGACTTCTTTGCCAGACCGGGTTATGAACCAGAATTAAAAAACGGCCATGCGACGACGGCAGACGGTTTCGATGCCCGTGATGCCTTACCAAAACCATTAAACCCGCCTGGCGGACATTTTGCTGTGAAAGTATTCGGCTCTATCATTCCTGTGTGTACGTTTAATGAGGCAGGAGAATTTACTGAACTAGTCCTTTATCCAGTAACGATGGATCATAAACCGCGCTCGAGCGGAGGCATCCCAAGGCTTGCTGAAGGTGAGTTAGGCGAACAGATTATTGAATATCTAGGAGAGTTGTCAGCACCATTTGGAACGCAGGTTGAATACTCAGAGGGTAAAGGGCTTATTCGATTAAAACATCCAGTGAAATAATGATGGTCGATCCAAAATCTCATGGATTGTTGGATCGACTGACTAGCTAGATGAGTAGATTTTAAATGTTTGGGGTTTTTCTTATGAGCGATATTTTGGTCAATGTTCTTTTTCTGCTCGTTATGCTCTTTTTGACACAGCTTCTTCTAGACGTTTACAAAAAAGAATGGACAACAAAGGATATTAAAGTATTTGTGTTTTTATCAGGACTGGTTTCTTTTATCTTTTTCGTCTTTTTTCCATTCGCCAGTAATGAAGGCATGAATTATGATATCCGTGTGGTACCGTTTATTGTCGCTAGTCTTTATGGGGGACCCTTAGCCAGTTTTTGCTTATATATTTGCGGTTTTTTTGTCCGGCTAGGTTTAGGGATGCATGAAACTTCTGGGATGACAGCACCTATCTATGCATTAATCCCGTTACTAACTATCTTTTTTCACAAACCTTTTTTAAAAGCAAATAGGAATCATAAACTATGGATCTCGATTGGCATTTTATTCATTCATATGTGTTTCAGTGTAATTATAAATAATTTCATTTTTCACTTATCTGCTCCATTCAACATTATTTTAATAGGTGCCTTCATTAAATTAGTGTGTATTGTCCTGACGGTTTGGACGTACGAAAAAATCATTTTAAATCATCAACTGAAAAATGAATTGCTTGAAATGGAAAAGATGGAAATGGTCAGTCACTTAAGCGCATCTGTCGCACATGAAATTAGAAATGGTTTAACAGGTGCGAAAGGATTTATCCAGCTGCTAAAAGAGGAAGAGAAGGATCCTCAAAAACAAAAATATATTGGGATTGCTTTAAGTGAACTGGAAAGATCCGATATGATTATTCGCGATTTTCTCACTTTTGCCAAACCAGCACCTGAAAAGGTGGAAGTCATCCCTGTAGAACAATTGCTGACGGAATTAATCGAGATTCTTAATCCTCTTGCCCGTATGAATTCCGTTGAAGTGAAAAAGAATCTTTTTCCGTTTTCCATTATAGGCGAAAGAAGAGTGGTGCAGCAGGCTCTCTTAAATATGATGAAAAATGCGGTCGAAGCCATGCCAAATGGCGGAAAATTAACCATTTCGATGAAGCAGCATAAGAATCACTATGAAATTGTGATACAAGATACGGGTTTGGGGATGGACGAAGTACAAATCAAACGCTTAGGAAAACCCTATTTTACAACCAAAGGCCAGAAGGGAACCGGGTTGGGGTTAATGGTGGCTTATCGAGTCATCCAGCAATTAAATGGACAAATCAAAGTGAACAGTGAAAAAGGGAAAGGAACAAGGTTTCATATTTATCTGCCATGTACAGCAGAAAACGATGAACTGAGTACAGTTGACCAAAACGTGCAGCCTGGAAAAGTCCATATTCATACGTAATAAAATGAACGTACATAGGGGGGATACTTCGCACCCTATCTAAGTTAGAATACTTATATTTAGTTTCAAACATTTGATAGAAGGGGTGGTTTATTTGATGAAAAGGAAAACAGTTTTAGTATTCATTCTCCTTATGTTTCTCTTAATCTCAACAGCATGTGGCAATGAACAAAGCAGCGGAAATAACCATTCAGAAAAAGGGGGAGAACGAAAAATAAAAATCGGACATCTCGCTCCTGAAAATAATGTTTGGCACCAAAGTCTCTTAAAGTTTGACGAGGAATTGAAATCACGTTCTAATGGACGATTAAGTCTTGATATTTATCCAAATGCTACATTGGGGAATGAAGCAGATATGTTTCAACAAGTACAGGCAGGATCACTTGATATGATGATTGTAACGGCTGCCGAGATGGCAAATTATTCAGATTCATTTTCCGCCTGGTTTATGCCTTTTATTTTAAAGGATCACGAGGATTCCTACAAAATGGCAGCAACAGACGAAGCTTTGGGATTATTTGACAATATAAATGGTGTAGAAGGATTAGGCTATTATTTCGCTGGAATGCGCCATGTTTTAACAAAGGGTAATCCTATTACAGACATTGATGATTTTAAAGGTGCGTCGATTCGAGTGACTCCAAGCCCGGCCATCGTTGATTTCTGGGAGAAAGTGGGGGCAGGACCAACACCGGTTCCACTGCCTGAATTATATAGTGCTTTTCAAACAAATGTTGTCAATGTCATTGATATCGATTTGGATGCTACGATAGGAAATGCCTATTACGAGGTTGGGGACCAATTAACGACGATGAATCATATGGTGTGGGCAAGTGGTGTAGTGATAAACGAAGCTCTGTGGGCAGACTTCTCTGAGGAGGAGCAAAAGATTATAAAAGAAGCGCTGCAGGTTTCCATCGGTTTTAACAAAGAGAATAATATAGAGCGAGAAGAGTCCAATCTAAAAGCGTTTAAAGAACAGGGTGGAAAAGTGACGGAGCTTTCCAATATAAAGCCGTTCATGAAGGTAGCAGAGGAAATTCATAAAAAATATGGAGGTCAAGACGATTCCATTCAGACATTTATCGAAAAAGCAAAAGAGATAGCTGAATAGACAGGGAAAATCTCCAGAAGGGAAGAGACTAATATATGAATCAAGAAATGGATAATAAAAGTTTGTTAGCTTCCAACGAGAATGAGGATCTATCGATACTAGTTGAGGCTGACACACATTGGATTGATCATATATTAAACCGCTTAACAAGGGGTATAGAGATTCTTGCCATGATTAGCGTTGGATTGATGTGTGTAAGTCTGATCCTCGGAGTCTTTTTTCGGAAAATTTTGAAGAGTCCTCTTATTGGTACAGATGAAATAGCGATGTTTTTCATGCTCTGGATTACATTTTTGGGTGCCTGTATTGCGTTAAGTAAAAGAGATATGGTTGCTGTTACGTTTATAGTAGAAAAGCTCCCATCTACATTACAAACAAAAATGAAGGTTCATTGCCAAATCTTGATTTTGGGAATTTCAGCAGCACTTTTCTATTATGGCTATCAATGGGTGATGACAACAGCATTGATTAATGCCACAACAGCAGCCTTGAAAATACCTATGTGGATTCCCAATATGATATTTCCGCTTTCTATGTTGATTATGGTCATCTACAGTATTGCTAATATTCGATACTATCTGAAGCAAGGCTAAATACCATAACGTAAAGGAATGAAATAAATATGCTAATCGCGGGGATCGTGTTTCTGGTACTCCTTCTCATCGGCTTACCGATTGCCTATGTGCTAGGAGCAACAACCATTGTCTATATGCTATTATCTGAAAATCTAAATATGCTAGTTTCTATCCCCCAAAAGATGTCGACAAGCGTTCAAAATTATGGGTTACTGGCTATTCCATTATTTGTTCTAGCGGGAGAGTTAATGAATCGCGGTGGAATTACATCTAGGTTAATTGGATTGTCGCAGGTTCTAGTTGGACATTTTCGGGGAGGTTTAGCTTATGTAAATGTAGTGACAAATATGTTTTTAGCTTCCATTATTGGCTCAGCTAATGCTCAGACAGCGATGATGAGTAAGGTCATTGTTCCAGAAATGGAAAAACAAGGCTATAAGAAGGAATTCAGCTCAGCCTTGACTGCTTCCGCATCATTAATAGGACCAACGATTCCTCCTAGTATACCCTTCATCTTATATGGTGTAATAGCAGAGGTTTCAATTGCCAGTATGTTTATTGGGGGAGTTATTCCAGGAATCCTATTAGGAATCGGATTTATCCTACTAATCTCTCTTTTTTCAATCAAAGAAAAGTATCCTAAACAAACGAAAGCTTCCGCCCAAAAAATGTTTAAATCAGTATTGGTCGCATTACCAAGTATTTCTATTCCTTTACTAATTGTTTTGGGAATCATATCTGGCTTTTTCACGGCAACCGAATCTGCAGCTATTGCTAGTTTATTAGCTTTTCTAGTTGGTTTCTTTTTCTATCGCGAGTTAAAACTAAAGGATCTTCCGAACATTCTTGTTAATACAGCAGTCATCTCATCCATCGTTACCTTTATCGTTGCTATGGCGACGATGTTCGGCTGGCTTGTATCGTTTGAGAAAATTCCACAAACGATGGCTTCCTTTTTGGTAACCATTACAGAAAGTCAATTCGGCTTCTTGTTAATCTGCCTTATCTTGTTTTTATTCATAGGCATGATTATGGAAGGGGCAGCAGCGATGATTATTCTTGTTCCAGTCATGTTGCCGGTTGCTGTTCAATATGGAATTGATCCAGTTCATTTTGGAATCATGATATGCCTGAATTTAACCTTAGGATTAATTACACCGCCAGTTGGAACTGTCTTATTTATCACATCATCGATTACAAAGATTTCATTTGAAAGACTTTCTAAGGTGATTATGCCATTTTTCGCCGTTGGGGTTGTGGTTCTTCTGATTGTAACCTATATTCCGGCAGTCACTACTTGGTTACCATCTTTAATTAAGTAACACAAAAACACAGCGAAAGTAATACCTATCATGTCTGCATTATACCAATATCATTTGAAGTAGCTTAATAAGTTAATAGTATCCTTAGTATTCATAATATTAGAAAAATAAAAGGAGGGATCCCGCATTGCTAAAGGTATCACTTGGAAAAATAAACAATGTGTTGGGCCATCAGGAAATTGAAAGTACGGAATATTTTGAAGTATATGACCCAGGAAATAAAACAGATGTGGTAGCAAGTGTAGCCAGAGGGACAAAGGAGACCGCCAATCAAGCAGTAGAAACGGCCCACCAAGCTTATCTGAAATGGAAGTTTGTACCAGTAAAGGAACGGGTTCAATTGGTCAAACAGGCGGCAGTGGTTTTGGAAGAATCAACAGAATCCTTAAGACCCTTACTGATAAGAGAAAATGGCGGGACGGTTAAAGAATCTACTGCAGATTTTATTAGAGGGGCTAGTATGATTCACAATATGGCGGATCGTGCCGAAGCATTTCTTGAACGATCAAGTTTTGAAAATACAGTGAGCTGGATGAGCATTGAAAAGAATCCGATTGGGGTCGTTGGATTAATCGTCCCATGGAATTCTCCCATCATATTGACCATGTCCAAATTAGCTCCTGCCATACTTGCTGGAAATACAGTCGTTGTCAAGCCTTCACGTGAGGCTCCTGTTGCCTTGACATTAGCGTTAAAAGAAATGGCGAAAGTCCTTCCGCATGGTGTTATCAATGTAGTGAACGGCCGTTCCGATGTCACGATTACATTAACCGAACATCCTTTAGTGGGTAAAATTTCTTTTACCGGTGGAACGCAAACAGGCAGCTCAATCATGGCTAGTTCAGCCTCGACGGTTAAAAGGGTTAGTTTAGAACTTGGGGGAAATGACCCAGCCATCCTTTTGGATGATGCAGATATAAACAAAATCATGCCTAGACTATGTAAAGGAATTTTCACCAGAGCAGGTCAAATCTGCTTTGCAGTCAAGCGGGTCTATGTTCCAAAATATATGATGGATAGGGTATATGAGGCGATGTCTGACATCGTGAATGACTATCAAGTCGGCCACGGATTGGACGAAAGAACGACATTTGGACCGTTAATTAATCAGAAGCAATATGATTATGTTCAAGGGTTAGCGGAGAAAGCCAAGCAATCGGGTGCTGTGGTCAGACAGCTAGGGAAAAAAGTCGACCCAGAGCAATGGCAAAACGGCTATTATATGCTTCCATCCATTGTTAGGGATATTAATCATCGTCACGAATTGGTTGTCAGCGAGCAGTTTGGGCCGGTTATTCCTCTCATCTCGTATAACTCAATCGAAGAAGCGATTGAAATGGCGAATGGAACTGAATTTGGGTTGTGTTCTTCTGTATGGTCAGAAGACCACGAGCGCGCCTTAGCCGTAGCCCGGAGAATAGAAGCAGGCGGTACCTTCATCAACAGTCATAATGTAGATTCCCTTTCACTTGATATGCCGTTTGGCGGTGTCAAACAAAGCGGATTAGGGAGAGAAAGAACAGAGATTGGCTTCTCTGAATACATCGAGTATCAAGCGATTCGTATGTTGAAAGAATGATAAATTCATATAAAAGGGTGTGTAGATAAATTGAATAAAACGGTAAATAAAGATCATTTATCAAACATTAAGGACTTACTTCAAACAGGAAAACTCCCGCAATGGATTATGACCGATCCTGAAATCCATCAATTAGAAATTGAAAAAATCTTTAGCAAGAAATGGTATTTTATCGCCCATGAGTCAGAAATTCCAAATAAAGGAGATTATGTATCACGGTGGATTGTTCATGACCCTGTTCTGTTAATTCGGAGTGGCGCAGGTGATATAAACGCATTTATCAATTCCTGCACACACCGCGGTGTTCACTTATGTACAGCGGACTTAGGCAATAAGAAAACCTTCACCTGTCCGTATCATGGTTGGACGTATAACATTGAAGGCGAACTGGTCGGAATTCTTGCTGGCAATAAATTATACGGAGAAGAAATGGATAAAAAAGAGTGGGGGCTCAGGAAAGTACCAAAGGTTGAAAGCTATCATGGATTAATTTTTGCCTCTCTTAATCCGGATGTGGAACCGTTAGAAGAATTTTTAGGCGGAATGAAGTGGTATTTTGATATTATGCTAGGCCGAAGTAACAAGGGAATGGAAGTTATAGGGGCACCGCAGCGCTGGGTCGTTGATACCAACTGGAAGGTAAGTGCGGAAGTATTTGTGGGCGATGCTTATCATACGGCGATGACACATCGCTCGACCGTTGAGCTTGGAATCAGTCCGAAGGATCCGTTATTTGCGAGCAACGGTTATCAAATTCAATTAGAGAACGGACATGGATTAAACGTGATTCAGCCTCCAGAATCTGTTTCCATTCCGCCATATCAGGGTCTACCTGAAGAGCTGTGGCCGATGTTTGAAGAAAATTTAACAGAAGAACAATTATCTGTCTTTAAAAATACCATGGTGTTCAACGGAAACTGCTTTCCAAATCTTTCTTTCCTGAGTCCAATGCATGGAAAAGGAGAACATGAGAACTTAACAAACTTCTTAACGATTAGGCAATGGCGTCCGCTTGGACCGGACAAGATTGAAGCGTGGTCTTGGGTATTGGTAGACAAAGAAGCACCAGAGGAATTTAAAGAAAATTCCTACAAAAGATACGTGAACACCTTTGGTCCAGGAGGAACATTGGAGCAGGATGATACGGAATTATGGACAAGGCTTGCAGATGCGAGTAAAGGAGTAACCGCCAGGGATAAGAACCTGCATTTCAATAATGTGGTGAATTATTTGATGGGAATGGATTTCGTTGAGCCTGTTGACGATTTTCCGGGGCCGGGCATTGCCTATCCGACAACCTTCCTAGATGTGGTACACCGTGGCTTTTATGAGTATTGGCAGGAACTAATATCAAAGGAATCATGATTTAAAAGGAGGAACATTCATGGTTAAAATACAGGAACCTAATCAATATGTCATAGATTTAGAATTACAAAATGAAATTACGATGTTTTACTATCGCGAAGCAGAGCTGTTAGATACGAGAGATTATCAATCGTGGTTTCAGCTGCTTACTGAGGACATTATCTACCGCATGCCGGCGAGGGTGACATGTGATAGCTCAAGCGAATCGGACATTATTGATGAAATGAGCTACTTTGAGGATGATTATACGACAATGAAAACGAGGGTGGACCGCTTGTATACGAAATCAGCCTGGTCTCATGATCCCCCATCCCGCACTCGTCATTTTATCAGTCATATTCGAATCAAAAAGGGCAGGAATGAAGACGAATTAGAAGTGAAAAGCTATTTCCAATTTATTCGAAATCGAGGCAATCAAACGATCAATGATCAGCTGACAGGAGAACGAGTAGATCTTCTACAAAGGGATGGTCATGACTGGAAGATTGCGAAACGAACAATATACCCTGATCATGCCGTGATTGGAACACAAAACTTGCATACTTTTTTCTAATTAGGAGTGGATACGATGGATAAAGCAGATAAATTAGCAGAATTTCGAAAAGTGATTGCAGAGCAGCGGACACCATTACCAAGAGTGCCGGAGGATGAATGGGAACATGTCGTCGTTCATGCTGATGAAATCCCATGGTACAGTCCGGGGAAGGAAACAAATCCTTCTCGTTTAGGACCTGTTCTTCAGTTACCGGTAAAGAGCTTTGAAATTTTTCTGCAAGAAATTGAAGCAGGTTCTGCCTCTGATATGCAGCGCCACCATCATGAAAGTGTTCACTATGTCATGTCTGGGACAGGCTATAGTGAAATTGGAGGCAGAACGTATCATTGGTCAACAGGTGACTTTGTCTATACACCGCCAATGGTTTGGCACAGGCATTATAACAGCAGTCAGGAGGAGCCGGTTCGAATGTTCCTCGTGGAAAATTCAAAGCTCTTAGAAAACCTTGGGTTGAATTATCGCGAATCAGAAGGTTCGATTGATTATAGGGAACTTCAGGAAAAGTTAAAAAAGAAAAACGCTGAGATTCAAATATAATCTGCAGCGAGACTGGAATCTAACAATCGAAAGGGGGAGAAAGGACTTGTCTGCTTATGAGATTAATAAACTGTTTCACGCCATTTCCGTTAATGAAGAAGTGAAACAAAGATATATAGAAAATCGGGAAACGGTCATGAATGAATATCACTTGAACAAGCAGGAACAAAGGATGGTTGTGGAAAATGACTTTGCCGCACTGACGGAATATGGGGTGAATGGGCTGATTTTAATGAGAATCAAAGACGTTCATCAAGTTCCTGTTCCGGACATGTTAAAAAGTTTAAAATCGCGAGAATTATAGATATAGAGTAAAAAACAATCTGGAGGTAAAAGAATGAGTAAACTGGTAGCTGCCCTTGCGATGAGTCACAGTCCGTTAATTCCATCGATTCCAACGGCTCCGCCCATCGAAAAACAAGAAAAAGTACAAGAGGCCTATGATCAATGCAGGGTCATATTAGAAGAGAAAAAACCGCAGGCGATTATTATTATATCTGCCGAGCATATGAGCACATTGTCGCCGCAATTAATCCCACCTTTTACATTAGGGGTGGCCGAAAGCTACATAGGCCCGCTTGATAAATGGATCGGCATTCCGCAAAAGGAATATAAAGGATCCCAGGAATTTTCCCATTTCCTTCTGTCCAAGCTGTACCAAAATCATTTTGATGTCGCGATGGCGGGTGAGTTAGCTCTTGATCATGGAATCATTCAACCATTGCATTATGTGGAACCGCGAGAGGAAGAAGTGGTAGTGATCCCTGTCGTGTTGAATGGGATTACGCCTCCATTGCCGTCTATGAAGCGGTGTTATGAATTTGGAAAAGTACTAAGAGAAGCGATTGAAGAGCAGGAGATCTTTGAAAGGGTGGCCATTCTCGGAACTGGCGGCTTGTCACACTGGGTCGGTACGAAAGAAATGGGCACTGTTAATGAAGAATGGGACCGCCGCGTCTTAGCTTTGATTCAATCAGGCCGAGCAAAGGAATTTGCCTGCATGAATGATGAGGAAATTATCCCTGCCGGTAATGGAGCAGAAGAGGTTCGCGCTTGGGCAGCGGTGGTTGGTGCTTCTTTATCCAATCAAGGTCAGGTCATTGCTTATGAAAACGTGAAGGAATGGGTAACAGGGCTAGGCTTTGTTGAAATGAAAGTGGAAGAAGGTGTTCGAGTTTGAGAGAGACTGTTCATGATATAAAAGGAATCTATGCAATTATGCCTACACCTGCGTTACCTGGTGCAGATCAGATGACGCTAGAAGATACAGTAGATTATAAAGAAACGGTAAGAGCCGTTCATCAATTGATTGAAGATGGTGTGGATGCGATTATGACCACGGGTACGTTCGGCGAGGCCGCAACACTGACATGGGATGAGCATCTAAACTTTGTCGCAACCGTCGTGGAAGCAGCAAAAGGCCGCGTTCCCATCTATGCTGGGGCAACGACGTTAAATACAAAGGATACCATCGTAAGAGCGAAGGCTTTCCAAGAAAAGGGTGTTTCTGGATTGCTGCTAGGCCGGCCGATGTGGTGTGAATGTGACGATGAGACCATTGTCAGCTTTTATCAGGATGTGGCAGAAGCGGTTCCGGATTTAGGTATTATTGTGTATGACAATCCGGTAGCCTTTAAAGGAAAGATTAGTTCAGACGTTTACGCTAGGCTTGCTGAAATTCCTTCTATTATCGCAGCTAAATGTACCTCCCTTGGCCAAGCATTTTGGAATGATGTAGAGGCTGTAAAAGGAAAAATCAGAATGCTGCCGATGGAGCGGGATTGGTATGAAGGGTGGAAAACGAATCCAGATGAAATTCTAGCATGCTGGAGCGGTGCTGCATCTTGCGGACCACAGGCAGCCGTCGCGCTAAAACATAGTCTATTGAACGGAGATGAGGAAAAGGCACAGGAAATCACAGAGGGAATGCAGCATGCCTCACGTACCTTTTTCCCTAACGGAGAATTCAAATTGTTTGCCAAATACAATATTCAGTTGGAAAAAATTAGAATCAATGAAGCTGGTTATATCCATGCGGGTCCAAGCCGACCGCCTTATACGAAAGTTCCAGAAGAATATGCAGAAGGCGCAAGAGAAGCGGGCAGACGTCTGGCGCAATTGCGGGAAAAATATGGCGGGAAAGCAGTTAGGTGACCAAAGATTTGAGAACAGGAAGGTAGAGCTTTGCGCGAGTATTCAAATACATGAGAAGGGGTTGTTCATTAATGGAGGCTGTAACAAAGAATCAAGAGTTAAATTTAACGTGGCCGGAAGAGGGGATTACGAGAGTTCCCTATCAAGTATTTTTAGATCAAAAGGTGTATGACGAAGAACAAAAGAATATTTTCCGCGGTCCAACCTGGAATTATCTCTGCTTAGAAGCGGAGCTGCCGAAAACGAATGATTATAAGACAGGTTTTATTGGGGATACCCCAGTGGTTGTTACACGGTCATCAGACGGTACGTTCAACGCCTTTGTTAATCGCTGTGCTCACCGCGGGGCTACGGTATGTATGGATTCCTGCGGCAATAGCCGGAATTTTACATGTGTCTATCATGCATGGGTGTATGATGATAAAGGAAATTTAAAGGGAGTTCCATTTAAAAATGGTGTTAATGGAAACGGCGGGATGCCGGATGATTTTGACACGAAGAAACTGTCCTTGACAAAGGTCAGAGTAGAAAACTATCACGGAATGTTATTTGGAACCTTTGATGAAAATTTGGAGCCGGTTGATCAATATATTGGGGAAAAAATGGGGCACTATTTGCAGCGGGTCTTTAATGGACGTCCTATTAAAATATTAGGCTATCAGCGCCAAAAAATGCAGAATAATTGGAAATTATATTTTGAAAATGTGAAAGATTCTTATCATGCCAGCCTCCTGCATCTGTTTTTTACGACTTTTGGCATCAATCGTCTATCACAAAAAGGCGGCATTGATTTAGATGAACGCGGCATGCATCATGTCAGCTATACGTTTGGAAATAAAAATGAGAATGAGAATGTGTATAAAAACGAAAAAGTTCGTTCGTATTCTAAATATACGTTAGACGATCCATCCCTACTAGATGGGTGGGATGAATTTGATGACGGCATTACCCTTGCGATTCAGTCGATCTTCCCTGGAGTTGTTCTGCAGCAAATTCATAATACGTTAGCTGTGCGCCAATTATTGCCGAAGAGTCCAGGAGAATGTGAACTGGTATGGACGTTTATCGGCTATGAAGATGACAGTGATGAGCAGATTGAAATGCGCTTAAAGCAAAATAATTTAGTGGGACCAGCAGGGTACGTTTCATTAGAAGATGGCGGTATTGGAGAAATGGTTCAAAAAGCGATTGTAAGAGACGGGGAGAAAACGGCATTTATCGAGATGGGCGGCAAGGATGTGAAAAGTGAAAACTACCGGATTACAGAAACATCCATCCGCGGCTTTTGGAAGAATTATCGCACATTAATGGGACTTTAACTTCATTCAGCAGAAGTCCTTCACTTCTATAAGTGGGGAATGAATACAATAAGTTTACTGATTCGATGGGGGTTAAACCCCAGCTGAATGAAGTAGCCTCCGGCGGATGCCTCGGATTTTTAAAGGTAATTTATCGAGCGAGCTCAGGTAATCCGGGCGCAAATTCGACGGGGCGAATTTGATTCACTAGACAAGGAGGAATTAGAATGAGTAATCAGGAAACGCTAGGTTTGACAGAGATTAAGGAAAAGATTCAACAGTTAAGTGACCAATATATTCATTGTATTGATGATGATCGCTTAGAAGAATGGCCGGAATTTTTTACAGAAGATTGTACCTATAAAATCATTTCAAGAGAAAATTATGCGAGAAATTTGCCGTCTGCCTTAATTTATTGTAAAAGTAAAGGAATGCTGAAGGACCGTGTTTCCGCCCATCGAAATGCGAATATCTTTGAAGCTCATTTTTACCGGCATATTGTTAGCAATAGTTTAATCATGGGTGAGTCGAATGGAGTCTACCAAGTTCAATCCAATTATGTCGTTTTTCAAACCAAATTAGATGGAAATACAGAAGTCTACAATACGGGAAAATATGTCGATCAAGTGGTTTTTGAACAAGGAGAACCAAAGCTGAAAGAACGTCTAGTTGTCTATGATACGTTAAATATTCCAAGTTTACTTGTTACACCTATTTGATGAAAAAGGGAAGAGTGACTGCTATATAAGCAGGACAATCTTCCCTTCTTTTTGCGTGCTAAAATATTACAAACATGGATTTATTTCGACTATTAATCTATAATGAGTTTAACGATTAGTCTAAAAATTCAGTTATTTATATAGTTAATAGAGTATGGAAGGAAGAATAGAATCAATCGTATGATTTGCCCATAATTAAATAGGGAGAATATGTTCATGACCATAAAAGTAATAGCGATTCTTGGACTTCTAGTTATCTTCATTTTAGGGACAATCCTTCCAATCAATATTGGTGTGTTAGGGCTGGTTGCTGCTTTTATTGTTGGTTTCTTCATGTATGATCTTAGTTTACATGAGATGATTCAGGTATTTCCTGTACAACTGTTTCTCATTATCGTGGGCATTACCTATCTGTTTACGATTATTCAAAGCAGCGGTGCCATTGATTTGCTGGCAGAGGCGGGTCTGAAATGGGTAAAAGGACAGGTTGGTTTCATTCCCTGGCTCATGTTTGTTTTGAGCTTTGCTTTAGCCTGTGTGGGAACCTTCGGGATTGCGGTTGTGACGCTGCTTGCTCCCATCGCTCTAAGGCTAGCCTATAAAACAAATATCAGCCAGCTGATGATGAGCATGATGATTATTATGGGGATTCAAGCCGGCTCCTTCTCGCCATTAAACCTCTTTGGTGCCATTGTCAATGGAGTCATGAAGACTGGCGGTTACGAATATTCCCCAGCGTTGCTTCTCCTCAATTGTTTCATCTATTTTAGTATTGTTTCTTTCATCACCTTTTCCCTATTTGGAGGACTTCGCCTATTTAAGCGGGATTCGATGGCCCTTGTCTATGAGGCGGGAGCGTTAGAAGCAGCAAGTATAGAGAGCAGGATAGAAAATCAAAGAGCAGGATTCAACTTTTATAAAGGAATTTGTTTGATTTCTATTCCAATCTTAGGCATTTTGTCGTTTGGTTTTGGGATGAATTTAGGAGTAGCAGCGATTATCGTAGGATTGGTGATTACGCTGATTGCCCCTCATCAACAAGCGGGTGTTCTCAGAAGGATGCCATGGAGAATCACCCTTCTTGTAACGGGTATTGTCACTTATGTAGGTGTGATGGAAAAAGCGGGGGTGATGGATGATGTGGCAGTCATGATAGAAAACATAGGCAATCCTGCTCTAGCCGCATTAGCACTTTCGTATGTTAGTGGAGTGATTTCCTCTTTTGCTTCAACAACCGGTTTCCTGGCCTCCATTATTCCCATGGCAGAATCCGTTCTTCTCAACCCCCATTTATCAACTAACAATGTGATAGCAGTCATTTCAGTTTCATCAAGCATTGTTGACTTAAGTCCACTGTCTTCAGTAGGGGCCATTTTGCTTGCCAATGTACAAGGAATAAAGGAAAGGGTATTTTTTAAGCAGTTGTTAATGACAACAGGTATTCTTATTGCCCTTGGTCCAGGATTGGCTTGGCTTTTGTTTATTGTGGTCGGGATGCCGTGGTGAAACAGAGGGGCGGTCCTCACGTGTCATACATGGAGAATAAGCTTCAAATAAAGGAAACGGAACAACCATAATGAACAAAAAACGAGAAACCAGCTTTACGGTTTCTCGTTTTTAATATCCAATAAATTTCTGCATCGCTAGTAACTATGGAATAAGTAAGAAGGATTTATAAACAATTTCAAGAAGTTTGTATTTAGACGATTTTAATATACTGCTATAAGTATACTAAAATGCTTGTTGGAAAGAGACTAGCCGATGATATTATAACCTGAATCTACATAGATATCTTCACCTGTAACGCCTCTAGATAGATGACTAAGCATTGCCATTGTCATGTCACCCACCTCTTCTTGTGTTACATTTCTTTTTAACGGTGCAGATTCTTCAATCTTATGTAGTATTTCGTTAAAAGAACCAACGCCTTTAGCAGCAAGAGTGCGAATGGCTCCAGCAGAAATGGCATTAACACGAATGTTCTCTTTCCCTAAATCTGATGCTAAATATTTTACCGATGATTCAAGAGCTGCTTTTGCTACTCCCATCACATTATAGCCAGGAACCACTCTTTCAGCTCCAAGATAACTCATTGTAACGATAGAGCCGCCTTCAGTCATAAAAGGTTTTGCTTCTCTTGCAACAGCTATTAGTGAGTACGAGCTAGTATCTTGAGCAAAAGCATATCCAGACCTTGAAGTATTTATAAAATCCCCTTTTAAATCTTCGGAGTGTGCAAAAGCGACTGAGTGTACAATTCCGTGGATTATTCCTACATTTTCACCGATTTCTTGAAAGGCATCTTTAATACTTTCATCGTTGTTTACATCGCATGGTACGATTAACTGAGCAGAATAGTTATTTTCCATTAATAACTTATTTAATTTTCCCAGTGAGCGTTCTAATCGATAGGTAAAAATAAGATTAGCACCTGCTTTATAAAGTGATCTAGCCACACCCCAAGCAAGGCTGCGCTCATTAGCCACGCCCATTATGACAATATTTTTACCCTTTAATTTAAGCAAATCTTCCATTTTTTCCTCCTAAGTTGACTAATAAACCAATATAGTTATACCTAGTTTTAATAGCAGGTACTAAAATTAACTATATCATATTTCCGATTTAATCTAAACTGCTTTGTTATGGCTTTTAGAATTGTCGATGTTCAATTTCTGAAGGATACTCATCCTATAACGTTTGCCACGTAATAAAAATGAAAGATATTTGGGCAACATTTTTTCTAGTATAATAGAAAGGTAGGTGTAATAATATCGATTTATTACGGATAGAGTAATTTGTTATGGTGGCGTTTACATTTATAAATAATAAAGAAGGGGGGATTTCTATGATCATCCATACAACAGGAAAAAGTTACAATCATGATTTAGATATTCATAACCGGAAAATAGTCACTCCAGAATCAGCGTTTGGCATTCTGAGGAAAACACTGGTTTCAAATATTGGACAAGAACGATTAAAAGGATTCCTTATTCGTTTTGGCTGGGAAATGGGAGTATATGATGCCAATCAAGCTCTAAAGGAAGAGTTCACAATAGAGGATTTATTTAAACAGGGACCCATCTATCATTGTATGAATGGACAGATTTCCGGATCAGAGTATGAGGGTCGTGCGGAAATAGATGAACATAATCAGATTATCTCCTTATTTGGAACAGGTACTTGGGAGAATTCATATGAGGCTTTGGATCATCTGAAGAGATTTGGAATAGTTGAACATCCTGTTTGTTATACTCTTATTGGCTATGCAAGTGGTTTTATGTCAACCATTAGTGACCAGCAGGTTTTGGCAAAAGAAGTAGCCTGTGTCGGAAAGGGAGATTCA
The DNA here is from genome assembly GCF_008710145.1 of Niallia endozanthoxylica. GTDB lineage: Bacteria > Bacillota > Bacilli > Bacillales > Cytobacillaceae > Bacillus_BD > Bacillus_BD endozanthoxylica. Next base: position 311,178 of record NZ_VYKL01000010.1, read on the forward strand.
GAATGCCGCTGGGTTATAAAGTCGCAAAATGAATGGGATGATGAACTAATAGATGAGCTCCCCTACTACAATGAAAAACCCATTGTCAAAGAGCTTCAGTATACGTATGAACAATTGCTTGAACAAAAAAATACGGTGACGAGATTGATGGAGTTTCAAAAGGTTTTAACGGAAGAGATTGCTAATGGGAGCAATTTACAAACGATTATCGATATGGTATATAACTTAATTCAAATTCCGATTCTAGTTCAAGATATAGATTTCCGGAGCATCGCTTATTCAGGACTATCACAGGATGAATTTAATAAAATTCAGGATGAAATGAATCGTTACATACAAGAAAATAGAACCATATTACCTCAGACTCGAAAAGAGAAACATCAATTGCCTTTTCGAAAAAAAATCATCAAAATGGATTATCAGGAGCATTTAATTGTTCCATTTTTTATAGAAAAAGAGGTTTTTGGATATTGTACATTTCTTTATAACGATATGAATACGGTGAATACGGAAGATGATTATATGTTATTGGCTCGAATTGCAAATGCCGCGTCTCTTATCCTATTAAATGAGAAAACTAGATTGGAATCCTATACTAGAATGAAAGGGATATTCCTTGAGCAGGTATTAAACGGTACGATTTCTTCTAAAAAGGAAATGATGGTTAAGGGAAGATATACAGGATTAAATTTGGAGTTGCCATACTACTTAGCTATTTTGGAATATAGTAATCCATCGCTTGCTCTGGAGGAGGAATTTCATTTTCAAGAAAAAATCTTTGAAACTCTCTCTCAATATATTAAGAGGGAGGAAATAAATAGTTTAATTGGACTGTATGAAGGAAATTTCATTCTTTTTATCACAAGAGAGGGGAAGGAAAAGAAAAACATTGAGTCCATTATGGAGGGACTCTACCAAGAATTAAATAAAAAATACCCAAAATTTACATTTAAACTGGGCATCAGTAACGAAGGACACAAGATAGAGAATTTGAAGCAGCAATATGAAGAGGCTTCTGTGGCCTTACGGCTGAATACCGCAAAACAAGTGATGTTATTTAAATCTCTTGGGATTGTTGGACTCTTGATTAACTCCAATAATAGGGATGGTATTAAAATGTTAGCCCATCAAGAGCTAGGACCCTTACTACATAAAGAAGATCCTAAAATGGTAGAGTTGATGAAAACTCTGTATATATTCTTGTTGAATGGCGGAAAGCTCGAGCAAACACTCCTTGATTTATCTATTTCAATGAGCGGCCTTCTGTATAGAATTAAAAAAATTGAAAATATAATAGATAAAGATCTTCGTAATCCCACTGATGCCTATCAATTATTACTATTAATAGAATCTTTAATTGCACTAGGGGAATGTAGTCTTTAGGTTTAATGTAAACACGGATTCACTCTCATAGTTTTTTTACACCATTTAACGTATAGATGCACCAAAAAAAATTTACTAAAAAGGATTGTATTTTAACAGTTTTTTATTATATTCAAAGGATTCAGAAATTTATATTATTTAGGTAGAACCTGAGTTAATGATGGCTTCAATAAATCTTTTGAAAGCGAATTCAAATATAAGGTTCAAGATCTATACATGAGAAAGGAGTTTTATCTAATGGGTTCATATCAGACTAAAAAAATCAATACTGGAAAATACAATACATTTTTCTGTGAAGGTGGGGAATCAAACTCCGAAATGATTATTTTCCTTCATGGTTCAGGACCGGGAGCCAATTCAGAGACCAATTGGCGAAATATTCTTCCTGCATTAACGGATCGCTATCATGTGATTGCTCCTGACTATTACGGATTTGGCAACTCTGATCACCCTGAGACACCGCCAAAGAGTTTTTGGGAGTGGACTCATTGCCGAGTGGAGCAGGTTTTAGAGTTAATGGATTATTTAAATATCGAAAAAGCAAAGCTTGTCGGAAATTCAATGGGTGGTGTCATTTCAATGAACTTAGTGATGACGGCACCAGAACGATTTGAAAAAGTACTATTAATGGGCAGTGGAGGGGGAGAAGCGGCTCCAACCCCTGAGATAGCGAGAATGGTAGGGTTTTATAAAAATCCAACGTATTCGGCATTAAAGAATTTAACCACTTGGTTTGTTCATGACCAAAAGAGTTTGGGAGAAGAACTAGAAACGGTTATAAACGAGCGTTATGAAAACGTCATGCGCCCTGAAATTAGAAAGTCTTATATGAGTAATGCATTCCCAACCATGCCAGGGGAGAGTGTGATTCCTCCAAATGCGTTAAGACAAATGGAACAACCATTTCTATTACTTCATGGCGTGGAAGACCGATTTGTTGCAAAAGAAAGCAGTTTATCATTGCTTCAGCATCTGCCAAACGCTCAGCTACATTTGATTAAAGGCTGCGGCCATTGGATGCAAATTGAAAAGCGTGAAATATTCTTAAATCTATTAACACAGTTTTTTGAAGGGAAATTAGATTGATATAGTTAAACATTCGTATATGCCAGGCTGACTTAAAGCCTGGTATATATCTAACTAAAATATTTTCAATATTCATAATATTATTAAAAAAGGGGGGTTACTATGTCAAATGAGTTATTAAAAACAGAACATAGTACGGTTGAACAATTATTAGCGGGGGCTGAAAGAATCGGTCAATTGGCAGAACAGGAAGCGCTAGATGCCGAGCAAAATCGGACCATTTCTGAAAACGTTGTCAATTTAATAAAAGAAACTCAAATCTCACGCATGTTGCTTCCGAAGAAATATGGCGGCCCTCAAATTGATCTAAGAACATTTGCACAAATTATTCGAAAAGTTTCTTATCATAATATTTCAGCAGGATGGTTGACTTATCTATATCCGCTTCATAATTCGCTTCCGTCTTATCTTCCGGAAAAAGGGATGGATGAAATTGCGGCATCAGAAGGGTTAATCGTTGATGTCTTTGCTCCTGTAGGAAAAGCTGAGAAGGATGGCGATGGATATCGCATATCAGGAAAATGGCATTTTGCCAGCGGTGTTCTGCATAGTGAATGGATTGGTCTTGGGGTCATCATGGAATTACCGGATAGCACAGGTCCTGAGTTTTGTATGCCGCTTATGAAAACATCTGAAGTGGAAATTTTAAATAACTGGGATACTTTTGGATTACGAGGTTCCGGAAGCAACTCGGTCATTGCTGATCATGTGTATGTACCCATTGAGCGAATCCTGCGTTTAGATCGAGTAGCGGTAGAAAGGAAACGCCCGCCGTTTGATCACTATGATAGGGATTATCCATTTTACCATAAACCATTTTTCTCTGCTTTCTATATTGGGTTCCAAAACATCGCACTTGGCGGAGCAGAGCGTCTGTTAAAGGAATTTAAAGAGCGTACGGAAAAACGGATTCGTATTGATGGAACACCTGAAAAAGAATCTCCACGCAGCCAAAGAGTGCTTTCAGAACTAACGATGAAGTATAAACAAGCAGAGTTATTAGTCAATCATTATATTGATTTGTTAGAAAATTATGATGAGGAAAATCCAACACCACCTGAGGAGTTTTTTGCTATCAGGGCAACAGCTATCAAACATTGCACAGAAATAGCGAATAGAATCCTTTTAACACTAGGAGGAGCAGCGCTTTCTAAAGGTGACATTGTGGAATTAATGACGAGAGATATTTTAGCTGTTGCGACTCATATTACTGCGTTATACGAAGATGCCGTAGCAGATTATGGTAAAAATCTCTTTGGTTACGAAACAACACGGAATGGTTAATGAGTTTATATTGCATCAGGCTCAAAATTTTAGTCTGATGCAAAAAATAATAAACCAAGAGAATGGAATGGCGATGTAGGAAAGGAGATTGCATGGAAACGATTTATTTAAACCAAGATAGTTTGGCTTATTGGCAAGGGAAAGCAAAACGGAGTGTCGCAGCTTTAGGTTTCTTTGATGGGATTCATAAAGGGCACCAGGAAGTGATTCGAACGGCTTCACAAATAGCTAAAAGGAAAAATCTTTCGCTTTCGGTAATGAGCTTTTTTCCTCATCCAAAGGAAGTGATTTCTAATGGAAAAAAACAAGTGAACTATCTCATGCCTTTGTCTGAAAAGGAGGAAAGGCTCCGTGCACTTGGTGTCGATACATTCTATATCGTTGAATTTACTAAAGAATTTGCTTCTCTTCTCCCTGCCCAATTTGTAGCTCAATACTTGCTGGATCTTGGTATTGTTCATGCAGTCGCTGGTTTTGATTTTTCTTATGGCTACAAGGGTACCGGACATATGGGTCGATTACAAAAGGATTCCTTTGGACTCATTGATGTAACAAAAGTGAAAAAATTAGAGTTTCATGGAGTGAAAATAAGTTCAACCCTCATTCGGGAAAATTTGATGAAAGGGTATGTAGAAGAATTACCATCTCTTCTAGGAAGGCCTTACGAAGTGGAAAGTGTATGGGACGGGAATGCATTAGAAATGCTGCCATACTACACACTTCCTGCCCCCGGTTGCTATGAGGTTATTTTAAAAAATAAAACGGAGTCCATCCAAACAAAAATGATCGTATCAGAAACAGTAGATGGTTTATCGTTAACATGTTTGTCAGAGATTTCAAACTTGATGACAGGGAGGCTTTCCATTGTTTGGCTTCAGCGCATGATAGGGGAAAATCATTTAAGCTTGTCTGAGAAGATCTCTTTATCATCTTTATAAATTTAGAGGGTTATAAGGATGGGAATTTAATAGAAAGAGTGAGATGGGGATGGCTTTTACAAAAGTATGTACGTTACAGAATATACCAGAAAATAAAGGTTTAAAGGTGGAGAATGGAGAGGCTAGTGTAGCCGTCTTCAAAGTGAATGGGAAAGTATTTGCCATACAGGACCTCTGTTCTCATGGACTCTGGTCACTTTCAGAAATTGGGTATTTGGAAGGTGACGCCGTTGTATGTCCCTTGCATATGGGGAAATTTTGTGTTCATACAGGAAAGGTCACATCATTACCGCCCAACCGGCCGCTGAAAAAATATCCGGCTCTTGTTGAAGGGGAAGATGTTTATGTTGCTTTTGATGAAGGATACATTGCGGAATAGGCTAAGCATAAAAATAGGAAAGACAGATAAATCGTTTCTATAAATAAAAATAAAGTCTAAAAAAGGAAGGTTGATTAAAATGACTATTAAACAATTAGGGTATTTAGGTTTTTCGGTAAAAGACGTTCCAGCTTGGAGTCAACTATTAACAAGCGGGTTGGGTTTAGAAGAAGTGGAAAGTAACAATGAAACAGCCCTCTTTCGCTTAGATTCTAGAGCATGGAGAATTGCCGTGGATTATGGTCAAGAAGATGATGTCTCTTATATTGGGTTTGAAGTAGCCAATGCTCAAAGTTTAGAACAACTGACGGAGAAGTTGATTAATAATGGAATAGAAGTAAAGACAGGGGATATTGAATTAGCAAAACAACGCGGCGTACTAGATATCATTTCATTAACAGATCCATATGGCTTACCAATCGAAATCTACTACGGTGCAACCGAGGCTTTTAATAGACCATTTGTGTCGCCAGCAGGAGTGTCAGGTTTCCTTACTAGTGAACAAGGGTTAGGGCATATTGTGCGCAACGTTCCAGATGTACAGGAGGCTATGTCATTCTATACGGAAATCTTAGGCTTTAAGTTATCCGACATTATTGAGATGAGCGTAGGACCAGTGGTGATTCCCATCTATTTCTTACACTGTAACGGACGTCATCATACGCTTGCCCTTGCAAGTATGCCAATGCCGAAGCGAATTCAGCATTTCATGTTTGAAGTGAAGTCACTGGATGATGTGGGACATGCTTACGACCGTCTTGATAAAGAGGATGCTATTACTCTATCACTTGGAAAACATAGCAATGATCATATGATATCTTTCTATGCGATGACACCATCTGGAATTGAAGTCGAGTATGGGTGGGATGGCAGACCGATTGATGAAGCTTGGAGTGTAGTAAGACATGACACCATCAGTGCATGGGGACATAAGCCGCTCAAGCAAACTTTAAAAGTTTGAAATACGGGGACGGTTCTCACGTTTCATTAATGGAGAGTAAGCTCCAAAAAATGAAATGGAACCGTCCTCGTGTTTCTCTGAAGATAAGTCCGAAATAGTTCATTTGGTAATGTAAATAATAATATAAACATGTGTCATTAGCTTTTTTAAATAATCAAGGCATTTTATGTAATAAAACGTTATAAGGAAATTAGGTTACAATAGGAGAAGGTGGTTTGATGAAATCAACAGATACATTCACAGACAAAGCTGAGGTATATGCAAAATATCGTCCAAGCTACCCTCTTGAATATATTGAATATTTAATTTCTGAGGCTGGCTTAAATGAGGATTGTGTGATTGCGGATATAGGTTCGGGGACTGGAATTTTAAGTAAGCAGCTTCTTGAAAGGGGATTTACCGTAATCGGAGTGGAACCAAATGATCATATGAGAACAGTGGCAGAACAAACTTTAAAGCCTGATTCCCGTTTTATTTCAGTGAAAGCCACGGCTGAACACACAACTCTAAATAATCATAGTCTAGATTTAATAACAGTAGCACAGGCATTTCACTGGTTCGACATGGAGAAGTTTAGATTGGAATGTCAGCGGATTTTGAAACATGATGCGCAAGTAGCCCTTGTGTGGAATAGCCGGGATGTGTCAAGCGATATAAACAAGGAAAGTGCTGATGTTTGTTATAAATACTGTCCAAATTTTAAAGGTTTCAGCGGAGGTATGGAGGAAAACCCGATTCCATTTCAGCAATTTTTTAAAGATGGAAAGTATGAGTTTAACTACTTTCGCAATGACTTACCGTTTCATTTAATTGGATTTTTAGGCAGGTACTTATCCGCTTCCTTTTCCCCAAAAAAGACCGACAAGGAGTACCAGCCCTTCATTACTGCCTTATCGAATGTATTTGAAAAGTATAGTAACAATGGGAAAATAATTATTCCAAATATAACAAGAAGCTACTTGGGTAAAGTGTAATGATTTATCTTCTTAATATCTACAGTTGAAACGCGAGAACCGGTCCTCAATTCCCCAGTGGTTTGTTTCTTCAAAAGTTCCACCTCTAATCAATGGTTAATATGCTATATTTATAAACCAATTGAAATGAGGTGGCCTGGTGTATTTTTTTAGATCCATTTCAGATGATGTTCGAATGGCCCAATTTGAATTTCGCAAACAGACAAAAGCGAAGAGACTAGTTTTAGGGTCCTTTCTTTCTTGTATGGCTGTTATCCTTCAAGGGGCAGGAGAATTATTGCCAGGGATTGGATACTTTGTCAGTCCATTTGCCACTTTGCCTATTCTGATTGGCGCGATGCTTTCCTTTCAGATGGGGGTGCTGTCTTATGTTCTAACCATCCTGTTGCTCTTCATTCTGTTTCCAAGTGAACTAGTCATTTTTCCGTTTACAACTGGCTTGTTAGGGATTGGAATAGGCGCAGCTTTTTCCTTTTTCAAGAAGAGATTAACCATTATTTCTATTGGCGCCACCTGCTTAACTCTAGGAATGATGATCCTGCTATATATTTTTCACTTTCCCGTTCTTGGTTCAGCGGTATCGGATTCTTATTCCTTTCACACCGCAGGAAGTATATTTTTATTTTCTTTCCTTTATAGCCTGTTGTGGGTTGAAATAGGTTTATTCTTTTTTAAAAGGATTAAAAGTTCCTCTTCCTGATTTTTCAAAGGACTAAGGGGATAGGTTTGTCCCCATTTGACTAATACATCGGTCCGCGGTCCTGATGTCCCACTAATTCAAAAACCGCTCCTTGGTTAAAGTCGGTCACTTTCATTGAACCATGGACTCCTAAATACAGTCTGGTTTGATTGAGATTACTTCCTAAACTAACATAATAGGCTGATTGAGATCCATAGTGATCATCCGTTTCAATCACACGATAATCATTTGGTTTGCCATCTGTTCTTACCCTGGTATAAGCTAAAACTCCTCTATTCTGACGTTGAGATTCTTTCTTCTGAGCAAGGTCGGTAAATACAACACTTCCCGTTAAAGCGGGGATTCCATTTCCCATATAGGCTTGTACGCCGGTAAGTGCAGTTCCGCCAAACTTATCGGGCCTTTGATCCTTATGAAGATAACTAGTTAACGGCGGAAGACGCCTCACGGAAGTTTTTACTGCTTCATTGAAAAAGGCAATATCTTTCTTATCTAAAGCCGGATTTGCCGAGCAGCCATTAAGAATCATAGTAGGAAAATCACCTTCCCACCCGCGCCAGCCAAGGTTAATCAATCCTTCATGGTTCATTCTAGAGTTCCTGTTAGAAGCCTGAACAAGCTGCGTAACCGGTATAGGTTTGTAGTGAACAAATGAAAAAATGGACTCTACCAACTCCTGTCCAACATTTCCCACGAATTTAATATACTGATTATTGTACCTTTGAAAGGAAATGCCGGGTATATTGCGAACTCCTTTAGCCATTACCGTAAGTGTCTCCTGAGCCGGTAAGGGGAGTTCATGAAAACGTGTAACAGCCGGTGGATTATTGATAAATGTATTCTTCGCTACATCGATTTCAATGATTTTACCGGCAATCTCCATATCATCTTGGCTTAGATTAAAGGGATCATAGCCCGACCCGCCATCACCGGTTGTGAGGACAAGCTTACCTGTTTCAGGTGAAAAATTTAAGCTATTGACACCGTTATGATTGGAAAAAGGTCTTCTTAAATGAAGCAAGGTGCGTCGTATACGAGGCTGCCCATTCGATGGTAAAATCCACTCTTCAACCGTATCTATATGATCATATTGAGTCTCCCTATTTGTCCACCTTAAGTTTAACGTTTCAGGGTTACACGGGTCAGGGGTAAAGCCGCCAGGAAGGGCACCTGGACCTTGTGTTCCAGCTGCGGAATAATGAAGATAAAACAGACCATTATAATAGAATCCAGGATGAAACGCTAAACCCAGTAATCCCCGTTCATCATATCCACCGGAACCACCTAATTTTATGACTCGAGCACGGATATCTAAAAAAGTCCTTAAATCCCCGTTTCCTATATAAAAAATCTCTCCAAGCTGGGTGGCAATAAATAATCTTTCCATAGAGTCACCAGGCAGGATAGCTGTTTTCAAAACAGTGGGTAAATTAATCCTGCTAACAATAGGCTGTAAACCAATTTTCACTTTCATCAAAAATGATACACTCCTTCTCATTATTTTCCTTTAGAAGAATATGTTTAGAACATTTCTATTAGTCCCCAAGCTTCTAAAATTTAATGGTATCTCGTTCCTCAATGAATAATGACAAGGGGGGAATTCTATTTTTTGAGCGGATAATCTTATTGCTAAAGGAAAGGTAAATAAGCATCTTTCAGAAATAGATGAATTTTTACTATTTTCAGTAACCATTATAATAAGCAACCGCAAATTTAATGAAAATAAGCCTAATCTTTCCTACATAAGCGATGAGGATTTTATACGAAAAAAACTGTAAATTGAATATATGAAAGCGTTAGCAAAACGAAAGGGAGGGTAATGACGATAGAAAGACATTCTGTCCGCCATTTTCAGAATATAAAAAATTATTAAAATTATGCTCTGTTAAATAGGAGTGTTGATAGTCCAAATTCCTCTAGGACATATGTTCAGCCTGTTAATCATGCTGAAACTCGATTGTCCCATGGGTCATTTTCAACATTCATCATGAACAGAGCACCAAATGAAGATAACAGAGGAGGCTTTTTATGAAAATAATGAATGCCAATGAGATTTACGACAAGGGAACCTTTAACCGCTATCATTTTAATATGCTTTTCTTGCTTTTTGTGGTTATTTTGTTTGATGGGTATGATACGGCGGTTTATGGTGCCATTGTTCCAGTATTGATGGAAGAGTGGTCCCTTTCAACAGTCGCTGCTGGTGCTATTGGAAGTTACACGGTAATTGGTACGGTTGTGGGTGCTTTTATATTTGGACTCATGGCTGATAAAGTGGGCCCAAAGAAAATTACGGTCATTAGTGTGGTTATTTTCAGTTCATTTACCGTTTTGGCAGGCTTTGCAACGGAACCCGTATTATTTACGGTTTGCCGCGTGATTGCAGGACTTGGACTTGGCGGAGTTATGCCGAATGTGGTTGCTTTAACGACAGAATTTGCACCAAAGAAAATCAGAAGTGCGATGATCGCTACGGTATTTTGTGGTTACTCTGTTGGATCGATGTCTGTCGCTCTATTAAGTAAATCGATTATTGGCTCTATGGGATGGCAGCCGCTTTATTGGTTAGCAGCAATCATGCTTGTATTAACTCCCGTTCTTATCAAATCAGTACCTGAATCATTACAGATTCTTGTTAAACAAGGAAAACATGCGCAAATTCGAGCGATTCTTAAAAAAGCCGTTCCGAATGAACATATTTCTGATAACGTTGTTTTTGAACAGATTGCTGTAGACAAACAAAAGAAATCAGCTATCGGTTCCTTATTTAAAGATAAACGCGGTTTCAGTACCATCATGTTTTGGGTAGCATCATTCTGCTGCTTTATCCTTATTTATGCAATGAATACATGGCTGACGAAATTAATGATTCAAGCGGGTTATAACTTAGAATCTAGTTTATTGTTCTTAGCTATATTAAATGTCGGAGCCATTATTGCCTGCATTGTCGGCGGTTCTTTAATGGAAAAATATGGATTCAAAAAGGTTCTTGTTCCGATTTACCTTGCTGGTTCTATTGCATTGGTGTTTGTTTCTGTAACAAAAAGCATCCTATTAGCCTATGTATTAGTGGGAATTATTGGAGCAGCATCAATAGGTATTCATGTTCTCATCTTCCCGCTTGTGTCACAATACTATCCACCAGAAATGAGATCGACAGGATTAGGTATTATGATGGCTTTTGGCCGAGTGGGTGGAATTGTCTCTCCAGTACTTGTGGGGATGTTAATGTCTCTAAATCTTGCTGTTCAACTAAATTTCATGGTTATTGCTATTGCTGGAGTACTAGGAACACTTTCTATTATCTTAGTTCAAGAGAAGCATGCTTATTACCGTCAGACAGAAAAGCTTTCGGATTCTGAACGAGTTAGCTAATCTGTTTGCGTTAGGAATCCCCTTAAACCATTCGTTTAAAGGGGATTTTTAATGAGACAGCGGCTTACTATATTTCTAAGAATTCCCTTTGATGAAATAGTATCATTTTTTAATAACATTCGAACTTATCAAAGATAATAGAGTCTATTAGAGTACAGAATATATCATTTAGTAGATGGGTTCATTATTTGTTATAACTATCAGCGTTTAAAGGAGAGGTGACAATGGAACTTACAATTAAGGAAAAACTAGTAAAGGACTGGGACAATCATCTTCGACAAACCTCTCGACAACTGATTAAGTTTGATACAGAAGAAGAAACATTGAACTTTTTATCTGATTCATTTCGTTTGGAATTTTCCTGTGACTTTGTCGGCATTCTTGTAAAGGACGGAGATCATTTGATTCCAAAGGTATGGAGCGGCGCTTTACCTTCTATAACCGAACGTTTTCCTATTAGGATGGATCTTTGCAACCCTAGTCTATTAGTGAAAAGTTTGATGTTTGATGCTTCTGAAGGACATTCTTCATGCGAGTTTACAAATTTATGGATCAATGAAAAAGTCTCCACGTGGTTTACGGTTCCATTGATGAGCGAATGGAATTCGATTGGATTTTTCATTGTTGGTTATCTTCAGCCGATAAAGCTCATCCCAGAAATGGAACAATCTTTTGATGAGTTTGGAAAAGATGTTGCTGCAGCCATCACTATATCAAGAAGTAAAGAATTACAGAAAACGAGAATGCTAGGAGTCCAGTGGATTAACCAACACTCTTCATTAGAACTTTCTGTTGATGACGCAGTTGCCAAGTTAGTGAAAGGGGCAGGGAAATTAGTAGGGGCTAGTGTGGCTTGTATCTATTTTTATGATGAAAGTGACAACTGCTTTATCTTTCAGCCCCCATCATATGGCGGAATGGAACCGGCGCATAAGATTGTCGTTGATAAGAATTACGAGTTGAAGCATTACTTTCCTTACGTAGAAACCCCAGGAGGGCATCAATTAACGATTCCTTTAGTCATTAACTTAAAAATAATTGGAGTTTTATACATTGAAAATCATAATGGAAGCATTTTTACACAAGATGATTTGGAAACACTGGGCTTTTTATCGAATCATGTAGCTGTTATGTTAGAAAATGCTCGTTTGTATAGAAATGAAAAAGAGCATAAACAAAGACTTCATCACTTACTGGATTACCAGCAGTCTCTTGTAAAGGAAACGGTTGAGGGAGATCAATTTGATGGAATTACAGATAGATTAAGTCATCTTCTTTCAACTTCTGTTATCCTAGTAGACCGCTTTATGAGACCCCTTTCATTTAAACTTTACCAGATTGATGAAGAGGAGCTCCATCAACTTGTGGAACTTGCCACCTATAAAATGATTCAAGGTCAACAGGGTACAGGGTCGCATTTTACACCTAATCCTAATAATGGGAGGAAAGTGGCAACCTGGGCAATTAATGGTTCAGGCAATTTATTAGGGTATTTAGTGGTTGATGTAACCGATAAAGAAATGAATGATTTTAATCGTCTAACGATTAATTTAACTCGAAATGTTTATTCTATCCAATTTATAAAGCAAAAGATTGCTTTAGACTCTAGTGAGCAAGTAAAAGACAGTTTTATGAATAAATTACTGGTTGAGAAAATAGAGGATACAGAAAGTATTATTCAATATGCGAATTTGTTCGATTGGGACCTGTTTCTGCCGCATCGAGTGGCTGTACTCTCCTTATCTATCAAAAATGAAGAGATGAATATGAATGTATTGGAAGTAGAAGCGGAGAAATCGAGGGTTTGGGAACAAATAAAAGCAAAAATCGCACACCGTCATCCAGAAATAAAAATGGCTAACAAAAATGGCGAATGGGTCCTGATTGCTCCGGAAAATAAAGAGGATAATAAGCCAAAAGTATATTGGTCTAAATTATATCAATATGTTAAAAATTTGGTTGACATGCACAGTGAAAAATGTCAGGTTTATATCACTGTGGGTGGAAAAACCAAAACATTAGGTAATTACTATGCCTGTTATATGCAAGCATTAAAAGCATTGAACGTAGTGGTCAATCGTTTTCATGATATTGGTTTTGCTTTATTTGATGAATTAGGACCTTATACAATCTTACATGAATTAAACGACTCACAAACCACTCACTTGTTTATTCAAAAGAATCTGGCCCCTCTGCTTCAATATTCAGAAGGGAAGGGTACGAAAGGGATGGATTTGTTCCATACCTTACGAGTCTATCTTGAGAATAATGGCAGTATTAAAGAAACAACGGAAGAATTGTATATTCATCGAAGTTCTCTTCTTTATCGGCTTGAAAAAATAAGTCATTTACTTGATATGGATATTACTGATTCAGAGTGTCGATTTAATTTAATGATGGCGTATAAATTATATGACTTATATATAGGTAACATGGCTCCTTCTTAAGGTGCAAGGTCTTCGTTTAATACAAAAAATAGAGAAGCTAGTAATCTAAATGTAGCAGATTACTAGCTTCTCTATTTGTTTTCTTTTCTCTTTTTACTAAAATGAGTAAAGATTTAGAGTAAAGGGGACAGGTCCATTCACCAAAAATAGGCCTAGAATCTATCAATCAATTCTAAAAAATTTTTACCTAGTATGTATTCCTTTTGATGATCAGGAATGTGAAGTGAATCAATCCAGCTTCGCTTATCTCCATAATCATATTGGTTAAATTGTTTCATCCCATACGGGCCATCGCAGCCATAAAGAACCTTCCGATAACCTAATGCATCCACGGCTTCCTGTACAATGGATGGGGTCAGATAATCGCTGGAGGTGTCAACATATACATTCCGTTGATTCTTTGCGAATGTCCATAGTTTTCGCCAAAAAGGGAGACCGGCGTGTGCATAAATGACCTTCAGTTTAGGGTAGTGCTCCGGCAAATATTTATAAGACTCTTTTTCTGATGATAGATGAATAATGATGGGAATTCCTTTTGCTTCACACATGGCTGCAACAGGATCAAGTGCTCGAATTGAATATTGGTGCATGAAGGGATGTGCCTTGACTCCAATAAAATCGGGTTGTTTGAGATAGTGTTCGACTTCTTCTATGGATTCGGGAATCGTAGGATTCACGGCTGCCCATCCTAGAAAACGATCTGGGAATCGATGGATGGCCGCAGCGACCAGATCATTCTTTGGTTTCGGAAAGATTTTGTATGACTGTCCATAAAGGTTGAACAGGCCATCACGAACGAGTCCATCATAAATAGGAAAACCGATAGGAGGGACATGCAGGATGAGGAAGCGGAATAGGTTTTGTATCCTATGATGAATGGTGCTGTCTACTTCAAACATCGTTTCGTTCATTGGCGCAATCAAGGCTGTTTTCGCTACATGATGTTGGTCCATACCTTCTATCATTTTTTCTAGTGTCAACATTGTTTCGTCTATATGAAAATGGCAATCAATGATCACATTCATCTTCTCCTCTAACACATCATATTCTCTTCGTAAACTAATGAACGCACCTCTCAAGTTCTAAAAAACTATATGAATCATGATATCATCATTTGAAGGTTTTAAGAGCAATGACAAATGAATTATTTTGGATATCCAAAAGAGGACTGTTTCTTGGACACTGCAGTTTTTATTAAAACATACTTGACAGGTAGGGATTATAAGGTTTAAAATTATAACTAATAAAACATATGAAATTAATCGGATTAATTAAAGTGATTTTGAATATAACCTGAAAAGATCAATAGCAAGCATCTAACGAAATGAAAACAACCATGTTCAAGGGAGAGGTTCAAATGAGAACGAGAAATAGTGTGGAAAAAAGACGAGAAAAACTAATCGATAAACTTTTTGGATATAGTGTGTTTAAAATTAATGGCAAACAGCTTTATGAATTGCCGCTTTCTATATTAGAACGTGAATACAGAAAGTATCAATCCCAATACCATCCGCATGGTGAATTTGGTTCTATAAGATGGACGTAAATAAATTGAAACAAGGAGACAGTTTCTGAACTGCACCCCAATTGTTAGACACAAAAACTAACAATTGGGGTGCAGTTATTTATGAAGAAATATTCTTTAGAAACTAAATTAGCAGCGGTTAAATCCTATCTCGATGGTGTGGAATCGTTAAGAATGATAGACGAAAAGTATCGTGTGAGTAAAACGATGTTACATCGGTGGGCAGCCAAATATCAAAATCATGGATTCAATACTTTTCAAGAGCCATATACAAAATACTCTTTTTTGCCTTATCTTATCTATATTTTTTTGTCCGTAACCAAACTCTACATGTGTAAGGGTAGCGTAGTTGCCAAACACCTCTTCATCTTTTAAAAACACTCGAATTCTAAGGTTATTCTCTAAATCATACGTACACAATTGATTCCCGTATGTTTCGTCCTTTAATCCAATAAAAGTAAATTGGGCATCTCTGTTTTTTTTTCCATTCCTTTTTCCACTGTTTAAAAGTCAGGCTGTTTTCTTCAAGATTAACTGTTTTTGGAATAGTTTTTTGAGCCAAAACAAATTCTTCCTTTTTCTTCATAAAAATCACTTTTCAACTTTTCCAATTTTAACTGATTTCCGAAAGAAGTCTCCCATCCTCAAGGAACGATAGTGAGTAGGTGGGAGATGAATTTCGGTTAGGCGATAGCCTAAAGATTCTCGACATATTGCCAATGATTATTATGATAGGGAAACTCGCCACCTTTCAGATTGATCTATTTGTATGACTCACTAGGATACGTGATGTAATGGCCACGCTTGTCCCTGTAAAGCCTGCTCTCTGTATTCTTCGATTTTCGACCTTCTCTACTTTGTATCTGGGGAATTTTTCCCTAAAAGCATTTGAATCTATGTGCAAACAAATGTTCTGTTTGTTATAATAGATATATACCAAATGTTAGGAGGTGGGAACGTGTATCGAACCTTAAAAACTCCGTTTCGTGCTAGTTATACAA
>NZ_VYKL01000011.1 GCF_008710145.1 Niallia endozanthoxylica
AAACTCTCCAAAAGAATCGTTTGACTGCTCATAAATAATGTTGCTACATAGCAACTTGAATTAACGTTGACGTTTCTGCTTTGTTTAGTTTTCAAAGAACAATCATTTCGTATCGCGTTTTTTTAGCGACAAGAAACACTTTATCATTTCCACTCGTCGAAGTCAACAACTTTTTTTATTTCCTAAAACCTTTGTTTTCAGCGACGCTTATTAATATAACAACTTCAGCGGAAGAAGTCAACTTCTTTTTAAAAGTTTTTTTCTCCCCACATTCTCTCAATAAAATAGAAGAATGTGTGCAGCCGTTATCCCCTATAACTCAAAGGCTATAGAAGTGACGGAATTACATAATATCATTATTTGTTTTCTGAATCAACCATTCTTTTATGAAATAATCCTCTCCATTTAACATAATCAAGAACCGGCCCCCTCATTCTGAAGGAATTTACTACCACCAACAAAGAAAGGTATAATAGAAGATATGTTTTGATCGGAGGGATTTTGTGAGTTTGATTCCAGAGAGCTTTATTGAGCCGTTGCAGTGGTTTTCGGATGAGCTGAAGGGCTCGTTGAACACGGAGTCATCGGTTGATGCGGATATCGTGCATAAAGGATTGATTTTATACCGCCAGAATAGTGTGTCGCAATTGAAACTAGGAGAAGACGGTGTGCTTGGGACGGTTCAGGACGTGATTCCGGTCAAGGTACGGTTAGATTTAAATCTTCCCTATTCTAGTGAGTGTTCTTGTTCGACTGAGGGGTATTGCCGTCATCAGCTGGCGGTATTTTTCAAAATTCTTGCACATGGAAGCGGCAGTGTATCGTCTTGGGTGGATGAATGGCGTCAGCCGCTCCGCGAAAAAAGGGAAGCAAAGACATTGGGTCTTGACCGGGCGAAAGATTTATTGAAAACAGCCGGATACATGAAGCCGGATTATCAGACGTGGACAAAGGCTTTTCGCGAGAGCTTTGATCAGATTGTCGGGAGCGGGAATCCGAAGCCCTATCTCGTAAATGAGCTGTTCGGAGTGTATGCCCGCCGGTTGAAAGCGGGGGCGCCGTTTAAGCAGGAGTGGAAGAATCTCTATATGCTCATTGGTGCCGTGGTTTCGTTTGAGAAATTGCTTGAGCTTAGTGTGAATCATGAGCATGATGTGGCGGCGGTAGACCGTTATTACCGTCATCTTTTTCAAAATATCCTTGACGATATTGAGGATTTGTCCAATCGGCTGTCCATACAGTCGATGCCGTTTGCGTTTGATGAATTTATTGAGCAACTGAAGGATGATACACTTCCTCTCCTTCTATCTGATTTTTCACTAGAATTTGACCGGGTGCATTTATTTCGACTGCTATGGAGTGACCTTTTTAAGAAAAAAGAGTGGCGTGAGGAAGTTATGAAGCAGCTTGAGGCAGTACCAAACAAAAATCTGCCGGTGACACTTGGTCTCTCCCATTTACATCTTCTGCTTCGTGAGGATGAGAAGGCACTGGCCCTCCTCCGCCCTCTGGACGAAGAGATTACGCCGTATTTCTTTTACTGGATGGAGCAGTTAGATAACAAGAGGATGGAGCCGTTTGTCATCGAATTTGTTTCCCGCATTAAGGAATATTTGAGTTGGCGAAACGATTATTATGCCTGCCGCTCATTTATGAAGATGGCGACCCAAGCACTGACTCCGTTCTGCTCAGAAACCAATCGCCTCGATATCTATGAAAAAGCTTTAGCACAGATGCTGCCGTACAGCTTCCATGAGTATGAGTATTTTCTTTTTGAAAAAAAGGAGTATGAAAAGTGGATGGAGCTGCAGACATATGTCGGGTTTAATTTCGATAATGTATCAAAGGACCGGATTAAGATTCTGACTGCAGAAGATGCACCTATCCTTCTTCCCCTCTATCATCAAGCGATTCAAGCTGATATTGACGGGAAAAACCGGGATGCCTATAAGCAGGCTGTAAGGAAGCTGAAGAAGCTTCGTACGATTTATAAAAAAATGAAGCGCATTGACGACTGGAACTTGTTTTTAGAAATGCTGCTTGTCCGCACAAAACGGCTTCGTGCGTTCCAGGAAGAATGTAAAAGGGGAAAGTTGATCGATGCTTAAGTCAAGACATATTAAGATTTTCGTAAAGGATTTGGATAAGGACCGTTACTTTGTCTATGCGACGGACGGGAATGAGAGTTTTTTCCCTCCTTCTGTGTGGCAGTATCTTCTATTTAATTATCATCAGGAAACGTTTTTCGGGACAATGGTGGAAACAGAGAATCTGGATGGGATTGAAGGGGTTGTGCTGAATGGCTGGCAGCTGTCCACTTTATTTGCGAGTGAGCAGTTTAACCGCATGGTTGATTGGGATTGGGATGAAACGGCAGAGCTTTGCCTTTCTTCCGCTCATACGGTAAAGGATGCGATTTTGGAAAAAGAATGGCTCCCGGACTTTACTGCTTGGGAGCAGGTTGAGTTTTCTTGGATTCTGCCCGACCGGGTACTGGATGAATTTTCACCGGCGTTCTGGGAGGGGGAAAATGTTCTTCCTTTTATGAAGAAATGGTTTAACCATTCATTGAACGATTATATGAATCAAAATCAAGGGCTGAAGGCGGCGTTTGGCGATAAGCTGCAGGCACTTCGCGAAGGCTCGATTCCTCCCCGCCAGCTGGCTGCTTTTTTTGACGAGCAAAGCTTTCGCGAGTGGATGGGCATTATTGATAGCCCTGTTCCCTTCACGCTCGGGCTTAAACTGGAGGAGCCTGCTGATATTGACAGCTTCTGGACGTTAGAAGTTTTTTTACGCGATAAAAAAAATCCGGATTTAGCGGTCGATGCTGGGAATGAGACGGAATACCCGAAACGGTGGCTGCCGTTTTTGGAACGGATTGATGTGGAGCAGGAGCGTTGGACTCGGCTGTTCCCATGGCTAAACGGGGATAAAGGTTTGACAGATAAACTGACAGAAGAAGAAGCGTGGTTATTCCTAACGGATGCAAGTGAAACGCTTCTGGCACTTGGTGTGGATATACTCCTTCCGTCTTGGTGGCAAGCCATGAAAAATGCGAGTTTGAAAGTAAAAGCGAAGGTGAAAGGCAGTTCCAGTTACCGCCCATCGTTTGTTGGTCTGCAGGCGATGCTCGATTATGACTGGCGCTTTTCGATGAACGGTGTGGATTTGTCCGAGGAGGAATTCAGTCAGCTCGTTGAGGAAAAACGGCGGTTAGTGTATATTCGCGGCCGTTGGATTAAGCTGGACCCGGCGTTTATCCATCAAATTCAGGAGCTGATGAAAAAGGCCGAGAAGGAAGGCTTGCATGTTCGTGACCTTATTGAGCAGGAGCTGTTTGCTGAGGAAGGCTTGGCGGATGACGAGCTTGAGAATCCAAAGGCATTTGCAAAGATTCAGATTGAGTTGAACCGAAACTGGAAGCAAATGATCAACGGGCTGCGCGATTTAAAGTCGCTGCCGCTCGAGACGGTGCCTGACGGGTTTCACGGTGAGCTGCGGCCTTATCAGCAGTTGGGGATGAGCTGGATGTTATTCCTGCGGAAGTATGGATTTGGCGGATGCTTGGCGGATGATATGGGTCTCGGGAAGACCGTGCAGCTGATTTCTTATTTACTCCGGGTTCGTGAGATGGAGAGAGATGCTGGGCCGGCACTGATTATTTGTCCGACATCCGTGCTTGGGAATTGGCAGAAAGAGATTGAGCGGTTTGCCCCTGATTTGAAAGTGCACTTGCATTATGGACCTGGCAGGTTGAAGGATGAAGAGTTTACGGCGCAGGCTGGTGCTGCTGATGTGGTATTGACGTCCTACGGATTGACGCCGATGGATACGGCCGAGCTGGAATCAGTGACGTGGAGTTCGATTGCGATTGATGAAGCGCAGAATATTAAAAATGCCGGGACCAAACAGTCGCGGGCTGTACGAAAGCTAAAAGGACAGCATCATATTGCACTCACCGGGACACCGATGGAAAATCGGTTGACAGAACTGTGGTCCATTTTTGATTTTACCAATCATGGGTATTTGGGCTCGAGCGGCCAGTTTCAAAAGCGATTCGTGCTGCCGATTGAGCGTGATTCTGAGAAGCAAAAGATTCAGCAGCTTCAGACGCTGATTAGGCCGTTTTTATTGAGAAGAACAAAGAAAGATGAAGATGTGGCCCTGAACCTGCCGGATAAGCTGGAGCAGAAGGAATATTGTCCATTGACGGCTGAGCAGGCATCGTTGTATGAACAGTTGGTAAAGGATACACTGGCTGATATTGATAAGCTTTCTGCGTTTGAGCGAAAAGGTTTGATTCTGCAGATGCTGAGCCGGTTGAAGCAGCTGTGTAACCATCCGGCGTTGTACTTGAAGGAAGAGCGGCCTGAGGGGCTGTTGGAGCGTTCAGCAAAACTCGAGAAGCTGCAGGAGCTTGTCGGGTCTGTGGTGGAGCAGGAAGAAAGCTGTTTAATTTTCACGCAGTATATTGAGATGGGTCATATGATTCAAAAGATGATTAAGGAAGAGTTTGGCTATGAGGTTCCGTTCTTGAACGGCAGTGTGCCGAAGCAGCAGCGCGACAACATGATTGCCCGCTTCCAGGAGCGAGAGTTTCCGATTTTCTTGCTGTCATTGAAGGCCGGCGGTACAGGACTGAATTTGACAGCAGCAAACCACGTCATTCATTATGACCGCTGGTGGAACCCTGCCGTTGAGAACCAAGCAACCGACCGGGCCTATCGAATTGGCCAAAAACGATTTGTTCATGTCCATAAGCTGATTTGCACAGGGACCTTAGAAGAGAAAATTGACTTGATGCTAGACAAGAAACAAGCCTTGAACGATGAAGTCATCCAAAGTGACAGCTGGATAACCGAACTGTCCACAGATGAACTAAAAGATCTGGTGATTTTGCGTTAACGCAGTGAAGCGCTGGGGGACAGTCCCCCGGCGGTTTAACGCATGAACGGGCCGGGGGACTGTCCCCCACCTTGTTAATACGTTAAAGCAAGTTGGTGTTTAATCATTGTTAGTTTCATATATTTGAGGGAATTTTTGTGATGTTACTCACTTATTATGTTTGGCAAAAGATGTTATGATTTTTATTAGTGAAGCATTTATACATGATTATATACCTGCTTTTATCTATTCAACACTCAAATGAAAAGGATCTGGGAAAATGATTGGTTTATTTATTATCTTATTTCTAGTCTTATTTTTACCGTTTTCAGTTAAAAAGGTTGAACACAATTTGGAGGCTTTCCTCTTTGTGATGGGGATTGCGGCTGCAACAGTCAGCGGCATGATGAACCTTCACTTGATTGAAAAGGCACTTGTTGACCCGATTAATATTACACTTGCCGTCTTAATTGCCGGTCTGATTACAAAATGGGCGCAAAAGCCGCTTGAAGCAGCGATTCTCGCAACTAGCAAAGCGCTGACACCGCGGATTTTCTTGGCCTTAATGGTCATCATTTTAGGACTGGCCTCCAGTATTATTACAGCCATTATTGCGGCTATTATTCTTGTTATCATTGTTAATGTACTGCCCCTTGAACGCAAATCAGAGGTTCATTTTACCATATTGGCTTGTTTCTCCATCGGCCTTGGCGCTGCTTTAACACCGATTGGCGAACCGCTTTCAACCATTGTTGTCAGCAAATTAAGTGAGGATTTCGGCTACTTATTTGAGTTAATCGGACCGGAAGTGATTCCTGCTGTTATTGTATTGGGAATCATCTCGATGTTTTTTGTTAAAACAAAAGAAAGCTCGGATACATTAGGTTCTGAGCAGCCTGCTGAGACCTATAAGGAAATTATCATTCGTGCAGCAAAAATCTATTTATTTGTTATGGGCTTAACCTTCCTCGGACATGGATTCGAGCCGCTCATTGAAAAATATATTCTTGGTCTCAGCCCAGAGCTGTTGTATTGGATTAATATGATTTCTGCTGTCTTAGATAATGCGACCCTTGCTGCTGCTGAAGTCAGCCCGGCAATGGACAGCGAAACGATTCGCGCCATCCTGCTTGGCCTTCTCATTGCTGGAGGTATGCTGATTCCAGGAAATATCCCGAACATTATTGCAGCCGGAAAATTAAACATCACGAGTAAAGAATGGGCTGTGTTCGGCTTGCCAGTTGGACTTGTGATTATGGCTGTTTACTTTGTTATTTTGTTTATATTCTAGTAAAAATCTATTCATCTACATGCAAAAAAGCTAGTCTTCAAAGGCTAGCTTTTTTTGATAAAATGACTATTCCATTTTTTTCACTCAATTAGGCAGGACGCAAAACACCCCTATTTTCCGCCATTACCTATACAGGCTCTTCCACCGATCTGCTGCGCTTAGCCATGGCAGCAAGGTCCTTTTTAATAATCTTGCCTGTTGCGTTCTTTGGCAGTTCATCTAAAAATTCAATTTTATACGGGACTTTGAATTTTACTAAACTTTTTCTGCAATAGTCTATTAACGTTTCTTCTGTCACATCACCGCTGACCGCCACAAAGCCCATGACGGCTTCTCCCTTTTCCTCATGCGGAGCTCCGACAACAGCAACTTCCACAACTTGAGGATGCTCACTGAGCACTTCTTCTACTTCACGCGGATACACATTGTAACCGCCTACAATTATGACATCCTTTATCCGGTCAATAATATAATAATAACCATCCTCATCCACTCTGACTAAATCGCCTGTATGAAGCCAGCCATTCTGTATGGTTTTGCCTGTTTCCTCAGGCAGCTTATAATACCCCTTCATCACATGAGGACCTTTGACAATCAGCTCTCCGACTTCCCCCATCCGAACCTCTTTACCGCTGCTGTCTACCACTTTACACTCTACTTGCAGAATACGTTTTCCGATGGAACCCGGTTTCGGAGGGCAATGAACTGGATTATAGGCAACTGGAGCTGCCTCGGACAATCCGTAGCCTTCTGTGATGGTTACATGAAAGGTATTCTCAAACTCATTTAATAAAGCAAGAGGAATGGCTGCGCCTCCAGAAAGACATAAACGAATGTCGGAAAAATGATCCTTATAAGCCGGATGCTTCTTTGCTGTTTGCAGCAAATAATTATACATGGTCGGCACACCAGCAAATATGGTAGCTTTATGTTTGTTCGCTATGTGAAAAACTTCTGTTGGCGAAAATTTTTGCATAATTAATAGTGTTGCCCCTTTTAACAACGGGCCGCAGAAAGAAGCTCCAATAGAAAACACATGAACCATAGGCAATACACTAACCACACGGTCATTGGGATTAAACTCTAAATAATCCGCTGTACTCATGGCATTTACGTACAAGTTTTGATAAGACAACATGGCACCTTTAGGTTTCCCCGTTGTTCCAGAGGTATATAAAATAATTCCTGTATCCTCTTCATCCAAATCTGGGGCCTCAAATTCCAAGTTGCCTTCTTCAACTACTCTATTAAACGCTTTCACTTTGGACGCAAAATATTGATTTCCAAGAGGAATATCGGTGCCTGAGAGAATATAATGCTTAACATCTGGCAGTTCCTCAGCGATTTCCTCAAGGCTTTCTACTAATTCTTTAACTGCAATTACAGCTTTGACGTTTCCGTCCTTCAATATATACTTTATTTCATTCGCCGTTAAAATGGGCTTAACCGGTATGATGACAGCCCCCATGCGAAGTAAACTATAGAATGCAATGACATATAACGGACTATTCCATGAAATAAGAGCAATATGATCCCCTTTTTGATAGCCTAACTTTTCTAAACCTGAGGCAAACCTTTTAACCTGGCTTTCGAATTCATAGTAACTTGTTTCTTCATCCTGGTAGATAAAGGCTGCCTTATCGGGATATTTGTTGACAATTGATGATAGTGCTTCATTTAATTTCACCGTCCGTCCCCCTTTGACTTTAGGTTCCATTTCTCCTCATCCCTATAAATGAAAAATAAAATTATATTTTAATAATCTGTTATCGCTTTCATTATAAAAATATAATCACTTATCTATTTAAAAACATGCATGTATCCTTTGTGCAGTAAGTATCTCATTTCCCCATTCATGAATACTTCTTCATCTATTATTATCGTGCTTAGGCATGTGTACTAAGCACGATCCCCTTCGTTTACTTGAACTATTTTTCGAAAATTGTCTTACGCTTATCCCACTCTTAACGGGCAGTAAAACCTCTACTGATGGAAGTTTTACTTTATATCGTTGGCTGTAACTCTTGATTGTTTCTTTTCGCTTCGATAATTTCCTTTAGTCCGCCCCATTGTTCTTGGAAGATACTTGGATCCATTGTTTTTAGATTTTCAGAAATGATTGGTGTAAACTCCATCCACGCTAGAATATCCTTTTCAAGATCCAGTCCTGGAGCGATTTCAATCAATCTCAATCTGCCGTCCACGACATCAAAGACCGCTCTTTCTGTAATATAAACAACTGGAATACCCGCTTTTGACGCATATTCTCCACTGAAGGTAATTTGTTCTACATCGTTAATAATTTTCTTGCCTCGTCCATGATCCTGGATGACTAATCGATTATTCTCGAATGTTTCTTTTGATCCCACCGTAAACTGACCTACGAATACAACCTTTTTCGAAGATTGACTAATGTTAATAAATCCTCCCGGCCCTACAACCTTGGGACCAAATTGACTCACATTAACATTCCCGTACTGATCAAGCTGGGCTAAACCTAAGAATGTTACATCAAGTCCGCCGCCATCATAGAAATCAAACATCGCTTCATGATTAATAATCGCATCAGGGTTATAGGAAGCACCAAAGTCAAAACCGCTGGCAGGAACTCCGCCGAAAATACCAAACTCTACGGTTAGCGTCATTTCATCTGAAACCCCTTCTTCAGCTGCGACACTTGAAACAAAAGCAGGCATCCCTACACCAAGATTGACAATGGAATTTGGAGACAGTTCCATGGCTGCGCGTCTAGCAATCACTTTTTTGGCGTTTAATTCTGCCGGCTTAATAGAGCCAAGCGGTACTCTCATTTCTGCTGAAAGAGCTGGGTCATAATGTCGTGCCATCGTTTGAAAATGATATTCCGGTTGTTTTGATACAACAATATAGTCAACCATGACACCAGGTACTCGAACTTCTTTCGGATTAAGAGTCCCCGCTTCCGCAATATTTTCTACCTGTGCGATGACAATGCCCCCATTATTTCTAGCTGCCGTTGCCAGCGGCAAAATTTCAAAATTAGCTACTTCATGCTCTGTCGTAATATTGCCATTTTCGTCCGCTGTCGTTCCTCGAATGAAAGCAACGTTCACATCGAAATTGGAATAATGAAGCCACTCTTCTCCATTTAATTCAACAACACTAATTAAGTCTTCCGTTGTAATCGAGTTTGCTTTCGCACCTTGTTTCCTTGGGTCGACATATGTACCTAGGCCAACCTTTGTGATAACCCCTGGCTTTTTCCCTGCCGTTGACCGCCAAATTTGCGTGATAACTCCCTGCGGATAAAGATATCCTTCTACTTTTCCTTCAGCAATAAATCTGGACATGCGGTGGGAGAAGCCGATATGACCGGAAATCACACGTTTGACTAAACCCTCATGTGCAAGGTGATCCATTCCTCTTCCTTCTGAATTTATTCCGATTCCTGAACCGTTGATAAACGTAATATTTCTTGGATTCCCTTCTTCTTTAAATCGGTTTCCAATCCCAACGATTAACTCTTCAGGTAAACCAGCTAAACCAGAAGAAGCAGTGGTTGCCACAACATCGTTATCTTTTATTAGTGCTGCCGCTTGTTCTAGCGAAATGATTTTACTCATTATTCTCCATCCCCTTTGCTGGCCATCTATCAAACTAGTACTATTTTAGATATGGGCAGTATACAAGCACCATGTCAACTTTGGTTAGTGTGCTTCGCATGTACCCTGCCCATGATCCCTTAGTCTTTAAGCATTCGGATTTTTAATTAATAAAGCGATACCCATGCCGCCGCCAATACATGCGCTGGCAATACCGTATTTTGCATTTCTTTCGATTAGTTCATACATTAAGGAAATCGTGATTCTTGTACCGCTCATTCCCAGCGGATGTCCAAGCGCAACAGCGCCGCCATTCACATTGATGCGATCATATAATGGACTGTCTAAATACATTTCTAGTTCTTTCATGCATCCAAGCATTTGTCCTGCGAATGCTTCATTGATTTCATATAAATCGATATCTTCTTTTGCCATACCTGTCTTTTCAAGAAGCTTGCGAATCGCAAACACTGGTCCAAGTCCCATCACAGATGGATCAAGTCCTGCAACAGCGAAATCCACGATTTCTGCCATTGGCGCTAATCCTAATTCGTTTGCTTTTTCTTCTGACATCACAACAACTGCTGCACCGCCGTCATTTAATCCAGAAGCATTTCCCGCTGTCACACTGCCGTCTTTTTCAAAAGCTGGTCTAAGTTTTGCAAGAGCTTCTAATGTTGTTTGTGGTTTTGGATGCTCGTCCTTATCGATAATCGTAACAGCACCTTTTCTGCCTTTGATTTCAACTGGCACGATTTCTCTTTCGAATCGGCCGCTTTCCATCGCTGCTTTGGCTCTCATTTGGCTGTTGTATGCGAAAAGATCTTGGTCTTCTCTTGAAATCTCACATTTTCTTACCACGTTCTCAGCTGTATTTCCCATATGCATAATTGGATATTGCGGGTATGGCTGGCAGTTGTGGTGATACTTTGTATTCGCATCACGTAATTCCTGATTTCCCATTTTGAATCCGTCATAACGAACTTCTAATGGAAGATAGTAAGGAGCTCTTGATAAACTTTCCGCTCCTCCGGCTACAACAATTTCAGAATTTCCTGTTAGGATATCCTGTGTGGCATTGACAATAGATTGAATGCCTGAGCCGCAAATACGATTGAGTGTATAACCTGGTACATGATCCAATCCTGCAAGCATGGCTGCATTTCGGCCTAAGTTCGGTGCATCTCCTGATGATTCTACATGACCAAAGACCACATCATTGACCAATGCAGGATCAAGATTATTTGAACGCTTTAACGCTTCTTTAATCGCTGTTGCTGCTAATTCTTCAACTGGAACTGTTTTTAACCCGCCAAGAAAAGCTCCAACCGCTGTTCTTGCGCCGCTCGTAATGACTACTTTCCCCATAATAATTGCCTCCGCTTCTATATCTATTTATCAAGAACATTTTATATCTTCAGAAAAAATCGGGTGGTCAACACCCGATTTTTTTAGCTTCTATCCATTCAGTGCTGCTGATTATCTTCCTTTATAATTAGGCTTTCTTTTTTCAGTAAAAGCGACTAAACCTTCTTTACCGTCTTCTGTTGAGAAAGCTGTATTGAAGCTGTTGCTTTCAATGATTAATCCAGATTCAATATCTGTATTGCTTCCAGTATTTACAGCAAGTTTCACCATTTGCAATGCAACTGGAGGCTGTTTTGCCAGTTTGTCTGCTAATTCCTTTGCAGCAGCTAGTGCTTCGCCGGCAGGAACCACTTTATTAACGATATGCCAATTGTGTGCTTCTTCTGCTGTAAACATTGTGCCAGTGAACAGAAGTTCTTTCGCAAGACCTTGTCCAACAATCTTCTGCAGGCGCTGTGTACCTCCGCCTCCAGGGATGATTCCTAGACCCACTTCAGGGAAAGCAAATTTCGCATTTTCAGAAGCAATTCGCAGGTCACAAGAAAGAGCTAGTTCAAGACCGCCGCCTAGTGCAAGACCGTTAAGTGCTGCGATAACAGGCTTTGTTGAATTCTCTACTTTTTTGAACATGTTGCGGGCTACTTTATTATTTTTCACTACAGTCACAAGATCCGCGCCAGCCATTTCATTAATATCCGCACCTGCAACAAACGCTTTCTCGCCTGCTCCTGTTAAAATAATCACGTTGACATCATCATTTGCGTCCATTTCATCAATGACACGTGATAATTCTTGATATACTTTTGAGTTTAAAGCATTAACGGGTGCACGGTTAATCGTTACCGTCGCTACTTTATTTTCTACTTCAACTACTAAATATTCGTATTTTACTAATGTTTCGCTGCTCATTTTCTTCCATCTCCTTTTTTATCAAATTCGCCTCACCAAATGAAGTTAAAATTATTCGTAATCGTAGTAGCCTTTGCCAACTTTCTTACCATAACGGCCTGCTCGCATCATGTTTTTCAATAATAATGGCGGAGCCCAACGATTATCTGCAAATTCTTTTTGGAAGTATTCCATAACATGGTAGCCGATATCAACACCTGCATAGTCTTGAAGTTCGAAAGCACCCATTGGATGGTTTAATCCGTACTTCATTGCTTTATCGATATCCTCTTTTGAAGCAATTCCTTCTTCTAGTACTTTAATGGCTTCAATAAATTGAGGAATCATAATTCGGTTAACAATAAATCCTGGAACGTCTTTCTTTACTTCAACCACTTCTTTTCTCAATACTTCAGAAACCTGCTTCAATGTGTCTACTGTTTCGTCGCTTGTGCTGTAACCGCGAACCACTTCAACAAGCTTCATTACTTGTGCTGGGTTGAAGAAGTGTAATCCTGCTACGCGGTCCGGGCGTTTTGTTGCCGCTGCAATTTCCGTAATTGATAAGGATGATGTATTGGTTGCTAAAATAACATCTTCTCTTACGATTTCATCAAGCTGTGAGAATACAGATTGTTTTAGATCCATATCTTCTAGCACTGCTTCTACTACTAAATCAACATCCTTCAAATCTTGTAAATCTGTTGTTAATGTAATGCGGGAAAGAACCTCTTGTTTTGCTTCTTCTGTCATTTTCCCTTTTTGAACTGATTTGCTCATAAATTTCTCAATGCGGCTAAAGCCACCTTGTACAAAACGATCTTCGATGTCACGTAACACAACGTTATAACCATTTAATGCAAATACATTTGCAATTCCTGATCCCATTGAACCTGCGCCGATTACTCCAACTGTTTTAATAGCCATGTTATATCTCCTCTTTCATTTTTTTATTTGTTGTTGTTATTTATAGCTTTATTGTAAGTGCTTACAGTTAAAATTGTAATCTACACAGTGTATGAATAAATCAAACCTTTTCATACACTATGTACGAATGGAAAAAGAAGGACTTTTTCATATGTTCTGTACGAATGGAAAAGAAGGACTTTTTCACTCACAGTCACTTTGTTTGCTGGCGGGGAGATTTTCAATGTCCTGAGGAGTATATGTGAAGCGAGTTTTCTTTTGTAAAAGCTTTGTGCGTGAACCATGTTGATAATCCTGATTTTTAACTCATCGGTGAGAAATATCATTATAATCAAACAGAAAATAAGACTATCCCTTATAAGAAATAGTCTTCCAATTATTTATAGAGTTGTTCCATTACTGCTGCCGGACAGGTCAATTAGCTTATAAGCAAGCATCAGGTTAAACCTAAGTTCCGCATTATTTAAGTCGCTTCCCAAAATTTCTTCTATCTTTTCTAATCTATACAGCAAAGTACTTCTATGGATAAAAAGTTCTTCTGACGTACTTTTCGCATTTCCATTTTGCTCTAAGTACACTCTTAATGTATGGAGTAAATCATTACTCTTGCCCTCTGAATAATTGCGTAGCTTTTCTAAATAGTTGTTAATGTACAAAGAGGTTTCCGACATCTCTTTTAAGTGATGGAGCAGCGTATAGGACCCAAGTTCTTCATAAAATGCATAGCCAATCGGATCATATCGGTTACTAATGACATTTAGTGTTTCCCTTGCTTTTCGATAGCAAGGGTAATAGTCTTCGATTGATTTTGCTTCTCCGCCTACCCCCACATAAATCTGACAGGATACTCGATCTGATTTCATCCACTTTTTCATCTTATTATAAAGGTCTTCCCAATGCTTCTTCCGGCTGTTCGCATCCTTCGACGGTACAATTAAAATCAGTTCTTCTTTAACAGCAGCTATGACGATATCCTCAACATACATAGAAATCCTTGTTTTCAAATTATCCAAAATAAATGACATTCTTGCTTTTTGGTCAAGAATATCTTTATCCTTTCTTTCGCTTTCATCTAACCGCACCGATACAATCGCCACGCGATGCGGTTTAAAGAGATCCCACTGAAATAAACTCGCATATTGGAGAATATCGTCCTTCTCTTCAACGTGTTTCACTAGTAATTTATGAATGAAACTCTCTTTTACCTGTTCTTTTGTATTCAGTACTAGCTTTTGTTTAATAAATTGAATCGAAATGATATTACGAATTAAATTTATTGTTAGTTGTCTTAAATTATCTATCTCCTCTTGCGGAACTGCGATGGCTAAATAGCCTAGCAAATCTCCTCCGCCACTAACAGGCCAAACGTTGATCTCTCTCTCCTTGCTATCCTTTAGGGAAAAAGTGACCTTTTTCTGCTTTCGTTTACTCAATTCCTCATGGGTCATTTTTGTCCATTCATCTGGATCCAAACCTTCTTCGGTAAATAACTGATAGGAAAGCGGACGAATAAACCGATCAAACAGCATGATTGGTTTTGAGAATATCTCGCTCGCAATCGAAGTAATTCCGTCGAAGTTTTCCTGTTCAACCGTTGCTGTTACAAGCGCTTGTTGATAATCCAGCAATAAACGAAGCCGTTGATTTTGCTCCTTTTCATGATCCTTGTGGAGGACGTTTTTTAACATGGTGCTTACATGGTCCGAAAATAGATTCAGTATTTCCAAATCCTCTTCGTCAAAAAGGGCATCATGAGTATTTTCTACATGAAGTACACCGATCATCTTCAAATCGATAAATAATGGAACCGTCAGTTGACTGCCCCCTGTTCTTTCGATAAAAGGGAAATAATGTTTCAGTACATAATCTTCTCCGATGCTGATTTCCGTTGGCATCGTTGAATGACCGTACGCAGGCGGTTGAAGGGCAAAATAACCATTCTCTTCATTATATAAATAAATACTGGCGAATGTAGCATTCGTTTGTTTTCCCGCCATATCTACAATTTTTCCGACAAGGCGATCAAGCGACTCATCAAAAGAAAGATTTTTCCTAATCCATTCCGCACCGGCTATCTTTTTCCTTGCCATTTCTTTACTTTTCGTCAAGGATAAGGCAGTCGCGACATCTTTTCCAAATTCATTAAAGGTTTCATACATTTCAAAAAGCGGGATATACTCTGCATAACCGATTACACAAAATCCGAAAATTTCCATCTCATCTTTTATAGGCATCGTGAACCAGGTAACTGATTCTTTATTAAGTAATTCAAAAAAAGCACAGGATGTACCCGCTTCGTCATCCATACTCGTTATACTTTTCTGAAATAGGACCATGGAACCTTGATCGAGTGTCATCGGCAAAGCCTCCCTAATCGATTGCCCGTGACCGCTCCACGCTTTTGGAATTAAATCGCTTCCATTTTTAAAAACAACCCCGACAAAATCACAATTTAATTCGGTTTGGAAGGAATCAGTCAAATATTGCAGCACTTCTTCTGTCGTATCAAACTTTAACAGCTGCCTTGCCGTAGAACGCAAATGATTTTCTAATCTTTTAATTAACTTTTCTGATGTGTACATAATAACCAGCACAGCCTCCTTACTGACATTATAACAATATTTTAAGCCCAGCAAAGAGAATAACTGTCAATGGATTTCGCGTTAGCGCATTAAAGCACTGGGGGACAGTCCCCCAGCGCTTTAATGCGCTAAAACCAAAGATTGGAAGTTTCCATTAATTTTGTAGGATAGGTTGATTCTTTTTATTCAACAATAATAGTGGAATGATTCGGTAGATGCTTTT
Source organism: Niallia endozanthoxylica (assembly GCF_008710145.1). GTDB lineage: Bacteria > Bacillota > Bacilli > Bacillales > Cytobacillaceae > Bacillus_BD > Bacillus_BD endozanthoxylica. The sequence continues at coordinate 15,748 of NZ_VYKL01000011.1, forward strand.
TTATTATTAAAGGAAAGGATTAATACGATGAAGAAGAAGGCTGCTATTGTATGGATTGTATTCATTCATTTACTTTTTTTGAATATGTCAGCTGCTTCCGTTCAGGCTGTAAAACAAGATTTTAGTCATCTTTATGAAGTGAAGGCCGGTGATAGCCTGCCGGTGATTGCGGATAAGTATGGAACTACCGTTGAAGAGTTGAAGTCGACCAATGGATTAATATCGGATTCATTATTAGTCGGTCAGAGGCTGTTCGTTCCAATAATGTATGAAGTCGCTGCCGGGGACACGTTGGAAAAGATCGCTTCTACCTACCATTCAACATCTGAGCTAATTAAAACAACAAATGGGCTGCCATCTGCGGACCTTGAAATCGGACAAATTTTGAAGGTTCCTCCGAAAAAAATGACGATGCAGGGGCAGTATATTCTAATGAACCGGGAGGAATTTCGTGACTGGCTATTTCATCAAGTTTTCACTCGGAAAATCACTCTCATCCAGCAGCATCACACCTGGCTCCCATCCTATAAGCATTTTTACGGCAACAATCATTTTTCCATGCTGAAGGGGATGGAGACCTTTCATATGAAGCAAATGGGCTGGCAGAATATCGCACAAAACATCACCACTTTTCCAGATGGAAGAATTGCGGTTTGCCGTCCATTTGACATAGCGCCTGATGGGACAATTGGCCCGACGGCTAACGCTGTCGGTATTGCCATTGAGCATGTTGGCAATTTTGATCTTGGTCAAGATGTCATGACAGCGGAGCATAGGGAAACGATTGTGTATCTCACAGCCCTGCTCTGCATGAAGTTTGGTCTCGCCCCCTCCATCGACACAATCACATACCATCACTGGTGGAGCCTGAAAACAAAACAAAGGGTATTGGATAACGCCTTTTCATATGATGTCAAAACATGCCCTGGCACTAATTTTTTCGGAGGAAATACAACACAAAATGCAGTCCAGTCTTTTTATCCGCTAGTTGTGCAAAAGATGCAGGAAATCCGTGCAAGTATGAGATAGATTCTTACGCTAACCAACATCGGCATTGTTAAGCAGCCAGGATTTACCCACTAGAACCGCACGCTCTTAACTTGATTGCAAGTCTCACTCCATCAAAAACAAAAAACCGCCGGATATTATCTCCGGCGGATTGTATATTGGGGAATAAAGCGGGGCGGTGTTTGATTTTCTCTAAGCGTAGATTCCTGCGAGGACTTTTTTTATCTATGATTCAATGGACATTTCAAAGCCTACAGCATTTTTACAGTAAAAATAAGACTCAGAAAGTCGTTGATCATCTTGTTTAAGGACATACTCGATTTGGTTGAGCCGGCTGTTAAGGGCGTCAACCTTTTCAATCAGCTTAGCTTGCATTCGTATCATATGCTCTAGTAGCAATTCGTCATTTTGTTCCTTCATGATTCACCTCTGATTCAGTGAAATATGTGTCACTAGACTTTAATCTGCCTAACATTATTTGTGTTTTGACAGCTTATAATGAAATCTTACCTTCTTATCCTTACCCCTGGCTAATTGGTACAGGTTCAGGTTTCTCTTTTTCAAGGTGGTGTATAGAGTCTTCTGAGCGCTTCGTTCCGATGAATTTTACCGTGTCCGCTACGACCTCGGTAACATAGACCTTGCGCCCATCTTGATTATCATAGTTACGCGTCTGGATTCGGCCGGTTATTCCGATGAGCGATCCCTTGCGGCAATAATTCACGGTATTCTCGGCCGCCTTTTTCCAAATGGTACATTGGACGAAATCGGCACCATACTCCCCCTGCTGGCTGCGAAATTGCCGATTAAGTGCCAACGTAATGCTGGTAACTGCAATCCCTTCCGGCGTTATCCGCAGCTCAGGGTCCTTCGTGATCCTGCCTACAAGTGTGACTTGATTTATCATAAGTTCTCTCCTCTCCTTGTTGATGGTCTCATCATACCTTAGGTGGCTCCTGCCCGTAAAACCATGAAAATTCAATTTCCAAGGGCAGAATCTAATGAAAATTCATTTATTGCACTTTTTTTGTAATGATTGTGTAATTTTTCACATGAATTTATGAATTTTCACCTATATGAACAAATAATTTTTGAGAGCGATTTCAATTATAAATGTGCTATAATTTTTACCATAACAGACAAATAACGGGAGGTTGATGCATGAAGACGTTTAAGCTCATCTCGCTGCAGGTGGTTGAGGAATGCGGTCTTATTGATATTAAGCTGGAAGACGGTCTCGTTATTAACAAGGAGGATAAAAATCGCACCTGGCTATTAGAAGCCTATATTTCCGGCGCATACGAGCCCTATTTTCAAAAACTGATTGATGTCAGTCAAGAAATTTCTCTTCAGGTGGTTATAACAAGGGCAGAAAACGACCCAGCCTATTTTCAGGCAAAGTCTTTACAAATGAAAAAATTAGCTGGCGGATATTTGAGTCTCCTCTTTAAGGGTGAGATTAATCAAGCGAACACCTATCCTGAGGTTTTACTAAAGGCTTTAATTGAAAAAGGCCTGTGCGGCCAGGAGCTGTTGAAAGAGTTTAAAGAAAAAATGCTTACCAAGCCAAAAATATCGCCGAAAATGTAGAGAAGCCAATGGGTTTCTTTTTTTTGTTTTTTTAATAAATCTTACGGTTGAAAAATGCGGATTATCTGATTCATATAGGAAAAGCTAAACAAAGAATCTATCTTAGGAAGGAGGATGATTATGAAGAAAAAGTGGTATCTCATGTTTGCGAGTGTGCTGCTCGCCTCCGGTATCGCTGCCGGTTGTAACGATGATGAGGACCCGGCACCGCCGCCGGAAGACCCGCAGGAGGAGGAACCATCTGTCAAGGATCCGAATGAAAAGGCTGAGGATCTCGAGGAGGAGGATGGCAAACGGGATAGTTTTGAGCAAGAAATGGAAGAGGAGCTCGAAGGTGAGAACGAAAACTGATTGGGCTGGATTTAGCAGCTGTTCCATAGTGGATTGCGTTAAGATATTAAGCCGCGATTTATGGTTCATTTTATAAAATGATAAAAAGGATAGACAAAGTGAAATTCTTATCTATCCTTTTTATTTTTCCATCAATAGGGTCTATTTATCTTTGTTATTTTCATCATTCATATCAAGTTCGTCTTCTACAATATCTTCTTTCGGCGTGTTGTTATCAGTCGCCGGATCAAGATCATTGTCAGTATTGATATCATTGTTGTTATCATCACCTAGATTTTCGTCATTTAGAACTCCATCATCATCACCTAGACCATTATTATCATCATTACCGTTTGTACCATTGTTGTTATCGTTGTTATCGTTGTTCATACCATTGTTTTTATCGTTATTTTCTTCGATGTTTACATCATCCTCTGGGGGCGGGTCATTTTGGTCGTCACCACAGCCTCCCAATAGCATGATGGATAACACTGAACCGCCAATTAACGATAAAAGTTTCTTATTCATTCGTGTAACCCCTTTCAACATAAGTGTTTGAAAATAGACCCTCTCTTGGTCTTTTGTTAGGTTACCCAAATGAAAGTCAATCTTGCATGATGCTGGTATATCAGAATTTGTAAGAGGAGGATTTTATTGGAGGGAGAGGAATGAGCGGAAAAGGGGATTGGATTAGAACGGCTAGTGCTGAAACCTCAATCGCGTCACAGCAAGGCTCTTCTCACCGCATCGGGTCCTGACGATATAAAAAACGAGCTTTATCCACTAAGACAAAAACCCTCATGAATGGCTTTTATTTATCATATACCAAAGGGTCAACAATCATGCAGCAGTTTAGCACATTAAAGCAGCGGGGGACAGTCCCTCAATGCGTTAACGCATTGAGGGACTGTCCCCTAGTCTATTACCGTATTAAAGTATCTTAGTTTTCTTTTGCATCGCCTAGTGCAAACATAATTTCTGTTTCGCAGGCAACTTCTCCGTCAACGGTAGCAATCGCTTTCCCTTTTCCAAAGGAGCCGCGTAGACGTGTCATCTCCACTTCTAATCTTAGCTGATCCCCAGGACGTACTTGACGTTTAAAACGGCAGTTATCGATTCCTGCGAAAAAGGCAAGACGGCCTCGGTTTTCTTCCTTCATTAGCATAGCAACGGCGCCAACTTGCGCTAAAGCCTCTACAATCAACACACCTGGCATAACTGGAAATTCTGGAAAATGCCCATTGAAGAACTCTTCATTCGCACTTACATTTTTAATTCCGATTGCCCTTTTTCCCTCTTCAACTTCCACAATCCGGTCAACTAACAAAAACGGATACCGATGCGGGATAATCTCTTTTATTTGATCTATATCTAACATCATATGTATTCCTCCTATTTTAGGAATAATTTTACATAAACTCACAAACAAATACAATGGATAAGCTTCTCTAATTTAGTGCTTTAGCAAGGTGGGGGACAGTCCCCCATTACTTTAACGCTTTACCACATTGGGGGACTGTCCCCCACCGCTTTAATGCAATGCTCTATTTCCTCTGAACTAAATCAATGATATAGGTCCAGGTGGATGGTTTGAAGACATCGAATATATTTCCGCTGCCAATAACACCGTAACCTACCATTGCGCCAATGGCTGTGCTAAAGAAAATCAGCAGCAAAACGATAATCAAGCGCAACCAAATAGGAATCAGGCGTATACGGATTCGCTTACTTTTCTTTTCGGATTGCTCTTTTTCTTTATTTTGTTTGTTCTCAGCCTTGAAGGCTTCACGGCTAGTTTCGTTTAAAGCCATTCTGTTTTCCCCTTTAACGAATTCCATTTATTAGCCCCATCATTTGATCGGCCATATTAATCGAACGTGCTTGAAATTGATAGGAGCGCTGAGCTGTCATCAGATCTGTCATTTCTTTTGATAAATCAACGTTAGAAAGCTCTAGTGTACCGGAGCGAATGGAAATCTGACTCCGCAATTCTCCATTAAGATCCGTTAACACACCATCCGCTTCGACTCCAGCTGGAAGCCCAAGCCGGTTTCCCCCTTTTTGTTCTAAAAATTGCGGATTATTCACGAGCGACACACCCAGATTTACATTCTGCTGACTTCCATCTTCCATATTAACCTTTAAAGTGCCCGTTTCAGTTATCGTATAATCCTTCGCCTTACCCGCAATAACCACCGGTTCGTTATTCTCATCCAAAATCGGATGACCACTGCTTGTCACTAGCGTCATCTCATTCTCCGACAACGGCGATAAATAGAAAGCTCCATCCCTCGTGTACTGTGTTTCGTACACATCACCTCTCTGCACCTGGATGCGGTAGAACAAGCCTTCTTTTGTAAAAGCGGTATCCAATGGGCGTTCCGTTGATTTAAAAGTTCCCTGTGTCATAATCATTTGAATCTGTCCAAGCTTCGCACCAGTCCCCTGACGAATGCCCTCAGGTGTTAACCTTGCTGCTGCCGTATCTGGATCTCCTCCAGGCAGATTGTCAAACTGCTGAACAAGCAAGTCCGTAAATGTTGCCTCTCTGCGCTTAAATCCGGTTATATCCACGTTTGCTATATTGTTACTTATCACGTCAATTTGCTTTTGAAGCTGTCCTAACGTGTTCGTTGCTGTAATCATCGTTCTATTCATCTCTAGCCCCCCGCTTCAGAATTACCTTTAGCCGATTCTTCCCACTTCATTGACCGTTTTTTGCAAGCTGGTATCATAAGCCTGCAATATCTTCTGATTGGCCTCAAACGCACGGTAAGCTGTCATCATGTCTGTCATTGTTTGCGCGGTGTTCACATTGGACTGCTCCAAATATCCCTGTTGCATTTTAAACATGACACCTGCCGCCGTATAAGCATCAGCAAGCTCGCCTTCTGCTCGGAATAAACCATCGCCTTCCTTCACCATGGACATCGGATTATCACTATAACCTATTCCAAGCCGCGCTGTTTCCCCGTTGGCACCTGTGATATAGCCATCCTCATTAATCTCAAATTCACTGCTTGACAGCTGAATCCGATTCCTCTGCTGATCTAATACATACTGACCGCTTCCCGTCGTCAAGTATCCCTCACTATCTAAAGTGAAATTGCCATTACGTGTATATCGGATTTCACCGTTCGCATTCGCTATGGTAAAAAAGACAGAACCTGTACTCCCGGTATTCTGATTGATCGGAAGATTAATATCCACTAGAGAAACATCCGTACTTAATGTAGTTTCTTTTAATGTGCCCTGCTGAAAGAACGGCATAGTTTCCTGCAGATAGACACCCGTATTCAAAGCTCCAATGGGATTATAAGACGTTGGTACATTCTTCTGTCCTGCAGGAAATGACTGCTCCTTAATCTGACTAAGCAGCATTTCTGGAAAAGCCCTAAGCGATGTTTGGTCTGCTTTAAAACCAGGCGTATTCGCATTGGCCATATTATTTGCTAACATTTCCGTCCTCCGCTGTTGCGCCAGCATCCCTGACGCCGCTGTATAAAAACCTCTTAACATACACCCACACCTGCTTCCACATTCATTCTATTCCATTCTATAATGAAATCGTGAGACACGAAAAATGTCGTACATTCATACCTATTCACTATTATAAGAAAAAAAACAGAAATAATCAGCACGTTTTTCAGAGAAAACTAAGTATAGACACTGGAAAAAGATTAAGTAACAGGAATAATCAACCATAACCCTTATGTTATTACCACCAATGGAATTTATTACACTAATTATCCTTTGCCACTTTAAAGCCATGGGGGACAGTCCCCCGACACTTTAACGTGTTACTCGAGCGGGGGACTGTCCCCCGCTGCTTTAATGCGAAAAAGCCTGTTGGAGAGTTTTTGTCTCAACAGGCTTTTTCTTGCGGTTTATCCAATTTTTCTTCTTGGCAGTCGATCAATATTGTCTAGCATAATTCCTGTTCCAATAGCCACACAGTCCATTGGGTTTTCCGCTATTAGTACCGGTACCTTCAATTCTTCAGCTAACAACATGTCAATACCGTGCAGCAATGCGCCTCCGCCGGTTAAGATAACCCCGCGGTCTATGATGTCCGCGGAAAGTTCTGGAGGCGTGCGCTCCAATACTGATTTAGCCGCTTGGACAATGACCGTCACAGATTCACGAAGAGCTCTTTCAATTTCATCTGATTTCACCGAGATTGTACGTGGAAGTCCTGATACCATATCGCGGCCTCTGATTTCCATTTCCTCACTTCTGGAGTCAGGGAAAACTGTTCCAATCGTAATTTTAATATTTTCAGCCGTTCTTTCACCGATTAACAGTTTATATTGTTTCTTAATATAATTCAGAATTTCTGAGTCAAACTTATCTCCTGCCATTTTTATCGACGAGGCTGTTACAATATCACCCATTGATAAAACCGCGACATCCGTTGTTCCACCGCCGATGTCGACCACCAAGTTTCCGCTTGGCTGGAAAATATCCATACCTGCGCCAATCGCAGCAACCTTAGGCTCTTCCTCTAAATAAATCTTTTTCCCACCGCTTTTTTCCGCTGCTTCTTTAATCGCCTTTTGCTCAACGCTTGTAATATTCGTCGGGCAGCAAATCAAAATGCGTGGCTTAGAAAGAAATCCTTTTACATTCAACTTGTTGATAAAATGCTTTAGCATGGCCTCTGTGACATCAAAATCCGCGATAACTCCATCTTTTAATGGACGAATGGCCACGATATTCCCCGGCGTCCGGCCTACCATACGGCGAGCTTCTTCCCCAACAGCCAATACTCGGTTCGTATTCTTATCTATCGCCACAACTGAAGGTTCATTCAACACAATTCCACGGCCCTTAACATGAATTAATACATTTGCCGTTCCTAAGTCAATTCCAATATCCCTTGCGAACATTTTCGGCTTTCCTCCTTGTACAATGGCCGGATGCTTCTATTTATTATCGTCACATGCATGACTTTCGCTCTGACGTGTATCTCCCTATGCATCTACAACGATCCTTGAGCACCGGTGTTCCGATTTTTTGGACTCCAGATGCTATCTGACGGCTCTGTTAACCTCATTTTGTTTTATTTTAAAAAAGGCGTAACAAGACCTGACAAATTCTATGCTTTAATCTCAACCATGTCCTTATCCTAATTGATAATTATACCATATTTTTCATAGCAAGTAACAGTTTGTTTAAAAAACTTGTAGTTTTTTGCGCTATTTTGTCAAAACAATCCTGAATTACTACCTATAAGTTTCATTATTCCTATTTACGTAATATACTATGAATTTCTATAAGGTAGCTTGGGAGAACGAAAACCCTATGACTTTAACAAAACCACCAATGATCGGCATTTAAACTCTTCAAAATGAAAAAGAATTAGTCTGAACTTCCAGCAGCTCTTTTCAAAAAAGCTTTGTTAGCAAACACTGTGGATAAACTGATTATTGACTCTTCCATGAGAAATGGACATCAAGAAGTTCCCGCCTGCCCTTGCAGACTTTTAACTATGTAAAAAACCTCCAAACCAGCTAGAGTGGAGGCCAAAACCTTACTTCTATCTATACTCAGCGGAAAAACCGGCTTATTGCACCGGTTCTTCCTCAAATTCTTCTTTCTTGTATTTGAGTTTCGTTGCTTCGCCCCCTCGGAGGTGGCGGATGGATTTATGATAATCTAAGATTTCTTTGACTTCATTTGCTAGATCAGGATTGATTTCAGGAAGTCTTTCTGTCAGGTCTTTATGGACTGTACTTTTGGATACGCCAAACTCCTTCGCAATCACGCGAACTGTTTTTCTCGTCTCCACGATATACTTTCCAATCTTGATAGTTCTCTCTTTGATGTAATCGTGCACACACTCGCCCTCCCCAATTTGGATGTGAGAAGTGTGAAATGAGACTCGCCTCTTTTGTCCGTGAATTATTGGATACCCGCATGATACCCCCATCTCTTTCATACGGTCGAAAGCATCTGCTTTCTGAACTTACAATGTATAAACAGGTCCAGAGCTAGATTTATCTTCATCTCAAACGACTCCTCACCTCAAACACTCTCTTTGTAAGGTTTGTAACAGTTTATTAGCATCACGGCAGGAATATGCACAATTTCAGCAATCTGAGCAAAAATTAGGGAATTTTTTTACGATATGGGTTCGAATTCTAGAGAACTAGCAGAATGGACGATAAACATTTAATGAAACGTTTACATTTTTTAGCCTTCACTGTTTTGAAAAAATAAAAAAGGTGTCGGGACCATAATATTGTTCCTGACACCTTTTTTTATTTATGCAATCATTATGCATCTTGATTTGTTTTATTAGTAGATTCTTTCTCTTGCTTTTTGTCAGCGTCTTTTTCATCTGCAGGCTTTTCAGAATCAGTTGATTCCTTTTTATCTTCTGCAGGCTTCTCTTCTGTCTGCTTGTCTGAATCAGCTGGAGTTTCTGTAGACTCTTCTTGACCTTCAGTCGCATTTGAACTGTCCTTATCGGCTGCAGGGTCTTTCTTCGTCTCTTCTTGGCCCTCTTCGTTCATTAACTCTTCTTCTTCGCTAACACCATTATCACCAGTTGTTTGCTCTTCATCAGCAGCTGGCTCTTCTGTTATTGTAGATTCTTGTAACTCACTAACCGGTTTGTTTAGAAATTTTTCAGGATTTACAGGTACACCATTTTTACGGATTTCAAAATGAATATGTGTGCCTGCTTCTTCATTGAACAAGCTTTGTCCAGCCGTCGCAATCGCTTGTCCTTGCTCGATTTCGTCACCCACTTCAACCTTCATCCCTTTAATAGATGAATATTGAACAACGATATCATCACTGTGTCTGATTTCGATTACGTTTCCTAGAAGTGCATCTTCTTCCACTCTTGTTACGGTTCCGCTTAATGATGCGATGACATCAAATGCTTCACCGTCTTTTACCGTAATATCAATTCCTGTGTTTGGATGGTATTGATTTTGGTAAACAACTAGAGCTGCTTCCTGATCTTCAGCCTTCGCGTTGTCTTCATAGAATTTCTTTTGAATCACAACACTGCTGCTGTCTTTTGCAGTAAGCGGAAGTTTCACGTTTTCCATCGCACGCGCTACTTCAATAGCTTGATCTTTTGCATTCTGTCCAGGAACATCTGTCCCATTTAGACTAAACTTATCTGAATCAATTGCATTGTCCGTGCTGCTGTTTTGATACCATAAAACACCGGTTAGAATAAGGGCTGCACTCGCAATATAAACAGCTGGAAATACCCAACGCTTTTTGAAATAGCGTTTAAAACCTCGAGAAGTATTTTTTTCTTCCTCTCTCATTTATCATCACCTCAGCAATCATTCTGAACAAATTGCTAAGTTTATATACCTTCCTGGAAAAAAATTTTTACTCCTTATTTTTCGACAAAACGTTTATAATTATTCATAGTTATTGTAAAAATTTCATTCGCATTGTTCTGGACTACTCTAAAGCATTACCGTAATGGGGGACAGTCCCCCATTACGGTAATGCTTTAAAATGGTGTAGTGTTAGTTTTCTTACTTTTATTTACTTTATTATTTATGAGGCTTAAGCAGCGCAAGAATTGTTTTTAGCAGGTTTAGTTGCTCAAGACAGAATATACTCGAAAATGGCTTTGGAACATTGAGTTTTATAAATCATTTATATAGTAGATTGGTGGTATTAGTATTATTATGTTAAAAATACTTTTAAGATTGTTTCCCTTCATTTATATAGTTACGATTTGGGTAATGTCGAGTATGCCTGATAATGCGGTGGTCGAGCTGCCAGATTCAGAATGGGATGCCAATATTAAAGAATCGCTTCATTTAATCGAATTTGGCATTCTTTATGTCTTGCTCGTCCTGGCACTCTTAACGTTCAAAGGATTAACAGCAAAGCGAAACATTATTCTTATCATTATTGCCTCTCTATATGGGATCATAGATGAAATCCATCAATCCTTCGTCCCATACCGCTCTGCAACCATAATAGACGTGGTCAAAGACATCACAGGCGTCCTAGTAGCCTCCTGGATTTTATATGGAGCTTATCAGAAAAAAAGATTTTTAAAGCTTGGGACATTATTGAGGAAATTAGAGAACACCTCAACGCGGTAATATAGCGGGGGACTGTCCCCCAATGCGGTAAAGCATTAATAAGATGAGGGACTGTCCCCCGCCGCTTTAATGCGGTGATGAACAGTCCCTCTTTTTTATGTTTATGACCTTATATACTTAACGTTATTTCTTCGCTGTAATTGTTGTTATGAATGGTTCTGAATCAGCGATTTGGACTCCCTGGTAATAGTATTGAACAATATCTGCGTATTTCTTTCCTTCTTTCGCCATTCCATTTGCACCGTATTGGCTCATACCTACTCCGTGACCGTATCCTTTTGTGTTAATGACGATATTGTCACCCCTGCGCTCCCATGTAAAGTCTGTGGACATGAGACCCAATTTATTACGAATATCCTTCCCGCTTACTTCTTTTCCATTAATATTAACCTTCGCCACCCGCTTGCCTTCTGTTCGTTCGATTACTGCACCGATGGTTTTATTATCCGAAAGCTTAACACCTAGCTTTGCCTCAAAATCTTTAACGGAAATAATTTTTTGACCGTTGTATTTAGGAGATTGTTTGTCCCAAGGACTTTCTACACTTTTTAAATAAGGCAACGAATTAGGCCATATGGCTTCAGAACTTTCTGTATAGCCATTGCTTGTGGAAAAGAAAGTTGCATCAATCGGGGTACCGTCATACGTTAGAATCTGCCCTTGCGTTTCTCGGACTGCCTCTTTAATTTTTTCCATCTTCCACTCAAAATTAGAGGGTCCCCAAATTTGCTTTAGTTCATCCGGGCTTTTATATACTTGGAAAAACTCCGTGTCAGCAACATTGGCATCCTTTGGCAGCTCCACACTCTGATTACTCATCAATTGCTTCACAATATACGTACGGGCTGTTAAAGCTTGAGCCTTAAGCGCTTCCTTTTCAAAATCTGCTGGCATTTCAGATGCGACAACACCTGCTACATATTCTTCAAGAGGAATGCTCTCCACATCTTGCTTGGCAGTCCGATAGACAGCTACGTCAATTGAAGGAGCTGCAGTTACCTCTGCTTCCGGCTTTTCTCGTGCTGCTTCTTTGACATCCTCCCCAAGCTTTCCACTTACCTTTTCTTCACCAAATGGAAGTACCACAAACGTCGGAATCATCAGGGTTACAATGAATAATAGTGCTGCTAGTAGAACGACCGGTTTGAATTTCTTCATGATTATCCTCCATAATGAATAAAATGTTCACAATAAGTGAACAGCGGAGCACTTCCGCACTTTACCGTAGTGGGGGACTGTCCCCCGTTGCGGTAACGCTTTAACGTTCCAGGGGACTGTCCCCCATCGCAGTAAATCCCCGCCGCAGTAACACATTAAATCCTTTCCTATTATTTTGATCAAACGTTCAGAAAATCTCTTTCACATTTCATTCATATGGAGATGGACAAGTTTTTATGACTAATTTTGATCTATGCATATTTTTCATTTTTTTGGGTAATAATATAATATAGGGAGAAATAATTGAGGATAATAATAGGGTTTGAGAATTGTGTAAAATCAATAGCTAAATAAACAGCAAGGGAACCTGTCATAGCTTAAGCATCTTTTCTCTCACAGGAAATCATTCGAAAACGCAAGCACAAACAGCACAAACTCCAACCAAATACTTCCCAAATCAAAAACAAAGCAAAAAACCGCACTCGGTTTCCATGCGGTTTTTCTAAGAGTTATAGTTTGATTTAGGCATTAAGATCTGAAATATATTTTTCATCGTAGTTAATCACTTCATCTGCTTCGTTGACTCTTTCGATGTCTGCACCAAGAGAAGCCAACTTCTCATGGAAGTTCACATACCCACGGTCCAAGTGCTTTAGTTCTGTTACGCGTGTCATACCGTCAGCGACAAGTCCAGACACGATTAACGCAGCTGCTGCGCGAAGATCAGTTGCAGCAACTTCTGCACCTTGAAGGTTTGCCGGTCCATTAATGACAACAGAACGTCCTTCAATTTTCAAATCCGCATTCATTCTACGGAATTCTTCTACGTGCATAAAACGATTTTCAAAAACCGTCTCTGTAATCATAGAAGTTCCCTTTGCCTGAAGCAATAATGCCATCATTTGTGACTGCATATCAGTTGGGAAACCAGGATGCGGCATCGTTTTGATGTCAACAGCCTTCAGATTGTCAGATCCAATTACACGGAGACCTTCAGTCTCTTCAATGATTTTCACGCCCATCTCTTCCATTTTTGCGATAAGAGATGTTAAATGCTCAGGAACAGCACCCTTTACAAGCACATCTCCGCCAGTAATAGCGGCAGCTACCATAAAGGTTCCGGCTTCGACACGGTCTGGAATGATGTTGTGATCAGCGCCAAACAGCACATTCACACCTTCAATTTTGATTGTACCCGTACCTGCACCTTTGACCTTAGCACCCATCTTGTTAAGGAAGTTTGCTAAGTCAACGATTTCCGGCTCTTTTGCAACGTTGTCGATAATAGTTGTTCCTTCAGCAAGAACAGCCGCCATCATAATATTCTCCGTTGCACCAACACTTGGGAAATCTAAATAAATTTTCGCGCCGCTCAGGCGGCCATCTACTTCTGCTTCGATAAAGCCATTTCCGACCTTAACCGTTGCACCCATGGCTTCAAAGCCCTTTAAGTGCTGATCAATTGGACGTGAACCAATGGCACAGCCGCCTGGTAATGCAACCCTTGCACGGCCGTTTCTTGCTAAAAGAGACCCCATAACTAAAACTGAAGCTCTCATTTTACGCACATATTCAAACGGTGCTTCTACATTTAACTCTTTTGATGCATCCACGACAACAGTGTTATCCTTAAATGCCACTTCGGCACCCAAATAACGCAATACTTCATTGATGGTATATACATCGGAGAGTGTAGGCACATCCCGAATAACGCTTCTTCCATCACTTGCTAACAGTGTTGCGGCGATAACAGGTAAAACGGCGTTTTTTGCCCCCTCTACTTTGACAGTTCCGTTTAACCTTTTTCCGCCACGGACGATGATTTTTTCCAAAGTATTCCCCTCCGCGTCCATTATCTCTATATTAATATTCAACTGTAATGATTGGTGTGCCAACTACGAGGGTAGTATTTCCGCCCAATCCTTGATTTCTTACTCCAAGTTGCAGATTCATCTCTTCTTTTTGTCCTTTTATCGTTTCTGAAAAAATCTTCGAATATGCTGTTGTCGATACAAAGGAGTTTTCTTCAAGTTTTTCAATTGCTTTTGCATCAAATGCCTGTAACAAATGATTTACTCTACTAGGCAAAGACTTATTCATCTTATCACCGAACTCACTATATATACAAGAGAAAATATTGGCTTTTCCTTGAAAAATGTCGCTAATTTTTTCGACAACCGCTCTTTGTAAAAATTCCTTCGTTTCCTTTTGCCAGCCCTCTCCGGTTACCTCATAAATCAAATAGCTTTGCATATGGTTACCTTCACCGGCAGAAAGAATTTGAAGCGTTTCATTCAAGCCATTGCCAGCTGCCATTACAGCTTTCGCTTCCCATTTTTCATTATCTTCAGTAATTTCCCAATCTAAATTGGGATACGCCTTACTTAATTTATTCATTTTCTCCTGTACTTGGACGTTTCCCAAATCTTGTCTTGCATGCAACGTCCATTTATTGATGATAATATTCTCGCCTTCTAATATTGACACCATCTTAAAGAGATCCAGTTCGCCCTTTCCCTTTGCACTTTCCATGTTAAAAAGAACCATTCCAACCACTGATAAAGTGACAATCACAAGGATTATTTTTTTCATACACCGTACCCCTCCCCTTAATACCATTGTTACCAAGCGAAGGAGTAACATACCCATGAAATAACGTCACTTTTTGACAACGACTTTGTAAAAAAATGCACAAATTTGATGTCTATGTATTGTGAGCAGGTAATAATACCATATCATATAAAATTGTACTAAAAATCTTCCATTCGCAAACGTGTATGAAGACCTATCTTTTTTCCAAATTCTATTCCAATAATAGCGGAAGTTGCTGTGACCATGCCAGATAGTCGAGGAAAAAGTTACTAACGACTGAACCGATTGCAATCGACAATAATATATAAAGCACTCTCGCTTGGACCACCCGATTGGCGCGTAAAAACTTCTCAAAGTTGATTGCCATTAATGCCCACCAAGTTAGCGCAATAAAGGCAAGATGCGAGATTATACTCAAAATCGCCTGAGGTCCATACTCCGTTAACACCATCATCTCCTCCTTTTACAAACCAATCCTTATTTTACCACACTCTTCAATCACCCTCACATAAAATAATTTATGCTGCTATGGAACTTTTGCTGACTGTCAGAAAACATGCTGTACGATATATAAAACGAATCAGTCGATAAAAAGGTTTCAAAATTTACAAAATTATTTCAAAATTATTTCAAAATATTGCAAAAAAAAATAACCCATAAATATTATTCGAATCCCCCTATAGATTTATGGGGGTACATTAAAAAAAATTCTCTAAAAAGGTTCTTTAGACGTAGAGAACTCTATAAAAGAACCACACCGGTATTCTAGAAATCTGCGGCTTTGAACTGTTTATCCACGTCTTTTTTACCATATATCCACTGAAAAAAGGCGCCAAATAAGGCGCCTTTAGGTGTTTTGATTATTATTTTTTCGCTGCTGATAACCTTACCACAGCAGCTATTAGAGTTTCCATTTCGGAAAATCCTGGTCCTTTTGTTTCTCATATTCTTGCATTCTGGAAAATGCGTTTCCCAGATTTCGCACAATATATCCTTGAGAACCTTGCGTTTCTACGTTTCCTTTTAACTCTTCAATCTTAATATTGGCAAACATTTTGGCGATTGAAGCTAAACTTGCGACTGTATCCATTAGTTCGGGGTTATCGTTATTGTACCTCTTAGAAATGGAGTAAATATAATCAAGTCTATTTCCAATATGTGTCAATGTTTCACGCTCAAACGGTTCCTGTCCATTTTTCATATGATTTCACTCCTCATACTCAAGCATATGTATTAAAAGTGAAATGTTGACCTAAAAAGGAAAATAAAGCACAAAGAGGTTTTACCGCTTCCTACTAAAAAAAAGAAGAGCCGAAATCACGATGATTTTAGCTCTTCTTTCCTTATATCCTATCGCAAAAAGTCTCCAAACTCATAAAACTGTGTTTGCAGGAAGTCAAATGCCAGATTCGGGAAAATCCCGAATAGGACACTGGCTGCGACACAGACGATGATGACAATTCCTATTCCGACTGGAATCTTTATCTTCGGCAAACTCTCGCTTCCCTCTGGAGCTTGTTTGAAAAAGATCTGTGCCAAAATCCTGAAATAATATACATATGACACGACGGTTGTTGCAATCATGATGCCGACTAACAGATAATTGGCCTGCTCGCGAACAAGTGCCCCTGTGATAATGTTCAGCTTCCCGATAAATCCAGCCGTACCTGGGATTCCGGCAAGGGATAATACTAAAATACCCATTGCCACGGCTAAGAGCGGTTCTCGTTTATACAAACCGGCAAAATGACTCAAATCCTCTGAATCTGATTTTTCCGTCACCAATTGAATAATCGCAAAGGCCCCCATATTCATGAACAGATAGGCCACTAAATAGAACCATAGGGAATCAAACATAAACAATGATAACGCCGCAACGGCCACTAACAGATAACCGGCATGTGCGATACTCGAATACGCAAATATCCGCTTGATGTTACTTTGGCGCAATGCCACCACATTTCCGATAATCATTGTTACAGCGGCAACAATCGCGATGTAAGGTTCCATATTCACAAGAATGGATGTGGAACCTGGACCATTTGTAGCAGCGGCCGCAAAAATCGATAGAATCATACGGACAATCAGCGCAATGCCGGCAGCCTTTGATACTACACTTAGAAAGGCTGTGACTGGTGTTGGTGCACCTTGGTACACATCCGGAGCCCACATATGGTACGGCGCAGCAGCAATTTTAAAGGATAAGCCAACAAAAATCATCAAGAAGGCAATCACGAGTAAGTACACATGCTGCGAATCATGGATTACCATCAGTACATCTCGCATCTCAGTCAAATTCGTTGTGCCTGTTAACCCAAACACATAACTCATACCAAACAACGTAATGGCAGAAGATAAACTTCCGTTCACCACATATTTCATCGCAGACTCATTGGACTGCAGATTGTTTTTTCGAATACCTGCTAATACATAGGAAGAAATGGATAACAATTCGAGTCCTACATATAACGTAATCAAGTCTCCGCTTGACGTCATAATCATAGCGCCCAGAAGCGCAGCTAAGAATAGATAGAAGAACTCGCCTCTATATTCCTTCATGCCTTCCTTCGGCTCATAGCTGATGGCCAGAAGCATAACCAGCCCGGCACCAACGAGTAAAATCAATTTAAAAGCCTTCGCAAAGGCATCCAGCCTGAATGTATCATATAAAATCGATGCCACATCTTTATCTAAGAGCCCTGCCAAGGACACAATCGCAGCCAAAATACCGACAAAGCCAATCCAGCCGAGAATTTTGCGGTTCTGCGTTTTTGGCATAAATAAATCAAGCAAGGTTATGATGGTCAAGACCCCAAGGATGATGAACTCAGGCATCATGATACCCCATTCAAATGATAACAATGTTTCGAGATCCATCCCTCATCACCCTCCGATCCTAAGCATAATAGTTTCTAATGTTGACTGCAGCGGTTCGCTCAGTATATTTGGGTACACACCGATTAACACAATTAAGGCAAGTAGCGCAACGGCTGGTACAAATTCGACAGGGCTAAGATCCTTTGCTCCGTACCATTTCCAGTTTGCACTTCCATACGTAATGCCAAGCACTGCGCGAAGCAGGTAAACAGCCGTCATAATAATTCCGATTGCCCCAACTGCTGCAAGTACTGGTAACTCTTTAAATAGTCCTAAGAACGCCATAAATTCACTGACAAATCCAGACATTCCTGGCAAGCCTAAGGATGCCATCCCGCCGGCTAGTAAAAAGCCTGCAGTAATTGGCATAGCCTTCGCCATTCCGCCGAGCTTTTCGAACTGTGTTGTTTGTGTTCTTTCATAAAAAACACCGACTAGGAAGAAGAGCAATGCGGAAATTAATCCGTGGGACACGACCTGGAAAACAGCCCCCTGCACTCCTGCTTCATTTAAGGCACCTAATCCGATTAACACAATTCCCATGTGAGAAATCGATGAATAAGCTAACACCATTTTGAAATCCTTTTGCACGAAAGCGAGGAACGCTCCGTACAACAAATTGATGACTCCAAGAACAGCAAGCATGACGGCCATTGATTTAAACTGCTCTGGGAAAATGCCCATTCCAAAGCGGATTAAACCGTAAGCACCAATTTTTAAAAGAATCCCTGAGTGAAGCATAACGATGGATGGCGGTGCCTGAACGTGCACGCGCACCATCCAGCTGTGCAATGGGAAAATCGGCAGCTTGATGCCAAATGCCACAAGCAACGCAATAAACAAACCGAGCTTCAAATCATCAGACATACTAGCAATTAGCTGAGGATTATCCGCTGTCATCATTGCCTGCAATGCCTCAATATTTGTTGTGCCTGTGCGGGCAAAGAACACAATAATGACAATCAAGAGGATCGCAGAACCAAGGCCGTTATAAATTAAGAAGCTATATGCTGCTTTTACTTTTTCCTCGTAACCCCATTTTCCGATTAAAAAGAAGGTTGGAATTAAAGTCATTTCAAAGAAAATGAAAAATAAAACTAAGTTTTCAGCGGCAAAGACACCGAGCATTCCTGTTTCTAACAACAGGAACAGCATGAAATACCCTTTCCATTCTTCTTTTATATGAATGGAGGCAATCGCAGCAAGTGTTGCAACAATCGCAGTTAAGACGATTAGCACAAGCTGAAAGCCGTCTACTCCAAGTTCATATTTAATCGTAAATAATTCTCCGTATTGAATCGCATTTTTAAACGCAATCCAGTCCAGCTTTTCGCTCAACGTCGCTAAATTTAGCCCTGAGCGGTATTGGAAAAATAAACTTAACGAAATCACTAGCGCTGGAATCGTTGCTAAGAGGCCAATAAGCTTCAGCAGCTTTTCCTGCGTTTTTGGAATAAATAATAGCGCGAGTACTCCAATAAGAGGGGAGAAAATCAAGAACGATAATAGACTCATTTAAAATACCCCCCTGTTACGGCATAGATGACAACTAAAATAGCTAAGCCCACGAAAGCAAAGGCCCCGTACATCTGAATCTGTCCGTTTTGCACCTTTGAACCAAAGTGTGCCAGTGAAGAAATAATGCCTTGTACGAGTTTGACCAATCCTTCGACAATGAACCATTCCATATATTGAAGAATCAAGCTGAATAGCTTTGTGATCTTTACTACCGTGTATTCATAAAGCTCATCCATAAACCATTTATTATACGAGACGCTGTAGGCAAGCGGGAATCTTCTGGATAACCAATCGCGGTAAATAGACTTTTTCCCGTAAATTAACCATGCCAAGTAAATACCAAGAAGTGAAACAATCGTTGCCACAAGCATAATCCAAATCGGTGCTTCATGATGCCCGTGTCCAAGCAACTCGTTTCCTTCTGTTAACCAATCGCCTAAGAAGTTTCCAAACCATGGTGTGTTCATATATCCGGCAATCACTGCTAAAACACCCAGAACGATCATCGGTATGGTCATTACTGACGGTGATTCATGAACATTATCCGTTTTGCTTCTTGCTTCTCCTGAAAAGACCATAAAGAATAAACGGAACATATAAAAGGCTGTTAAGAATGCTGTAATAACAGCTAATGTGAACAAGATTGGATGACCCGCGTTCCATGTTGCCACAAGAATTTCATCTTTACTGAAGAAACCTGATAATAACGGCACACCGCTGATGGCCATCGTACCGATTAAAAACAACATGCTTGTTTTGGGAATTTTCTTCCACAAACCGCCCATTTTTTCAATATCCTGCGTATGAACGGCGTGAATCACGCTTCCAGCAGCAAGGAATAATAATGCTTTGAAAAAGGCATGAGTGGTTAAATGGAATACGCCTGCTACATAACCGGCAGATCCTAGAGCAAGCATCATGTAGCCCAGCTGGCTGACGGTTGAGTATGCTAGTACTCTCTTAATATCTTTTTGCGTAAGAGCGATGGTTGCGGCAAAAATAGCCGTAATGCCGCCAATTACTGCAACTGTCATCAACGCGGTTTCGCTCGCCGCAAATAGCGGGAACAATGATGCAACTAAATACACACCGGCAGCAACCATTGTTGCGGCGTGGATGAGTGCGGAAACAGGCGTCGGACCTTCCATGGCATCCGGAAGCCAGGTATGGAGCGGAAACTGACCTGATTTTCCAACTGCCCCGACGAAAATAAGGATGGCTGTCAGTGTAATCATTTCATAAGAAATCTCATTCGACGTAACCGCTTTGAAAATGGCATCATATTCAAAGCTTCCAACCTGCCAGAATAAGAGAATCATCCCGATTAATAGACCGACGTCACCGATACGGGTCATAATGAAGGCTTTTTTTGCTGCTGCCTTCGCTTCTTCTTTGTAAAAATAAAACCCGATTAATAGAAATGATCCTACTCCGACTAATTCCCAGAAAATATAGGTTTGCAGTAAATTAGGTGAAAGTACAAGTCCGAGCATTGAAAATGTAAACAAACCTAAATAGGAATAGAATACAGAAAATCGGTCGTCACCTTTCATATACCCAACTGAATATGTATGTACAAGAAAGCTGACAAGTGAGACGATGACTAACATTAATGCATTCAATTGATTGACTTCAAATCCCACCGTAAGCTCTAATTCCCCGATTTTCAGCCAAACTGCTTCTGATTTAAAGGTTGGAGCTGTGAAACGATCAATAAGCACCAACACTGAATAAATAAATGAGGCGAATGCCAGTAGAATGGCAATATAGGAACTTGCCTCTTTCAGCCGCTTGCCGAAAAGGACGAGAAGTAGAAACGATAGTAGCGGGAAAAGCGGTATGATCCATGCGCTTTCCATCAAATTCAGATCCCCCTTTTTGAGGTACCCATCTGCAGGGTGTTTTGCGGAAAAATTATCCGTTCTCCTCATAAACTCTGAAGCTTCGTTTAGTTTAGTGCTTCATCGTGTCCATTTCATCAATATTAACGGTTTTTCTGTTACGATATAGTGCCATCAAAATAGCTAAGCCAATTGCTGCTTCAGCTGCCGCTATAGCCATGCTGAACAAGGCAAAAATCTGCCCGTTTATCGACGGTGCGACGCCCAACTTGCTAAAGGCAACTAGATTAATATTCACGGCATTTAACATTAGCTCAATGGAGATTAAGACAATTACGGTATTCCGCTTTGTCAGCGCCCCATAAAGGCCAACGCAGAAAAGGATTAAGGCCAATGCAAGAAAAGCTGAAATCGGTACAGATGAGCTCATTATTCATCGGCCTCCTTTTTATCATCTCTTTTTGCAAGAATAATCGCTCCGATAAGAGCCACTAACAGAACAATCGATGTTAATTCAAATGGAATAATGTACTTTGTGTACAAGGCAATGCCGATTTGTTCTGTGTTATTAACATGAAGTTCTTGATTCAGCTGTGGAAAATCTAAATTATAGATTCCAAGATAGACAACAGCTGCAAAGCCTGCCACTCCGAGGAAGAGGGTTCCTTTCTTGACCCAGCCTCCCTTTGGCTCATCCTTATCATCATGCCGTGTTAACATAATCCCAAATAGCATAATAATGGTAATGGCTCCTGAATAGATTAAAATCTGAACGACCGCTAGAAACTCGGCTGATAGTAGAATATAGATCCCTGCGATACTGATAAAAGTGGCAACTAGAGCCAGCACCATATGGACAACCTTTGTCAGATTCAGCAGCAGGACGCCTCCTGAAACGGCAATAAAAGCGAGTATGATAAATGCGAGAAATTCTCCACTCATGGTTTATTCACCTGCCGAATATTCTCATCGTTTTCATCCAGCCATTCTAGGTTTTTAAACAAATCGTCACGGCTGTATGCTGACAGCTCAAAGTTGTTCGTCATAATAATCGCTTCTGTCGGACAAACCTCTGTACATAAATCACATAGAATACAAATTTCAAAATTTATATCATATGTGTCAATGACTTTCCCCTTTTTCGTTGGATCTGGATGCTTCTTTCCAGTTAAGTTAATACAGTCGGTCGGACAAATATTGGCACACTGGTTACAGACAATACATTTCTCCGGATAAAACTTCTGGATTCCGCGAAAACGGTCAGGCATAGGGATTGACTCATTTGGATAATCATACGTCATCTTCTCACGTGACAAATTCTTCAGCGTGTATGCCAAACCTTTCATTAACCCTTTCATCTGATCACCTCTTAAGTAAATGGGGTAAACTGCTCCCCTTTCGCTTTATCACGTTAAACCATTGGGGGACAGTCCCCCGCAACTTTAACGCGGTAACATTCTGGGGGACTGTCCCCCGGCGCTTTAACGTGGTAACATATCGCTTCCTTTTAGAAAAGATTGATAATTTCTTTTATGATGGCTGTTAGGAAGATATTGGCCAAGGCGATTGGCAGTAATATTTTCCAAGCGAATTCCATTAGCTGATCAGGACGGACGCGCGGGAATGTTGAACGCAGCCATAATAGGACGAACGTAACAACACTGAATTTCAGCGCGAACCAAACCGCACCAGGGATAAAGCCTAAGAATGGAAGCGGCAGCCAGCCTCCTAAGAATAAAACAACAATTAAGGCAGACATAGCAAACATGTACGTATATTCCGTTAACATGAAGAAGGCAAATCGGAAACCGGAATAATCTACATGATATCCTGATACAAGCTCTGATTCAGATTCTGGAAGGTCAAATGGTATCCGGTTTAGTTCGGCAACAGCTGAAATGAAGAATAGGATAAACCCAATCGGCTGCAAAATCATAAACCAACCGTTTTGCTGTGCATTCACAATATCGGTTAAATTTAAACTGCCTGATAATAAAATGACACCCACCACAGACATAACGAGCGGTATTTCATAGGAAATCATTTGGGCCGCACCACGCATGGCACCGAGCAATGCATATTTATTATTGGATGCCCATCCGGCTGTTACCATTCCAAGCACAGTGATACCGGATATGGCAATGTAATACAGCAGCCCGACTCCAATATCAGCAAAATAGAAATTATCCGTAAAAGGAATAACCGCAACTACCATAAAGGATGGTGCAAAGGCAATGACTGGAGCCAAAATGTATAACGGCTTATCAGCAAGCTTTGGAATAATATCTTCTTTTAAAAGAAGCTTCAAAACATCCGCAGCCGTCTGCAACAGTCCCCATTTTCCCCCAAGCTGGTTAGGACCGATCCGGAGCTGCATAAAACCCATTACCTTCCGTTCCGCAAGAATGACATAGGTTACGTATCCAAGAACGACAAACAAAAATAACGTTGCTAGTAAAAAGAAAATCCCAAAATTGACGAGACTTGGACTCGAGTTTAATAAATCGGCCATCATCATCCATCAACCTCCCCAAGGATAATATCAGTAGCTCCTAGAATGACGATTAAGTTTGATATATTTTCCCCAACAAGCAGTTTTGAGAGAATTTGAAGGTTATAGAATGATGGACGTCTAAATTTCAGGCGGTACGGTTCCTTTTTTCCGTCACTAGAAATATAGCAGCCGATTTCTCCGCGAGGAGACTCGATTCTGACATAGGTTTCTCCCACTGGAGCCTTAATGATTTTTGGAACCTTTGCTAAAATAGCTCCATCCTTTGGAAATTGTTCAATGGCTTGTTCAAGAATTTTTAGCGATTCCGCGATTTCTGCTAACCGAACCTGATAACGTGCCCAGCAATCGCCAGTTGTTTGAACAGGAACATCAAAATCAAAGCGGTCATAAATGGAATACGGTTCATCTTTGCGTAAATCCCACTTAATACCCGTACTGCGCAGGTTTGACCCGCTTAAAGAATACTGAAGAGCTTCCTCCGGTGTAATGACTCCAACACCTTTTACACGATTGAGAAAAATTTCATTTCCTGTTACTAATTGATGATAGCCTTTCAATTGTTCCTTCATATAAGGAACAAATTCTCTTACTTTATCAATCCAGCCATCCGGAGCATCCCATTTAACGCCGCCCACACGCATATAGTTAAACGTCATCCGCCCGCCGGAAAGCTCATTTAGCAGATTCAAAATCATTTCACGGTCTCGAAAAGCATAAATGAATGGACTGGTTGCACCAATATCAAGCAAATAGGTGCCCCACCAAACAAGGTGGCTGGCCACACGATTCAATTCCATCGCGATTACTCTTAGGTATTCAGCACGTTCTGGTATTTCAAGTCCCATCATTGTTTCAACAGCATGACAGAGAACATAGTTGTTTGTCATCGCTGCTACGTAATCCATTCTGTCTGTATACGGAATAATTTGCGTATACTGCAGATTCTCCGCCAGCTTTTCTGTACCGCGATGCAAGTACCCGATAACCGGCTTTGCTTCTTTAATGATTTCTCCATCTATTTTCAAAACAATTCGGAAAACTCCATGTGTACTAGGGTGTTGAGGCCCAACATTTAACAACATTTCTTCCGTTCTTAGCATTGCCTATACCTCCACATCATATGGCTCATAATCTTTACGGAGAGGGTGACCAACCCATTCCTCTCCCATCATAATGCGATGGAGATTAGGGTGTCCCTTGAATATAATCCCCAATAAATCATATGCTTCACATTCAGGCCAGTTTGCGCCAGCCCACAGAGGTACAAGTGACTCAATTTCAGGCTGATCCCGGTCAAGTTTCACCTTAATAGCAACCGCTTGTGAATTTTTATAAGAATACAAGCTAACGTAAACTTCCATATGGGTTTGAAAATCAGTGCCATGCAGCTCAGATACATAATCGAAGCTAAGCTGCTCATTATATTTGAGATATTCAGCCACTTTATAATAATCCTCTTTGCGAAGAATTAAGGTCGGCATATCTTTGGCGAGCTTATTTATATAGCTTTCTTCAATTGCCTCTTTTCCGATATGTTCTTCAATCACTTTGATATATTTATCCAAATAGGGCTGCTTTGGAGATGGCTTTGCCTCTTCTGCTGGTGCTTCCGACTTAGCACCCCCGCCGCCAGCACCTTTAGCTTTGGCAGCAGCTGCGGCTGCAGCCTTGGCTTTCGCAGCCGCAATAGCCTTTGCCTTTTCATCACCCGAGTCTCCACCACTCGCTGCAGCTTTCGCCTTCGCGGCTGCGGCGGCTTTGGCCTTGGCTACTGCGGCGGCCTTTGCCTTCGCTTTTGCATCGGCATCATCGGCCGCTCCAGTCTCCCCTGCCTGTTCCTTTGCTTTTGCTTTCGCTAATGCTGCAGCTTTTGCCTTTGCAGCTGCGGCAGCTTTCTGCTTTGCTAAATCATCTGATGGACCTTCCTCTCCTGAGGCTTCTCCCTGTTCCTTTGCTTTTGCTTTCGCTAGTGCAGCGGCTTTTGCCTTTGCGGCTGCGGCTGCTTTTTGCTTCGCTAAATCATCTGATGGGGCAGCTTCACCCGATGATGCTTCCTCTTGTTCCTTTGCTTTCGCTTTCGCTAATGCGGCAGCTTTTGCCTTCGCGGCTGCAGCAGCTTTTTGTTTCGCTAGATCATCTGCAGGAGCACTTTCTCCATTCTGATTCGATGCTTCTGCCTTCTCTTCCGCTTTCATTTTTGCCTGCGCTGCTGCTTTTGCCTTTGCTGCAGCTGCGGCCTTTGCTTTTGCTGCAGCTTCCTTTTTTAATTGTTCTATATCCTTTTCTCCACTCATTTGTTACATCACCTTCTTCCCGGTTTTTGCCTCATAGCGGATTTTCTCCTTCAATTTATTAACTCCGTAAATGAGTGCAGCCGGGTTCGGTGGGCAGCCTGGTATGTAGACATCAACAGGGACAATTTGATCGACCCCTTTGACAACAGAATAGGATTTTACATACGGTCCGCCGGCAATGGCACATGCTCCCATTGCGATAACCCATTTCGGCTCCGGCATTTGATCATATAATCTTTTTAAAATAGGCGCCATTTTCTTCGTAACAGTACCAGCTACAATCATCACATCTGCATGACGAGGAGAGGCCCGGAAGATTACACCAAACCGGTCAAAATCATAATGCGCTCCTCCAGTACCCATCATCTCAATTGCACAACAGGCAAGCCCAAATGATAATGGCCACATCGAGTTGCTTCGCGCCCAACCTTTAACCTGGTCAAACGTTGATAAAAATATATTTCTTTTAATCTCTTCCATTTCATCTGGTGTAAATCCATCATATTTTAATTCCACTTTAACACCTTCTTTTTCCAAGCATAGATAAGCCCAATGATAAGCATGACAACAAAGATTAACATCTCGACCAGTGCAAAAATACCGAGTTTTTCATAGGCTACAGCCCAAGGATATAAAAATACTGTTTCAATGTCGAAAATAACAAACATGAGAGCGAAAATATAATACGCTATATTGAATTGGACCCTTGAATCACCAAATGGATCTATCCCACTTTCATAGGTGGTATACTTAGCTTCCTCAGGTTTACTCGGTCTTAATAATTTTCCAAAAAATAACGCGACGATCGGCAGGATAATACCAAGAATCAGAAATATAAAGACTATTAAATAATTATTTTGATAAACATTCAATAGATCCATGCCTCATCTCCTCCTTTTGTTGTCTGAAAAGTAAAAATTGTAACCGTAACCATTATAGCACTGTTACAATTTGGTGTCGACAGAACCGAATTAATAGATAGATTAGGATATTATTCTTGTATTATATGAGCTTCATATCCTTTCTATCAGGCTATTTGTATAGAAAATCTCTATAAATTAACATATGTTCAACAAACAACCTTTCATTCTTGTTTTAAATTGAAATGGTATTTTTGTCCCTTGTTATTTCCATTGAAAGGCAAACTGAGTTGATTGATGAAACGACAGCTGTTTAGAGGATAATATAGATTAATCACAGAAGGATTTAATAAAAGATATATTTCAATTATTTTTCATGCTGTTATGGCACTTGCTTAGCAGCAGAACAAATCTGGGAGCAGAGCATACTCTTCCTGCTAAACAAAAGACGGCTTGGACATTGTACACCACTCACCCTCTCGATAGTTGAACAACCATATTGTTCAAGTATATGAGTCAAAGAGGGGAAGTTATGTTAAAAAAACGCAATAAAAAACCCCACTCCGCAATGCGAAATGAGGCATCTATTATTAATTATATATCTCTTCTAGAAACGTTAATTCTGTTAACCGCACGCTTCAGTGCAAGTTCAGCACGCTGGAAGTCAACGTTTGTTTGTCTTGATTCATTTAGACGCTGCTCAGCACGTTGTTTCGCTTGCATGGCGCGGTCTAAATCGATATCTTCTGCTGTTTCGGCAGCTTGAGCAAGAATCGTTACTTGATCTGGACGAACCTCTAACAATCCGCCAGTTACTGCTACGAATTCTGTATTGCTCCCATTTTTCAGACGAACGGATCCGATTTGTAATGGGGCTACCATTGGGATATGGCCAGGTAAAATTCCCAGCTCTCCACTTTGAGCTTTTGTACTAATCATCTCAACATCTGACTCATACACCGGGCCGTCGGGAGTAACAACACTGACTTTGATCGTCTTCATTTTTTACCCTCCTGGTCCGAAATTATACCTCTACACCCATTTGTTTTGCTTTTTCAATCACTTCTTCAATACGGCCTACTAGACGGAATGCATCCTCTGGAAGGTGATCGTATTTACCCTCAAGAATTTCCTTGAAGCCACTTACTGTTTCTTTTACAGGAACATATGAACCTGGCTGACCTGTAAATTGTTCAGCAACGTGGAAGTTTTGAGATAAGAAGTTTTGGATACGACGCGCACGTGATACAACAAGCTTATCTTCGTCAGAAAGCTCATCCATACCTAACATCGCGATGATATCTTGTAATTCTCTATATTTCTGAAGCGTAGATTGTACTCTACGAGCCACATCATAGTGTTCTTCACCAACAATTTCAGGTGATAATGCACGAGATGTTGAAGCAAGAGGATCCACCGCAGGGTAGATACCCATTTCAGAAAGCTTACGCTCAAGGTTTGTTGTTGCATCTAAGTGAGCGAACGTTGTAGCTGGAGCCGGGTCAGTATAGTCATCGGCTGGTACATAGATTGCTTGAATAGATGTAACAGAACCTTTGTTAGTTGAAGTGATACGTTCTTGCAGACGTCCCATTTCAGTAGCAAGTGTCGGCTGGTAACCAACGGCAGATGGCATACGGCCAAGTAACGCTGAAACCTCAGAACCTGCTTGTGTGAAACGGAAAATGTTATCAATGAACAATAACACGTCTTGTCCTTGTTCATCACGGAAATATTCAGCCATTGTCAAACCAGTCAAGGCAACACGCATACGTGCACCAGGAGGCTCGTTCATTTGTCCGAATACCATCGCCGTTTGCTTGATAACGCCTGAGTCAGTCATTTCCCAGAAAAGGTCATTTCCTTCACGAGTACGCTCACCAACGCCAGCGAATACAGAAATACCGCTGTGCTCTTGCGCGATGTTATTGATTAATTCTTGGATAAGTACGGTTTTACCTACACCCGCACCGCCGAATAGACCAATTTTTCCTCCTTTAATATATGGAGCAAGAAGGTCTACTACTTTAATACCTGTTTCAAGGATTTCTACTTCAGTTGATAACTCTTCGAATTTAGGGGCTTCTCTATGAATAGAGTCGCGGCGTACACTCGCAGGAATCGCTTCTCCTAAATCAATCGCATCTCCTAATACGTTAAATACACGGCCAAGTGTCACTTCACCAACAGGAACAGAAATCGGTGCACCTGTATCAACAGCTTCAACGCCGCGAGTTAGTCCATCTGTTGAAGACATTGCAATCGTACGAACGGTATCATCACCTAAGTGAAGGGCAACTTCAAGCGTTAGGCTGATTTCAACATCTTCATTACGAGTTGCAATTTTCAATGCGTTATTGAGCTCTGGAAGCTGACCGCTTTCGAACTTCACGTCAACAACCGGACCCATAACTTGAACAACGCGTCCTTTGTTCATCATTTTCCCTCCTACCAGTCTCTAAAACAAACTTTAGGGGGTAGAGTACAGATAAGTCTCTACAACCCCATTTTATTTTCTTTATTCGAGGGCGGCGGCTCCGCCTACGATTTCTGTAATTTCTTGTGTAATGGCAGCCTGACGTGCACGGTTGTAACTCAAACTCAAATTATGAATAATATCATTTGCGTTATCCGTAGCACTCTTCATTGCTGTCATACGAGCAGCGTGCTCACTTGCTTTACTGTCTAGAACTGCACCGTAAATCAAGCTTTCCGCGTATTGTGGCAGCAATACTTCCAGAATTTCTTCTGCAGATGGTTCAAACTCATAGGATGTTAACTTTCCAGAGTTAGAAGCCAAGTCTCCAAATGGAAGTAATTTTTTCTCAGTTACATCATACTTGATGGCATTGACGTAGTGACTGTAGTACAGATACAACTCATCAAATGTACCATCAGCAAACATGTTAACTGCTTTATTCGTAAAGTCCTTTATATCTGCAAAAGCAGGCTGGTCATGAAGGCCAATAATATCTAAGATAACATTCATGCCTCTTTTTTTGAAAAAGTCTCGTCCTACACGGCCAAGTGCAATGATTGCAAATTCATCATTTGACTTGTGACGGCTTTTAATCGTTTGATGGAGCTGGCGCAAAATATTACTGTTATACGATCCGGCTAAACCACGATCTGCTGTGATGACAATATAACCAGTCTTTTTCACCGGACGTGATTTCAGCATTGGATGATTAGAGTCTTTTGCTCCAGCTGCAACAGAGGTTGTAACCTCCTGAATCTTTTCCATATAAGGAACAAAGGACCTGGCATTTAGTTCTGCACGGTTCATTTTCGCAGCAGATACCATCTGCATCGCTTTTGTAATTTGACTCATCTTTTTAGTAGATGTAATTCTTGACTTTATGTCGCGTAAAGATGCCATAGGTTCTCACCACCCTTGATACAACCAATTCGGTTGGCATTTCTATTCATAACGAACGTCTATTATTCAGAAACTGCGAATGTCTTTTTGAAATCATTGATCGCAGATTTCATATCATCGTCAGAAGGCAGTTCTTTTGTTGTTGCAATATGATCTAAGATTACTTCTTTACGGTTTTGGTCTAACCAAGATAAGAACTCAGCTTCAAAGCGACGGATATCGCCAACTGGGATATCATCAAGGTGTCCACGTGTTAATGCGTAAAGAATCGCAACTTGCTTTTCAACTTTCAACGGCTTGTTTAAGTCTTGCTTAAGTACTTCAACCGTACGTGCACCACGCTCTAGCTTTGCTTTCGTTGCAGCATCAAGGTCTGAACCGAATTGTGCGAACGCTTCAAGCTCACGGTATGAAGCAAGGTCAAGACGTAGTGTACCAGCAACCTTCTTCATCGCTTTAATCTGTGCAGATCCTCCTACACGGGATACGGATAGACCAGCGTTAATCGCAGGACGTACACCAGAGAAAAATAAGTCAGACTGCAAGAAGATTTGTCCGTCTGTGATTGAGATAACGTTTGTTGGAATATAAGCAGAAACGTCCCCTGCTTGTGTTTCAATGAATGGAAGTGCTGTAATTGAACCAGCGCCTTTTGCATCACTTAATTTAGCCGCACGCTCTAGTAAACGTGAGTGCAAGTAGAATACATCCCCTGGATATGCTTCACGACCTGGAGGACGACGAAGTAATAATGATAATTCACGGTATGCAGATGCTTGCTTTGTTAAGTCATCATATACGATAAGAACGTGCTTACCATTTAACATGAATTCTTCACCCATCGCAACGCCTGCGTATGGTGCAAGATATAGTAATGGAGCTGGTTGTGACGCAGATGCGGTAACAACGATTGTATAATCTAATGCTCCGTTTTTACGTAATGTTTCAACAACCCCACGGACTGTTGATTCTTTTTGACCAATTGCAACATAGATACAAATCATGTTTTGGTCAGCTTGATTTAAGATTGTATCAATTGCAACAGATGTTTTACCTGTTTGACGGTCACCGATGATTAACTCACGCTGTCCACGTCCAATTGGTACAAGAGCGTCAATCGCTTTAATACCTGTTTGTAATGGCTCATGAACGGACTTACGATCCATTACGCCTGGTGCTAAATATTCGATCGGACGAGTTTTTGTTGTATTGATAGGACCTAATCCATCTACTGGTTGTCCGATTGGGTTTACAACACGTCCAATTAATTCTTCACCAACCGGAACCTCCATGATACGTCCTGTACGGCGAACTTCATCGCCTTCACGGATATCCTGGTATGGTCCTAAGATAACGATACCGACGTTATTTTCCTCAAGGTTTTGCGCCAAACCCATAACGCCGTTTGAAAATTCAAGCAGCTCTCCAGCCATGACATTGTCGAGGCCATGAGCACGGGCGATACCGTCACCGACTTGGATAACCGTACCTACATCACTCACTTGAATTTCTGACTGATAATTTTCAATCTGCTTTTTTATCAGCGCGCTTATTTCTTCAGCTTTGATGCTCATGAGTTTCACCCCTATCTACGAACTTAGCGTAACAATTGACGTTCCAAACGCTCAAGCTTGCCTTTAAGGCTGCCATCAAAAATACGGTTTCCGATGCGGACTTTTACGCCGCCGAGCAAATTGGAATCGACTTTATTTTCAATACGAAGAGATTTCTTACCTACTTTTGCTGCAAATGTCGAAGAAAGAGCTTTGCTTTCCTCTTCTGTTAAGAGACGAGTAGAAACAACAGTTGCTTCCGCAATTCCTTTTTCTTCATTTGCTAATGTAATAAATTGATCTGCCACTTGTGCAATTTCATCTTCACGATGGCGGTCAATGAGAATTAATAGAGTATTTAGCACATACGGATTCACAGCTGAAAAGGCCTTCTTAATCAGCTGTTCTTTATCTTGTTTTGAAACCTTAGGAGATTTCAAAACAGTATTTAATCCCGTATTTCCACTTACTACTTCTCTCACTACACGAAGTTCTTCTTCCATTGGTTCAAGAAGCTTTTTTTCTTTTGCAAGTTGGAAAAGAGCATACGCATAGCGGTTTGCTACTGCTGAATTACTCATCGCTCTTCTCCTATCTGTTGAATGTATTCGTTAATCAATTTCTCTTGATCTTTCTCATTTAATTGCTTTTCAATTACTTTAGAAGCAATTAATACGGATAAAGAAGCCACTTGTTCGCGGATTGCCGCAACTGCCTGCTCCTTCTGCTGGTTAATCTCAAGTTTTGCACTTTCTTTTAAGCGGTTTGCTTCAGCACGTGCAGCTGTGATAATTTCTTCACGCTGAACATCGCCTTGCTTTTTCGCACTTTCCACTAATTCTTGAGCTTCAGAACGTGCTTGCTTTAATAGTTCACGCTGCTCTTCTAAAAGTTTCTTGGATTCAACACGACTTTGTTCAGCCGCACTGATTTCACCCGCAATATGGTCTTCACGTTGTTTCATGATACCCATTAACGGACCCCAAGCAAATTTCTTCAATAAAGCCATTAATATGATAAACATCACAAGCTGGAATATAACATCCCCGCTGTTAAAGCCTGCGTGTGCAGATGCCCCTAATACTAGACCGTTTGTTAACACCCTCGATTCACTCCCTTCAAGAGTTTAGCACTTCATTACTTTCATCTATTAGAAATTCGAATAATCCCCAAAATAAAATGACACATTTTTACATTTTACTCACATTATTGCAAAAAAAAGATGATAAAGGAAAGGCGAAGGTTCTGTAAGATATCTTCGCCATTTCAACCATCGATATGACTGTATTAGCCACCGATAACCATGAACGCAATAACAACCGCGATGATAGGAATCGCCTCAACTAACGCAACCCCGATGAACATTGTAGTTTGTAACATACCTTTTGCTTCTGGCTGACGTGCCATACCTTCAACTGTACGAGATACGATAAGACCGTTACCGATACCGGCACCAAGTGCTGCTAAACCAATTGCTATTGCTGCTGCTATAAGACCCATTATAAATTTCCTCCTTAAGATTATGAAAATTGTATTTTTTTTGTCCATAATATGAACAGGTTATATATGTTTAATGGTCTGAGCTCACTTTATGTGATAGATAAACCATTGTTAACATAGTGAAGATAAATGCTTGGATTGCGCCGATAAAGACGGAGAACCCTTGCCATGCAAGTGTTGGAATTATAGCTGCGATAGTGCCCCAGAACCCTGTTGCCAGACCGCCAGCTA
Organism: Niallia endozanthoxylica; assembly: GCF_008710145.1. Classification (GTDB taxonomy): domain Bacteria; phylum Bacillota; class Bacilli; order Bacillales; family Cytobacillaceae; genus Bacillus_BD; species Bacillus_BD endozanthoxylica. The sequence goes on from NZ_VYKL01000011.1 coordinate 49,087, forward strand.
GAAGTCCTAGCAGGATTTCCCCTGCGTAAATATTACCGTAAAGACGAAGACCTAACGTTAATGTGTTAGCAAACTCTTCAATTAATTTAATTGGGAACATGAACCAAAACGGCTTGAAGAACTCTTTTCCGTATGTTCCAACTCCCTTTAATTTAACACCATAATAATGTGATAAACCAATAATCATGGCAGCTAAAGTCAGTGTTATAGTAGGATCAGCTGTTGGTGATTTCCACCACAGTACGCCGTCATATGTGATTGCAAAAGGCAGCCCAAGCATGTTGGAGACAAAGATATACATGATAATGGTTAGCCCTAATACATGAAATCTTCCGCCTGTTTTCCAATCCATATTACTATTAATAATACCTCTTACAAAATCCAGTACCCACTCCATGAAGTTTTGCATGCCAGTTGGCTTCATGGCAAGTCTTCTGGTAGAAAGAACGGCAATGATAAATACAATCAAGCTTGCGATTGTAATCATCAGTACGTTGGATAAATTGAAGTTTAAACCTAGAAACTCTTTCATAGGTGCAGCATGATTCATCTGTTATTCACCTCTCTTCCCCTACTTTTTTTGCGATTGAAAAAGCTGTATAAAACTATCTATCATAATGACAAGATAAGATGTCATTAATCCAATGACCACAGAAATAAGATGGATATACTCAGGATATTCCACTGCCAGCAGTACAGCAAAAATTGCTGCCGCCATTCGTGACATTAATCCAAGTGAGCGCATTTTGCCTCCCTTTTCCATCACTTCACCAAATTGATCGATTTTTCTAACCAACAGCCATAAATTAAAAAGGCTCAAGGTTGTACCAAGTATGAGACCTAAAAATATTGGCTGATAGGATGTAAAGCCCCATCCCAGCACGTAAATGGCTAACAAATAAACTATGTATTTGCGCTCTCTCGTGAACATCGTTTTAAACTGCAGCATCATTCATCGTTCTCCCGGTAAAAAAGTTGTATGGTGCGGAAAATTGCAATGATTCCGGCAGCCAATCCTGCAAGCAAGCCAAGTATCAAAAACAGCGGCTCCGTGCCGATTAGACCATCCAACCATCTCCCCAGAAAAATGCCAACTAAAATGGTGCCGACCAACTGTGACAAAATGGCTGACATTAAAGCAATGGCTTTGAAAGGGCGACGATTTTGACTCATACATCCAAGCTCCTTCAAACCTTCCGAAATTTCGACAAATGTTAGTTTGAAAAAGATTCACAAAATCATCCTTTTCATTATAATCTGTACTGCTGAAAAAACCAATAAAGATTTTAAAATAATAAAAGGTAATATTTTGTGAACTTTATGTGAATATCTCTAGTATTGTCGAAATTTAGACACAAATTTTACTTGAAAACCCTCTCATTATATCCTTTGTAAGCATACAATAGCCTTATTTCCCTTGTCAATTGGTTTATAGCGAAAAGTCTGATAATGTCAGAACAACTCGCTTTATGTTCACAGTTTATTCACAATTGCAACATTACCACTATGGGAATGTAAAAAATTATTCTATATCTATAGATTTTGATATTTGAATATAAGTCTCTATCCAGTCCTCCTGACCTGATTTCCTGGCAAAGATTTTCGACACATAGATTCCATCGGGCGGAAGTTTTTCGACAGGAACTTCCTCCTGAATTAACCCTTTGCCCGCATTTCGTTTCCAGTCCAGATATTGCACAAATTGATAGGTATCCGGATCAAATAAGGCAATTCCGAACTCCTCTGCCCCACCTGGCAAATATACTTCATAACGAAAAGTCCCTTCGCGGTCTCCTGCTCCAAAATCAAATCCCATTACGCGCGGGTAATTCGGTTCTTCAAGGACAAATAAATACGGGATAGTTATATTCTTCCCATCTGTATGGATTGTCAACTGGCCATCCTGAATTTTTTTCTTAAAAATTTGCGGATCTGCCTGCATTTCAATCGTTACCTCTTTCTTCTCACCTCCCTTAAGATAAACAGACATTGGCATATGCCAGGTTAGTCCGGGTTCCTTGTTCGGCACCTCAAAGGTTATCTTTTGCTGCTTTTGCGATGTATTTTCAATCGTCACAACCGCCTGATGTTCATGCGGCCTGTCAGACAACTGAAATTTACCGAACTGCAGTGAGGCCGGATAAATTAACACCTCCGCCTCAATCGCCTCCTTCAATTGAATTCGACCCGCTCCCTGCTCATATGATTTATAAAATTCTCCGTTGCGCTTTTGAAGCGGCTTCGCATAGTTCATAAGCGCGGCTTTTATTTGCTCCGGATTCCATTCTGGGTGGGCTTGTTTTAACAAGGCGCTTGCCCCGGCTACATGCGGAGCAGCCATACTAGTTCCCTGCAGGCTGAGGTAGCCGCCCGGAATGGTACTAAGAATAGAAACCCCTGGGGCAAGTAAGTCTGGCTTTATTTCCCAAGAAGAGGTGACTGGACCTCTCGAACTGAAGTCTGCAATAATATCTTTTTCTTCTATTATATTAGTCGTTACGTAAGCGTTTCCTTTTTTGATTTTTTGTGTCAACTCTATTCCATCGTCTTTTGAAAGACTCATAACCGGGATTAGGCTGGTTCGGTCAAGATTGCCTATAAAAGGCCCCTTCGTATTATTATAAATAATAACCGCTTCTGCACCTGCTTTTTCCGCATTTATTACTTTTTCAGAAAAAGTAATCTCTCCCCGCTTAATTAGAGCAATTTTTCCCTTTACCCCCTTTAACTGTTTTGGTTTCCCCATCCCGCCGTCTGCAAGTTCATACGTGCGGTCTAACTCCCACGCAACTGATCCAAGCAGCGGTTCCAACCTCATCTGCTCGCCTTCAATCTCAAGATAAGGAATTTTCATTGTCGGAGTTGAAGCCCCAACTGAAATGGCTTTTGCCGCTGTACCTGGTGAGCCGACTGTCCATACGTTTGGTCCAGAATTTCCTGAAGACGTCACGGCAACGATACCGTGATCTACCGCATTGTTCAGGGCTGTACTTAACGGCAGGTCAGGGCCATTCACATTATTCCCAAGTGATAAATTCAAAACATCCACTTTATCCTCAATTGCCTGTTCAATGGCAGCAATCACCTGTTCCGTCGTCCCCATACCGCCTGGTCCAAGAGCACGGTAGGCATAAATCGTCGCTTCCGGTGCAACCCCTTTGATGCGCCCATTTGCCGCAATAATTCCGGCCACATGTGTTCCATGAAGCGTTGAAGCGCCGCCGATACCCGTTGTCTCCATCGGATCTCCGTCACCGTCTACAACATCCTGCCCGCCGCCATAATTCTGTCTCAAATCCTCATGAAGGTAATCGATACCGGTATCAATCACACCAACCTTGATTCCTTTACCTGTCAGCCGGCCGTTATTCTTATCAAACATACCTCTGACCTGATCTGCCCCAATCATTTGGAGATTGTCGCCCTGGTTAGGCAACGCCTTGATATCGGATGTATGATAATGATTAACAAAGGATTGCTGGGCAATAGCCGGTTCCTGCGCAAGCTTGTCAAGCTGACTTTTTGGTCCTTTTGCTGAAAAGCCCTTTAAAGCGAATTTAAAGGTATTCCTTAGAGTAATGGCTGGGTATTTTCTCATTAGCCTATTAAGTTCACCTGGTTTTAAATCGCTTTTTGTTAAAAAAATCGCAATTTGCTCCGTTTTCTCATCTTGAGCTGGAAGCGGCGGCAGCTTCAGCAGCCTTTCTTGAGCAGCCAGCCCCTGTTGTGTGGGAATAATAGAAAAAATAATAAATAAGACCAAAAGCATACTCACCTGTCTCAATATTGCCCCCTCCTTTTCCCTTAGGATTTTCTATGCAGGGAATTTATATGCAAAGGAGCAGTTTTGCTGAGGTTTTCATGTATAGACCAATACAAAAAACTGACTCCCAGCAGAGAGTCAGTTTCTAATCATTATTTATATTCTTCAGGTCTAGTATCTATTCTATTAAAATAAAACCGGATGGCCTCACAAATGCGGCGGGCGGCTTGGCCATCACCGTATGGATTGGCTGCTTTGGCCATTTTTTCATACTCACTAGGATTGCCCAGGAGCTCCTTTGCCATTTGATAAATGGTCTCTTCCTCTGTCCCTGCCAACTTCAACGTGCCTGCTTCGATTCCTTCCGGACGCTCAGTCGTATCGCGAAGCACCAATACAGGCACGCCAAGAGATGGCGCTTCCTCCTGAACACCGCCTGAATCCGTTAAAATCAAATGAGCACGAGCGGCAAAGTTATGAAAGTCAATCACATCAAGTGGTTCGATTAATTGAATTCGGGGATCATTCCCTAGAACCTCATCTGCCACTTCGCGGACGGCCGGATTCATATGGACCGGATAGACCACCTTTACATCCTCATGTTCCTCGACGAGCCGTTTGATGGCACTGAACATATTTCGCATGGGCTGCCCAAGATTTTCACGGCGGTGGGCGGTCACTAAAATTAATCGATCGTCCCCAATACCTTGAAGAATCTCATGCGTATAATCCTCTTTAACCGTTGTTTTTAACGCATCGATGGCTGTATTTCCTGTTACAAAAATACAGTCCTCCCGCTTGTTTTCCTGCAGCAAATTCCGTGCTGCTTTTGAAGTTGGCGCAAAATGCAGGTCAGCCATTACACCTGTCAGCTGCCGGTTCATCTCTTCAGGGAACGGCGAGTATTTGTTCCACGTCCTTAAGCCTGCTTCCACATGGCCGATTGTCATTCTATTATAATAAGCCGCCAAACTTGCCACAAAAGTTGTTGTGGTATCTCCATGCACTAACACAATATCAGGCTGAACCTCTTTCATAATGGCGTCCAATCCTTCAAGACCCCGTGTTGTCACATCCACTAACGTCTGCCGTTCCTTCATCATGTTCAAATCATAATGAGGAACAATCCTAAAAATATCCAGTACTTGATCAAGCATTTGCCGATGCTGAGCCGTCACCGTTACAATCGATTCAAAATGCTCAGGCTGCTTTTTCAGCTCCAGCACGAGCGGAGCCATTTTGATTGCCTCCGGTCTTGTCCCAAAAATCGTCATCACTTTAATGGGGCGATCCATGCCTATCACCCTTTCTCTAATTATAAAATGTCAGCTTATATAAAAGAGAAGGTCAGCTTCAACCTTCTCTTCCATTTGTCTCTATTCAAGTCTCCAAAGTTTATTGGGTTCTTCTCTGTCTAGTTCCAGCGCCTAGGGACTCGGGGTCTTAAGCTGTTTCGATGAGAAGGTTAAAGAACAACCTTCTCCCCGAACCATCTTAAGCCTGAGGCCCGCAGGATGCGGGTCATGCAGACGTTGCCACAGGACGCGGCGGTTTTAGTCTGCGTTCCTCTTATGGACAAGGCGCTTCCACATTTCACTGTCCAGCTCCGGCGCCTAGCCGCTCGAGGTCATAAGCCAAGCCGGTGATGAGGTTAAAAAGCGAACCTCACCCCCGCCTCGTCTTATGCTTGTCGCGTCTGGGCAAGGCGCCTCCGCATTTCATTTTACTTCGTACCGAACAATCTGTCCCCAGCATCTCCTAATCCAGGAACAATATAGCCGTGGTCATTTAATTTTTCATCTAATGCAGCAATATAGATATCCACATCTGGATGCGCTTCTTTTAACGCCTCTAAGCCCTCTGGTGCCGCAATCAAGCACATGAATTTGATATGCTTGCCGCCGCGCTTCTTCAATGAATGGATAGCTTCAATCGCAGATCCGCCTGTTGCTAGCATTGGGTCCACAACGATAAAATCTCTTTCCTCCACATCACTAGGAAGTTTCACGTAGTATTCAACCGGTTTTAACGTTTCCGGATCACGGTATAGACCTACGTGTCCAACCTTTGCCGCGGGGATTAGTTTAAGAACGCCGTCCACCATTCCAATACCTGCACGTAGAATTGGAACAAGACCAATCTTTTTACCTGTTAACACCCTTGATTTTGTCTTTTGAACTGGTGTTTCAATTTCAATTTCTTCTAAAGGCATGTCGCGCGTAATTTCAAAGGCCATTAATGTTGCCACTTCGTCAACGAGCTCTCTGAACTCCTTTGTTCCCGTATCTTTTTGTCGAATATATGTAAGTTTATGTTGGATAAGTGGATGGTCAAAAACATATACTTTTGCCACTAGAATCGCTCCTTTAGTAACTGTCTAATTTTGTAAACTTTAGTCTGTTTTCACTTCGTATTATTGTACAGAAAAAAGACCCCGAGAGCAACACGAATCAAAAAGTGTAAAAAAACAGACAACTTATGGCAAGTTCCGATACTAGCTATTTATCCATTGTGCATGCTGAAGTCGACCGTGAAATCCTTTCAAGCAGAAGCTTATACACAAAAACCGGCTCCTCAGAGAAGCCGGCTTAAGTTATTAATATTCAGGATACAATACAAACTTGCTTGTTAATGATTCTACGCGTTGTTTTGCTTCTTGAAGTTTCGCTTCATCTTCATGGTTTTTCAATACTAAACCGATGATTGATGCAATTTCATCCATATCCTCAAGACCGAAGCCGCGTGAAGTAACAGCCGCTGTACCAATACGTACACCGCTAGTTACAAATGGTTTTTCTGGATCAAATGGAATCGCATTTTTATTAACGGTAATGCCGACTTCATCAAGTACGTGCTCAGCTACTTTACCAGTAAGGCCAAGTGAACGTAAATCAACAAGTAATAAGTGATTATCAGTTCCACCAGAAACAAGGCCTAAGCCTTCCTTTTTTAATCCTTCAGCTAAGCGCTGTGCATTGTTAATAACGTTTTGCGCATAGTCCTTGAAGCTATCTTGAAGTACTTCGCCAAGCGCAACTGCTTTTGCTGCGATTACATGCATTAATGGACCGCCTTGGATTCCAGGGAAGATTGATTTATCAATTGCTTTCGCAAATTCTTCTTTACATAGAATCATACCGCCGCGTGGTCCGCGAAGTGTTTTATGAGTTGTTGTTGTCACAAAGTGTGCATACGGCACTGGGTTTTGATGCTTGCCAGCCGCAACAAGACCTGCGATATGAGCCATATCAACCATTAATAAAGCGCCTACTTCGTCAGCAATTTCACGGAACTTTTTAAAGTCGATTTCTCTTGGATACGCACTTGCACCAGCAACAATCAACTTTGGCTTATGTTGGCGTGCTTTTTCTGCTACATCATTGTAATCGATATATTGAGTTTCTTTGTCCACTCCGTACTCAACAAAGTTATACTGAACACCGCTGAAGTTAACCGGACTTCCATGTGTTAAGTGGCCGCCGTGAGCAAGGTTCATTCCAAGAACTGTATCGCCTGGCTCAAGGATTGTAAAATAAACAGCCATGTTTGCTTGTGCACCAGAGTGCGGCTGAACGTTCACGTGCTCGGCACCGAAGATTTCCTTTGCACGGTCACGAGCAATATCTTCTACGATATCAACATATTCACAACCGCCATAATAGCGTTTTGCTGGATATCCTTCTGCATATTTATTTGTTAAAACAGAACCTTGTGCTTCCATTACCGCTTCACTTACAAAGTTTTCCGATGCAATTAATTCAATTTTTGAACGTTGACGGCCAAGCTCCAGTTGTATTGCTTTAAAAACTTTTTCATCCTGCTGTGCTACGTGTTTCATTTATATATCCTCCTTGTCTAAATCCTGCCTTAATTCAACTTAGTTTGAAAATTTAACTTTTTATATCTTAACACGTTTTTCCGAATAATTGAATATGATTTTTGCAAAATATAAGGATTTTCCACATTTTTCGACTTTTCCTCTTACTTGTAAGTCCCTGCTTGAAAAACAAGGACTTTGTAAGGACTTTTTATCAGGAAAACAGCCCCAATGGTCAAAATACAGGTATGGACAATATGTTCTAAAACCGAACATTCCAGTTTTACTGTACTCTTAATAATAGCATCAGCTGCAAGACTTATTAGACTTTGTTTGCTCATAGACAGCCCGTTCGCCGCCAATAAGCTTTGGTCTTATTTTGGCCAATGTGACGTGTGCGCTGCCGATTGTATGGATGGATGCACGGATAGGAACCGCTACATGCTTTAAATGCATGCCGATGAAGGTGTCTCCGATATCAATGCCCGCATCAGCCCGGATAAACTCAACAACAACAGGATCTGCCATATGTTCATAAGCATAGGTTGCCATGGACCCGCCAGCTTTTCGTACAGGTACAACCGATACGATTTCAAACCCATGCTTTTCAGCCGTTGCCCGTTCCACAACAAGTGCCCTGTTTAAGTGCTCGCAACACTGAAAAGCAAGCTCAACTCCAGTACTTTCCTGAAACTTTTTAAATTCAGTAAAAAGGATTTCCGCCGTTTCAATTGTACCTGAGGTTCCAATTCTCGACCCGTTCACTTCACTTGTACTGCAGCCAATGACAAAAACCTGTCCTTTTCGCAACTCGACCATATTTCGGAAATCAGAAAGTATGATTTGTGTTTGCTCTTGTATGTTCATGCTCTCGAAATCCCCCTTTCTTTTGATTCCTGTGCTACTGCTATTCATTCAATTGATCAATTGCGAATCATCCCTTCCGATTCGCATCACCCATTACTGCTTATTCTCATACTCTGTTATTTTTCCAACTCGGTTCGCATGGCGGCCGCCTTCAAACTCACCAGCTAACCATGTTTTTGCAATTTCACGCGCCAGCCCCGGCCCAATTACGCGTTCACCCATGGCAAGCATATTACTGTCATTATGCTCACGTGTGACCTTTGCTGTAAATACATCATGCACAAGAGCACATCGGATTCCTTTCACCTTGTTGGCCGCGATACTCATGCCGATACCTGTCCCGCAAATAAGAATTCCTCTATCAAACTCACCGCTTGCTACCTTTTCTGCAACCGGCAAAGCATAGTCAGGGTAATCAACTGACGTACCGCACTCACAGCCAAAATCCTGATATTCAATTCCAAGCTCGTCCATTAAATTTTTGATTTCCTCACGAATATTTACTCCACCATGATCGGATGCAATTGCTACCTTCATTTCTGTTCTCCTCCTTGTTTTTCCTAAAGCTTTTTTTTCTCTGCTTAGTTTGTCATATTCACTGAAAAATAAATAGTACTTGTCATTCACCCAACTATCTATCACCTATCCCAGTATTTTCCCCCCTATACTTTAAACCTGACAATCGTACTTTTCAATTTTCCGGCCTGTTCTTTTAACTCAACGGTCAGATCCTCTACGCTCTTCATCACAGCGCTCTGCTGGTGAATCAATGCTGTAATCTCCTGCGTACTAGCGGACGTTTCCTCCGCGATACCTGAGACAGCTTCAGACTGATTCGATAATGCCTGAATTCCGGCCATCTGATGATTCAAAAGCTGTTTTATTTCTGATGTTGAAGCAACCATCTTCATCACGCTGTTTGCCATGTCCTCCAACGCAACATTTGTTTCCGTTCCTTTCTTCACCTCTAAGCTGGCACTTTCCACTTGTTTTGTGATTTGATGAACAACATTTTGTACACCTTGTTGAATGGATTTCACTTGACTAGTAATTTCCTGAACAGCCTTTGCACTTTCATCCGCCAATCCGCGAACCTCATCGGCAACAACCGCAAAGCCTCTTCCATGCTCACCTGCCCGCGCTGCTTCAATAGATGCATTTAATGCCAGCAAGTTGGTTTGCGAGGCAATGTCTCCAACAAGACCAATCACCCGCTCCACCTGAGAAGCATTTTCCTCCAGCCTCTTGACGGTTTGCAGCGAACGTTGGTTATCATTCGAAAGAGTTTCAATCCCTGAAATCAACGATTGAATGACCTGCTTCGCATGGTACAGATCCTCTACCATCTCAACTGACAGAGTCTCAGAGATAACCGTTTTATCTTCCACCTGCTGGGCTATGCGGATCAGTTCCTCTACCGATTCGGCTGTCTCTTGAATCGATATAGCTGAATTATCAGCTCCGGCTGCAATTTCGGTAATCGTGGATGCAATCGAATGGATCTGCTCGGACGCTGCTTCTGACTCAGAAGAAATCTCCAATACTTTTTGATTTGTTTCGTTAAAATTTTCCTCAATACGCTGAACCATTTCGCGAAGGTTTGCTAGCATTTTATTAAAGGCCATGCCAAGCGAGCGAATTTCATTGTCTGATTTAGACACCTCAATATCCTCGCTTATTTCCCCGGCAGCTGCTTTTAATGCACCTTTTTCCAGCTGCTTCAACGGATTAATTATAAAGCCAGCAGCAAAAAAGGCCAGAATCCCTGACCAGATTACCCCAAACAACAACGTGACAATTGTAAACGCGACTTCTCCAAAACCGATTATATCTTTGACAAACGGGTATACAAAATAAATAAAAAATGCACTGGTCGTATAGGTAATCAACGCCAGTGTTATGACAAAAACAACAAGCTGCTTTCTTAGCCCCCATTTATACTGCCGTTTCTCCTGCACTTCATGCTGCCTCCCTGTACCGAATTGGTTCATTACAAAGTATTGCCGCCTTTCTTTCGGTCATTTTTCTGTCTACTGTAAAATTCTAATGCTTTTTTTATCCTTCTTTTTGCTGTAAAATAATTGTTGCCTTTTCAATAGCTTCCTTGATTTCATGAAAAGCTTCCCTATATATTTCAACAGGTCCGCCGAATGGATCGGCGATATCAGGATATCCACCTATTTGGGCAAATTCCTTCAAGGTAAATGTTTTTGAATGTGCCTCTGGATATCTGTTCAAAATCGTGTCCTTGTGTCCAGCAGTCATCGTTAAAATATAATCTGACCATTCCACAAGTGTTTCATCGAGCAATGATGACTGATGATTATGAGGAATCTCCTGCTCATCTAGAACCTTTTTCGCGTTCGCAGAAGCAACACTCCCCGTTTGTGCATAAATTCCAGCCGACTTCACTTCCAGCCCCGGAATAGCCATGTTCCTTAGAATCGATTCTGCCATCGGACTTCTACACGTATTTCCTGTACAAACAAATAACACACAAGTCATGTCACCATCTCCTTTACCTATAGATTATAAAATAATTCAGTCTCATTCCATAGATATATAATGAATTTTTCTCTTTATTAACGTATAAATAAAGCTTATATTTTCCTTTTCAATTATATAACAGAATGGCAAAAACACCCAATAAAGGGTGCGCGGACTTACATTGGAAATAGCAGCTTAATTCCGAAGAATAGAAGAATCGCTCCTCCCAATACTTCACTATATTTTCCGAGCCAATCCTGAACGCGACGGCCTATCATTAGTCCGAGCCACGATAGAAGCGTGGCACCTGCACCAAAACAGGCGAGAACAATTACGGTTTGTGCTCCGTATATCCCTAGGGTCAGTCCTACTGAAAAGCTGTCAAGGCTTACGCTAAGTGCAAACAAAATTAAGCCGAATCCAACCGGCGTAATCAGACTCTCCTCATTATTTGCCAAGCTAGACCAAATCATCTGTACACCTAAAATTAACAGCAGCCCTCCGCCAATATAAACAGCAACGGCCCCAAACTGATCCGATAAAAACCGCCCAGCGAGCATTCCAAACAACGGCATAAAAATATGAAAAATTCCAATTGTGATTCCAATTTTAAAAACCTGCCGCAATCGCAGCTTATACATCCCCATCCCCAAGCTAATCGAAAAAGCATCCATCCCCAGCGCAAAAGCCATAATGATGATTGTAATTAACTCCCCAATAATTGGCGGCATCCCCATTCCCCCTCGGACGTGCTATTTCAACATATGCAAGTCCAAATGGATTTAGAAGCGGGTGTTTATTGAGTGATTTGTAATTGAATCTTGAACTTACTGCTGTGATGGACTGTCTGATTGGGGTTTTATCCAGCATTTTATCATTTATCCACAGACTTATTCCCAAAATACATATTAAAATTGGATTTGGTTGAACTGATTATGTGGACAGTAAGTGAATAAATAGACTTTTCTTTTCAAAAAAATCATTTTTCACCGCAAGACGCAGTGAATATGTGGATTCCCCTGTTGAAAACCCCCATTTTTTCGAGGAATAGACATGCAGCACTAACTTGATATGTGGATACTCTGTTGAAAAGTTCCTTTTTTCAGCAATAACATAGCCCATTAACTGAATATGTGGGTAAACCTGTTGAAAACATACCTTTTCATCAGCATAAACATTCCTCTATAAGTATGATGTTCATTGTTGCTATAATTAAGTGGGTATTCATCATAATAAAAGGTTAGGTATCCTATATGAAGAAAAAATTACTTATCACAGGGTTAAGCATTTTAGTCTTTCTCTTATTGTTTTATGGCACCTATACGTTAGCGACCTCGCGAACCTTTCAGCTCTTCGGCGGGATGACTGCACAGGTAGAAACAAATAAAAAGGTGGTTGCGCTAACGTTCGACGACGGACCGACTGAGAACATCACTCAAATTTTACCCTTATTAGACAAATACAATGTGAAGGCTACTTTTTTTCTAATCGGCCAAGATATTGAGAACTACCCTGAAGGAGCAAAACAAATTGCCGCAGCGGGCCATCAAATTGGCAATCATACTTATTCCCATCATCGTATGGTTTTCAAAACACCTTCGTTTATCCAAAAAGAGCTTGAAAAAACGGACACGTTAATTCTTGAAGCTGGATATGAGGGAGAAATTGATTTTCGTCCGCCATACGGAAAAAAACTTATCGGATTGCCCTATTACTTGAAAAAGCAGAACAAGGAAACCATCACCTGGAACTTGGAGCCTGACACCTTTTACAGCGCAGCTTCTGACAAGGTGAAATATGTAAAAGAAAATGTAACGCCGGGCTCCATTATCCTGCTGCATCCGATGTACGAGGATGCTGAGCAAGCACTGGAAACGATTGAGGGAGTGATTCAAACCTTACTTGAAAAAGGTTATACGTTTGTTACCGTCGATGAACTCCAGGAATTATAAACACCACAGGACCTCGCGCTAAGGTCCTTTTTCAAGCAAAAAAGCATCTGAAACCAGGCCTTCACAAGCCCTATTTCAGATGCTTTATTAACCTTTAATGACCCGCTGACCAGCCGCCTTCAACAGCCGGTTCATAATCGCATTTCCCACACCTTCATTCGGAAACATCTCGCTATAAATTAGATCAACATCCTGTTTATTGAAGCTGCGTAAGGCTTCATAAATGGAGCTTGCAACAGTTTCAAGACGATCTCGTTCACCGCAGGCATAGATATAATCTGCATCATAAAATGCCTCATTTTCCGCTGTGGTAAGAACGCCTACTTTCCTGCCCTCCCGGTGCTGCTCATTAATCAGCCTTTGAATATCTTCCCTTGTTCCATCGATAAGATAAAGCGGGGCATCCGGTGCATAGTGGCGGTATTTCATGCCTGGTGATTTCGGCGCTTCCTTTTCATCAGCCAAAGCCGGATCGACATGGACTTCACCGACCACCTCTTCCAACTGCTCTTTCGTGACTCCTCCTGGACGAAGAATAACCGGAATTTCCGACGTACAATCAATGACTGTGGATTCCACCCCGACACCTGTCGGACCGCCATCCACAATTCCTGCAATCCTGCCGTCCAAATCTTCTTTTACGTGCAATGCCGTTGTTGGGCTTGGCTTGCCAGACCGATTGGCACTTGGCGCTGCAATCGGCAGACCCGAAGCCTTCAAAATCGCCATCGCTACTGGATGATCCGGCATCCTAACAGCAACCGTCTCCAGCCCGGCTGTTGCCTTACTGGAAAGAAACCCCTTTTTTAATGGAAAAATAATCGTGAGCGGCCCCGGCCAAAAACGACTCATCAGCAGCTGCGCATGTGCAGAAATGTCCTCCACAAAGTCCGTAAGCTGTATCTGCCCAGCGATATGAATAATTAACGGATTGTCACTTGGACGTCCTTTTGCTGCAAAAATCTTTTCGACCGCCTGATTATCTTTCGCATTTCCACCCAGTCCATAAACCGTTTCAGTCGGAAACGCGACTACTTCATTTTTTGATAAAAGATCAGCAGCTTGTTGAATTTGTGGATAATTTTCCAGTTTATCCACAAATTTATCCACTGACCAATAATTTGTATTCATCATCTTCCACCTTCAAAAACACTAAAATTTACGCTAATTTCCTTTGAAAGTATAAAAGAAGATAGTGAACAACTCAAGCCTTATCCACAAATTGTGGATAAAAACATTCATTTTGTGGATAAATTTGTGGATATTAACAGATTTTAGAGTGAAATTTTCAGGAAAATGGAGTTATCCACAGTGAGAACGTGTTGAACGTGACCAGCTTGAGATAATACCGGCGGCAGTTCCGTTTTCTTAATTTGTTGAAAACCAAGAAGTTCAACCAGCTTCACTGCTCCAATTTTATTAGTGGCCATAAAGATATCCTTCATGCCCTTTTCCGATGCAAGGAGGAAAATCTGCTCAAATAATATATAGACATCATTTTTCATCGTTTGCGACGTCATCACTAACGAGCGCAGCAAGCCTACCTTGCCAAACTGCTCAATTCCAATCGTTGCCTGAATATTGCCCTTTTCATCTTCCATGATAAGGAATGAATCAATGGTTCCTTCCACCCCATCCGTACTCAGACCTGCCCGCTCCAAAAAAGTCATTAAGTTATCAACATCATCATTGAGTGCACAACGAATCACTGCGCCCATACAACTCCCCCCTAGTTTCAGTTCGTTAAACTATTAATATGAAAAAATAGAGAAAGTAGTACCTTTATTTTGAATTCAGATGGGTGAACAAGCACGCAAAGAATGGTCTAGGGGTAACTCCATAGATAGAAAGATCCAATGAAAAAGGAAAGAAGAGTACCTTCTTCCCTTGCTTAACCAAATATTCTATCCCAAATTTCCTTAACAAAAAACTTCACTTCAACCGGCTCTTCATCTTCACCTATGTAAATAGGAGCTTCTTGTTCGTTATTCTCTGTTTGTGTTTCAACTTCTTCTATTACTGAAGCAGGCTCTTCTTGCTTATCTTCTGTTTCCACAGCAGGCTCTTCTTTTTCAACTGATTGCGTTTGAATGACTTTGCTCTCAACTGATTTTGCTTGATTAGGTTCGTTATCCACAGTCTTCTTAACTTCTTTTTCTGCTTCTTCACTGAAAGCAGCTGATGCTTCGATAACCTCTGCCGCTACAGCCTGTTCCTGGCTATCAGCTTGTTCAGTGGACACTAAAGTACTATTTTCCTCTTTATCCACAAACTTTTCGTTATCTTCTTTTGAATCATAGGATTTTTCATTATCAGACTTCTTTTCGTCTTTATTTTCAGCTACCTGCTCTTCTTCCTCATCAAACCCTTCACTTACCGCTACACCGTTTGAAAAATCAAGGAAACATAATGGCGGAAACAGCACGCACCACCAGTTGGCGCCTGTGCCTTCACCAAGAGTAATGAGAATAGCTTCATACTGCCCTGCAGGATATAAAAATTGTCCATAAAGTTTAGTTGGGAAATCCACTACACCGAACTCAACCTTCACCGATTGGTTCATATTTTCTTCTTCCATGACTTGCTCGGCAATCTTCTGGATTTCTGGAATACCAGATTTGATGACTTCTCTTGCTTCTTCTTTTGAAGTTAAATCGGATACCCAATTTGTAATTTCTTTATTGACCTCATCCCGTATCATTCTTTTAACAGCCTGATCCTCACTACTGTCACTGTTAGCCAAGATGCGAAGACGAATCGCATCATTTGGAATAACCAAAGCATCATTTGCCGTCACTTCATTTTTAGGTATATATAAACTTAAAATTGTACCAATTGATAGGATAAATAAATAGATGATTGCTAGATTTTTTCTTTTCATAAAGCAGCACCGTCCCTTCACTAACCCATTGTGGACAGGATGCCAAATTTTTAAACTAGCAAATATGTAAAAATTTTTTTAATAGATTTATAAAGTATCCCTCTATGGTGCAGGCACCGCAAATGGACACTTTGGACACTTTGTCTTTTTGCGATGCCTGACACCTATGACAATTCCATAAATACCATTCTGTCTTTTCCGTTAATATCATGGACAGTTTCAATATGAGCCTTAGGGAATGCAGTACGAAGGAGATCAGAGACGGCACCGCTCTGCCCAGCTCCTACCTCAAATCCGACGAGTGCTTTTTCTTTTAATACAAGCGGCAGTTCTTCGGCAAACCTGCGGTACAAATCCAGCCCATCTTCACCGGCAAACAAGGCTCCATGTGGTTCATGCTCTGTGACGACTACGGACATGTCCACCTTATCCCCAATTGGAATATACGGCGGATTAGAGATAACGACGTCAAATTTTCGGCCTGTCTCGATAAACGGCCGCAGCAAATCACCTTTTACAAATGTAACCTCCGCTTCAAGCTGTCTAGCATTTCCACGTGCCACGGCCAAAGCCTCCTCAGAAATATCGCTCGCCGTTACCGAAAGCACCGGCCGCTCAAGCTTAAGCGAGATGGCAATGGCTCCGCTCCCCGTTCCTACATCAACAACATCAACAGACTGATTTTCACCGAACAACCGGGATGTCCGCTCAAGCGCCCCAAGCACCAGCTCCTCTGTCTCAGGCCTCGGGATTAACACACACTCATTCACACGAAAAGTGCGTCCATAAAACTCCTCATGACCGATTATGTACTGAACAGGCGTCCCTTCTCCATGAAGCTCTACCGCACCGCGGAAACGGTTTTCCACCTCAGGCTCCAGCTCCTCTCGCAAGTTCGCTAAGAGGGTTGTACGATTCATATGTAAGAAAAAGCGCAGCAATAATTCACCGGCATTTTCGTCACGACCCTTTTCTCTTAAAAAAGAAGAAGCCCATTGAAGAGCTTCGTATATTTTCGCCATATCTTAATCCTCTGCACTTTCCAGCTTGCTTGATTGTTCTTCTAAAATAAGAGCATCAATGATGTCATCGACTTTCCCTTGAAGGATTTGATCAAGCTTTTGGATGGTTAAACCAATTCGGTGGTCTGTCACACGATTTTGCGGGAAGTTATACGTACGAATACGCTCGGAACGGTCACCCGTACCGACAGCTGATTTACGCTGCTGGTCGTATTCTGCCTGTGCTTCACGCTGGAACTTATCGTACACACGGGCACGAAGAACCTTCATCGCTTTTTCCTTATTCTTAATCTGTGATTTTTCATCCTGACAGGAAACAACCGTCCCTGTAGGGAGATGGGTTAAACGAACGGCTGACATCGTCGTGTTAACACTCTGTCCGCCTGGTCCACTAGATGCAAACGTGTCGACACGGATATCCTTCTCATGAATCTCTACTTCTACTTCCTCTGTTTCAGGAAGAACGGCAACCGTTGCGGTAGAAGTATGAATCCGGCCGCCTGATTCTGTTTCAGGAACACGCTGCACGCGGTGTGCGCCATTTTCAAACTTCAGCTTCGAATAAGCACCTTTTCCGTTAATCATAAAAATAATCTCTTTGTAGCCACCAACACCTGTTGTACTTGCTTCGATGACATCTGTCTTCCAACCCTGAGCTTCAGCAAACTTGCTGTACATACGGTACAAGTCTCCGGCAAACAGAGCGGCTTCATCACCGCCGGCAGCACCGCGAATCTCCATAATAACGTTTTTGTCATCATTAGGATCTTTCGGGATTAAGAGAATTTTTAGCCTTGCTTCTAATTCCTCTATGCGGTCTTCTAATTCAGAATACTCTTCTTTTACCATTTCCCGCATTTCCGGGTCCAGCTTTTCCTCGAGCATTTCCTTTGCATCCGCTAATTGCACTTTCACTTCTTTATATTCACGATAAGTAATAACAGTTTCTTGTATATCAGACTGCTCTTTTGAATAATCACGCAGCTTATTTGTGTCACTAACAATTGAAGGGTCGCTTAACAGCTCATTCAGCTTATCGTAACGGTCCTCCACAGCTTGAAGACGATCAAACACGGTCATTCACCTCATTTATTAAAATAAAACGGATAAGTATTATGAAGCGTAAGAAGCTGAATCCGATAATATGTATCTTCAGTCACCTTACGCAGGTCGCTCTACATGGATAACAGTCTAATTATAGTATAGGCAATATTCTTCGTCAAAACCCTATTTACAGCAATTATTAAAAGCATGGGACGGACGATTCTTTAAACATCAAAAAACAGGCAAGACTGAAACTTGCCTGTTTTTTTCGTTCGTTATTACGTCTAACTCCAGGCGCCAACGGCTCGAGGCCATAAGCCAATCCGTCAAGAAGGTTAAAGAACAACCTTCATGCCGGCTCGTCTTATGCTTGTCGCCGTTAAGCGGGCACCTTACGTTTTTCTTACTTAAGACCGTATTTTTTATTGAATCGATCAACACGACCGCCAGCTTCAGCGAATTTTTGACGTCCTGTGTAGAATGGATGACATTCTGAACATGTCTCAATGCGGATAGTTTCCTTTACTGAGCCAGTTTCGAATTCGTTACCACAAGCACATTTCACTGTAGCTTTCTTGTAATTAGGATGAATTCCTGCTTTCATTCCTTTTCAGCTCCTTCCGCCCTGAATCTTTCGAAACAGAGTTATATGTTACAGCAATACAGTTGTACGCTATTTTTTACTGAAAAACACTCTTCATATTATAGCAAGGTCTATTTTGAATTGCAACTTCTGTTTTATTCCTATTTTTAACTTGTTTTTTGATTTTCGTTCCAGGCACTTCGCGCACTTTAGGGCGACCGCAGGAGTCTTCGTGTGCCTTCCACTTCAATCAACAAGTCCACAAAAATCAAATTATCCTTAAACATAACAATTTATTAAAAATGCTTACGAACGTTTCGCCTTCATTTCATCACTCAAGGCAGCAAAGAAATCTTCGTTTGATTTCGTTTGTTTTAGCTTGCGAAGGAATTTCTCGGCAAAGTCAGGTGCGTCTGACATGGATTTGCGGATAGCCCATAACAGGTCAAGACGGTCTTTTGGAATAAGAAGCTCTTCCTTCCGTGTACCGGAGCGACGAATGTCGATGGCCGGGAAGATTCTTCTTTCTGCCAAGGATCGGTCAAGATGAAGCTCCATATTACCGGTTCCTTTAAACTCTTCATAAATTACATCGTCCATTCGGGAACCTGTGTCAACAAGCGCTGTTGCCAGTATCGTTAAGCTTCCGCCTTCTTCAATATTACGGGCAGCTCCGAAGAAACGCTTTGGACGGTGGAACGCTGCAGGGTCAATCCCCCCTGACAGTGTACGACCGCTCGGCGGAATAACGAGGTTGTAGGCACGTGCCAACCTTGTGATACTATCCATTAAAATAACAACATCACGCTTGTGTTCTACAAGGCGCATAGCACGCTCTAACACTAGCTCCGCTACTTTAATATGGTTTTCCGGTACTTCGTCAAAGGTCGAGCTGACAACATCACCGGCAACAGAACGTTCAATGTCTGTTACCTCTTCCGGACGCTCATCAATCAGAAGCACGATTAATTCTGCCTCCGGATGGTTCGTTGTCACACTGTTGGCAATTTCTTTAATTAACATTGTTTTCCCTGCTTTTGGAGGAGCAACGATCAAGCCACGCTGACCAAAACCAACGGGTGCTACAACATCCATAATCCTTGTTGAAATATTTTTATGTGTTGTTTCAAGCTTCATTTGTCTGTTTGGATATAATGGCGTTAAGGCCGGAAAATGAACGCGCTCCTTTGAGGTTTCGGGGTCATCCCCATTCACTGCCTCCACTTGGAGCAAACCGAAATATCGTTCATTTTCTTTTGGCGGACGGACTTTACCCGATACCTTATCTCCATTTCTTAAATCAAAGCGACGAATTTGTGAGGCGGAAATATAAATATCCTCTGAACTTGGAGAATAATTAATCGGTCTTAAAAATCCGAACCCCTCTGATTGAATGATTTCTAGGACACCTTCCATGAAAAAGTACCCTTCTTGTTCAGCACGTGCTTTTAAAATGGCGAAAATTAATTCCTTTTTTGTGAGCTTGCTGTAATATGACACTTTATATTCGCGAGCTAGTTCGTACAGCTCTTTTAACTTCATATTCTCTAAACTTGATATATTTAATCCCATGATTCCACCACTCTTTTGAATTTTCAATCATTCCCTCCACGAGCAGAACATTCAGGCAGTATTTTATGAAAGGTAAAAGGAAAGATTTTTATTAACGCTTGAGGTTCTTACTTATTGAAGAATGTCTTATACGTGAGTTTGAATATTTGAAGACAAAAATAATTTTTATTTTACCTTTTCTTGTGAAACTTAACAATATTAATTTTTGTAAAAATAGGGAATGAAAGATTTTTCTCTATATGAAAGTGCAGCAGCTATTCAAATCTTAATAAATAGCTGCTGCTTTACCTTTTCTGAAAGGAAAGTATAAATTTCTATACATGAAGGCTATTTACGCCTAACCATTGACTGGCAAGGCACTTCCGCTTTTAGTTTTATCTAGCTCCAGCGCCTACCCCCTCGAGGTCATAAGCCAATCC
>NZ_VYKL01000012.1 GCF_008710145.1 Niallia endozanthoxylica
TCAAAGTCCCATCCCCTCAAACTAGACCTTTATTAATGGCCATGATCAAAAAATGTCAAGCTGATTTAGAGTTGTTCGCTCTAGAAACACAATCAGATAAGGCTAAAAATATGTATAATCGTAATGCAAAAAAGCTGGCTGAACTCGAGAAACGACTTTCTCCTTTTTTGAATAGATAGAAACCTTAGTCATTATTATATAACTCACTTACAAATGAGTCAGTCTTTTGTTAAGTTAGAGGGAGTAAACAATTTTAACTGTTGCTTTTTTATTTAACTACTCAAATTTCTATCTTGGAATTTAAAATTAATCATAATTTTAAATTTATAGGGAATGATAACTAAAGTTAGTACATAGGTCATGAAAGGAGAACAATCATGAACAAAAAATGTTTTCTTATTCTTGTAGGTACAGTTTTATCTGCCATGTTAATTACGGGTTGTAACAATAATGATCAGGATCCACCACCGGAAGATAACAATAATGTAATTGAAAACGATGATATGAATAATAACAATGGAAATAATGATCAAAATAATAATCTAGATCCTGAAAATATACCTGGCGTTGATGAAGATGATAACATGTTGAAAGATGATGAAAATGATAACGATCCAGATCCAGAAGATCCAATAGAAGATGCAGAAGATATGGGTAATGGGAATAAAAAAGATGAGTAATAGAACTGGGTAAAAAGCCGATTTTCCTTTATTTAAAGGAAAATCGGCTTTTTAATTATTTAAGACTCACTATGTTTAAAATTCTAGTTTATCGTTTACAATTACCCTTTATTATAAGACGAGTTTAAGTATTATATAATGAATTTCCTAATTTCTTCTATATAGATAATGGTATAATATTACTATTTATAGTTTATCCAAAAGGAAATTAGAACGGATTGCTGTAGAGGCAATAAATATAGAATAATGTGCATGAGGATTATGAAGAAGATCAGGAAATAAAGGATATCCTTCAGAAGAGAATGGAATCTTTTGAACGCCCAGGAGATTTCAAACCATTAGAGTATATTCCTACTGGTGGTTCGCAAGTAATACTCTGTGTATTTACTTCAACATTCGGAGAGTTAGAAGATGGGGAAGCAATCAAAGAACGTATTAAAGAAGCTTCAAAATATGTACCATTAGAGCAGCTATGCATAAGCGCGCTATGCAGATTCGCATCTACTCATCATGGAAATAAGCTGATAGAAGATGAGCAATGGGCAAAATTGAAGTTTATTGTAGATATAATATAGCCAAAGAAATTTGGGGATGAGATTAGGAGTGACAGACAACACCCGGTTTCTGGATTGTGCCTGTCACTTTTATAAAAATAATTTACAAAATAAGAATACTTTACTATAATTCGATTAAGATCATAATACTAGATTAATAGGTTTCTTAAGTGAGATTCATTTGAGACTAAGAGGGAAGTTGGTGCAAATCCAACACGGTCCCGCCACTGTATGCGAGAAGGAAGGTTAGTAAATATCCACTGTGTTTTTAACATGGGAAGGGATAACCAACCGTAGAATCGTAAGTCAGGAGACCTGCCTATTATATTTTTAAACTTCCTCGCGGAAAGGAAAGTTTAAAGTGCAGGCAATCCATTATGCGAAAATTCACCATAGGGATTGCAAGTTATCATGCTATCTACAAGACTTGCATTATATAGCTGCCTTTATACTTTACGCTTTCCACAGGAAAAGCGTTTTTTTTGTTCAAATAGAAAGGGGTAGAAAAGGAATGAAAGAGATTGTAAAAAAGTGGGGGCTTTTCAGTGTTATTCTTCTGTTAAGCATGATGATGTTGATCGGTTGTGGTACACAAGAGGCGAATACGCAGGGTAAAGAGGGGACTGCTTCAAATGATAAGACGGAAGAGGCGGTTCAAAATAATGGAGAGGTATTTCCTGTCACAATAACAGACGATGCCAATCGAAAGGTAACCATTGATGAAGAACCTGAAACCATTGTTTCAATTCAGGCTAGTAATACAGAAATAGCATTTGCTCTTGGCTTAGGTGATAAAATCATTGGAAGATCCGATTACGATAACTATCCAAAGGAAGCACTTGAAATTCAGAAGGTGGGTGGACAAGATATCAATGCAGAGCTTGTTCTCTCTCTTCTTCCAGATATGGCTCTTGTTACAGATTATCATTACAAGACCCATCGGGATATCTTACAACAGTTTGAAGAAGCAGGGATTGAAGTCATTGTTGTTGGTAGTGCTACATCCTTTGAGGATGCATATGGCAATATTGAAATGATTGGTAAGGCTACTGGAACTAAGACGGAAGCTGATGAAATCGTGGCGGATATGAAAGAGCGCCTTCAAGTGATCAAGGATAAAGCTACAGAATCGGTCACAGATAAAAAGAAAGTTTGGGTAGAAGTTTCACCGGGTCCAGATATTTTTACAACAGGACAAAACACCTTTATGCATGAAATGCTTGAATCCATTCAAGCCATTAATGCCGCAGAAGATCAAGATGGCTGGGTCAAGATGACGGAGGAAGAAATTGTTCAGTTAAATCCGGATGTGATCATAACCACGTATGGCTATTATGTAGAAAATCCAACTGCAGAGGTGCTAGGCCGTGAAGGATGGGCAGAGGTGCCAGCTGTAAAAAATGGAAACGTGTTTGATGTTGATAGCGATACGGTGACAAGACCTGGTCCTCGTTTAATTGAAGGAGTCGAGACACTTGCGGAACTTATCTATCCGGAAATTTTTAAGCAATAAAATAGGATGGTTATATATCTTGAGCGGAGGGCTTTTACTTGGTATAAGCCTTCTCAGCTTATTTTATAGTAGTGTTACCGTCCCAATCCCGACTATTTTACATATTATACTCGATAAAGTGTTTCATATGAGTTTGCTGGATGAGGCAGCAAAAAATGAAGAAATGATTATTTGGAATATTCGTCTGCCAAGAATTCTTCTTGCATTTTGTGTAGGGGCATCTCTTGCGCTGGCTGGTGCAGCTTTTCAAGGTCTTTTACGCAATCCGCTGGCAGACTCCTATACCATTGGCGTATCTTCAGGTGCCTCTCTAGGGGCTGTGCTTGTTTTATTTTTTAACGTATCGATTGTTGGATTAGGAAGTTTTACGCTCCCAATTGTTTCTATTATCAGTGGATTCATTGCATTGCTAATTGTGTTCGGACTCGTTCGATTAAGCAGCCGAAGTTTAGCAATAGAAACGATTATATTGGCGGGAATCATTGTCAGCGCCTTTATTAGTGCGGTTGTCTCTCTCCTTATTTCATTGGGGGACCGGGATGCGATGACCCAAATTATTTATTGGTTATATGGCAGTGTTGGAATGAGGGGCTGGAATTATGTTGAACTTATCTTTCCTTTTATGATTATCGGTGCATGTATTTTGTTCTATCACCATCGTGAATTAAATGCCATGGCACTTGGAGAGGAAGCCGCCGATCACATTGGGGTGGACGTCAAAAGAGGGAAAACATTTGTCCTCATTGGTGCTTCCTTATTAACTGGGGCATCTGTCGCGGTATCAGGAACGATTGGCTTTGTAGGACTGGTTATCCCACACCTAGTCCGCCTCGTAACAGGCCCTAATCATGGCTATGTCCTTCCGCTATCCATGTTGACAGGCGGAACTTTTCTCATTTTAGCTGATTTAGCAGCTAGGACGATTATTGCTCCGCAAGAATTGCCGATTGGTGTTATAACAGCCTTAATTGGAGCACCTGTATTCGCGGTATTATTGATTAGAGAAAAATTTGGGAAGGGGAATCGTAAATGATCAACATTCAAAATTTAGTTGGTGGATACAACCATTCCCCTATTATCAATGGCATCGATTTGGAGATTGATCAAGGAGAGTTTTTTGCGCTACTTGGACAAAATGGAAGCGGGAAAACGACGCTTTTTAAACTTATTACAGGACAGCTGCCAATTAAAAGTGGAAAGATTTTAATGTCCGGGGAAGAAATTCAATCACTATCCAAAATTGAAAAAGCTAAAAAAATGGCGGTTCTCACACAGGAAGTCAAGGTATCCTTCGATTATACAGTAGAAGAAATCATTAGCCTTGGACGTTATCCTCATCAAAAGGGTTTTTTTAAACAAATTTCGAATAAAGACAGGAAAGTCATTGATGAGGTTATGGAAATAACGAAAACAAGTGATTTTCGAAAAACGCAGTTTCGTAAAATAAGCGGCGGAGAAAGGCAAAGAGTCTTATTGGCCAAAGCCTTAGCTCAAGAGCCGGAGATTTTACTTTTAGATGAGCCAACCAACCATCTTGATATAAAACATACCTTTCATATGCTGGATCTGTTAAAAGAACGACAACAAACCATGGGATTAACCATTTTTGCAATCCTGCATGATTTGAATGTGGCTTCGCTCTATGCAGATCGTATCGCCTTACTCCATAATGGAAGTTTTTTAGAAGTAGGAGATGTTGACAGGTTAAGAAACGTAGATCAATTAAAAAAGGTCTATGAGGTGAAAGTAAGCTCCCAATCGCACCCAATCGTTCCTAAACCACAGCTTCTCATGACACCCTCTTATGCTGCATCAAGAGAGTTTTATCATTTTGAAGATTCTTATCATATTCAACAAACAGAGGACTGTATTCATGTTCAATTTGATCAGCCATTACTGACCCTCTCCAATGGGGTCATTGGAGAGGGGATTCAGTGGTTAAAACACTTTTGTCATTTTCATGTTGAAAAAGATTATAATAGTTTTCAGCATGAAAAAGATTTACAGAAATGGATGGAAAAATATTCAATCCCTTATAATCAAGCAGCCGGAATGATTAGTTCTACGAAACTAGAAGATACCGTTATGGTCACAGAAAAATACGAAAATATTCAAATGATGGCTATTGTGACAGCGGGGGTAAGGAACGCTGCCAATATCACAAAGAACTCAGTCCGTGAAGTAGCGCAAACCCGCAGTACAATCAATACGATGCTGTTTATTGATGCCCATTTTACAGACGGTACCCTCATGGATGGATACATGGCTGCGACTGAAGCAAAAGTGAAAGCCTTACAAGATCTTCATATAGCAGCCCCTTATTCTAATACGGATGCTTTTGGTACAGCGACAGATACCTTGCTGATTGGACTGACCCAGCAAGGAACAAAAATATCTAGCGCCGGTTCAGGAACGGTTGTTGGGAAGAGAATTGGCGAAATGGTGTATCGTGCAATAAAGGATGCGCTTGGAGAAAATTTACATAAGGTTTAATAAGATGATGAATGTGCGGGGGCGAATATGAAGGATTACAGAGAGGCCCAATAATATTGCAGGTGTTTATAAAATAATATAGAACTACAAATCTACTTCGTAATTTCGGAGTTATAAGGAGGTTTTTATGATGAAATTAATATCCATTTGTCCAAGTAATACAGAATTAATAGGTTACTTAGGTTTAACTCCTTCGTTGATAGGGGTGGATAACTACTCAGATTGGCCGGAGGATGTTCAATCGTTGCCAAGACTAGGTTCGGATTTGGACATTAATATGGACAAGGTTGAAGAATTGCAGCCTGATTTAGTTTTAGCATCACTCAGTGTGCCTGGGATGGAACGAAATATAGAGGAGTTAAAAAAACGGAAAATCCCGTATGTCATTGTCCCTAATCCTAAGACATTAACGGAGGTAGGAGAAAGTTTACTATTTGTTGGAGAAGCTACGAATACTTCTAACAAAGCGAAACAACTATTTAAAAAATTCACTCTTATACTCGAAAAATATCAATTGCTATCGCAGCAAGTTCAAAGGCCAACTAACCTTTATTGGGAATGGTGGGCTAAGCCTATTTTTACACCGGGAGCGAACAATTGGTTGACTGAAATAAGCAACTTTGCAGGGGGGCGAAACGTATTTGAAGATAAGGCTCAAGCAAGCGTAAAAACAGACTGGGAAGAGATAAGACAAAGAAATCCCGATGTGATTTGCCTAGTTTGGGTGGGAGTACAGAAGGAACACGTGAATCCAAAGGTTATCCTGAAACGTCCTGGGGCGGAACAAATGGAGGCCATTAAAAACCATCAAGTGTTTATATTAGACGAACCATTATTTTGCAGGCCTTCACCTAGATTATTACTCGGTTTGAATAAGATAGCGAGCATCCTTCACCCAAATATTTATCCGCCATTTAGCGAAAATATAGATCCTCTTTTAGAGGTATAGAAACGGAATGAGGGGATGAAGTGAACCCGTTCCCATGGCTCACCTTTCTCAGAAAAAAGCAAGAGAGTCCGAAGCGGAATCAACTTCGGTCAAGAGAAGGTAACGCCGGTTTAGTTCATTCTTGCGTTTCAGTAATAAGAAAGGCTCGAGTATACTTACAATTATAATATCTATATATAAGATATGTTTACTCTGTATCTAGTTTGACCGAATCGCTTCTCGTCTACAAGGTATATTTCAACTACCCAGTGTTCTTGACAAGCTGTTAATTGTGGACTTTTTCATAGAAATAGTTCATGGTCTTGTTCATTTCTAAATTTGAAATCCCCATGTTTACTGAGTCTAACATGGGGTTCAATTTTTATTTCTCTCTTTTTATCTTATTACTCAAAAGGGGCAATTAAATACTTATCAAAGACATAAAGTGCTTCAATGAGTGGTTCTTGAGATAATATGGTTCTCCGACATTATTGATAAAATGAAATAATTGGCAGGATAAACTCGTTGAATTTCTCTTGGGACATTTTTCCTTTCTCCACTCTACGAATCCATCCATTAATGTCGCTTAAATCGTCAGGATCAGTAATGATAGGAATCCATTCATTTCGATTATCATAAGTATATAATAAAGGTGCGTCTACGTTATCTTTAAATACATCTGGTAAAACAAGAAACTCCTGAAGTTCATTTAATACACTTCTATAGTTCATTTCCTTGTCACTTTCAAAACGCACATAATAGATGAGACAATATAGGACTTCGGATAATAGATTTTGATTCAAATAAATATTTGGAACTAGCTTTAGAAGCGTTGAAACAATCTCACTATCAAGCTTATAAATCATTTCTAAAAAAGAATAATAGAAAAGAACTTTTATCTTATTTGGAATCTGCTTCTTTTCCATATTTTCTATAAACGGAATTACAGCATCCTGTGTCATGTCTTTTAATAGTATGTGTATAATATTCTCCTTCTCCAGCACTAATCCATCCGTTTTGAGCAGTATGATCAATTCATCAACACGATTTAGTCTGGATAGTAGTGAAGTGTACCTTCTTAGAAATTCTGTTTTATATAAATAGCTCTCGTCATACCCATACCCACCGTCATTATCAAGAAGCATAAAAGGAATACACTCTTGAATTAGCTGTGATGCCATATTATGCTTCCCTTTTTCATACAAAAGCTCAGTGATTTCGAGCCAAGCAAATAATCGATGGTTTATTTGGCTTATACTTTTACTAATTGAAATCCCTTTCTCACAAACATTCATCTTACATAGGTATACTGCTACACATTTAGTGGCATAGGACCTTGATCTCTCGTCAGTTATATAGGTTAGATTATGAATCGTTTCTTCTATATTGATTCTTCCTTTTAGAGTCACCCAATCTTCTAGAATATCAAATGACTGTTCTTTAGGGAGGGAATTTATGAGAGAAGTAAAATGCAGTATATCTTTACTATACGTCAACTCATGAACAATCTTTTGTATTACAGATGGTGATAGTTCCTCCTTGATGTCCTCTTCTTCAAATACGAATCTACTATTAGTTGCTTCTCCATCAAATTCATCATCAAGGTCAAACTTATCGTCATCATCGAACTCATCGTCAAATTCATCATGATATCCAAAATCCTCATCAAATCCGTCTACACTATAAAACTCCTCTTCATCGTCAAAATCACATTCTAAATCCCCAAGGGCATTTTTAATACCTTGATAAACTTCTTCCTTAAACTCTTTATCACGAATGGTACGAGCCAATCTCCTGGCATCTTCAATTTTATCCAGCTTGATATATTTCGCTGCTACCAGAGATTGATATCTTGATCGCTGCCATTCACTGCTTAGCTGCTCCAAACATTTTTTTATTTTGCAACTTTACCACTCCTCAGTTATTAATTTTTCTTGAATACTATGCATGATTAAATGACTAAATATACATTTTGAAAATTCTAAAGGAGGTTATATTTGTTAAAAGACAATTAATAAAATAGACGTATTCCATGTTTAATTGCGAGCATATCATTGTCACGGGATACTGCTTTTTTTGTTTTTTACATCTAACTTTTCGTTAACCTCTCTTCAACTAAACTCCCGTTAGTTTAAGTAGAAACTTTCACAAACTCAATAAAGAAAAGCATATTTGTAAGTTATAGAGCAATTTACGACTGGTAAAAGAATTCAACATAACATAAACTATGTTGAAATGATCAAGTGAAGATAAAAGTTTATGACGTAAAAAAAGACCGTCAATGACGATCTTTTTACTAACACTTAAAGAATAATTAACTCATTTGCTTGTTAAAAATACTTTCCCTTCAGTTATTTTAGAAGATTCAACAACATCAATAGCCTTTTTTACATCCGACAAATCATACCTAGAATCTACCTTCATCAAACGTAATTTTTTATCAGATACTAGCCTTATTAAATAATTAAAAGTTTCTTGCCATTTATCCGCCGAAACATTTTTATTCCAATTCCGCAAATGAAATATATTCGCATTCACCTTTGCTTTATTTACAATATCTGCCCAATTTACTTGTATCCCTGATAAAAGACCGATGGTTATAAAGTTTCCATTGGGGCGGACACTAAAAGCCAAGTCGTTTCCAGATGAACCTCCAATGGAATCAATAGCAGCATCTGCACCCATTCCATTTGTTAATTCCATAACTGTTTCATAAAGCGAAACTTTAGAGGTATCTATCACATAAGAAGCACCGAGATGAAGTAAATCTTCTGTATATTTATTATTTCTAGTCACTGCAATCAATCGAAAACCTAAAATCTTCGATAACTGAGCAAAAATATGCCCAATAGAGGAACCACAAGCGTTAACCAATAAAACATCATTTGATCTTAATTTTAAAACTTCCGTGCAAACCACCCACGCTGTAACGGGATTAATATACATTTGTGATGCCTTAAAATCATCAATAGAATCCGGTATAGGAACGGAAAGTTCTGCTGATGTCTTAACAAATTCTTGCCATGTACCTTCCCCGCGCAAAGGTAAAACTCGTTTACCAATAAGGTTTTTTGTAACGAAAGGACCTACATCTTCTACAATCCCAACTCCTTCATAACCAGGAATACTAGGTAAAGAAATTCGATGCGAATACGCCCCTCTAATTGGAATTAAATCAGAAGGATTGATAGGTCGGGCCAACATTCGAACAAGAACTTCATTATCTTTTGGTGGTTCAATGGTTTTATATTCAATTTTTAATACATCTTTAGGGCTGCCGAATTCGTAGAATTTAATATATTTTGCATCCAAAACTATAAGTCTCCTTAAGGTAATATATATTTTAATTATATCACTTCAAAAAGGCTTCCTTCGTATCCCATTCGTAACATAGAGAATCATTCAAAGTTGTACGTTATGGAGCAATTTATGACTGTTGCAATAATTCAACATAGTTTATTTGAAACAATAGATTTTCAATTCAACATAGTTTATAGGGAGAAGAGAAAAATTTTAATAAAATTCGAAAAATATCTACTTGATTATGGGAATAGAGAAAGTACGTTGAAAGGCTATGTGTAGTCGATAAGAGGATTCTTAAAATGGTTTGATGAATTGAAGGGCGTTGAGTTTAAACGGTTATACTAGGGAAGTGTGAGAGAGTATATATCTTATCTCAAAACAGTTAAACAATCGAAGCCAAAAATGATTAATACCAAGATCAATGCTCTTGTGAAATTTAATGATTTTTTGGTTGAAACGAATGTGCAGCCGGACATAGTCCTTACAAAAAAATTATATGAAAATCCAACAGCCATACGCTTCCTTAGCCAAAATAAGTCAGAAAGACTTGGACAAGTTTTGTCAGCTCGTAATACTAAGGATAGTCAGAGAAATTACGCCATCATTACGATTATGGCTTATGCTGGATTGCGAATTAGTGAAGTCCTCCATTTGAAAATGAATAACTTTAATTTAGCGTCTAGAAAAATGGTTGTAAAAGGAAAAGGAGATAAGACTCGAACCATTTTTATAAATGATAAAGTCAAAACAGCTCTGCAAGGATGGCTTAAAGTCCGAAAAGAAAGCCAAAATGAGTACCTATTTTTCAGTAATCGGAATAGACCGTTAGATCGGACAACTATTAATAAATTGTTTAAGGATTATGAGGAAGGTGTAGGGAAAGAGATCACACTGTACGATTTACGGCACTTCTTCCGTTCCACGCACTTGAAAATGGACTGAGTGTGCATGAGGTAGTGAACTAGGCTGGTCACAGCAACATCCATACTACACTTCTGTACACAAATCCAACAAAAGACGAACTAATTAATAAGATGAATCAATTATAAAAAGAACTATTTCTCTATTCGGGGTAGCGTCAGGAAAATGGGGATTTACAACGTTAAGGAAATTTCCATATTAAAAAGTCTAATTTCTCTATTTTAATGCTATGAAATTGAGAAATTGGACTTTTTTGTTATTCTGGAAAAAGCGGCCTTTTGTTGAATAAACAATAAATGCAGTTTTGTTGTTAGATACTCTATAACGGTTTTCAACCTCATTTTATACGGTTAGCCATTTTATTTTACTTTCAAACTCCCTAATACAAATTTTATAAGTAAGCCAATACTTATTCCAGGAATGAGAAACAACATAGGTAAAAAAACAGGACCGAATAGCCCTCCGGATATCTTTAGATTTGAGGAGTAGATCAACGCTGCCGTTACAAAATAAGCACTAAAGACAAACGGTCGAGGTCATTTGTTAGATAGGGTATTAATGCTATCTGGTATTATATTCGGACTGCTTTCATTCGGGGTTTAATATCACATTGTTCAATCTGAGACAGCTAATTCAATTCGCGCTGGCTGGCCAATTGGATCCCAGTAAAAAATTTGAGGAAAATAAGTGATTGGGTAGGCTCTGAACTTGATTCAAAATGTCATGGCCGATAGCAGAACATAAAAGGTTTATAAACATAGTAAGAGACCAAGGCATATATAGAAAAGCTCTTGGCCTCTTTTGTTTTACTAGGGGAAACAATTAATTGAGAAAACAATCTGGAAAGCAACTAATCAACAAAATTTAGTATTTTATTGATATTGTTCAGTACAATTAGTATCTACTGTTTTAGTCGAATTTTGTTTTTCCTTCAGAATCACAACACAGGATGCCCCAGCTAAAACAATGCAACCACCAATTATTTGAGCAACACCTATTTTTTCATCAAGTAATAAAAAGGAAAAAATAGCTGTTACAACAGGCTCTACCGTGCTGAGAATAGAGGCTTTTGTAGGTCCTATGATGTTCATTCCGGCAAAAAGTGTAAATATGGCTAATACCGTTGATAGCAACACAACCCCAATGATGGCCAGCCATCCAGTGCTTTGGAAATGAAAATGCAGGGTATCGCTTGCCATTCCCCAAATAAAAAAAGATAGCGCTGAGGACATCGTAATAAAGGCACTAGTGATGATAGAGGGGATTTCTTGTGTAACGTGATTCCCAATCACAATAAAAAGGGAATAAACCAAGGCAGAACCCATTGCCAGTAAGATACCAGTCATTTGAATCGTTCCATCCGGTGATCCCAGTATAAAAGCCATTCCACACAATGTAAGGGCGATGGAAGCAAACAAGGGAAAGGAAAAAGATTCCCTATTGATAAAATAGGATAGGATAGCTACAAAGATTGGGTACAAATAAACCAGCAGTGATGCTAAAGAAGCCGGGATATATTGAACGGATAAAAAATAAAAAAGGGATTGGACAGTGTAAAATACTCCTCCTAACAAAATCATCGAGATTATTTGCTTTTGGGATAAGGTCCACTTTTTTAACTTTACTTTTGCATATATAAAAAAGATAAGTGCGGCAATAAAAAAACGTAGAAACAAAAGTGTCGATACGTTTACGCCGCTTTGGTAAGCATATAACGCAAAAATAGGAATAAAGCCAAAACCTACTGCTGATAGAAGAACTAAGAGGTAGCCAATAATCATCTGAACATCTCGCTTTCACTATTGAAATAAAAAATGTATCTCTTATAACTATTCATGCAATTTTCATGCCAATAGAGTATTTCTATTATAGGCATTGTAGATAACGAAATTAACTATCTTGTGAACGGGGATAGAGTTAAAAGTAACTCATGTGAACGGGGATAGAGTTAAAAGTAACTCAATTGATAGTATTCACTCAATATAAAATCAACTAGATTCATTGTGGCATAGTTATTGCTTGTAAAATAAGAAAAATAAAAAACAGTGAAAAGAGGAGCGGTTATAATGAAACAAACTGAAATCATTGTAGAAAAAATGTGCAGTTCAAGATAAGAGATGGCGCCATCTTTTATCGGATATATACCGGTCCTATGAGACAGGGTATTTACGGTGCTTTTGACGAGGATTCCGTACAGTAAAGGCTTGCCACTTTACTAAATCAAAAGCAAATCCATCGTTGTCAACTCTAGAATGGAAACGAACATCGAAGGCATATATTCACAAGGAGATATTTACACTTACGAAGGCAAAGTAAAGCTGATTGCAAGTGGTTTTGGCGAAGTACCGACAGCTGTAAGTAATGCAAAAGTATATATCAATCCTAGTGTAAAAGTTCAGACTCTTCACAGCACGAGCATTACGGGGGTTAAAGAAAAAAAGCGGCACAGCCATTTAATTGATATTAATAAGAAATAAAAGGGAAACCCCATGGTTAACTACACAGTAGTTGGCCTAGATACACGCATCGCTTTCGGGCATGTGGAGCAAAGGTGTCAGATATTTTTGATTATAATAACGAAGGAATTGATTTTTCCACCCTTGATGACAAACCAGATATAACTGATGTGTCTGAAGAACTTGAAGAAGATTTAGAAGATGTTTTTGACTGTTGTCATAATAGATTCCATTAAGGTGGGCTGTTGAACTTATTACTTGTAAATCTGTTCAAGCTAGTTAATTCATTGATCATCCAGATATTAAAATATTTGGATACGAATAAACTGTACCTGTGTGTTAGCTGATATTTATTTTTAGTTTTGTGATCTGATTCTTTTTGTACCAGAATCTAATTTTGCTAACTGTTAGATGGTATCTACAGTACAACCTCAGTTTTTGTGATTTGGTAGAAATGATGGAGAAGGAAGGTCTTTCGATTGCTCATAGCGATTATGCGTTGACCAACAAATTTAAATGAGAGGGAGGAGAACTATGGAACCAATCATTATAACAGCCATTTTAAAACCAAAAGAAGGCTTCCAAGAAAAGCTTTTATTGGAACTAAAAAAGGTTCAATGGGCATCTAGGGAAGAAGCAGGTTGTATAAAGTATAAACTCCACCAATCTGTTGAAGATCATACATTTGTTCTATATGAGGTATGGAAGGACAATGAAGCGGTAGAAAGCCATATTCAATCCAGTCATTACCAAGAATATCGAAAGAATATTACTGACATAGTTTCAATCAGAGAAGTGTATAAACTAGAAGCAATCGAATAATCTAGTAGATTAGGGGGATGGATATTGAAAAAGAGATGGATCATTCTATTAGTTTCTATAATTCCCCTTATAGCTTTAATAAGCTTAGCATTTCAAGAGGATAAGCCTAAAGTTATAGTCGTTTTACAAAGATTAGATATAGAGTATTGGAAAGCTTTTGAATCAGGAGCAAAAAAGGCATTTAATGATTTTAACATAGATGGCGAAGTTATTTCTCCTGACTCTCTATACCCTGTCACTAATCAACCTAATCTATTAAAAAAGGTTTTAAAACAAAACCCCGATGCGCTAATCGTATCTACCACTCATCCATCGGTTGGCAATCCTGTATTGATGGAATACAAGAAAAAAAACATTCCCGTGTTTCTTACGACCACAGACGTTGAATGGGAATACCAGGCCTCATATATCGGAACGGATAACATTGCATTGGGTGAAACAGCTGGAATGTTATTAGGTTCTATGCTTTATCCAGGGGATCAAGTGGCCATTATTCTTGGAAGGTTAGATGATCAAACAATACTCAATCAAAGAAATGGTGCAAAGAAGGTTTTAGAGGATGTCGGAATAAAGATTGTCGCAGAACCATTAGGGTATGATAAATTTGGGAATCCAAGACCAGTAATGGAAAATATCTTACGGAATTATCCAAATCTCAAAGGTGTAGTTGCCACTACTGATCGAATAGCCCTAGAGGCATTAAAAGAAATAGAGGAAAAAGGGTTAAGGATCCCTATCGTCGGAACTGATGGCCTGACCAAAATGGCAGAATCCGTTGGAGCAGGAAAGATAAGCGCTACAGTAGGACATAATCCTTATGATATGGGATATCTAAGCGTGGAACAAGCAGGAAAAGTACTTAGTGGAGAACATATTGAAAAAAGGATTGATAGTGGAATTGATATCATCACTGAAGATAATGCAAAAGAGCGATTAGATTTCCTAAAAAAAATATTAGATTGAAGAGTTCTAGTGCAAAAACTTCAAGACATTTGCATTGACTGCTCCCACAGCTGAAGCAGTGGGCTTTCCCGTTCGGGAAATTCTGTAATGAGATCACTTGGGTTGTCTAACATCGCTTTTATGTTATAAAAATTTTTATCAAGATTAGAAAACAATCTAAGAGAAAAATCTTCTTGTTCTTCTGGTGCTGATTGCTTTACAAGCTTTTTTCGTTTATAAAAGGAATTTGAATCCAAATTTTTATCCTCTGTTCAATCTTTAATGGATATTGGAATCTTGCGCATCTCTGCTAATTATGAAGGTGGGAAAACTTCCACAAATTTGTTTTAATTGATGGAGTAGGAGAATTAGAAAAACCGACCAGATTAAGAATAAAAGCTTATGTAGACTTAATGGCAGAGCACGGCAGGATCCCCATTATTTAAGAAATTGAAGGGGTATTTGAATAAAAAAGTTATCTGGATGTCATCGGTAAAAATTTTCAGGAGCACCCAGAGGTAGACGGCGTTTTTGCAACAAATGATTTGTTCGCGGCATCCAACCGTCCCTCTGCTTTTAATCTTCTATTAAATCCTTACAATATTCGTTTATGAGTTTTACGGCCCTTGTTTGGCTTATGTTTAAATCTTTGGCCACTTTTCTTGTACTTCGGTGCTTTGTATAGGATTTTCTTACAAAGGACCGTTTGACCTGATTGAGTGCGTCATCGAGATGGGGAATGAGTTCCGTGCGAATTTGGACATTTACTTTTTCGACAATGATTTCCGGCAGGTCATGTAATTGAATGATCGAGTCACTTGTAACGATTAGCCTTTCCATTAGATTTTCAAGTTGACGGATGTTTCCGGGCCATGAATATTGGTCGAATAAGTCCAGGCATTCTTGAGAGATTAATTTGTTCATATTATATTTTTTATTAATTTTGTGAAGGAAATTATAGGCTAACGGGATAATATCCTCCTTCCGCTCGCGGAGAGAAGGAATGGTTAAATCGATAATATTTAACCGGTAAAATAAATCCTCCCTGAATTGACCCTTCTTCACCATTTCCTCTAGGTCACGGTTCGTTGCGGCAATAATTCGGATATCGACTGTTTTCGTTTGATGACCGCCAATCGGGATAAACTGCTTGTCCTGAAGAACCTGAAGCAGCTTTGCCTGCAAGGAGAGCGGCATTTCCCCAATTTCATCTAGAAAAAGGGTCCCTTTGTCCGCAGCCTCAATGAGTCCCATTTTTCCTTTCTTTTTGGCCCCCGTAAATGACCCTTCCATATATCCGAATAACTCGGATTCTAAGAGTTCCTCGGGAAGGGCGGCACAATTAATCTTTAGAAATGTTTCACTTTTACGATTGCTGATTTCGTGAATATAATTAGCTAGAACGCTTTTTCCGGTACCAGATTCACCTTGAATCAGAATCGTTGAATCAAATCCGGCAATTTTTTCGCACACCTTCAATAATTCTTTCATTTTAGCCGAGTTTGTAATGATATTCGGAAAATCTTCCTCAGATGCGCTAGGTTTTTGTTTCTCTTTTTCATTTTTTATACTCATAAACGTTTGCAGTTCCCGTGCTGCCGTAACAATCAGCTCAATTTCGTTGTCCTCATTTAACACGGGGACTGCTGTCGTTAACAATTCAGCGCCAATATAGGTTTTTTGCCGAATCGTCACAGGCTTTTTCTCTTTAAAAACCAATGGAACAATCGACGGCTTCCAAAGCCCCATATCCAATAAATCGGTATTATATTTACCGATAACCTCCTGCGGCTTTAATCCGTAATGCTTCTCACAAACACGGTTTACATAAACAATCCGCTTTTCTCCATCTAATACAAATATTTCATCTGACGAGTAATCTAGGATATCTTTTAGCACATGTCCATTAATTTCGATGTCCATTGGGATGTTAGCATCTTGATTCATTGGTGGCAGCCCTCCGATTTTCATATTTTCTAATGTAATAAACCTAAAAGAAAAAAAGTGAATTAATTTTAACTCAATATGAGTTTAATTCAACTCAGAAATAGCGTGGTTAATTAGTAATCATAAAAATATTTTACATGCTCTATCCCAGTTTCATAAAGTTTTTAAGGATTTTTTTAGTAACTTTAAAAGTTGGCATGGTACTTGCTTTAGTAAAAGACAAGAAAGTAATTTACAACATAAAGACGGTGGTGATAAGAGTAATGTAGCAGACAAACCTATTTTATGAAACTGTTTTTATAGATGTACTCTTTAAAAAAATAAACCAATCATTAGGAGGAAAAGAAGATGAGTTATAATCCAGTCCAAAATAAAGCGAATAAAACATTTGAAAGAACAATGACATATGATTTATACACAGATCCAAAGGTATTTGAATTAGAGCAGGAACAAATTTTTTCAAAATCATGGCAGTTGGTTGGACATGTCAGCCAATTGGAAAAGGAAGGACAATTTTTCACAACGGAAGTAGCAGGTGAGCCAATCATCGTTACACGCGGAATGGATGGGGAAATTCGTGCATTTTATAATGTTTGTCCACACCGTGCTACGAAATTGGAAAAGAAGGAATCCGGTCAAAAGAAAATTCTTCAATGTGGATATCATGGCTGGACTTTCCACTTAGACGGTCAGCTTAACAAAGCACCTAACTTTAGCGGTGAAGATGCATCTTGTATCAGTGACCGTTGTTTAAGAGGGGTAAGGATGGAAATCATGCAATCCTTTATCTTTGTAAACTTGGATGATGAGGCGAAAGCACTTAGTGAATCCTATGGCGACTTTTCTGCAAGGCTCGATAAATACCCATTTTTAGGGGAGTTAAAGAGAATCAATTCCAAAACGCGAATCATTAAGGCGAACTGGAAGGCATTTATTGATAACTATTTAGAATGCGATCACTGCTATGTCGCACACCCATCTTTCGTTTCAACATTAGACATGAAAAACTATCAAATCGTTACCTGTGAAAATTATTCCGTACAAGGAACGGTTGTGAAGCCTGATAAACAAATGGGCACTACTGATTTGAATGAAGCAGAAATGCAGGGCGGGGAATTCTTCTGGTTATGGCCGAATTTAATGATGACGATTTATCCGGGACCAGGGAATATCGCGACGATTCAAATGATTCCAATTGACCATGAGAACACATTAGCAGTCTATACCTATTATTTTAGAGATGAAAATTTAACTCAGGAAGAGAAGGATCTAGTGACATTTGCGGAGCAGGTTCGTCAGGAAGATGTGGAACTGGTTGAGCTTGAGCAAATAGGCTTCCGCTCCCGTGCTTTTAATAAAGGGGTCTATTCTCAATCTGAAAAGGCAATTGTCCAATTCCATGAACTAGTATTGGAGGCATTAGGGAAATGACAAACAACGTACAAGAATCGTTACAATTGAAAAAGTATTTATTAATTGATGGAAAAAAGGTAGAAGCTGACAAATATACAAATTTATACTCACCCTATTCCGGTGAAAAAATTGCTGAAATTGCCATGGCAAATGAGACATTAGTTAAAGAGGCTATTTCGGCAGCAGATAAGGCTTTTCCGAAGATTGCCGGCATGCCGGCCTTTGAGCGGGCAGCAATTTTGGAAAGATTCGTAGCGTTATTAACTGAAAGATCAGATGAGGCAGCGAGAATTCTTGCGTTAGAGTGTGCCAAGCCTCTTACTTTTGCAAAAGCAGAGGTTTCCCGAACTATTGAAACATATAAGTTTGCGGCTGAAGAAGCAAAACGGATTCATGGGGAAACTATTCCGTTTGATGCCTCTCCAGGCGGTGTTGGGAGAATAGGCTATACAGTCCGCAAACCAATTGGTGTGATCGGAGCCATTACACCTTTTAACTTCCCGTTAAATTTAGTTGCCCATAAAGTAGGACCTGCGATTGCATCCGGGAATTCAATCGTCCTGAAACCGGCATCACAAACACCTCTGTCTGCCATATTTATTGCGGAGCTATTTCAAGAAGCTGGATTGCCTGACGGTGTCTTGAATGTTGTGACAGGGTCCGGCAGTGTGGTAGGTGAAGCGTTAATCCATGATAATCGCGTGCAAATGATTACCTTTACAGGAAGCCCAGCAGTGGGGATTGGAATCCGAAATAAAGCGGGTCTTAAGAAAACTACATTAGAATTAGGCTCGAATGCTGCGGTTATTGTCGATAAAAATGTCGAGATTGATAGAATAATAGAAAGATGTGTAATGGGAGCTTTTTCAAATCAGGGGCAGGTTTGTATTTCCCTGCAGCGGATTTATGCACATGAAGATATTTATGATGAATTAGTGGAAAAATTAACAGCAGCAACGAAACAGTTGAAAATAGGTGATCCTCTTGATCTAAATACTTATATATCTGCTCTTATTTCGAAAAATGAAACAGAACGTGCAGTTAGTTGGATTAAGGAAGCAAGGCAACAGGGTGCCATCGTATTGACTGGCGGAGAGACACAGGAAGGAATTTTACAACCTACGATTTTAACTAATGTCCATCCAACGTTAAAAGTGTCCTGCCAGGAAGTATTCGCTCCAATTGTAATTGTTAACAAAGTGAGTTCTGTTGATGAAGCGATTGGCCATGTTAACAATTCGCGCTACGGTTTGCAGGCAGGAATCTACACTGAAAATGTTAATCAGGCATTGACAGCAGCTAATCAATTAGAAGTTGGAGCAGTTTTAATCAATGACATCCCGACATTCCGCGTGGACCATATGCCATATGGTGGTGTTAAAGAAAGCGGGACAGGAAGAGAAGGGATAAAATACGCCATTGAAGAGATGACCGAAATGAAATTAATTGTTTGGAATCAGAATTTGTAGTATCAATATTACCATATATAAGGAGACTAGCGATGAAAACATTTAAAATTGCCGTCATTCCAGGTGACGGAATTGGACCGGAAGTGATAAGCGAAGGGATCAAAATTCTTAACAAAATCGCTGAAGTGGACGGAACCTTTCAATTTGAATTTACAGAATTCCCATGGGGCTGTGAATATTACACAAAGCACGGCATCATGATGGATGACGATGGTATGGATAAATTAAAAAAATTCGATGCGGTTTACTTGGGGGCAGTCGGGTATCCAGGTGTTCCTGATTATATCTCATTATGG
Organism: Niallia endozanthoxylica; assembly: GCF_008710145.1. Classification (GTDB taxonomy): domain Bacteria; phylum Bacillota; class Bacilli; order Bacillales; family Cytobacillaceae; genus Bacillus_BD; species Bacillus_BD endozanthoxylica. The sequence continues at coordinate 19,738 of NZ_VYKL01000012.1, forward strand.
GATTTACTTTTAAAAATTCGTAAGGGTTTTGATCAGTATGTCAATATTAGACCAATCCGTTTACTGGAAGCCGCACCATGTCCATTAAAAGATATAGATTGTGAAGATGTAAACATGCTGTTTATCCGTGAAAATAGTGAAGGTGAATACGCGGGTGCAGGAGATTGGCTGTTCAAAGGAAAAGAAAATGAAGTCGTCCTGCAAAATGGTGTTTTTTCCCGTAAAGGAACAGAGCGAATTATCCGCTATGCCTTTGAAGTCGCTAGAAAAGAAGGGAAGACACTTACAAGTATCAGTAAGGCAAATGCATTGAATTATTCTATGGTTTTCTGGGATCAAGTGTTTGAAGAAATCAGCAAAGAATACCCGGATGTGAAGACGGCTTCTTATCTTGTTGATGCAGCAGCTATGTTAATGATTAAAGATCCTAAACGATTTGAAGTGGTCGTAACTTCTAATTTATTTGGAGACATTTTAACTGATTTAGGTGCGGCCATTGCAGGAGGCATCGGCTTAGCTGCCGGTGCGAATATAAACCCTGAGCGTCAGTACCCATCGATGTTTGAACCAATCCATGGTTCTGCGCCAGATATTGCAGGAAAAAATATCGCGAATCCACTTGCGGCGATTTGGTCAGCAAGTCAAATATTAGATTTCTTAGGTTATGAAAAGTACGGGAAAATGGTACTGGACTCAGTGGAACAACTATTAATAGAAGGGCAAGTATTAACACCTGATATGAATGGAGTCTCCTCTACTTCTGAAGTAGGTGATCGATTAACATCGATTATGACAGCCCTGTTTGAGTCTAAAAATTTAGTATTTTAAAATAAAAAATTTGGTGTCATGTAGTATACTATTTACATGACACCACTTAAGTTATTTGGATTTTCAAAAAAGGTGTACGTAACATTTACTGAGTATCTATTATGTTTATATACTATTTATTCTATTATTTAAAAAGATTTTAGTAGAGAGAATTTAAAATCCACCAAAATTTTTCCAATATTTGAAATATATAAAATAAAGAAGGAGGAATATGAATTGAAAAAGTTATTATTAGTTCTTCTAAGTGTTATACCGGCCATTGGTTCACTTACCGTTATGAATCGTGTAGAACCTTACATACTGGGTATGCCTTTAGTGGTATTCTGGTCAGCGATCTGGCTCGTTATCACTTCAGTCTGTCTTTATATTAGCTGTATTATTTGTGAGAAACAGGAAGAGGAGGAAAGTAGATGAATAGCTCCTTTATCATTATAATTGGAATCTTACTTTTTGCGTTTTATTTAGGTATCCGTGCAAGAAAAGGACAACAAATGAACATGGAACAGTGGGCAGTTGGGGGACGCAGTTTTGGAACGCTCATGATGTTTGTTCTAATGGCCGGAGAAATGTTCTCAACATTCGTCTTTCTTGGTGCAAGTGGCGCAGCCTATCGATTCGGTGCACCTGCTATTTATATATTTTGTGCGGTCACCTATATCGTACCTTTTTGGATATTGCCTCCTATTTGGAGATATGCAAAGAAACATAATCTGTTAACCCAATCTGACTTTTTTGCTAAAAAGTATGATAGTAAGTCATTAGGATTATTAGTTGCTGTTATTGGTGTGATTTCAATGATCCCATACATTGTCATTCAATTAAGAGGCTTTCAAATTATCGTTACAGAAGCATCATATGGATTAATTTCACCAACTTTAGCTGTATGGATTGGGATGATTGTCGTCACTACTTTCGTGTATATTTCAGGAATCCATGGATCCGCTTGGAATTCCATATTGAAGGATATCCTGATGCTAGTTGCTATTCTTGTACTAGGAATTTATTTACCGTTTCATTATTATGGTGGCTTACAGCCTATGTTCGAAACATTGGATACAACAAAACCAGGATTTTTATTGTTTGCCGATGAAGGTTTAAGTATATCGTGGTATGTATCACTTTGTATCATAGTAGCGTTGGGGCAATATATGTGGCCGCATGTTTTTGGTGCTAGCTTATCTTCTCATTCTTCAAAGGCCTTACGACGAAATGCAGCGATTATACCTTTATACCAGATTCTTCTAGTTTTCATCATCTTTATAGGTTTTACTGCTGCTCTACAGGTTCCTAACTTACAGGGGGCAGATTCAGACCTAGCGTTATTCAAACTGGCAAAAGAAGCCTTCCCACCTTGGTTTGTTGGAGTAGTAGGTGGAGCTGGAATGCTTGCAGCACTTATTCCATGTTCACTGTTAATCTTATCAACATCAACCCTGTTAGCAAATAATATTTTCAAGGTTATTAAGCCGGATACTCCAAATGAAAAACTATCAAAATTAACTCGTATTTTCGTTCCAGTTGTATCATTAATTGCGTTATACTTTACGTTTTTCGGTGGAAATACCTTATTGGCTTTATTGACCATGGCATATAGCTTTGTATTACAGTTATTCCCACCTCTAATCTTTAGCTTTTTAAAGAAAAACCCAGTTAGTAAAGCGGGAGCTTCAGTAGGAATGATTGTGGGGGTAACATTGGTTGCTTATTTAACCTTGACGGGTGCCACTATGGCGACCATTTTCCCAACTGCACCTTCTTATATAAAAGACCTTGATATAGGGATTATCTCATTCACGATTAATACCATTATTATGTTAACTGTAAGCGTTTTTACAAAAAGGAATAATGTAGTAATTCAGAAAGAGAAAGCCGATCCAGTAAATTTCTAAGCTTATGATAATACAAGGAACTTTATAGTTAATTTGTTAGTTAGAGATGGCATGAAAAATATATGATAATTCCTTAGTTTAGAAGTTTTGGGAAAGGAAGTAAAAAATGAAGAAGTTTAAAATCAGTTTAGAGAAAAATGTAGCATGTTCTTTATCAGACGGAACGATTTTATATGCTGATGTATATCGACCAGACGATAATCGTCAGTATCCCGTATTATTAACTCGTCTGCCGTATAATAAGAGTCACCCTTTCTATTCCCATCGTTATTTAGACACAAACCGTCTAGTTGAGAATGGATATGTAGTGATTATTCAAGATGTAAGAGGTCGTTATGCCTCGGAAGGTGAATTTTTTCCTTTTAAATATGAAGGGAAAGATGGGTATGATGCGGTTGAATGGGCTTCCAACTTACCTTATTCTAATGGAGTTGTTGGAATGTATGGCTTATCTTATTATGGCTATACTCAATTACTTGCAGCAGCAGAAAACCCTCCACATTTAAAAGCCATCTTTCCTGCCCAAACATTTAATGATTTAAGAAAGGGAAGTTTCTTTCATAATGGAGCTTTTGGGGTAGGTATGTTACTAACTTGGGCATTAGAATCGATTGCTCCGGAAGAAATAAGACGTAAGTATATAGAAAAGGAAATTTATCAAAAGAAAATGTTTCAACTAGCACAGATAGTTGATCATATTGAAAAGGAATATAAATTCTTTCCACAAAAAGAGTTGCCCTCATTAAAGCAACTAGGAGTGGCTGAATATTTTACGGAACTAATAGAGTATGAATTAGATGATTCATTTTGGGATGAGTTATCGTTAACTATTGAAAAAGTTAGAAACATTAAGGTGCCTGCATTTCACTTAGGTGGTTGGTATGATAATTTATTAGATCCAACTATTAAAAACTATCAATCATTAAAAGAAAATACAGATCATCCTCAAAAATTGATGATAGGTCCATGGGCACATGGTGATTTTAGTTCGCAAATAGGTGAAAGGAAATTTGGACAACATGCTTCACAGGAATGGATTGACTATAAAGAAGATCTAACAAACTTGCATCTTCGTTGGTTTGATTATTGGTTAAAAGGAAAAGAGACGAATATTATGCAAGAAAAACCAGTGAAAATATTTGTAATGGGGACAAATAAATGGCGTGAAGAAGATCAGTGGCCACTTCCTCAAACAACATACATTCCTTATTACTTCCATAGTAATGGAAAAGCAAATACTAGATTTGGAGACGGTTCTTTGTCGGTCGACATAGCAAATGAAGAACCTATGGATCATTTTCTCTTTGACCCAGCAAACCCAGTGCAAACAAGGGGTGGTGGAACACTTTTTGATCAGCCGCATTCGGTCGGTCCTAACGATCAAAGAATAATTGAAGAAAGAGAAGATGTCTTAGTATATACGAGTGATTCATTGACAGAGGCCATTGAAGTGACAGGTTTCATAAAAGTAATTTTATACGCAAAGACGGATGCTAGCTCAACAGACTTTACAGCCAAATTAGTAGACGTTGCACCTGACGGGACTGCGTTCCATTTGACAGATGGAATTGTCCGATCATCGTTTAGAAACAGCTTTAGTAAACAACATGAAAATATTAAAGACCAGATCATCCCTTATGAAATCAATCTATGGGCAACCAGCAATGTATTCTTAACAGGGCACAAAATAAGAGTGGAGATTTCGTCCAGTAATTTCCCGAAATTCGATGTGAATTTTAATAACGGTACAACCATGTTGGATGGAACGGACTATCAAAAGGCGTATCAAACCATTTATCACACAAAAGAATATCCTTCACACATCCTACTGCCGATTATACCGAACAGTAAAATATAAATTTAAAAGAGACGTCAATAAATTTTTAAAAATTTATGACGTTTCTTTGTAAAAGCCAGGCATAGACGGAGAACAGAACTGTACTTCTAAGTAATTTGTATCCAAAGATTATTGGAAGTTTAATACAAATGTATGAGTAGGAGTGGAATGTAAGAAAGTTTATTAAGAGAGTTAGAAAATATAGATTGGCAAATAGGTTTAATCAAACAGAGTTAATTTAACATGGGATTACACAGGGGACGGTTCTACTGTATTTTTAAAAAGAAAATTTAAGTAGAACCAATCCGTTTTGTTTCCTTCTTTTCCGACTATCGTGACGGGACCTCTCCTGATTGTATTAGGCTTTTCATCAATAGCAGCAGCAACAATTGCTTTGATAGCTGATAGCAAATCTGTTGCCTTTGGAGCAGCTACTACTACTGCAGGTAAACGAAATGCAAAAAATTTAGAAATGATGCAAGTTTCATTAAATGAAAGTTTCTCAAGGAAATGAGGAATTAGGGGAGAAATCTGATTTGGAATTTCATCTAGCTCTAGCCGCGACTAGGTTGTGAAATTGATTTTCCTGAATCGCTAGTATGCTGTGGCTAACCGACTTACAATAGCGGGTATGTAGAGGACACGAAACCATCCATGAAAAAATGATTTATCCCTAGTTTCTTTTGGGGGCAATAAACATAAGTCCATTATATTTAAAATAAAGAGCATACTGGTGTAATAAAACTATTAATTTACGAATTACTGTTTGTCATAGCCCTAACTATATATAACCATTTGAGGTGAAGATTATGCAATTAACAATAAAAGCTGATAAAAAAATTCCATCAACATATTCGCGAACAACTCCCTTTCGGGCAAAAATTATAAAAAATGTAAATTTAAATGAAGTTGGCTCAAGTAAAGAAATAAGGCATATCGAGTTGTCGTTAGAAGGATCTGGCCTTTCTTATGTTCCTGGTGATGCTCTTGGCATACTCCCAAGTAATGATCCAGAATTAGTGTCTTCTATTCTAGAGGAGATGGAATGGGATCCAGAAACAGAGGTTACCATTAATAAGCAAGGTGATACGCTGTCATTAAAAGAAGCGCTAACAACGTATTTTGAAATTACATTATTGACAAAAAAAATTGTACAGCAAGCAGCTGCATTCACAGAAAATGAAGAGTTACAAAAGCTTGAATCCGTTGAAAATACAGAGCAGCTGAAAGAGTATTGCAATGGGCGCGATTTACTTGATCTGTTACATGAATTTGGCCCATGGAAAGCTACTGCCCAAGATATTATCTCTCTATTAAGAAAAATGACAGCGCGTCTTTATTCTATTTCAAGCAGCATAGCTGCCCATCCGAATGAAGTGCATTTAACAATCGGTGCTGTCCGCTATCATACTCACAGACGAGATCGAAAAGGTGTTTGTTCGGTTTTAGTGGCAGAACGTGTCGGGGAAGGAGATGCACTTTCAGTCTTTATTCAGCCAAATAAACACTTCCATCTACCAGAGTCGGGAGAAACAGATATTATCATGGTAGGTCCAGGAACAGGCATTGCCCCATTCCGTTCTTTTATTGAAGAACGTGCCGTAACAAAGGCAATAGGAAAATCATGGTTATTTTTTGGGGACCAGCATGCCGCATCAGATTTTCTTTATCAAAATGAGTTAGAACAATATCAGCAAGATGGGGTACTAACAAGATTGGAGACTGCGTTCTCTCGTGATACAGTGCAAAAAGTATATGTACAACACAAAATGCTTGAAAACAGCAAAGAATTGTTTCAATGGTTAGAAAGAGGAGCGTACTTTTACGTTTGTGGAGATAAGCAATATATGGCAAAGGATGTCCATAACACGCTTATCGACATTATTGAAAAAGAAGGAGCCCTGTCTCGTGAAGCAGCCGAAACGCATCTAAATGATATGCAAAAGAAAGGGCGTTACCAACGTGATGTTTATTAATATGTATAGATGTTAGTTTACCAAAAAGAGTGATTGTCTTCCAATATAAGTAAACATTAGGGCCACTCTTTTTTGACAATCTATTCTATGTTTTATTTCACATGGAATAATAACAATACTCATTTTAAGTTAACGGGTAACACTAAATATAAGTTTAGCGAGTTTATCACTTGTTGTTACTAATTAAAATAAAATCATGGTAATCTTTTGATGTATGAGTTGATCCAGCACATCATAATATTCTAGTAGATTTACGACATTAATAACACGCGGAAATCGTTTCGGTATGCTATATGCTGCTCCGTTTTTACCATATAGGGTAACTTTATACCAAGAACGGGGTTATTCATGTTTAAAAAAGTTAAATATCTATATTGTTAATTTATACAAAGTGTAGCCCTTAATGAAAAAGCAGTTTGACAGTTCTTTTGTTAAAACTGCTTTTTTTATTTGAAATTAACAAAAGGGTTTATGACAATTTATTGAATGATTTTCTAGAGGAATTATTACAGTTTTAATTAAATTGTATTAAAGAGAACAATTCGATTTTGCCCTACTGGTAGAGAGTTTAAGTGTAAGCTTGTATTTCAAACAAAGCATATAAATAGATCTGTACCTCCGGTACTATAAACCTATCAATATTTATAGAGTGTTTTTGGCATTCAAATGGGTTCTTTCCAGTGTTAGTTGAATCGAAATACGGATCTGATAGATTTCTTTGAGCATGAATTACTTGGCTCCATGGCAGACAAATATCAGCAAAGAAAAAGTTAAACGAATCGGATGATATTTACCTTATTTTAGGGAAGATCTATGAGAATCCGAAAGTTTAGTAGAAATACATGTGGTTTTTCAAGATGGAGTGTATAAAGAATATTTCTGCTACTTGTCCCTGTATATATTTCATTTTCCTGATGATACCTCTTCAATAGATACCATTGCGTGCTTTACCAAACCATTTATGGGGAACTGTATCATAAATGGTTTGGTAAAGCTATTTGGTATTAAGTTTTAATATTCATTCTTATAAATAACGTTACCATCAAAAAGAATGTAAGTGTAAGGAAAAAAATTATTAGCATTCAATTGTGTTTTCGTTTACGAACTTACGTTCTATATTATAGAATATGTTTATGGTAATAATTGTTGGTAGTTACTGCCGCTTGGAAATTACTTACGCATTGTAAAAACATTAGAACTAAGGAGCTGTTCAATGATGTCAATTAGTTTGAACCCGTATTTGATATTTGATGGTAACACGAGAGAAGCAGTCCATTTTTACGAGAAAGCGCTTGGCGGGAAAGTAATGGGTATATGACGTTCGGAGATATGCCGGCGGACCCTAATTATCCGTTGCCGGATAACATGAAGGGTCGCGTTATGCATGCACACTTGAAAGTCGGAGAAGCAGATCCCATGTTTAGTGATACCTACGAAGGCATGCCTTATCAGCCAGGCAATTCAATTCAAATGGCCATCCATCCCAAAGACGAGGCTAGAGCTAGAGAAATCTTCGCTGCTTTGGAAGATGGCGGACAAGTCATTATGCCCCTTCAGAAAACGGATTGGAGCCCCTTGTATGGGCAAGTAAAGGATAAGTTTGGCGTTACTTTCCAAGTGAACGTCCTAGGAGAGTAATCGCAGTATTAGGGCAGGAGGCTTACTCAGTTGCAAATATAATGTTTGTGTTGCTAATGAGTAAATCAGAAGAGGCTAAGCTTCTGCAATAAAAGGGAGACACAACAGAATGAAGTGGTTAAAGTTGATTCTTGAATTTGGGAATCGGCTTTTTTTATGTCTTTAAAAGACTATAACCGTCTTATACGGGTCATAACTTAAGCGTTGTGGAATGTTTTCTTCTTTAACTAACAGTCAGAATAGTTAAAGAACTCTGACTAGTTTACTTTAATGCATAAAAGCGTTAAACTGATTAATATGGTTGGGTAAAGGGACTGGAGGAGGGATAAATACATTGAAAGGGCAAAAGGTCGTCTATAATAATGAAAATTATATCGTTTTACATGATTACGGAAACGGACAAATTGAAATACAAAAGGAAAATTCAAGATTTTTTGGCGATGCTAAGTTAGTAAAAAAAGAAGAGGTACTTATTATAAATAACTAATGGAACTAAAGTGGGCTTTAGCAATAACAAAAATGAGGTATCCATCTCATACGAGGTGGTCTTTTTTTTCTTTAGTTAGTGTCATAACTTATGAGTTATGGAATGTTTTCTTGTTCAACTAACTGGCAGAATAGTTCAATAAGGATAAGGGTTATTTATGAAAAATGTGTATGTAAATAGTCATTCCGCCAATAAAGAGACTACACACAAAGAGTAGAGTCATCACTATATCTTCTTTGTTCATTTTGATCACCATTGGTTGTTTAATTATCTTCTTTTTTCAGGTCTTTCCAAATAGAACGGCACATTAAAATAGCCACTGTTAGCATTATCATCATACCGAAAAAAGGAAAGAAAAGAGTATTAACGAAATACTCGTAGAACCATGTAAACATGATAAATGACCTCCAGTTTTTTAGTATGCCTTTTGAACTGAAATCGACTTTTCTTATGTCTTGAAAAAAACTATAACAGCCCTATCTAGTGTCATAACCTAATGGTATTTTATAGATAGACACCTTTCTCCCTCTTTGTCCCCTATTTTTAATATTAACCTTTGATTATCAAATATAATTCTAGCTTCGGCTTTATAGCCATTGAAAAATTCGAGGAGAAATTTTTGATCATCAATTTTTTTGTATGTACCTTCGATCATCTTTTTGCCTTCTACTGTAAGTTGAAAAGTGCTTTCCTTTGTAAAAGTTATTCTGTCACCGCAACCAGTTTGCCCCTTTAAGGGCTTCCAATCCCCGATAATAAGACTTTGACCGCTATAGGCGGATAAAAGTACCGATATTCCAATTATGAAAGAAATCCCTATTTTTCTCAATTGATCACCTTCATTTAAAAACATTAATGCACATCAATATTATATTAACATCCTCTTGATATTTAAACATTTAAATATTTAAAATAAAATTAACTTTTACTAAAAAGCAAATGATATGAACGGGTGCGTTACTTAAGTAAGACTTTTCAAGGTCGATTCTCCAATTTGGAAATCGACTTTTTTTATGTCTTGAAAAAACTATAACAGTTCTATTCGGTTTCATAACTTAAAGGTATCGACACCGAAACATGAGAGCAGCAATATTAGCAGTGCACGTAGTATCAAATCTTATTTTCTTAAGTGTAAGAGTGTTAATCTTTTTAAAGAATTAATTACTGACTTAGGTTTGTTCTTTTAGTGCTTTTTTAGAGTTATGGATATAGGATATGACTGTTTTAAGGAAATAACTGGAATAATAAAATTGCTTTTTTATAAAAATGAAAAGTAAATGAAACAGACGTTTTATATAATAATGATGGGTGACAATAACTAAAATATACTGAAGAATTAAATTTTTAATAAAATTTAGAAAATATATTAATTTCCTATTTTCTAAATTGATTTGTAAGTAATATAAAAAATTTAAAAGTGAAGGGTGTGAATGGCTGCAGATGATGTCATTTGGGGAGGTGATGATCCCTTTACACATATGCTAGCAATAGGACCGACCCGTTGCGGAAAAACAGCTACAGTCTTGAAGCCGATGATCTATCAATTGCTGATACAAAAAAAACGTGGGAAAAAACTTGGTTTATCAGTGATAGAACCCAAAGGTGATCTTGCACGAGACGTGAAGGAATATTGCGATGAAATGGGTGTTCCCTATACTTATATCGATCCGGAAAGCACAGATACACAACGATTTAATGTTATGGAAGGTGATATAGACGATGTAGCGGAAGCTACTGTAGCGGTATTGCAAAGCCTCTTTGGGAAACAAGAAGCCTTTTTTCAGACCGTTCAGGAGCTATCAGCTCGTAATATTACTAAACTGTTAAAAGAGCTTCAAGGCGATGATATGGATTTGCTTGATATATTAGAAGCCCTGCGTGACCAAAAGTTGTTGGAAGAGAAAGTAAAGCAGTTGAAACAGGAACAAGGTCAAACGGATTTAGTTATTTTTTTGAACATGAATTGCTTGGTTCCATGGCTGATAAATATCAACAATTTGTAATTGGTTTAAGGGCTCAACTGGAGAATATAACTGGAAATCAGAGGTTAAGACACATTATAACCGGAAAAAGTGACATCAATATCGATAAGCACTTTGAAGAAGGTGGCGTGTTAATTGTTAATACTTCTCTAGGTAAGTTAAAAAAAGCCGGTGACGCTTTTGGACAGTTTATCATTATGCACTTGCAGTCCGGTACATTCAGACGTAAAGGTTCAGAACGGACAAGGACACCTCATTTTTTGATTGCTGATGAGTACAGCAGATACATAAACCCGGATGTTGAAATGTTTCTTTCAATCGCAGCCAGTTATAGAGTAGCTGGTATATTTGCTACACAGTCTTTAGGTCAGTTGGAAGTTGAATCGGGCAAAATAAATAGTAGAGCTATGAAACAAGCGATTATGACCTCTTGTCGGAACAAGATTGCTTTTGGAGGCTTGTCCGCAAAAGACGCACAAGAGTTTTCTGAGGAGTTTGGAAAGGACCAAATTATTATACGTCAATCAACATATAAAAATAGAATTCTCTTTCCACGTTTATTCCCAGACAGTTATAGGGATACAGAGTCAGAAGAATATCGTTTTCATTATACGTACCTACAAGACCAGATGGCACGCTTTCACTATATCGCTAGACTAATGAAGGATGGGACTCCACAGAAGCCGATAGAAGCTGTCGGGAGTTTCGTACCAAGAGATTGGAAGGA
>NZ_VYKL01000013.1 GCF_008710145.1 Niallia endozanthoxylica
TGTGACCCACATCCTGTGGGCCTCAACTAACCATCAGTGGGGGATGAAGAAAACCCCCACTGATGGAGGTTTCACTTTATGTTATGATAAAAGTACGGCTGAATAAGAGTTAAAGCGGTCTACTGCTTTTTGTAACGGAGGGTTCATATGGTACATATAAATTGGTTTGATGAAGTCATAAAAAGGAAAGATGATCTTATTCAAGATACTCAATCAATACTGCGAATAAAAAGTGTATTGGATGAGGAAAATGCAACAAAAGATGCCCCGCTTGGCAGCGGTATAAAAGAAGCATTACAGTTCATGCTTGAAATGGGTGAAAAGGATGGATTCAAGGCAAAAAATGTTGGAAACTTGGCAGGATATATTGAATTTGGACAGGGTCAGGAAAGTGTAGGTATTCTTTGTCATGTAGATGTAGTCCCAGAGGGCGATGGCTGGTCAAGTGATCCATACGGAGCGGAAATTCGTGATGGGAAAATTTTTGCCAGGGGTGCAATTGACGATAAGGGACCGACAATTGCTGCTTATTATGCAATGAAGATTGTTAAAGAATTGAAATTACCACTCAGTAAACGGGTTCGAATGATTGTTGGAACAGATGAGGAAAGTGACTGGAGATGCGTGGATCATTACTTCGAGCACGAGGAAATGCCTACGGTCGGTTTTGCACCTGATGCAGACTTCCCAATTATTCATGCGGAAAAAGGAATTTGTGATTTTGACTTTGTGCAAATGATGTCTGGAGAAAAAGAACACAGCCAAGATGTGAAGTTGGAAGTAGTCAGCTTTGAATCTGGAAGAAGATATAATATGGTCCCAGATTTCGCGAAAGCGGTTCTGCATGTTCAAAAGGAAAAAACAGATGTCATTCAGAGATATAAGGACTTTTTACATTTGCAAGGGCTAAAGGGAAACTGTTATGTCGAAAACGGCAGTCTGATTCTGGAACTTGAAGGGGTTTCCGCACACGGTATGGAGCCGGAACTGGGGAAGAATGCTGGTCTTTTCTTAGCTCAATTTATTAAAGAAAATAAACCTGATCAACAGGCATCACCCTATTTCGAATTTGCTTCTCGGTACTTGTTTAGAGATTCGAGAGGAAAACAATTGGGAATATCATACTCGGATGAGATATCAGGAGAACTTACCATTAATGTTGGAAAAATGTCTTACACACGTTCAAAAGGAGGCATGTTCGGACTTAACCTGCGCTATCCGGTGACAACTGAAATAGAGAAAACAAAGGAACTGCTTGAATTAATAGGTGGTCAAAAAGGCTTTAAGATTGAGAATCTCTCTGATTCAAAGCCGCATCATGTAGATGAAAATCATGAATTGATTCAAATCTTAAAAAAAGTATATGAAGAACAAACCGGTGAGAAAGCAGAGCTGCTGGCAATTGGCGGGGGGACATATGCACGTTCTTTATCTTCTGGTGTGGCTTTTGGCCCTCTCTTCCCTGGTAGAGACGACATTGCCCATCAAAAAGATGAGTATATGTATATTGATGATTTAGTAAAGGCAGCCGCTATTTATGCACAAGCTATTTATGAACTGGCAAAGTAATGATTCTCTTAAATGAAACGGAAAGAAAAGCACCCGACATCATACCGGGTGCTTCTATCGGCTTTACCGCTTATTTTATATTGTGTGAAAGTGAGGCAGTTAAATAATGAGTACACATTACTTTTGGGCTCTTGCATTCCCAAAGGCAGTAAAACAGAGCATTCAAAGTCAGCTTAAGGAGGTAATAGAACATTTCCCTTTTAAACGGTGGGTACATGTTGATGATTACCATCTTACTTTTGCTTTCCTTGGCTCTGCTGAAGAACCGATGTTGCGCCGGTCAATAGAATTAGTAGGTGAAGCAATTCAAAATGAAAAAGCATTTCCTTTACATATTCAAGGGTTGGGTGTATTCGGAAACAGAAAATCACCTCGAATTTTTTGGGCCTCACTCAAACCGGACGATAGATTAATGTCCCTGCAATCACGTGTATTTAAGGCCTGTTTGGAATCTGGATTTAAACTGGAAAAACGCCCGTTTGCACCGCATATTACATTAGCAAGAAATTGGACTGGCACGGATTTTGACCATAACTGGCTTGAAACGAATAACCCATATCAACAAGATCCAATTTTTTTTATAGCCAATGAGGTTGTATTATACAAAACAAACATAGGAAAAGTTCCGAAATATGAACCCATTGCAACCTTTTCGTTGATAACTGAATAGACTATTAGAAGAAAAAGAGGAAGAAGACAATGGGACAGTTAATTAAACTACAAGATTATGCAACACGTTATGAACAAAATATATTTCATTACCCTGCACGTTTTGTTACATTAAAAAAACAGCAATGGGAGAAGCTGCGGTACAATTGGGAGAATCCTATTGATAGTGAAGTGCTTTCTTCAACCCAAACAGTTGAATGGAAGATAGAAGATAAACCTCATTTCCTAAACAAAATAAAAACGTTGTTTTCCCGGAAAAATGATGAGGAACCTATGCAAAAGGAAAAAAGTATATCTCCGTCTGAAGATACGGCAGAATTAGAGCAGTTCTCTGCCTTGGTCCATTATGCAGCAACTGTTGACGATTTAAAACAGCAGTTTCTTAATCAACTTTATGATTTTCAATTGAAATGGGCAACTTCAACATTAATAGAAAAGTCAACTATGAATAAGAGGTTCTTTTTTGATGAGCATTTGCGTTTCTTTCTGCAGCGTTTTCCGGATACGTATCTCGTTTTATACCGGCCAATTTTTTTATTAAAGAAGGCATCCGTTGAGGTGGAATCGATATTAATCAGTCCGACTGATGTTTGGTGCATTACTTTTCTCGAAGACTATGATTTATCTGTATTTGTTGGTTCCAATCAAAAGTTTTGGGAAGTAAGGAATAAACACACAAAGAAAAAAATAGTTAATCCGCTTATTGCTGCTAATCGAACAGAGAAAATAGTGAAAAATATATTTCAGCTCTACGATATAGAGTTACCCGTCCACAAAGTGATTTTGTCAAGGAATGGATTTATTGATTATCCGTTACCTCCATATGGTGTGACATTAATTGATAAAAGGAATTATGAAGACTGGTTTACTTCATTACGGGGGCTGCGTTCTCCTCTGAAATCAATCCAATTAAAGGCAGCCAAGGCATTATTGGATTATTGTCAAACTACATCTGTTAGACGCCATGAGTGGGAAGAGAGCGAGGAAAACGAAAGAAATCTTTATTAAATTTACAAGGCATTATAAAAGGAAGTGAAGGGAATGAAGTTAAATGATTGTTATTGAACGGGAATATCAGGCCTATCTTGATGAAATGCAAGTAATTACAATCATCATCCCTCTTACCCATCATCGCGATGATGAAGGAACCTTTACATTAGTAAATGATGGGACAGAAATTCCGCTTACCATTGTTGACCAAATACACCACACTGAATTTATTAAATACATCTGTCATTTACAAGAAGTATTGAATCTCGGCACCCAGTATTGGATTAAAGACAATTTACAAAGGAAAACAGATCTGCAGATTGGGGCTGTGACAAGAACCAATGCTTTCGATGATGCTTTTTATTATGAAGGTCAACTAGGAGTTTGTTATCAACCTGATCATTCGGATTTTAAGCTATGGGCGCCGACAGCAACAGGCGTAAAGTTAAAATTAATGACACCCGACCGAACCAATCAAGAAATTATTGATCTAACGAGGGGGGACAAAGGTGTTTGGGCGGCTTCTGTTCATCGTAATTTAGAGTACAGTCTTTATACGTATTTAGTTTGTGTGAACTTACAATGGAAAGAAGCTGTAGACCCGTATACTACAGCAGTTACAGCGAATGGAGAAGAAGGGGTTATTATTGATTTAACTAAAACAACCCGTTCGAAAATAATGCTGCCCCCGTTAGAACATGCAGTAGACTGTGTGATTTATGAAACTCATATCAGGGACTTAACCATACATCCAAACAGTGGAGTTTCTCATAAAGGAGCATATATGGGTGCAGCAGAACTGGAAACAAAGAGCAGTAATGGCAGTTTAACAGCCCTCAGTTATATAAAAGAGCTGGGAGTGACCCACATAGAATTTCTTCCCTTGCATGATTTTGCAGGAGTGGATGAGCTTGGGAAGAAAAAGGAATATAACTGGGGATATAATCCGCTTCATTACAATGTTCCTGACGGCAGCTACAGTACGGATCCTCACAACCCTTATTGCAGAATAAATGAATTAAAGTCACTAATTGATACTATCCATCAAAACGGTCTCCGAGTAATCTTAGATGTGGTGTATAATCATGTATATGAAAGAGAAACCTCGAGTTTTGAAAATATAGTTCCAGGATACTACTTTCGACATGATGAACATGGAATGCCTTCAAATGGTACAGGTGTCGGAAATGATATCGCTTCAGAACGGAAAATGGTGAGAAAGTTCATTTTAGACTCGGTTTTATTTTGGCTGAGTGAGTACCATGTTGATGGGTTTCGCTTTGATTTAATGGGCATTCTTGATATAGATACAATGAAGGAAATTAGATCAGCGGTTGATTGGATTGATCCATCTGTGCTTTTAATTGGTGAAGGCTGGGATTTAAATACACCTCTTACGATGGATAAGAAAGCGAATATTCATAATCAAAGCCGACTTGAGCGAATAGGTCAATTTAACGATTGGTTTCGAGATTCGATAAAAGGCAGTACGTTTAATACCTATGATTTAGGTTACGCATTAGGTAATGAGCATTACTATAATATGGCCATTCAAGTTCTGGCAGGCAGTATTGGATTTGGAAATAAAGAGGAAGGGTTATTTACTGAGCCAGGCCAAAGTGTCAATTATGTTGAATCACATGATAACCATACATTATGGGATAAGCTGGTTGTTTGCTTACCATGTGAGGAGCAGTCCACAATCGAAAAATATCATCGCTTGGCAACTGTGATGGTGCTGCTTGCGCAAGGAATTCCTTTTCTTCATAGCGGTCAGGAATTTTTTCGTACAAAAAAAGGAGAAGGAAACAGCTACAAATCAAGTGATGAAATTAATCAGCTAGACTGGGATCGTAAGGATGAGTTCTTTCATCATGTTAATTATATAAAAGGAATGATTGAAATTCGAAAATCTCATCGTGCTTTTCGTCTGCCTTCTGCTGATCTTATTCGAAAACATCTGTGTTTTTTATCTTTAAAAAAGCCGCTCATTGGCTGGAACCTTCAAGATGTCGGGGCTTACGGGCCAAGTCAGTCCATCATCGTTCTTCTTAATCCTACAAAGGCAGATGAAATTGTATCTTTGCCAGAAGGAAACTGGAATATAATGGCCGATGATGACAAAAGCGGCATCATTCCAATCAATTGTGTGAAAGAAAAGCTGCTGTTAAAACCAATCAGTTCTTATGTCTTATTTAAAGTTTAACTTCATTCAGCAGAAGTCCTACACTTCTAAAGTTTAAGGGATGAATGCAAAAAGCTCTCTGATTTAGTGAGGATTCAAATCCTAGCTGAATGAAGTTAAGCCTTCGGCGGATGCCACGGATTTTTTAGAGGTAGTTTATCGAGCAAGCTCGACGACGGACAGGATGTCCTAGTCAGGCGAAACCACAGGATGTGGTGTATTGAAGCGTGATAAAAATCCGGGCGCAAATTCGATGGGACGAATTTGATATTTTAAATTGACTGACGAAAACAAAAGGATAGTCTTGACGGCTTTTGGATGTGAGGATAAAATTTAAAAGATGGCTATTGTAAAATATTATCGTTCAATAGCTATCTTTTTTGATATAAAAAATGTTGAAATTAAATATCGCGTAAGCTTGGCTTCTTCTCTCTAATGGGAAAGAAGACGCTTAAAGCTTTTTAAGCAGTGATTAGGAATTGCAGGTGAACAGCATTGGAACACTTTTTTGGACAAGATTGGGAGATTGTTCCCGCAGGCGGAGCGACAGGGGAAGCCTTTTATGCACAACATGAAGAAAATCAATATTTTCTAAAACGAAATACTTCTCCATTTTTGGCTAGCCTTTCAGCGGAGGGCATTGTTCCTAAGCTTGTATGGACCAAAAGATTGGAAACCGGCGATGTTTTTACTGCGCAGCAATGGCTAAATGGACGAGAACTGCAGCCCTCGGAAATGAACCGGGAGAATGTAGCGAAACTTCTGCGGAAAATCCATTTGTCAAAGCCTCTTCTAAGTATGTTAAAGCGTCTCGGGAAAACTCCTGTGCAGCCTATAAAGAACCTGCAAGCGGTAAAACAGGATTTAGATGATGAAATTCTTAATCTTGACTCTGTAAAAGCTTCACTAAAATTTCTTGAGAATCATGTGAATGGCATTCATTATGAGAATACTGTGGTATGTCATTGTGATGTGAATCATAACAACTGGCTGCTTGATGAAAACAACCAGTTGTATTTAATTGATTGGGATGGGGCTGTAGTAGGAGACCCAGCCATTGATATCGGGACATTGCTTTATTGGTACATACCGCGAAACGAATGGGAGAAATGGCTGAATCTGTATGGGTTGTCATTAGATAATCACTTACTGTTACGTATGAAATGGTATGTTATAGCTCAGACGTTAACTTCAATTCAATGGCATAAAGATAAGGCGCGCCTTGATGAAATGAATAAAGAGATTGACAGACTGCATCAATACCTGTCATTATGATAACTGGTCTATATTTCCAACCCATTCGGATAGCTGCTGCTGATGTGACTCGATATGGGCATCAAGATTTGAAGAGTTAATACCGCTTTGACTGTAGTCATAAATTTGACCTAGAACTTGCTTGTTGTTTTGATCGATATTTGAATTAACCATTAAGGATTTAATTAGCCGTTCTAATTGTTCACATTCAGAAACAGATCCGCAGCAATCTGTTTGATGGTTAGATAAAATATCCTTGAGTAAATTTACTTGATCCTGATATTGAAGTGGCATGTTAAAACATCCTTTCTGTCAGTCTCCTGCGTCATAATGTAAAGGAGAATTCACAATTTATTTTGTGAGTTCTTTTTTAATTTATTCGTATCAGGTGGAATTATTTTAAGCTGTAGATATATGCTAACAAGTAAGATAATGTACGAAAAATTAAATTTAGGGGTGTCACGATGCGTTTAAGAAACAAACCTTGGGCAAAAGAAAAAATAGAGCAGTACCCACAATATGTTGTAACTGCTCCTGAAGAATTAAAAGGAAAGTGGAATACGGTATACGAGGCGAACCAGCCTCTTCATATTGAGATTGGAACCGGGAAAGGGCGGTTTATCACGGAAATGGCCAAAGCCAACCCATCCATTAACTATTTGGGAGTCGAACTGCAGGAAAGTGTTATCGTGTCTGCACTTGACCGTTTAATTGAAGCAGAGGTGCCAAATGTAAAGCTTCTCAATGCAAATGCAGTTAATTTACCACAATACTTTGCAAAGGGAGAAGTTTCAAGAGTTTATTTAAATTTTTCAGATCCTTGGCCTAAAACCCGCCATGAGAAACGTCGACTAACGTATAAAAGCTTTTTAAAGATTTACGAAGATATTCTTCCTGAACATGGGGAAATTCACTTTAAAACAGATAATCAAGGTTTGTTTGAATACTCCCTTACAAGTTTTTCCGCTTATGGTATGCTGTTGAAGTATGTCAGTCTTGATTTGCATAACAGCCTTTTTGAGGGCAATATCATGACTGAGTACGAAGAGAAATTCTCTGAGAAAGGGAATCGGATTTATCGCTGTGAGGCGCAATTTCAAAAAAAAGGTTGAACATTGTTCAGCCTTTTTTTGCTTTACTAGAAGGATTGAAAAAATGATTAGGGCCTTATGTTTGTAATTTTTAAAAAATAATAATATATTTCTACTGTAAACAGTTGTATAGACTGAAATCACACGAATGTAAAGGAGGACTTTGATGGAAACATTACAGTTAACGAATAGTAAGCTGACATGGTTAAATGGAGGGGTCAATAATCTTGACGGCGGAGCTATGTTTGGCGTGGTTCCAAAGCCTCTTTGGATGAAGAAATATCCTTGTAACGAAAAAAATCAGATTGAATTACGGACAGATCCTATTCTTATTCAAATGAATGGAATCAATCTATTAGTAGACTCGGGTATAGGAAATGGAAAATTAACGGAAAAACAAAGGCGGAACTTTGGTGCTGATGAGGAATCAAGGCTTGAAGAATCGCTTGAAAAGCTAGGTTTAACACTAAACGACATTGACTATGTTTTAATGACTCACTTGCATTTCGATCATGCCTGCGGGTTAACAAGACCAAATGGCAGTGAATATGCTCCGGTTTTTCCGAATGCAAAAATTATTGTCAATCGGATTGAATGGGATGAAATGAGACAACCTAATATCCGTTCGAAAAGCACCTATTGGAAAGAGAACTGGGAAGCGATTGATGAGCAGGTCGAAGTGTTTGAAAATGAATGGTCCAAAGGAAACCTTAAACTCATACATACCGGCGGACACAGTGATGGGCATTCAATCGTCCTTATTGAGGACGAGGCGGACACAGTCATTCATATGGCAGATATTATGCCTACACATGCTCATCAAAATGTATTATGGGTCATGGCCTATGATGATTATCCAATGACTTCAATTGCGGCAAAACAGACTTGGCTGCAATATGGACTTGATTGCAATGCATGGTTTACGTTTTATCATGATACGTATTATCGAGCTGTCAAATGGAATCAGGAAGGACAGTTGACAGAGACTGTTCCTAGAGAAAAATAATCGGATAAAAAGAATCCCCTGTTATGGGGATTTTTTAACTTAGGAGGTATGCGTCAAGGATCGCTCCTGTTACTGTATCAACAATAAATTCATATTGTTCCGTTTGACCGTCGACCATTCTTGAAATACCGCCGATATAAACCTCATAATCCAGGAGAGATTTTGAATACGGTTGTTTTTCCATTTGAATCCATGAACCTGAAATAGGGCCATGCTTTTTAAAGGCAGATTTTGCAATGGTTAAGGCTTTTTCTGCTGATATGGTGCTATTTTGATCTATTGCTTTAGTTAGTACAATTCCGACAGCAATACCGGAGCCTACACCTGTGAGAAAGGTTTTCCAATTCACGATTGAGAACCTCCTTAACGTTAATAACTTCAATGACTCTGTTACCTATCTTATCAAAAATAAGGACAATAGATAACTGTTTTCATGTATTTAATCCATTGTGATGAAAAATAGTTGAATGATTCATAGGGCATGCTATGTCATGAAAATGGTGGAATAACAGAAATTTAGGTAAAATAAATTAGAGGAAGTTAAATACATATTAGGAAAATGCCGAATGAGGAGTGTGATTTGTGTTGAACGAAAAAACGTTACAATTGTTTAAGAGCTTAACAGAGCTGCCAGGTATAGCAGGAAATGAACATGCTGTTCGGAACTTTATGCGTGAACAGTTAAGCAAGTATACTGATGAAATTGTCCAGGATAAGCTGGGGGGGATTTTTGGCGTTAAAAGAGGTGATGAGAACGGTCCAACCGTAATGGTTGCCGGACATATGGATGAAGTCGGATTCATGGTAACCTCGATTACAGATAACGGCATGATACGATTTCAAACAATTGGCGGCTGGTGGAATCAGGTTATGCTCGCCATGACGGTTGAAATCATGACAAAAAATGGCCCCGTTCCCGGTGTAATTGGTTCGATTCCACCGCATCTTCTAAGTGAGGAACAGCAGAAAAAGCCTATGGAATTGAAGAATATGCTGATTGATATCGGTGCGGATGATAGAGAAGACGCGATTAGGATTGGCATTAAACCAGGGCAGATGATTGTCCCTGTTTGTCCTTTTACACCAATGGCAAATGGCAAAAAAGTAATGGCAAAGGCTTGGGATAATCGTTATGGCTGCGGTTTAGCCATTGAGCTTCTTGAAGAATTGCAGAATGAAACGCTGCCAAATATTCTTTATTCAGGTGCAACCGTACAGGAGGAAGTAGGACTAAGGGGGGCACAAACAGCTGCAAATATGATCAAGCCTGATCTTTTCTATGCTCTTGATGCCAGTCCGGCTAATGATATGTCGGGTAAAAAGGATGAATTTGGCCAATTGGGAAAAGGGGCCTTATTGCGTATTTTGGACCGGACGATGGTGACTCATAAAGGAATGAGGGAATTTGTTCTTGATACGGCTGAATCAAACAAAATTCCTTACCAATACTTTGTTTCTCAAGGCGGAACAGATGCTGGTCGTGTTCATGTTTCTAATGAAGGAGTACCAAGTGCTGTTATCGGAATCTGTTCACGTTATATTCACACACCAGCAAGTATCATCCATGTCGATGATTATGCAGCTGCAAAAGAATTGGTGACTAGATTAGTCAAGGCATCAGATCGAACAACTTTAAACAGCATTTTACAAAACGGTTAATGTAATCAATTTTTAATAGCAGATGAATGGTCATCTTCATATGAGTTTGTTATGATTAGTATTAATAGAAAAAGGGATTAATCATATGGAAAAATGGAGGAAATAACATTGAAACACCTTGAATCAGTTGAACAATATACAGAATTTCGTAATAGTGGTAAGCATATTTTTTTATTCTCTGCAGACTGGTGTAAGGATTGTCGTTTTATCGAACCTTTTATGCCTGAAGTAGAGGCAAAATATAGTGGATATACATTTGTTCATGTTGATCGTGATCAATTTATTGATTTATGCATAGAACAGGATGTATTTGGTATTCCTAGTTTTATTGCCTATGAAGATGGACGTGAACTAGGCCGGTTTGTCAGTAAAGATCAAAAAACACAAGAAGAAATTGAACACTTTATTGAAAATCTAAAATAAAAAAGTTATAGATTACCCACTAAAGCCCCTTATTTTTGAGATAAGGGGTTTTATCCTGTAGAATAAAAAGAACGTCTTATAAGGAGATGGTCCAATGAAAATGGATAGTATTAAAATGAAAAATGAGCTTCAAAAACGGCTTGCCCATCCTGAGCGGAAATTTGAATATGATCGTAAGAAAGATCAATTACGGATTGAATATATAGAAACTGGAAAAGGGATTACTATTTCTTTACCGGGGATCATAGCAAAATGGCAAGAACAAAGGGAAAAGGCGATTGATGAAATTGTTTATTATGTAGAAGAAGGTCTTCGGGCAATGGAGACGGATGCTGAAATCTCTGGGAAAGAAAAAAATATTTTTCCTGTCATAAGGTCCACTTCTTTTCCCATCAAGTCAAATGAGGGGCAGTCATTTATTTATGACGACCATACAGCAGAAACAAGAATTTATTATGCGCTTGATTTGGGAAATACATACAGGCTGATTGATCAAGCTCTTATTGAAAAAGAAAAATGGGATGAAAAGCACATAAAGGAAACGGCCTTGTTTAATGTGCGTTCATTATCAACCGAATTAAAGACAGATGTTGTAGCAGGAAACACCTTTTTCTTTTTAAATAAGAATGACGGATATGATGCGAGCAGGATTTTAAATGATTCGTTTTTAAAAGAAATGCAGAAGAAAATAAAAGGAACAATGGCGGTTGCGGTACCCCATCAGGATGTGCTGATTATCGCCGATATTGAAAATGATACAGGCTTTGATATTCTTGCACAGATGACCATGAGTTTTTTTGCGGCTGGCAGAGTCCCGATTACAGCCTTATCTTTTATATATGAGGACGGAGAGCTTGAACCGATTTTTATTTTAGGAAAAAATAAACCAAAAGATAGAAATAAATGAAAAGGACCATTAAGGTTCTTTTTTTTGTTATGTCTAATACATAGGTAATGTTGGATTTATAGGCTTTGATATAACAATAGTTCTGCTTTTCATAATTTACCATTTCGTCTGACCATAGTAACATTCTTTTATTTTATCTCGTATTTTTAAGAATTACTGATAAAATAAGAATGGTAGCCTAAGAGAATAAGAAAGAGTGATTTAGTTTGAATTGGATGAAATGGTTATTACGCCTATTTAAAGAAGACGTGGAACATAAACATATAGATGAAGACAGTGGTCATATCCGAGGCAGTACAAAAAAGACTTATGAATTGAAACAAAACCGAGAGATGGGAAAAGAAGTAGACGCTAAAATTGTCTACCAATATCCAAAGGGAGAATTTCGATTTCCGTTATTGCCGGACGACGATAAAGACGACGATAAAAAAATAAGAAATCGATCACCCCATCCTGTTGAGAAAAAGAAACAGGAACAAACTCAAGAACGTATTCAAAAGAGGACAAAGCGGCAAAGTCTACCGGATATACAAGAGCCTGTTATAAGAAAAAGAATGACAGAACAGGAAAATAAAAATACAAGACCTTTTAAGCCAACCGATATACCTTCACCTATCTTTGGTTATAAGAAGCGGCCGGAAATACAAAAAGGTCAGCTGACCCATGAGATGGAGATAAAAGATATTGAGAAAAAAGATCCTATCAATCGAGAGTTGTATCATCGTTATTCGCAGACATGGGGTGGTGCTCCTGTAATTGTGAAACCCAGTGAGAAAAGGTTTAATCCATTAGAGTTAAACCAGTCAAAAGCACAAGTTAATAATGTGAAGCCGCACTCTCAAGTTGTGAATCTTGAGAATCGAAATGTGGAAATTCCTGTTGAAGAAAAAATTCAAAAGGTAAAAAAAGCAGAAGAGCCGCAAAAGGAAACCTATGCGGCAGAACGGATTAATCAGGAAGAAATAAAAGCAGACTTCATTACGGAGGAACTTGTAGAAACTGTAGAAGAAAATGTTGCAGTTCCTCAAATGGATGTAAATAAAGTTTTTGAAAATCGTGAGGCAGAGAATGACGAGAAACCTGTTCTTGAGGAGCTGGAGTCAGAGTTAGAAGCGGCAGTGCTGGAAATAGCGGCAACTATTGAAACGGTTCCTGCATCACCAGCTATTAAAGATGAAACGGTGATTGACGAACCTGCTTTATTAGATAAAATCATTAAAGGGGATAAGGCTGAACAAGAAGTAGTGGTTCAACCTAAACCGAATGAAACGATTAAAAATCAAGAAGCTCCGGTCCGTTCAACGATTCCTTTCAATGTTATTATGCTTAATCAAGATAAACTAAGGTTGATGGAACAGGAGCTAGGAAAATCAGTTAGTAAGATTGACAGCGAAATGCCGCTGCAGTCAGTGGAAACAAAGAATCAGATGGAAAAAGCTGAACAAGCTAATCCAACTGTGGTGCCTGTAGAAAATGATAATGATAAAACAGTCATAATAGCAGATCAATCCTTTCAAGTGATTGCAAATAACAGTGATAAACCAACCGAACAAACGACTAAAACAGTTGAAGACTCAGTTCAAAATAATAGAATTTATGAGGACAATGAACGGGAGCAGGGAAAGGAACAACCTGATGATTTTTATGATTATTCATTCCCATCGATTAATCTCTTAACACCTCCTGTTGTAGTCGAAGAAAATAATCAATGGATTGATGATCAAAAAGAACTGTTGAATACAACCTTAAAGAATTTTAATGTAGGCGCATCTGTTGTTAATGTTACACAAGGTCCGTCAGTTACACGCTTTGAAGTACAACCTGAACCGGGTGTGAAAGTAAATAAGATTACCAATTTAGCAGATGATATCAAACTTAGTCTGGCAGCAAGGGATATTCGAATAGAAGCTCCGATTCCCGGTAAACATACAATTGGCATTGAAGTACCAAATATGAAAAGCAGGCCAGTATATTTAAGTGAAATTGTTAGCAATCCTGAATTTGTTCATCAGGAATCACCGCTTGCAGCGGCATTAGGCTTAGATATTTCCGGGAAACCAATCGTGTCAGACTTAAGGAAAATGCCGCATGGTTTAATTGCCGGTGCAACAGGGTCAGGGAAAAGTGTTTGTATTAATACGATTCTTATAAGTTTCCTTTATAAAGCGAGGCCGGAAGATTTAAAGCTGTTACTAATCGACCCTAAGATGGTTGAATTGGCACCATACAATCATATTCCTCATCTTGTCAGCCCGGTGATTACTGATGTTAAGGCTGCAACAGCAGCATTAAAATGGGCTGTTGAGGAAATGGAAAGACGTTATGAATTATTTGCCCACTCTGGTGTGAGGGATATCGGACGCTTTAATGAACTAGCTGAGAAGCATAAGCAATATGCTGATAAATTACCATATATCGTCATAATAATAGATGAATTAGCTGATCTAATGATGATGTCGCCTGCAGATGTTGAGGAAGCAATCTGTCGAATTGCTCAAAAGGCTCGTGCCTGTGGAATTCATCTTATCATTGCAACGCAAAGACCATCTGTTGACGTGATTACAGGATTAATTAAGGCTAATATTCCAACTAGAATTGCTTTTTCAGTATCTTCACAGGTGGATTCACGGACTATTATCGACGTAAGCGGTGCCGAAAAACTGCTTGGAAGAGGAGATATGTTGTTTTTAGAAAATGGTTCATCGAAGCCAATTCGCTTGCAGGGAACGTTTGTTTCAGACGAAGAAATTGACGATGTTGTTGCCCATGCTAGAGAACAAGGAGTACCAAACTATTTATTTGAACAAGAGGAATTATTAAAGAAGGCGGAAATTAATGAAGCAGAAGATGAACTTTTCTATGAAGCGTGTGAGTTTGTTATTGAAAACGGCGGGGCTTCTTCTTCCATGCTGCAAAGGAGATTCAAAATAGGCTATAATCGAGCTGCTAGATTAATTGACATGATGGAGAGCCACGGATATATTTCTGAATCTCGCGGAAGCAAGCCGAGAGATGTATTCATAACAGACGCAGAATTAGAATCATTACAGATGGCAAACAAAGGTCTATGAGTCTATGGATAGATAATTGAGAGGGAATTTAATCCTAAACAGCTAGTTTCCTTCTCTCTTACATAGACGATATAACTATTAATATTCTTCAGTATAATAAATAATGAAGTTTTCTTTAGAAGTTTATGGTGTTATAATGTTTGAATATGATTAGACAAAGTACAAGGATATCTGTTTTGTGAAGATATCTTCATAATCAAGCATAATGAGCAAAAATAAATAAATAATCATATACTGTTTTTACAGTTAGACGATGGTTGGAGGTTCTTTATATGACTAATTACCATTTCGTAGGTATTAAGGGGTCTGGAATGAGTGCATTAGCACAAATTCTTCATGATATGAACTTTCAGGTTCAAGGCTCCGATGTAGATAAACGTTTTTTTACTCAAGTTGCTCTTGAGCAAGCGGGAATAAAGATCCTTCCTTTTCGAAAAGAAAATATACAGCCTGGGATGACGATTGTTGCCGGAAATGCATTTCCTGATACACATGAAGAAATTCAAGAAGCGATGAAACTTGGACTTCCCGTTATACGTTATCATCGATTTTTAGGTGATTTTATGAAACGGTTCTCAAGTATTGCAGTGACAGGAGCCCACGGTAAAACATCTACAACAGGTTTGCTTGCTCATGTCATTTCGGGAGATAAACCGACTTCATATCTAATCGGTGACGGTACAGGTAAAGGGGCAGAGAATGCGGAATACTTCGTTTTTGAAGCATGTGAATATCGCAGACACTTTTTGTCCTACTTTCCTGATTATGCCATTATGACGAATATTGATTTTGACCACCCTGATTATTTTGCGAATATAGATGATGTCTGTGCTGCTTTTCAGGAAATGGCCTTGCAGGTAAATAAAGGGATTATTGCTTGTGGTGATGATGAACATTTACAAAAGATACAGGCAAAGGTTCCTGTTTTGTTTTATGGCTTTGGGGAAGAGAATGATTTCCAAGCACGTAATGTTGTAAAAACGACAGAAGGAACAACCTTTGATGTTTTTATCCGCAATACGTTTTTTGATACATTCACCATTCGAAGTTTCGGCGATCATAATATTTTAAATTCATTGGCCGTTATTGCCCTTTGCCATTATGAAGGAATTGATACAGAAGTTGTTCGAAAACAATTCTTGAATTTTGAAGGAGTTAAAAGACGCTTTTCAGAAAAAAGAACTGGATTACAAATTTTAATTGATGATTATGCACACCATCCAACAGAGATCAAAGCAACGATTGATGCAGCGAGACAGAAATACCCAGCAAAAGAGATTGTTGCTGTTTTCCAGCCACACACATTCTCAAGAACGCATGCTTTTCTTGGTGAATTTGCTGAGAGCTTGAATCTGGCGGATAAGACGTATTTGTGTGAGATATTTGGTTCTGCACGTGAGAATCATGGGAAATTATCTATTGAGGATTTACAGGAAAAAATACCTGAATCAGAAATTATTACTGAAGAAGATATGTCTTCTTTAAAGAGTCACGATAACAGCGTGATTATTTTTATGGGAGCCGGAGATATCCAGAAGTTTCAGGCTGCATATGAAAAAATCTTATAGAAGTCTTAATGGAAAAACGGAAGTATGTAATAGACAATATGTCTAGAGTACTTTCGTTTTTTTTTTTTGAGAAGGACTTTGAAAAATCTGCTCTCCAATTAGTAGTTAAGAATTGAAAGTATTTGGTAGTATGGTAAGATTTTATATAGGAAGCTCTAGGCAAGTCTAGAGAGCTTTGTTCCATGTTTATATCCTGTGATTACAGGATATAGTTTAAATAAGACAGGGAGGTGTCAGCTGTTTTGATTATTATTTTATATATAAGTACAGCAGTAATTGCAATCGCATTTTTTATTTTAGTTATTTACCTTTCAAGGACATTAAAGTCGTTACAGGGAACTCTCGACAATGTCTCAAAAACATTATCTGGGTTAGAGCAACAGTTAGAGGGTGTAACGAAGGAAACGACTATCCTATTACATAAAACAAACGAACTTGCGAGCGATGTGCAGAAGAAAGCAGAGGATCTGAACAGTGTTGTGCATGCAGTGAAGGATGTCGGAGAGTCAGTAAGGAAGTTTAGCGGCTCTATTCAGTCCATTACAAATTCAATGAACAAACAGGTTGAAGATAATAAGGATAAAATAGCACAGGTCGTTCAGTGGAGTAATGTTATTTTGGAATTAAAGGACAAATGGCAGGGAAGAAAGCAAAGGAAAAACACCGAACGCTCACTTGAAGAAGGCTATGATTTTAAAAAGGAAAGGGCAAGGTACTAATATATGGGCTTTGTTTATAACATTGTTGATTTTTGATTCATCCGTGAGAAATAGACATTTCTCACGGATGAATCAAAAATTTAGCTTATCAAAATTGTTCGCTAACAAAGCTTAATATAGAAAAAGGAGGCATACTAATGGCTGGTAATGAAAGAATGAACTACGAAATAAAAAAGGACAAAGCAGAATCCAGTATGAGTACAAAGAATTTTCTTATCGGCACTTTGATTGGTGCGGCTGTCGGCTCACTAACAGCGTTATTGCTAGCTCCAAAATCAGGTAAAGAACTACGGGTTGATTTAAACAATCAAGCCTATCAGTTAAGAGATAAAACTGACCATATCCGTGAATCCGTATCGATTAAAGGAAATGAATTAACCTCAACAGTAAAAGACAAAACAACTGCCATTTCAAAAAAAGTTTCAGAGCAATCAGTTGGTCTTGTGAAAAAGGTAAAGGGGTTAACATCTGAAATCGAAATGGATTCTACAGCAAATCCAGTCGATGAACTATTTGAGCAAAATAAACATACTAAGTCGGATATTCAAAAGAAACTAGAGGAAACGAAAAGAGCATTTGACGAAACTGAAAGTAAATTTAATACTAAATAATATAACGCTTATATAGTGTAGAAAAGAAGTGAGGGGAAGTAATGATTAAACTTAACTCAATTGAAGAGTTCAATGAGGTATTAGAAAAAGAACATGCACTTTTTATTTTAAAGCATAGTACCACTTGTCCAATCAGTTTGGCTGCATTTGATGAGTATGAAAGTTTTTCAAAAGAACGACAGGAATTCCCTGCATACTTTTTAACTGTACAAGAGTCACGTTCATTATCTAATTATATTGCTGAAAAGTCTGGTATTAAGCATGAATCCCCACAAGCGATTCTATTTGCTAATAATGAAGCAGTATGGAATGCTTCACATTGGAAAATTAATACAAAGTCATTAAATGATTCATTAGAACAAGTGAATTAAAAAAGGGTGTCCTTTAGGGACGCCCTTTTTCTGATATTCAGGTTTTGCTAACAGGCCAAACAATTTTTAAATCATCTCCAGGTTCAATTTTTCCGTTAAACGTTGTTTGTTTGTTATTTCTTAATAATGTAAATTTGCCTGTTGCTTTTTGCGGCATACGAAATTGAACATGATTAAATAAATCTTGAAAAATGAACGGTTCCATTTTTCGTTGTTCATATACAATATGGTCACCATCTAAAATGAAATCTTCTTCTGAAAGTATTTCTTGGTTTCTTTTGAATTCCGTTAAACGTTTCGTCATGGTTAGAGGTTTTCCATTATAAGATATTGGGATGCTTTGCGTAAGCAAGATTTGTTTTACCTCTGCAAGCTCTTTTACTGTAGGCTGTTTTCTGCTTTCAATGGTAAGGACATCTAAATGTTCATAGCTGCTTCCTAATTTGACCTCAAGCCCGTTACGGTACAATTTTCCAGAGAAAGGCGGTATAAAGGTTTCTTTGCCATTTAGATTAATATGAAAGGGGCGCAGCTTATCTAGTTCTTTCTGCAGGTGTAGACTAGTAAGTAATTGTTCTATTGTTTCCGGAAATTTGCATTGGATCTGGTCTCGATCAGAAACTAATTTTTCGGGATTAGCTGGGAGACCATTGCAGGAAATTTGCGCATTTACACTATAAGGTTTTCCATTAATCGTAATCGTTTTTTGAGGTAAGCCATCTAGTAAGTCTTTAATATATACGATGGGTTTTTTTCCATCATTACCTGGAATGATTTTGAGCTGGTCTCCGTCTTCAATTGGATCATCAAGACTGCAGAGAACGCCGTTTTTATATAATAATGGCGGTTCTCCGTGCTCACCTGGAATGGTAATACTATGTCCATTAAGAGAAATAATAATGGCCATCCCAGGCTTGCCGTATAGTTTATTCATTTTAATACCGCTTGCAAGCAGGCAATCGCCAGTTGTTAATTTTTTAACTTCAAAAAGGCGGACAGGCTGTTCATTAACATATACAGTTCGATAATGAACAGGTGATTTTTGTGCTGTTATCGCAATTCCAATCGGAGTCACTAATTCTGGGCCTTTGTCAAGCTGGTCTGCAAAAGAGACTGACGGGATGGCATTTACATCTCTAATCGCTACTCGATTTTCAGGGAGCTTCATGTTTTGAGCAAGCATTTTCGTTATATTTGGAGTCAAACTTCCACCGCCAATAAGCATGATAGCCTTTGGGGGCTTTTGGTTATTTAAGCTCAAAATTTCTTCGCTAATTGATTTAGCGAGGTATTCAATAGCAGGTGTAATGTTTGTAATCATTTCTTCTCTAGATACCTCGATATCAAATCCTAAAATATCCGTAATGGTAATAGAAGGCTCGGTCAGCAGTGCTTTTTTTGCTTGTTCCGCTAATGGGAAATCAAGTAAGTATTGATCGCTGATGGTTTCAGTGACTTCATCACCGGCAACCGGCACCATCCCATAAGCAATGATTGTCCCCGAATCTGTAATAGCAATATCTGATGTACCGGCTCCAATATCCACAAGGGCAACGTTTAATCTTCTCATGGACGGAGGAATCAGCACATTAATAGCGGCAATCGGCTCAAGAGTCAGTGCTTCCATTTCTAAATCAGCTCTGTGAAGTGTAGCAATCAGCGATTCAACAACTACTCTTGGCAAAAATGTAGCAATAATTTCTACAGTAGCCTCATTCCCTTGCTGGTCAATTAAATTACCAATCTCTTCACTATCAAGTTTATAATTTAGAACAGAATAACCGACGCAATAATAATTTTGACGATTTTCACCGTGTTGCCCTTTCTCTGCGACAATAGATTGTGCTTGTTGAACGGCGCTTAATTCAAAATGAAGGACATCTTCCTTTTGAATCATTGGTTTTCCAGCGATATTTACTGTTACAGCTGCCTTTTCTGTTTTTAATGCTCTCCCGGCAGCAGCCACATTTACCTTTTTCAGCGGTCCATGTGTTTGTTCAAGTTCTGCTTTTATATCAGAAATAATCTGTGCCACAGCTACTACGTCATGGATTTGTCCATCCAGCATAGCGCGCTTAGAATGCTCCTTTGATAGAATATCAATGACATGAAAGTTCTCCGAATTTCTTTCTTCTAATATGATGCCGACAACAGAGCGTGTACCAATATCTAAAGCAAAAAGCTTTCTTTGTTTTTCCAAGAGGATGCACCTTCTTTAGTGATTAATACGAAATACTTTAACGCTTAAAAGCGTTTAAGTGAAAAAGAAAAAATGCGTGACATTGACTAATAATTCATATATAATAACCGTAATTATAAAAAATGTATCACATTTTAATGGGTCGATAAAGAAGAAGTAGCAGTGTTAGTTGTTATCGGCTATAAAGGGGCGGATATACATGAGTAATAATCAATTAGAACAATTGAGAAAAAAAGTGGAAGAACAAAACCTGCAAATATTACAATTAATAAATGAGCGGGCAAAAACCGTGCAGGAAATCGGACGTGTGAAAGAAACACAAGGGGTTAACCGATATGATCCTGTACGAGAACGTCAGATGCTTAATCAAATCATTGAAAATAATAATGGTCCTTTTGAGGATTCAACCATTTTACATTTGTTTAAACAAATCTTTAAAGCAGGACTTGAGCTGCAGCAGGATGATCACCGTAAAGCACTCCTTGTGTCGCGCAAGAAAAAATCAGAAGATACTGTAATTGATTTAAGAGGTGAATTGGTTGGTGCGGGAAGTCCTTCCTTAGTATTTGGCCCATGTTCAGTCGAGTCGTACGAACAAGTTGCAGCTGTTGCCGCTTCCGTGAAGGCAAAAGGGCTAAAACTTCTACGCGGAGGAGCTTATAAACCTAGAACATCTCCTTATGACTTCCAGGGTCTTGGAGTAGAAGGATTAAAAATATTAAAGCAAGTGGCAGATGAATATGATTTGGCGGTAATTAGTGAGATTGTTACACCAACTGATATCGAAACAGCTCTAGATTATATTGATGTAATTCAGATTGGTGCCCGCAATATGCAGAACTTTGAATTATTAAAAGCAGCTGGGGCAGTAAATAAACCAGTATTATTGAAGCGCGGTCTTTCAGCTACAATTGAGGAGTTTATTAATGCTGCTGAATACATTATGTCACAGGGTAACGGACAAATTATACTTTGTGAACGCGGTATCCGGACGTATGAAAAGGCAACAAGAAATACGTTAGACATTTCTGCTGTACCGATTCTTAAGCAGGAAACACATTTACCTGTAATGGTCGATGTGACACATTCAACCGGCAGAAGAGATCTATTGCTTCCTTGTGCGAAAGCGGCTCTTGCTATTGGAGCAGACGGGGTAATGGCAGAAGTGCATCCAGACCCTGCTGTTGCACTATCTGATTCAGCACAACAAATGGATTTGAAACAATTTGATGAATTTTACAACGAAATTCAAAAATCTGTTTTTATAAAAGCATAAATGAATAATTGAGAAGGCTTTCCACATTTAAAGTGGGAAGTTTTTTCTTTGTAAATTTTGAGAGAAAAAAGTCAAAAATCGACAAAAATATGTTAAAATAGCCTTTGATTATGAAAAATATGTTAAACAAATCAGTTAACATTGCTACTTGTTGTTGTCTATCGTATGATTAAGGGCATAAATATATATTAATTAATTAATAATGCACGATGACTTGAATAAAATATCCTACTATTCATTTACTCGTGAAAATTAGAACAAAGTAAATTATTAGCATAAACAGATATATAATGATAATTAATAAGAATATAAAGGAGTGTAATACATGAATATTACAATATATGATGTTGCTAGAGAAGCAAATGTTTCCATGGCAACGGTTTCACGTGTAGTAAATGGAAATCCGAATGTAAAACCTACAACAAGGAAAAAAGTGATGGAGGTCATTGACCGATTAGGTTATCGCCCGAATGCGGTCGCAAGAGGGTTAGCAAGTAAGAAAACAACAACTGTCGGAGTTATTATTCCTGATATTTCCAATGTCTTCTTTGCTGAGTTGGCAAGAGGAATTGAAGATATTGCGACAATGTATAAATATAATATTATTTTAAGTAACTCTGACCAAAATAAAGACAAGGAATTGCATTTGTTAAATACTATGCTTGGCAAGCAGGTTGATGGGCTTGTGTTTATGAGTGGGAACATTACGAAAGAGCATGTTGATGAATTTGAAAAGTCTCCAGTTCCAATCGTTCTTGCTGGATCTATAGAAGAAACCGAAAAGATTCCTTCAGTTAATATTAATCATGAACAGGCTGTCTTCGACGCTGTATCTACTTTTATTGAAAAAGGTCATAAGCATATTGGGTTTGTCATTGGTCCGTTTCATGATCCGATTAATAGTAATAAAAAGCTTGCTGGATATAAAAGAGCTTTAAGTGAAGCAGGAATTGAATACAGTGAGGATCTGATAGCTGAAGGTGATTATACATACGATTCAGGGATAGAAGCTTTTGAAAAACTTCTTGAAGCCCAGAATCGTCCTACAGCTATTATGGTGGGTTCAGACGAAATGGCGCTTGGTGTTGTACACGGTGCAGAGGATAAAGGTTTTGTCATTCCAGAAGACTTTGAAGTAATCACTTCTGATAACACAAGACTATCGCTGATGGTACGTCCGCAGTTAACTACAATTGTACAGCCTTTGTATGATATTGGAGCTGTTGCCATGCGTTTATTGACGAAATTAATGAATAAAGAAGAAGTGGATGATTTAATTGTCGTCCTTCCTCACCGGATTGAAATAAGAAATTCAACAAAATAGACTAGCTTTTTAATGGGAACGGGGAGCTCAGTTAATGGGATCGCCGTCTTTTTTTATCCCACTCTTAACGGGCAGTAAGACTCCCACCTCCAGATTCTGACGATGTAATGAAGATAGGTGGGATATCCAACTGCCCGTAAAGGTCCGATTGGTGAGATAAGGATTTCTTTGGGCTTCAGCCCTTAGAAAATCCAATCAGGCTCTGCGTGACTAACCATCAGTGCGGGTGAAGAAAAATCCCCACTGATGGAATTTTCACTTTATCTTTTTGCTTTCTTTTCTTTCCGTATCGAATATAAAGCTTTTTCAAGAGTTTGTATATTTTTTTCAGTGATTTCTTCTTTTCTTGGAATCGGCTCATAGATTTGCTTGTCATCTTCCCAGGTTAATGGGAGAGTACAATCAGCTTGTTTCTGCCACTTCTCAATCCAGCTCTCTGGAAGAATCCCTGTATTTGTTCGGTTTTCAGTCATTTCAAACCAGATTGACGCCCACGCTCTCGGAACGACTCTCCATATATCATAGCCTCCGCCTCCTACGGCAATCCATCTTCCATCACAATATTGATGAGCCAATCGATGGGCGAGTTTGGGGATTTCTTTAAATATTTTCATTGTAGAATATAGATGGGTTAAAGGATCCCAATAGTGGGCATCAGCACCGTTTTGGGTAATAATCACATCTGGCTTGAAGAATTCTGCTACTTCTGAAAATGCAGCTTGATAACATTCTAGAAAGGACTCGTCTTCAGTGAAGGCATCAACTGGAATATTAAATGAATATCCATATCCTTCCCCTTGACCTCTTTCACTTATATTACCAGTTCCAGGAAATAAATAACGCCCTGTTTCATGAATGGATAGAGTACATACACTGGGGTCATCATAAAAGGCCCATTGAACACCGTCACCATGGTGGGCATCTGTATCAATATAAAGAATGCGGGCTTGATATTTGTCCTGTATATATTTAATTGCTACAGAAATGTCATTATATACACAAAATCCAGAAGCTTTTCCTCTAAAGCCATGGTGAAGTCCACCGCTTAGATGTAATGCATGCTTTACTTTTCCACTCATAACATAATCTGCCGCTGTTAAGGCACCGCCGACAATTAAAGAGGTAACTTCATGCATATTAGGAAACATAGGTGTATCCTCGGTGCCGAAGCCATAGCTTTCAGCAAGCTCTGCAGAAAGCTTCCCCTCACCGGCTAATTGTACGGCATCTACAAATTGTGGATCATGAATAAGGATTAATTCTTCTCTTGATGCAGGCCGTGGAGGAATAATATTTTTCTTGTTGATGGCATTGCTCTTTTCTAATAAATCAAGCGTCAATTGTAAACGAAGCGGACTAAAAGGATGGTGTGCATTAAATCGATAGTTTAATAGAGCTGGTGAATAAATAAAGATTGAATCATCCTTCATCTTTCAATACCTGGTAAATTCGGCCAAAGAACCTGATATCCAGCCTTTTTGATTTCTTCTATTAAATGAATAGGGTTGATCGTCTGTGCTCTAATTACAACGATTTTAAAGCTATCATCCTTTTTATCTGGGTAAATGAGTACACTTAATATATTAACTTTATGATCACGAAAAACGGTTGTAATTTCATTTAGAACACCGGCCCTGTTGGGAGCTTTCACTTCAATTTGCGATGCTGGCTGATGCGCTCCGGTAAGTTCTATTAATGTATGTAATAAATCTGTTTCCGTAATGATCCCAACAAGCTTCTTATCCTTTACAATGGGCAGGCAGCTAATATGATGTTCATAAAAAATAGCGCCAATTTCTTCAACAAAATCGAGAGGGTGACCTGTAATCAGTTTGGTTGTCATAATAGACTTAATAGGTTGTTTCAGAATATCCTTTTGTTCTTCAAGATTCGTTAATATAGATGGTGTAGCATCGCGTATATCCCGGTCAGACACAATCCCTATCAACTGATTGTCTTCTGTAATAATTGGAAGATGCCTGACTTTATGTTGAAGCATGAGATTCGCAGCCACTAGGATAGACTGATCTTGAGTAAGCGTAATAATTTTCGTTTTCATAATTTCCTCAACAATCATCTCTTTTTCCCCCTTTTCTATATATTTTAATACATAAATCGATTCATAAACCGTAATTCGTCAAATTTTTGCATAGATTCTGAATTTATTCTTTTTCCGAAACGAACGAGAAGGCAGTTTGCTGGATGGGCGCAAATTTCCGGGTCATCTGTTGCGTACCATTCTAGATTTCCACTGCTCATCATCTTCCCCAAAATATTTCGGTATCCCCAAACATCCAAGCCTGTCCCTTTTAAATCCCAATGCCAATAATATTCAGTTGTAAAAATGATATAGTCTTCCATTGCATCATCCATCATAGAAACCGTCAACAGGGCTTTGCCGGCACCGAGTCCGCGATATTGGGAACTTACTTCTATGGCACCTAGTTCAATTAAATTTTCCATCTTTCCTTGTGACCAACGTTCGAGTGGATCAGGATAAAGGAAAGTCACATAGCCAACAATTTTATTTTCCAATCTAGCGATGATAATTCTGCCTTCTGGTAAACCAGCAATCTCAATAACTGCCTGATGCTGTTTTTTTGCCGGTCTAAACGCAATTAAACCGTCATCAAATTCGTATTGTGCTAATTGCTCAGATGACAGAGGTCCTTCAACGACTAAAGTGCCAACAGGGGTTGTAAATTCTTTTGAATAATAGGTTTTCTTATGTTCCATAAATTTTTATTCACCGCCACATATATTCTCTACCCCTTAATACGCTTAAAAAATCGATGGATGGACTTTTATTGGTTGGGATTAAAAGGAATTAAGGATGTAATAACACCATTATACACAATTTTTATTCGATAAATGATACTATAGCCTGTTTACATGATTAATAATTTTTGAACATAATTGATTGATATATTCAAAAATTTTCTTAATAAATAATATTTTAAAAATTGAGAAAACTTAAATCTTGTTATATAATAGATTTGAAATTACATAAAGGAGGAAAAGATAGATGAAATTGGAAGCTTTGCCATCTTTTAAA
Organism: Niallia endozanthoxylica; assembly: GCF_008710145.1. GTDB lineage: Bacteria > Bacillota > Bacilli > Bacillales > Cytobacillaceae > Bacillus_BD > Bacillus_BD endozanthoxylica. Next base: position 25,949 of record NZ_VYKL01000013.1, read on the forward strand.
GGAGACTATAATTTAACTAGTTATGAAGAAATGTATAATAGTTTTGATTGGAAAGAAACAGAGAAAATGTTTTCCTGGTATGAAACTGGAAAAGTAAATATAGCCTATGAGGCAATCGACAGACACGCGGAAAGTGTCAGAAAAAATAAGATTGCGCTGTATTATCATGAAGGACTAAGAAAAGAAAAATATACATTTAAAGAAATGAAAGAGTTGTCTAATAAAGCTGGTAATGTGTTTAAAAATTATGCCCAAGTTGAAAAGGGAGATCGTGTTTTTATTTTCATGCCTAGATCACCGGAATTGTATTTCGCTGTACTAGGAGCTATTAAACTTGGTGCGATTGTTGGTCCATTATTTGAAGCGTTCATGGAAGGAGCTGTACGTGACCGCTTGGAAGATAGTGAAGCGACGGTAATTGTTACAACAAAAGAACTTTTACATCGTGTCCCTGTTGAGGCGCTTCCATCATTAAAACATATTTTTGTAGTAGGCGACGATGTAGCAGAAAATGGGCAAGTGATTGATTTTAAGAAAAAACTGAGTGAAGCAAGCTCAAAGCTTGATATTCAGTGGGTTGAGCGCACAGATGGAATGCTGCTCCATTATACTTCAGGCTCAACTGGTAAACCAAAAGGTGTTTTACATATTCATAATGCAATGATTCAACAATATCAAACAGCTAAATGGGTTCTTGATTTAAAAGAGGATGATGTATATTGGTGCACAGCTGACCCTGGCTGGGTAACAGGTACAGCCTATGGAATATTTGGACCTTGGCTGACAGGTGCTTCAAATTTAATTGTTGGCGGCAGGTTTAATCCCGAAACCTGGTATAAAATGCTTGAAGATTACGGTGTAACAGTATGGTACAGTGCTCCAACAGCCTTCCGTATGCTGATGGGTGCTGGTGATGAAGTGGTAAAGAAATTTGATTTAGCAAATTTACGTCATATCTTAAGTGTTGGTGAACCGTTGAATCCAGAGGTTGTCCGTTGGGGAATGAAGGTATTTGGGTTACGTATTCATGATACATGGTGGATGACTGAGACCGGTGCACAAGTGATTTGTAATTATCCTTGCATGGAAGTGAAGCCTGGTTCAATGGGGAAACCAATTCCTGGTGTAGAAGCTGCTATTGTTGATGATCAAGGAAACGTACTGCCTCCTAATCGTATGGGTAACCTTGCTATTAAAAAGGGATGGCCATCCATGATGCATACAATATGGAACAATCAGGAAAAATATGATTCATATTTTATGCCGGGAGATTGGTACGTATCCGGAGATTCTGCTTATATGGATGAGGATGGATATTTTTGGTTCCAAGGCCGTGTTGATGATGTAATCATGACAGCTGGAGAGCGCGTTGGTCCGTTTGAGGTTGAAAGTAAGCTTATTGAGCATCCGGCCATTGCAGAGGCTGGTGTAATAGGAAAGCCAGATCCTGTCCGTGGGGAAATTATTAAGGCATTTGTTGCCCTAATGGATGGTTATGAGCCTTCAGAAGAGCTAATTGAAGATATTCGTCAATTTGTTAAAACAGGACTTGCTGCGCATGCTGCGCCAAGAGAAATCGAGTTCCGTGATAAATTGCCGAAGACAAGAAGCGGTAAGATTATGCGTCGTGTGTTAAAGGCTTGGGAGCTTAATTTACCAACTGGTGATCTTTCTACAATGGAAGATTAATAAAATGAAAAAGCGGGTGTCTCATTAACATAATGGGGTACCCGCTTTTTTATTTTACTTTATTTTATGGAGCTGGCTGTGTTGAAGGATTTTGATTTTGTGTGCTTTGGCCTTGCTCCCCCGTTTCAGTGTTAGGTGGGGGAGATGCATTTGGCTGCTGCGTCACTGGATCTGTTTCTTCTGTTGTTGTTCCGGAATCAACCGGTGTAGCAGGTGGTTGACCAACTGTAACGTAATTAGATGGTGCAGATTCATTTCCGGCAATATCGACTGAGGTGACATAATATGTGCCTGTTCCTGCCTGGAATGAATGGGAACCGTCTACATGAATGGTTCCGACCCTTTGACCGCCGTTATAGACTCTGTAGCCAACGATATCATATTCTGAGCTGCTTCCCCATGTTATGGTATTGCCTGATAGAGAAATACCTGGGGCGGAAGGGGTGCTTCCATTGTCCTGCAGACTGGCGTTTGGTACAATGGCATTCGCTAAACCGCTGCTATAGGAGGATAATTGATTAGCAGATATCCCTAGCATTTTTTTGATCGCATTAGAGTCTAAGACTATTCCTGATTTCACAAATTCACTAGGTGTTGAATCTAGTGCTAAATATTTTTTACCGCCAATTGTGACAAAACGTCCGCTTGCAAAACCATTATCTGATTTTGTTGGTACGAACTTAGCGTTAAAAAGGTCGGTACGGACTAACCCGGCATTTGCGCAGGCTTCTGTTGCCAAGCCTCCGGAAACAGCACAGAAGGTACGGGTAACGATTCCCTCCGGCATTGGCAGTGTTTCACTTGGGTCTACCAACTCAGGTGCAATATCATAAGCAGCATTCATTAAATCTGCCCATAGATAGATATTTCTTACACCATAGGATAATCCTTTATAGCTAAGTTCTAATGGTTTAGGTTCATCGTAGCCGTTCCAAACACCAAAAGATACATTCGGGTTTGTCGCTACAAACCATGAATCTTTATAGTCCTGGCCAGTACCTGTTTTTCCAGCCCAGTCAGAGCTGAATTTTAAGCGTCCATTTAATGAAGTGGCTGTACCGCCGCTTATAACATCTCTTAACATATCAAAGGTTAAATAGGCTGTCTGCGGGCTGAATACTGGTACTGGTGTTACTTCATGCTGATAAACAATATTTCCTTCTTTGTCAGTAATTTTCTCAATCATATATGCATCAATAAATTGACCACCATTTGTAAAAGTGCCGAATGCATTCGTATTTTCCTCGACAGTAACGCCTTTTGTCAAACCGCCTAGTGCAGCAGAACGGTTTACATAGTCACTTTCAGTTAAAGAGGTAAAGCCCATTTTTTCAAGGTATTGTGCCGGATTTGTATCAATAATATCAACGTATGCCTTCACAGCAGGAATATTATAGGATCTAGCCAGTGCTTCCCTGGCTGTCACTAGCCCATGTGTACTGCCTCCATAGTTGGATGGCCAAGGTTTACTTGATCCTGGATCTAATCTTAATGGAACATCAGGAAGGATGCTTCCTGGAGAAATTGAACCCACTTCAAAAGCAGGAGCATAAACAAGCAATGGCTTCATCGTTGATCCATTTGAACGTTTGGCACTTGTTGCATGGTTAAGCTGTTCACGATGGTAATCACGGCCGCCTACAAAACTAATAATTTTCCCTGTTTTGTTTTCAATTAAAATAGCGCCTGCTTCAACCGGATCGCTGACTGTTTTTATTTCGCCGGTTTCTGGATCTGTATATGTTTTTGTTTTATCGCTTCCGTAATAGTTGAAGTTCTGAACAACCTCTGCGAAACGATCATAAATGTCTTTGTTAATTGTACTGTGAATTCTATATCCATTTTGCCGGATATCTCGGTCAGAAAGAGCCATGTATTTTTCTTTTAATACATCGTCTTCGTCCAGCTTTTCTTTCGAAATACCATCTTTTTCTGCCAGCACATAAGCCATTACTTCGGCAGCACGTTTTTCAATCTCAAATGTAACCCAAGGATATTGTTCAACAGGATTTTCATGGACGGTGATAAAATCCTTTGCAATGTCATAGGCCAGTGCTTCTTCATATTGCTGTTTTGTAATCTTATCATCCGTATACATTCTATTAAGAACGGTTTTCATTCTTGTCAAACCTGGTTCAAGGTTTTGTTTAATCTCGCCCCCGTTTGTATACGGTGTATATCCGAATGGACTTTGCGGAAGTCCGGCTATAAAGGCTGCCTGTGGTAAATTTAAATCTCTTACATCTTTGCCGAAAATTCCTTTTGCTGCTGACTGCACGCCAGCAATGTTTCTTCCTGAAGAATTACGTCCAAAAGTCGAGACATTTAAATAGGCTTCAAGGATTTCCTCTTTTGAAAAGAACTTTTCAAGTCGGAGGGCCAGTAATATCTCTTTTGCTTTTCGCTCGAATGAAACTTCATTTGTTAAAATTTGATTTTTTATTAACTGCTGTGTGAGTGTACTTCCGCCAGATTGGACAGAGGCGTTTGTAACCTCTTGAAAGATTGCGCGTAAAATAGCTTTTGGCACTACTCCGCCATGTTCGTAAAAATATTCATCCTCTGTGGCGACAACAGCGTTAATTAAATCCTGTGATACATCTTCAAGCTTTACTTCCTCCCGTTCTAAATCTGTGTAAAGCTTACCGAGATAGACGTTATTAGCAAAATATAATTCGGAGGTTTCTTCATAATTGTAAATATTTTTTTTCATGCTGTCATAGGAGCGTATTGGCTCGTTTTTGACCAATGATGCAAAATATCCAGCCCCAAGACCGCCGGCAAAGAATATTCCAAGTACGAAAATGATTATAAAGATAAGAGCAAGATTCCAAAGTACCTGGTAGGTTATGCGGGCTTTCTTAACTGTTTGTTTATCTTTTAACAGCAAGATAAACGATTTTATTCTACCGCTATATTTTGATTTTTCACTATTCATTCATTAATCCCCTCCAAAATCACCCTTCATTATAGCATAAACAAGCGATTGAAACCGAAAAGAATGTTGTTATTTGCAGCATTTTCATGTTAACATTTGACATTATTTGCAGTCTGTGATAAAAATGCAATATTACTAATAACTTCATTCAGCAGAAGTCGTCCCCTTCTATAAGTAGGTATGGATGCGAAAAAAGCACTCTAATTTAGTGGATTTAAATCCCAACTGAATGAAGTTAAGCCTCCGGGCGCAAATTCGGCGAGCGAATTTGATTATATTAAAAGCTGAGACGGGAATCCAGTAGTGCTTCTATCCCTGCTAAAGAGAGCCAGCGGCTGCTGTAAGCTGGTGCAAATAGAAGTGATGAATTACCTCCCTGAGCTTTCACTGAGAACAAGTAGCTGAAATGCGCCTGCTATTCTATTTTTTCGGGGCGTTCTTCGCTTTTTTAGTAACAGTGACCGGTTAATCCGTTATCTTTTTTTGAGTGGGAGAAGGAATTCTTCAATTTGGGTGGTACCGCGCATATTTTGCGTCCCTGCATATTTGCAGGGGCGTTTTTATTTTTTAAACTAGGAGGAAATAACAAAATGACATTAATTGAGGATCTACAATGGAGAGGGATTATTTACCAACAGACAGATGAAGATGGTATTAAAGAAACATTGGATAAAGAAAAGATTTCACTATACTGTGGTGTTGATCCGACTGCAGACAGTATGCACATCGGCCATTTATTACCTTTTCTAACATTAAGACGGTTCCAGCAGCATGGACATCGTCCGATTGTACTTGTCGGTGGGGCAACAGGGATGATTGGTGATCCAAGCGGAAAAAGTGAGGAGCGTAAACTGCAAACCACTGATGCGATCCAATATAATGTTGAATGTATTCAAAAACAATTAAGTCATATTTTTGATTTTGAAGGCGAACAAGGCGCTATTATGGTGAATAACTATGACTGGGCCGGCTCCATGGACATTGTTACATTCCTTCGTGATTATGGAAAACATGTTGGTGTGAACTATATGCTGGCAAAAGATACGATTGCAAACCGGCTCGAAACAGGGATTTCATTCACTGAATTTACATATACGATTTTACAGGCAATGGATTTCTTACATCTTTATGAGAAACATGATTGTAAAATGCAGGTTGGTGGAAGTGACCAATGGGGTAATATAACAACAGGTCTTGAGTTAATCCGAAAAATGGCATCAGAAGGCTCAAAAGCATTTGGACTGACAATTCCGCTTGTTACAAAGGCAGATGGAACTAAATTCGGTAAAACGGAAAGCGGTGCTGTTTGGCTTGATCCTGAAAAAACCTCTCCATATGAGTTCTATCAATTCTGGATTAATACGGCTGATGCGGATGTTATCAAGTATTTGAAGTTTTTCACTTTCTTATCAAAAGAAGAAATTGAAGCGTTAGATGCTTCTGTTCAAACAGAGCCGCATCTGCGTAAAGCGCAAAAAGCATTAGCAGAAGAAATGACAAGGTTAATTCATGGCCAGGAATCTCTGGATCAGGCGATGAAAATTACAGAAGCGCTGTTTAACGGTGATATTCAAAATTTAACAGCAGACGAAATCAAACAAGGCTTTAAAGATGTTCCATCCTATGAGCATACAACAGGAGAAGATATCAACATTGTTGATTTATTAATCGCTGCAAAAATTGCCCCTTCCAAAAGACAGGCACGTGAAGATGTAACAAATGGGGCAGTATCGATTAACGGAGAACGAGTAACAGAAACCGATTATCTAGTTTCAGCAAAAGACCGGATTGAAGGCCAGTTCACAGTCATTCGCCGCGGTAAAAAGAAATATTACTTGATTAAATATTAATTAACTGCATGATGTCAGGCACCGGAAAAAGACACATTAGTGAGTAGTGTTCATAAACGGTGCCTGATAACATAATAAAAAACCTTGCCAAGTTGGCAAGGTTTTTTATACGTATCATTAACGAGAGTAGAACTCAACGATGAATGCTTCGTTAATTTCAGCTGGTAATTCAGAACGTTCTGGTAAACGAGTGAAAGTACCTTCTAATTTGTCAGCATCAAAAGTTAAGAAATCAGGAACAAAGTTGTTCACTTCAATTGCTTCTTTGATGATGTCAAGGTTACGTGATTTTTCACGTACGCCGATTGTTTGACCAGGAGTTACGCGGTATGAAGGAATATCAACGCGCTTTCCATCAACTAGAATATGACCGTGGTTAACAAGCTGACGAGCTTGGCGGCGAGTACGCGCTAAACCTAAACGGTAAACAACGTTATCTAAGCGAGATTCTAAAAGAATCATAAAGTTTTCACCATGGATACCAGCAAGTTTTCCGGCTTTATCAAAAAGATTGCGGAATTGACGCTCGTTCACACCATACATATGGCGAAGCTTTTGCTTTTCTTGTAATTGTAAACCATATTCAGATAGTTTTTTACGTTGGTTTGGACCATGTTGTCCAGGAGCGTAAGGACGCTTTTCTAATTCTTTACCAGTGCCGCTTAAAGATATACCTAAACGACGAGACAGTTTCCAACTTGGACCTGTATAACGAGCCATGAATGACTCCTCCTCTGTGTTTTTATTTTTGGTAAAATAAAAACAGATGCGAGACCTTTCTCAGACATTTTGTTTTCATGTACCTTCGCCCTGCAGCAAGGGTTACTCAATACACCGTCTTAGTGCAAACTGAGGAACAAAATGATGCTAAAAAAGTATTCACATAAGCTGCATATTTTACACAAAGGCTATTATATAATTAAGTTCAAGTGAATGTCAAGGCTGTTTTCTGATAGAGTGCTGTATAATTCACAGAATATCCAAAGACATTATGTTCTATCGTTTGTTATATACAGTTAAATACATGTATAATAAATACAAGAAATACGTGCGGAATAAAAATATTTTCAGCATTAAAAACTAGGTGAGAGGTTTAACATGGAATTACTCGAGGAACGTATTATTCTGAATTTAAAAAGTCGCTTTTTCGACATGATCTCTACAGATGATCATCAATTGAAATATGAATCTATACTAGAAGAAATGATTATGATGATTAAACAGCTGATGCAAGCTGAAGAAGTAACACTCTATCATTTTGATGAAAGAATTCAGCAGCTGGTTGTAGAGGCTTCTACGAATTCAGACGTGAAACAAAACCTAGTTGCGGTAAACTTTTCTAATCAAGATCACCGAGAATTAGGAACATGTCAAAAGGTTTACCGAAAACCCTTCTATTGTCAAGCCTTTGAACAATATGATTTATTAATCCCTGTGAGAAATAATGGCAGTATTCAAAGCTATCTTGCATTAAAAGAGGAAGGACAATTTTTCTCAAAATTAACGGAGAAGGTTCTTGAAAAATTAAGTGTTGAAGGTGGACTTTTCCTGCAAAAGGCTCAAAAATTAGCTAAACTGCTTGTGGAAGAAAAACGGTATAAACAGCTTTTTCGTGTGACTGAAAAGGTTCATTCGACTATGAATATGAAATCAGTACTAGGAGAAATAATTGATACACTGCAGGAAGTCTATCCAACATTTACATATATTCTGTTTCTTTCACAGGATTATAATGACTATGAAGGCTTACCAATAAAGGAATTCAATTATACTAGTGAAAATCAGACCATTATGCAATCATATGTGACCGGTACCATTCAAGTGGAAGTGTCTGCTACTGAGTGTAAAGCAAATTTGTATGCCCCGTTGAAAGGAAAACAAGGCGTCTATGGCGTATTGCAAGTTACTTCTTCTAATGCTCTTGTTTTTCCAAAAAATGAAGTGGAATTTATTACTGTTCTTGCGAATATAGCCGGCGGTGCAATTGAAAATGCCCAGCTGTATGAACAGTCTAAACGGCTGATAGCAGATTTACAGCTTATCAATGAAACGAGCCATCATTTAAATTCTAATCTTAGGCTTAGTGAAACAATGATATATATGTCAGAGCAAATTGTAAAATCACTTGCTGCCAAAGAGGTAGGTTTTATCCAGTTTGCTTCAGATACATCACAAAATTATGTTCAACAGGGAAGTACCGATTTCTTTTTTACAGATGAGGCTAAGACATATATAGATTTTTTCAAAGAGAGAATACTTAAAGAGAATGATTCATTATTTATCGGTGATTTAAAATTGCCTGAAGATACGAATGCAGATTCCTCTTTCAAATCTGCGATGGCAGTGCCTATGAGTCAATCAAATGTACTAAGTGGATTTGTTCTTGTTTTGCATCACGAACCATATGCCTTTTCATTTGATACGTTTAAGCTGTTTCTCTCTTTAATTCATCATTCTACATTAGCCTTTACAAATACACTTTTAAGAGAAAAACTTGAAAAGTTAGTGGTAACAGATCATTTAACAAAGCTGTACTCTCGAAAGTATCTCGATGAACAAATCCAGCAGTCTATGCAGTTTGATGAAGGGGCAACTTTCATTTTAATAGACATAGATAATTTTAAACTTGTGAACGACACGTATGGACACCAAATAGGTGATGAAGTAATTATTCAAGTGGCTAATGTTATTAAGGAAAATATTCGCGGAACGGATATCGGTGCCCGATGGGGAGGAGAAGAGCTTGCTATTTACTTACCAAGAGTACCGATTGATACAGGTGTGATAATTGCGGAAAGATTAGTTCAAAAGGTTAGAGAATCAACCAATCCTACTGTTACCATCTCCTGCGGTGTTACTTGCTGGAAAACAGAGGACAATGACACTTACCAGAATTTATTCAAACGGGCAGATAATGCGCTGTATCAGGCAAAGAAAACCGGCAAAAACAAAGTTGTCACTCAACTTTGTTAATAAGATGAAAGGAAACAATTCCTAGGAACTTTAGGAGTTGTTTCTTTTTTATTTAGCTTTATTAGCGAATAATGTTGTTAAGCCTGACTTTTGACTCATCTGTGAGAACTGTCCATTTCTCATGCCTTTTATATTATGTCTATTAGGAGCATGCGATGCAGTAAAAGGAAAATAAAACTCATAACAATAGCGAAACCGCGAGAATGGAAATGGTTTTTGTCGAGATTTTTTTAAAGGATTGCGGAGCTGTACAGCGAAATTTGTATAGATAGAATCTTTTCGCTTTTTCCCAACACTTAACGGGTAGTAAGTCCCTATCTCAAGATTCTAAGGGTGAAAGGTATGATGATAAGTGAGGATTAACTGCCTGTAAAGGTCCGACAAGATTTTTTCTTAGAGCTTTAGCTCTTAGAAAAGTCAGTCAGGCTCTGCGTGACTAACCATCAGTGGAAAACATTACTGATGGAAGTGTTCTTTATTTTGATAAAATCATTAATAGTGAGGGATTAATTATGAAAAAAAACTCGAGAGAGGAAATAATCCAAGCTGCTATTTTCTTGTTTAATACGAAAGGCTTTCAAGGTACAACGGTAAGAGATATTGCCAGTAAAGCAAACGTAAATGTCGCAAATATTTCTTATTATTTTCAAAATAAAAATGGTCTTTTAGAATATTGTTTTACGCATTACTATGAAAACTATATAAATGAGGTAGAAAAGGGAATGGCCGTACTTGAAGCGGATGCCTATGCATGCATGCAAAACGTTGTGAAGAGTATAGTCCTTTTTCAAAGTGAGAATTTTCATTTAACGAGATTTATTCTGCGGGAGTTATCGCTTGATACGCAAGTAGTTCGTGAGATGATGTCTACTTATCTGACAAAAGAACGCTATCTGATTACAAAAATTCTGGAAAAAGGAATGTCACGCCAGGAGTTCAAGAAGGTTAATATTAATTTCTTCATCATACAGTTAAAAGGATTATTGTCAATGCCTTTTTTAAATAGCCAATATATATCAGAAGTGCTTCATATTTTTCCGCACGAAAAGTATTTTATTGAAAAGTATTATCTTGAAATTACAAATTGGCTTGAGAATATATTAATGACTCCTGCACATATAAAAAGTCAATACAACGTCGCAGCACCGCCTTTTGCTATGAATAGTGTTCCGGTTAGAAGAGCGAAACAAATACCAGCAGGCGGAGCGAGCGGCGTCAGTCTTCGTTATGCGGCAGACTAATTCAGAAGCAGTCGGTCATAACCTTGCCCTAATTCTTTTGCTTGATGAGCATCAGATCCATAAACAAGCGGTATTTCCAGTTTTCTTGCTTCCTGTATTACCCAGTCAGGGGGGTATGGTTCACGACATAATGGTTTGGCTGTTCCAGCACCATTATAATCGAGTTCATAGTCCTCTTTTTTTATCGTCTTAAGCAAGTGAGAAAGGGCTGTTTTCTCATCGCCATGAAAAGGAAAACGGTTTTGAAATTTATGAACAAGTGTAATATGACCTATTCGCTTTGGTTTAAAGGTGCCTAAATCAGCTTCGACAGACATTTGTACGGTTTCATAGTACTTTTTGTAAATTTTCTCGACAGAGCCATAGACTTTAATCATTTCCTCGAATCCCTGCGGACTATAATCGATACAATCGTATCTTTCTCCAAGTTTCAAAAAATGAACTGATAAAATGGCATCATCAAGTTTTGTTCCAACTTTATTAAGCATTTGTGTCGTTTCTTTTTCAAAGCCTTCGATAAAATCAATCTCTAAACCACAATTAATTTGTATTTTATCTTTATACAACTTTTTTACACGGCCAATTTCTTCAACATAATGGTCCCATTTAGACCAAGACATAGCACTGTCTTTTGTAGGAGTCGTATCAGTAAACCCATCCGGAAGCGGTGCGTGTTCGGTAAAAGTTATTTCTGTAAAACCTAATGAAAGTGCCTTTTCAATATACTTTTCAAAGCTGTCATTTGATCCATGCGGGCAAAATAGAGTGTGTATATGTCCGTCTTTTTTTACCACGTGAAATCCCTCCTGAAATATTATCTATCTAAAAAAAGTCTAATTATTTAAAAAATTTGTATTTTTGTGCTAATATAATGTTCTGATAAATAAATAAAAAATCTATAAAAGAAATTTTTATTTTGGTTGAAAATACCATGTAAATAATTCTACAAAAAATTAAATTTTAATAGTCAAAAATCATCGTTTACATGGTATCATAAAAACATTGAAAAGAACATGCACAGAGCCTCACATAGAATGTATAATACCTCGGCTCTTTATACTTCAACCAAAATCCACTTCAAAGCTAGTTTTCATATGAGTGTAATTAATGCTAAAGTAGAATCTTATAAATTGCACAAGAAATATAAAAATAGAATCATTGCTCGTTATAGAACAGGGGGCTTACAATGGAATACTTGATCGGAGGAATTGCAATATTTATTTGCATATTCCTGGCGGGATTTTTTATGAAGAAAAAATATTATAAGGAAACGGACCGGCTAGAAGCGTGGAAAATAGATATTACCACCCGCCCTGTACTAGATGAGTTACAAAAGGTTAAACAATTAAATATGAACGGTGAAACGGAAGAGCGTTTTGAACGCTGGCGCAGCATTTGGGATGAAATCATTACGGTTCAGCTTCCAGACCTTGAAGAACTGCTGTTTGATGCGGAAGAGAATATTGATAAATATCGTTTTAAAAAGGCAAAAGCAGTCCAAACGGAAATTAGTACCGTATTAGCAAATGTTGAAGAAAGAATGAAAAAATTGCTAGAGGAATTACAAGAGCTGATTGGCAGTGAGGAAAACAATCGCATTGAGATAGAAGATTTGAAGGAAATTTATCGAGAAAGTAAAAAAACGCTGCTCGCTCACCGTTATTCCTTCGGTCAAATGGAAAAAAGTCTTGAAATGAGACTGGAGGAAGTATCAAAAAAGTTTGTAGAGTTTGATGAAGAGACAATTAATGGAAACTATTTACAGGCGCGGGATATTGTACTTTCAATCCATGAAATCCTAGAAAAAACAAAAAGGGATATGCAACTTATTCCAAATCTTTTAATGGAATGTCAATCAAGCCTACCTTCTCAATTGAATGAACTCCTGGATGGATATAAAGGAATGCTTGCAGAAGGATATGTACTTGACCATATCCTAGTTGAAGAGGAAGTTGTAACAGTCTCACAGGAACTAGCAGAAACGCTCGATAAAATGGAAGAATCGGATATGGAAGAAGTTCAGGAAAAAGTAGTGAAATGGAAAGAAAGCATCGATACTGTCTATGATCTGCTTGAAAAGGAAGTATTGGCAAAGCATGAAATTAATCAGCGAGACCGTGAAATATTACAAATGCTTCAGTCGGCTAAAAAGGTAAATAGTGAATTAAATCACGAAATTGCACATGTTCAAGCAAGTTATCATCTTAAAGACACTGATTTGGAGGTTGTGAAAACTTTAGCAAAGCAGCTTGATCAGTTATTTAAACGTTATGAACTGCTGGAATATAAGATGGAAGAGAATCATACTGCATTTTCACATCTAAGTAAAGAAATGACAGCGGTTAAAGAAGTATTGGATATGCTAGTTGCAGAACAAGCAGCCTTTAGCCATAAGCTGCAGGCATTACGCAAAGACGAGTTAGCTGCTAGAGATAAAGTACAACAGCTCAAGAAAAAGGTAGCTGAAACCATTCGCATAATATCAAACAGTAATATTCCGGGTGTACCTGAGGAATATAAATATTTACTGGAAGATGCGCATGAAAGTATTAAAGATGTAATAAAAAAGTTACAAGAAAAGCCGCTTGATGTTCCAGTTGTTCAGGAATTCTTAGAGCTGGCAGTGCTAACGGTTGATAAAGTAACGAAAAGTACAGAAGAACTTTTTGAAATGGTTAAGCTTGCTGAGTATGCAATCCAATATGGAAATCGTTACAGAAGTAGATATGCTTCTGTAGACAAAGGTTTAAGAGAAGCAGAGGATCTGTTCAGATCCTTTGAATATAAAGAAGCTTTTGAATTGGCTTCTGCGACGATTGAAAAAGTAGATCCTGGTGCATTAAAAAGATTGGAAGATCTTTTAGAAGTATAATTAATAGAAAAGGACTTGCTGAAAAAGCAGTCCTTTTTTGTTATGTGAGCTATGTATGTGCTAGATTTTGACTCATTCGTGTGAAATGTATATTTCACACGTTTTTCAGTGTAGCTGAAAGATTTCATGAATATCTAGCTAAGATGAGTCAAAAACCAACAATGTTAACATCTTTATTTGTTTTTCAAAGTTCTATAATTGTGATAACATTTCTAGTTAGGTGATTTGCAACGAAAGGAAGAAAGAAAATAATGATTTATTTTGATAATAGTGCGACAACAAAGCCGTTTCCAGAGGTGATAGATTCCTTCGTAAAGGTTTCTGCTGAGTATTTTGGCAACCCCTCTTCACTGCATAATTTTGGAGGACTGGCTGAAAAACTGCTCAGTCAGGCAAGGTCACAAGCTGCAAAGCTTCTGTCAGTCCAGCAGAACGAGATTTATTTCACTTCGGGCGGTACGGAAGGAAATAACTTAGCTATCAAAGGGGCTGCATTTGCCAATAATAAATCAGGCCGTCATCTTATCACAACAACTATCGAACATCCATCTGTCCGGGAAGCAATCAAGCAGCTAGAGAGCTTTGGTTTTGATGTGACAGAGGTTCCTGTTGATATAAATGGAAGGGTCAATGTAAAAACGATTGAGAATGAGATTCGGGAAGATACCATACTTGTGTCAGTTATGCATGTAAATAATGAAGTTGGAACCATTCAGCCAATAAGAGAGATTGGACAATTGCTAAAGCAGTATCCGAAAATAAAGTTTCATGTTGATTATGTCCAAGGAGTCGGAAAAGTGCCGCTTAACATAAATGATTGCCATATTGATTTCTGCACGATATCTGCTCATAAGTTTCATGGAATGAAGGGGACAGGTTTGCTGTTTGTTCGAGATGGGGTTAAAATAAATCCGTTATTGAACGGAGGAGGTCAGGAAAAAAATATCAGAAGCGGTACTGAAAATGTTGCAGGGGCTGTTAGTTTAGCAAAGGCATTACGTTTAATCATGGAAAAACAACAAAAGGAATTCACGCATTTAAATTTGATTTCGAAACAATTACGAGAAGGTTTATTTAAAATAGAGGGTGTTGCAGTCAACACCCCAGAAACACATGCAGCTCCGCATATTATTAATTTTTCTATACCTCATTTGAAATCAGAAGTATTTGTTCATGCTCTTGAGGAAAAAGATATTTATGTTTCGACGACTTCCGCGTGCTCTTCTAAACAGAAAACAATCAGCGGTACGCTCTCTGCCATGGGAATGCCGGAAGAAAGAGCTGGAAGTGCAATTCGGTTAAGTTTGTCCTATACTAATACAGTGGATGAAGTAAATACAGTACTAACTGCAATAAAGCAAACGATTGAAGAGTTAAGAAAGGTAATGAAATAATATGAATTATGATCGTATTTTAATTCGCTATGGAGAGCTTTCAACAAAAGGAAGAAACCGCAGTAAATTTATTGAGAAATTAGCAAATAGTATAAGAGGAACTTTACATGAATTCCCTAAGGTAGCTATTAAAAGTACAAGAGACCGTACCTATGTCATATTAAATGGTGAAGATGGACGGCAAATCGTTGAACGTTTGAAGGCTGTATTTGGCATTCAATCGTTTAGCCCTGTTATTAAAACAAGTAAAGAAATTGAAGAAATGAAAGCTGCTGTACTTCAGCTTTTTACAAAGGTATATACAGAAGGAAAAACCTTTAAAATTACGACAAAACGCGCGGACAAAACGTATTTTTTGGAGACGAACGAATTAAACCATGTCTTCGGTTCCCATATCCTGCAAAATGTCCCGAATTTAACCGTTAATGTGAAAAAACCAGATATTAATATGCAAATTGAAATTAGACCTGAGGCTGCCTATATCTCCTGTGAAACGATACAAGGAGCAGGCGGACTCCCGGCAGGGTCAAGTGGAAAGGCCATGCTCATGCTTTCGGGAGGGATTGATAGTCCTGTTGCTGGGTATGAATCATTGAAAAGAGGGTTAGAAATAGAAGGGGTCCATTTTTTTAGTCCTCCTTTTACAAGTGAACGGGCCAAACAAAAGGTCATTGATTTAGCAGAGAAACTAGCCTCTTTTAGCGGACAATTTCGATTACATATTGTCCCATTTACAGAAATTCAACAATTAATTCATAAGCAGGTCCCTGAAAATTATACAATGACAACAACACGAAGATTAATGCTGCGGATTACGGATAGGATTCGTGAGCGACAAGAAGCGCTTGCTATAGTTACAGGAGAAAGTCTTGGTCAGGTGGCTAGTCAAACGATCGAAAGCATGTTTGCGATTAATGAAGTGACCAATACGCCCATTCTGAGACCGCTAATTATGATGGATAAGGCGGACATTGTCGATATCGCCCATTCCATCGATACACATGATATATCAATAAGACCTTTTGAGGATTGCTGTACAATATTTGTGCCTGCCTCACCCAAAACGAAGCCGAAACGGGATAAAGTTATTCATTATGAAAGCTATATTGACTTTGAGCCCTATATTCAAAAAGCGGTTGACAACATTGAAACCATTGAAATAAGGCCGCAGCAAAATAAGGTTGATGCATTCGATGAGCTTTTCTAATAAGAGTTTCTGTATTTTTTTTACAATTACCGTATAAATTACCAACCAAAAAACTGAATGAAGCCATGTGATACTACACATTCTATTATCACAAGGAGGTGATATCACATGGCAAACAACAATAACTCAAATCAATTACTAGTTCCTGGTGTACAACAAGCTCTTGATCAAATGAAATATGAAATTGCATCTGAGTTTGGCGTTAACCTTGGTGCTGATACAACTTCTCGTGCTAACGGATCTGTTGGTGGAGAAATTACTAAGCGTCTAGTACAAACAGCTCAACAACAAATGGCTGGATTTTCTCAACAATAATAAAAAATAAATAGAAGATGGCTACAAGGAGCGGGAGTAATCCCGCTCCTTTTTCAATTGTCTTAATAACAATGAAATGGCAATTATAATTAGTACTTAGTCATAGAAACTAGTAAAAATTTTCTTAGAAAAATTAATAAAATGTGGTATGATGAAAGGCAGATGATTTGGAGGCGAATAACATGAAACGTGAAGATTTGATAGCTCCTTTTCAGTACAATCTTGTATCCGAAATGGAACGTTTTGCTAAACAAAAAGGAAAAATTGCTGTTAAATGGGAAAGTCATAATGGTGATACGAAAGAAATCACTTATGAGGCATTAATGGCAGGTGCTAATAAAATTGGAAATGTTTTACTAGATAGCGGACTAAAAAAAGGTGATGTTATTTTAATTATTATCCCTCGTTTACTTGAGGCATATGGGGTATATCTAGCAGCACTTAAACTAGGTCTGGTTGTTATTCCAAGTTCAGAAATGCTTCGGACGAAGGATCTTCAATACCGGATTACTCACGGAGATGTAAAAGGAGTTATCAGTTATTATCCTTATACAGATGAATTTGAGCCAATTGCTCAAATGAACCAAGTGGTTAAATTTACGGTTGGCGGCGATAAAGACGGATGGGAACGTTTAGATGAGAAAATGAATACAGCATCCGATAAGCTTAAAATAGCTGATACAAGCCGTGATGATATGGCATTTTTATCTTATACATCAGGTACAACAGGCAATCCAAAAGCAGTTGTACATACCCATGGATGGGCGTATGCTCATCTAAGAACGGCTGCACCGCATTGGCTTTGTATCAATGAAGACGATATCGTTTGGGCTACTGCTGGACCTGGATGGATGAAATGGATTTGGAGTCCATTCTTAGCAGTACTTGGCTCAGGTGCAACTGGAATAGCTTATCATGGAAAGTTTGAACCAGAGAAATATCTACAGCTTCTTGAGAAATATAATGTGAATGTACTTTGCTGTACTCCTACAGAATACCGTCTAATGGCAAAAGTTGATCATCTCAGTGATTATAATCTGTCAAAAATACACAGTGCAGTTTCAGCTGGTGAACCGTTGAACCGAGAAGTGATTGAAACCTTCCAAAGACATTTTGATCTTAAAGTTCGAGATGGATATGGACAAACAGAAAATACGCTTTTAGTTGGAATTATGAAAGACATGGAGTTAAAGCCAGGTTCGATGGGGAAACCAACACCTGGTAACACTGTTGAAATTATTAATGATAATGGTGAGATTTGTCCTGTTGGGGAAGTAGGAGATATCGCTGTCCATAAGGATACACCAGCTTTGTTCAAAGAATACTATAAAGAACCTGAAAGAACAAAGGCACAATATCGTGGAGATTATTATGTAACGGGTGATCGGGCCAAAAAGGACAAAGAAGGCTATTTCTGGTTTGAGGGAAGAAGCGATGACATCATAATCAGTTCAGGATACACTATTGGACCTTTTGAAGTTGAAGACGCACTTGTCAAACATCCATATGTAAAAGAATGTGCAGTAGTTGCTAGTCCTGATAAAGACCGGGGGAATGTGGTGAAAGCCTTCATCGTCTTAAAGGAAGGAATGAAGGAAGACGAGACTGAACTTATAAAGCCTCTTCAGGACCATGTGAAAGCAATGACAGCACCCTATAAATATCCGCGAAGAATTGAATTTGTTAAAAGTTTACCGAAAACATCTTCAGGAAAAATCCGTCGAGTAGAACTGAGAAATAATGAATTGGAAAAGTATATGTAACTTGTTAATAAAGAAGCAGGCGCAAGGGGCGTCTGCTTTTCTAGTTGTTGTCATTCCAGCTTGCCCGTTTGTATACTGCTTGTCACAATTTATCCTCTCCTTTATAATAAATATTATTTTAAAATAGAAAGAATAGAGGGAATAGGAATGGAATATAAGGGAGAGAAAAAAGGGGTATTATATGCCGCTTTTTCTTATTTATTATGGGGATTGCTGCCGATATACTGGAAGTTGTTAGAAGGTATTGGAGCAGATGAAATATTAGCAAGCCGGATTGTGTGGTCTTTTTTATTTATGCTTGCTATCCTGTTTATAACAAAAAAGTGGAAAAGCTTTCTTGATACATTAAATAGTTTGTTAAAAAATAAAAAGCAAATGATGTTTCTAACTGCAGCGTCTTTACTTGTCAGTTGTAACTGGTTTATCTATATTTGGGCTGTTAATCATAACCGAATAATTGAAGCGAGTATGGGATATTATATCAATCCCCTAGTGAGTGTGATTCTTGGCATGGTTGTTTTAAAAGAAAAACTATCAACAGTGCAATATGTATCATTCTCTTTTGCTTTTATTGGAGTCGTTATTTTAACGTTTTCGTATGGAATGCTCCCATGGATTTCTTTATCATTGGCTATCACTTTTGGTTTCTACGGTTTAGCTAAGAAAATGATAAAGGTAGATTCATCAATTGGTTTAACGTTAGAAACAATGGTAGTTACACCTATTGCATTCATTTATATCCTGTATTTATTCTCGCAGGGCACGAACACATTTTTGACAGTTTCAATAAAAACGGATGTATTACTTATCCTTTCGGGTGCTGCAACAGCAGTACCGCTCCTTTACTTTGCTAAAGGCGCTCAGAGAATTCCGCTGTCAATGCTTGGATATATTCAATACCTTGCTCCTACAATAAGTCTGTTATTGGGTATTTTTGTGTACGGTGAGCATTTTTCAAAAGCACATTTTGTAGCATTCTTATTTATTTGGTTCGCTCTTGTCATGTACTCTCTATCAAATGCCAAATTTATGAAGCGGGACAACAGGAAAAAGGAAAGAATGGGTGCATAACTATATTTATAAAAAAACGAAGACTGTTATTGACAGTCTTCGTTATAAAAAGTTCTTTTTTACTTTTTCCCAAAATGAATTATTTTTAAGCTTGATTGTTTTTATTTTTTTATCCGTTTGTTTAACTTGAATTTTTTCAACATGTTGGATACCGAGTGCTTCGTTATCCACAGCCATCGTTGGATGTTCATTCCCTTCCTTTGCTATCTTTAATGTTAAAATCTTTTCACTGCTCAAAATAAAAGGAGAACCCAGTGTCCGGAATTGATTATTATTCAATGAGCCCAGCTCCGTTATCTGCATACAGGAAAGCAGCGGATCGATGACCGCACCATTCACTGATTTATTATAAGCTGTACTGCCTGTTGGAGTAGAGACAATGATACCGTCTCCTCTAAATGTTTCAAAATGAATGTCATTTATGTAAATGTCCATGATAAAGGTTTTTACAATATTAGATTGAATGCTAAACTCGTTTAAGCAATAAAAAGATGCTTGGTTATCCACTGTTACTTCAATCGTTGGATAGTGACGTACCTCAAGTACCTGAGATTTCATCGCTTCAATCAATTCTTGTGCTTTATCTATATGAAAATCACAATAAAGACTTAACTGATCGGATGTTGAAATCCCTAAATATAAACAATCCTCTCGAAAACTGGTTCTACGTACCCCTTGTAAAAACGTTCCATCTCCACCGAAGCAGGCAATTACATCGGCTTGCTTATAATCCTTTACTATCGTGTATCCCATTTGTATAGCATCTTTTCTTATATCCTCTATTTTTTCTCGTATCATTGGTTCTTCTTTGTGGAAAAAATAAAGATTACGGCGCTCTGACATGGCAGATCCCTCCCTTTTTCTAATCGTACTAAAATTTAAAAAATTTCGCTATTCATATCAATCTTCTTCATTATTTTTGAAACATTTTGTCGTATTATTCGTATTACAAAGAAATGAACTTTAAAGGAGGACGAGTTAGTGAATGGAAAACGTTGGGCAGCTTTAGGAATTGCAGCTGCACTATTTATTTTCTCGATTGTCATTAATACGTTTACAACGATTTTTAGCAAGGATTTTCAAACGACAATGGATGAATTTATGAATCCGACAGCAGGGCTTATGTCGGAAGAAGTGATTGAAGAAGGAAATATGATGAAAAAAATTGCTGTGCTTGATGTGAATGGCACGATTCAGGATACAGGGGATACCGCGTCCATTTTTGCTTCTGCCGGTTATAATCATCAGGCTTTCCTCAAAAACCTCGACTATGCTAAGGAGGATGATACGGTTAAGGGAATTATTATACGCGTAAACACTCCAGGTGGCGGGGTTGTTGAGAGTGCGCAAATCCATGATAAAATAGTTCAAATTCAAAAGGAGGCAAAAAAGCCAGTTTATATTTCTATGGGATCAATGGCTGCTTCCGGTGGTTATTACATATCTGCTCCTGCAAATAAAATATTTGCCAGCCCAGAAACATTAACCGGTTCACTAGGGGTCATTATGCAGGGAATTAATTATGCGGGACTAGCAGAGAAATATGGTGTTAAGTTTGAAACAATTAAGAGCGGTGAATTTAAAGATATTATGAGTCCTTCCAGGGAAATGACAGAGGAAGAGCGAGTGATTTTACAGGAGATGATTAATAGCTCCTACAATGGTTTTGTCAAGGTCATATCAGAAGGCCGCGATATTTCCGAAGATGAAGTAAGAAGAATTGCTGATGGCAGAATTTATGATGGGCGTCAAGCAAAAGAATTAAATTTAATTGATGGCTTCGGTTATTTCGAGGATGTTGTTGATGTAATGAAAAAGGATTACAAATTAAAGGATGCACAGGTCATTCAATATACGGAAGACCTTGGCTTTGCATCACTATTCTCTATGGGAGCCCGCCAGTTAATGGGACAGGAGGATGTTGAACTTGCCGGGGTAATGAATTTATTATCACAACGAAATTCACCACGGTTAATGTATTTGTATGCTGAATAGGAGGTGTAGAATTGGATTCAAATCAGCAGGATTTTGAAAAAAAGATGAATGGTATGGAAGATGATATAAGGTCCAGGGAAGAGGGCTTAAGGGTAGAGGACAAACACAATCAGTTAGAACCTGCAGGTCAAGGTGCAGTTTTAGAGCACCATGATCCAAAAGACGTAAAAGCTGAATATAGATATGCAGGATTTTGGATGAGATTTTGGGCATATTTATTGGATTTACTGATTATAGCAAGTTTGAATGGAATTCTTGTATATCCTATTCTAAGAGCTTTGGACATAAAAACCTCTGATCCTAGTATGTTTGCTCCTGTTTCCATATTAACAGCTGTCATTTTCTACGGTTATTTTGTTTTTATGACAAAATTCTTTGGACAGACACTAGGAAAAATGGTATTTGGATTAAAAGTCATTTCACTGGGTGATCAAAAATTAAGCTGGTCTACAATTATGTTTCGCGAATGGATCGGCCGTTTTATATCAGGAAGTATTTTTATTTTGTATATAGTTGTAGCTTTTCTGCCTAGAAGACAAGGAATCCATGATATATTTGCAGATACAACCGTTGTTCATGAACGTTCATAAGAAAAATGAAGCCTGTCATCATATGATGACAGGTTTATTTATGCCTTTTATTGCCAATAATAAGTGGCTGAAAGGTTGTGAACAATATTGAAATGGATCTTGGTCGTTTGTTTAGTTATCCTGCTTCTGTTCGTGTTCATCATCATGACAAAGATAAAAGTGATGATCAACTATTTTCATGCCCAAGATGATGATTCATTAAAAATAGAATTCAAGGCTTTATTCGGACTAATTAAATATAAAATGGATATTCCAGTTATTAAAATTGACGATGACTCAGCTGCTATTGTGACAAAAGAAAAATTGAAATCAGGACAAGAAGAAAAAACAGTGAAAGAGGGTCGTAGGAAAATGACACCTGATGACCTGATAAAAAGCTTTAAGGATTTCAACATACTGTTAGAACATGTGGTTTCTTTACATAAAATCATTCGTCGTTTTTTAAAGAAAGTTAAAATTAAGGAATTAGAATGGAATACGCTTCTTGGGGCAGGTGATGCCGCATTGACAGGAATGCTGACTGGTGCAGCCTGGACTGTAAAAAGCAGTGTGATTGCGGTAATAAGCAGCTATTTTAGACTTCAGGTAATGCCCCAGATGACGGTCCAGCCTCATTTTCAACTGGCTGTTGCACAAACATCTTTTAAATGTATGCTTCAATTTAGAATCGGGCATGCTATGGTAGCAGGAATCAAATTGCTTAAATTTTGGAAAGGCGGACGACCTAAGTTTAAGACAAAACCTTTATCCGCCTTATCAAATGATAAAACAAAACCAGTCTAGAAGAGGAGGAAGTAAACAATGTCCGATCATCCAATTCAAGGATTAATGACGACCGCGATGGAGAATTTAAAAGAAATGATTGATGTTAACACCATTATTGGGGATCCGGTTGAAACCCCTGATGGCAGCGTAATCTTAACGGTATCAAAGGTTGGTTTCGGTTTTGCTGCCGGCGGAAGCGAGTTTACTGTGGATAGCGGTGGCGGCCAAGGCGGAGACAAACAAAAGATGCCGTTTGGCGGCGGTAGCGGAGGCGGTGTTTCAATTACTCCGATTGCCTTTTTAATTGTGAATTCCCATGGTGTAAAAATGGTTCATCTGGATGAAAGCACTCATTTATATGAACGAATTCTAGACCTAGCACCGCAGGCCGTAGATAAAATTCAGCAAATGATGTCCAATAAAGATAACAACAATCAATCAGATAACCAGCAACAATCCGGTAACCAGCAGTCAAATGAGTATAATGGTCAGAAACAAGAATTAGAATTCTAAAAGAAGATAAGGTTAATTCTCATATTTGAGAGTTAACCTTTTATCTTGAAGAATATCATTATCAGAATTTTTTATTTGTTTTTGAATTTCGATACTAAATTGTTGCAAAAGTTGTTTTGACAAGCTATAGTTTACAATGTACATATAATATTATAGGAGGAAATGATTATGGCATCTGTTACATTCGCAGGAAATCCAGTTACTTTAATTGGAAATGAGGTAAAGGTTGGAGACAAAGCTCCTAACTTTACAGTACTAGCAAACGACTTATCAGCAGTAACTTTAGAAGATTCAAAGGGAAGCGTACGTTTAATCAGTGTTGTTCCATCACTTGATACTGGTGTATGTGATGCCCAAACACGTCGTTTTAATGAAGAAGCTTCTAAATTAGACAATGTTAAAATTCTTACTGTAAGTGTTGATCTTCCTTTTGCACAAAAACGCTGGTGCGGTGCTGCAGGTATTGAAAATGTTCAAACACTATCTGATCACCGTGACCTTTCTTTCGGGGAAGCATTCGGTGTAGCAATTCAAGAACTACGCTTATTAGCTCGTTCTGTATTTGTTGTAGATTCAAATGATACAGTAGTTTACGCTGAATATGTAAGCGAAGTTACAGATCACCCTAACTATGAAGCAGCTTTAGAAGCAGCTAAACAAGCGAAATAATTTGAATATAACATCTAATGAAAGCCAGTCCCTAGTGAGCTGGCTTTCATTTTTTTAGCAATGTAATGCAAACATTACTCTGTGCACTGATTTTGACACATTCGTTTGAAATGTCCCATTTCAAACGCCTTTCAGCATAGCTGAAAGGTAGCCATAAGAGTGAAACAGGGTGCAAGAAAGCTCGCTTTCTTGCACCCTGTTTCACTCTTATGGCTAAAATGAGTCAAAATCAACCATGTCTAAACCCAATCTAACGGCCTTCTAAACTTGTACATCTTCACAGACCCCGCTAAAATAGGAAAAGAGATTAAAAACAGGAGGAAATTATTGTGAAAATCGCTCCAGTTGAGGAATTATTTACAACCATTAATGATACAGCCATTCTTTTACAAGAAGAATTAAACGTAAGTTACTTAGAAGCATTAGCGGAAACAGGAGAAAATTTGTTTCATCAGTCCGTATTACAGGACGAGCTAAGTGAGTTAACGTTAAAGAGGCTTAAAAAAATCTATGAAGGCAGCCAAATAACGAAATTTACGAAAGAAGAAATCCGTAAATCGTTCCAATTAGCGATTTTAAAAGGAATGAAAGAAAGTGCTCAGCCTAATCATCAAATGACCCCTGATTCGGTAGGAATGTTCGTTGGCTACTTACTACATAAGTTTGTCAAAAAGGAAGCTTATCGGTTAATGGATCCAGCCGTTGGTACGGGTAATTTATTAACTGCGGCCATGAATCAGGAAATGAATAAGACAATACAAGGGATTGGAATCGAAATAGATGATTTACTCATTAAACTAGCTTATATAAATGCTAACCTTCAAGAACATCCAATCGAATTCTTTAATCAGGACAGCTTGGAGCCGCTTTTCGTTGAACCAGTTGATGCGGTGATAAGTGATTTGCCTGTTGGCTACTACCCAAATGATATTAGAGCAGCAGATTACGAATTGAAAGCAGATGAAGGACATTCATATGCTCATCATTTGTTTATGGAGCAAAGCATTCGTCATGTAAAACCTGGAGGCTATTTATTTTTTATCATACCAAACGGTCTTTTTGAATCAGAGCAGGCTAAAAAGCTGCATGAGTATTTCCAAGAGTCTGTCTTTATTCAAGGAATTATTCAATTGCCTGAAACGATGTTTAAAACTAAACAATCGGCAAAAGGTATTTTAATCCTGCAGAAAAAAGAGGACTCGCTAAAGCCGCCAAAGCAAGTATTATTAGCCAATATGCCTTCGTTTTCAAACGGGAGTGAGGTAGAAAACATTCTTACAAAAATTGATCGATGGATAGCTGAAAATAAAAAGTAATTAATTCATAGAAAAAACATAAAATCGATTTTTGTGGAAATTTGTCGAAATATCAGAAAATAATTACTTTTAGCTTTAAGCCATTTTTGTAAAAGTATTCCTTGAATTACTTGTCATACAGTGATTAAATGGGAAATTGGAGATATTAATTTTTTAAATTGGATAAACTATCGTTGTATGACAATAACAATTGATTTTCCAATTAACATAGTATTAATGATTTGTTTTATAAAGGAGCGTTTATAAAAATATGGCTAAAATTATTGCGATTAACGCTGGCAGCTCATCCTTGAAATTTCAACTATTTGAAATGCCGAGTGAAGAAGTAATTACAAAAGGATTAATTGAACGTATAGGCTTAGATGAGGCTGTGTTCAATATTACTGTTAACGGCGAAAAAATCAAAGAAACAACTGATATTCCTAATCATAACGTTGCTGTTGAACTTCTATTAAATAAGTTAACTGATTTAGGAGTTATTCAATCTTTAAATGAGATTGAAGGTGTAGGACATCGTGTCGTACATGGTGGAGAAGCATTTTCTGATTCTGTCTTAATTACGCCTGAAGTGCTGCAAAAGATTGATGAGTTATCTGAACTTGCACCGCTGCATAATCCTGCAAACCTAACAGGAATTAAGTCATTCCAAAAGGTTCTGCCAAATGTTCCTGCAATCGCAGTATTTGATACAGCTTTCCATCAAACAATGCCGGAGGATTCTTTCTTATACAGTGTTCCTTACGAATACTATAAAAACTTTGGCATTCGTAAATATGGATTCCATGGAACATCTCATAAATATGTATCAGAGCGTGCAGCAGAAATGCTTGGAAGACCGCTTGACCAGCTTCGTTTGATTTCCTGTCATTTAGGAAATGGTGCAAGTATTACAGCAATCCAGGGCGGACACTCTATTGATACTTCCATGGGATTCACTCCGCTTGCTGGTGTAACAATGGGAACTCGTTCCGGTGATATTGACCCTGCGCTTATTCCATATATTATGGAAAAAACGAATCAAACAGCAGATGAAGTATTGGATGTATTGAATAAGAAGAGCGGTATGCTGGCTCTTTCTGGTTTCTCAAGCGATCTTCGCGATATCGAATTACAGGCTTCTGAAGGAAATGAGAGAGCAGAGCTTGCCTTGAATGTATTCGCTTCTCGTATCCATGCTTATGTTGGTGCGTATGCTGCACGTATGTCTGGTGTAGATGCAATTATCTTTACAGCCGGAATCGGTGAAAACAGTGATACTATTCGTGCTCGCGTGCTAAACGGTCTTGAATTTATGGGCGTATATTGGGATCCTGCATTGAATAGCTTGCGCGGCGATGAACGTTTTATTAATTATCCTCACTCACCAGTTAAGGTAATGGTTATTCCTACGGATGAAGAAGTGATGATTGCAAGAGACGTTGTACGTTTAAGTAATTAATATAAATAGGAAGCAATCTATTTTCTACAGTTTATCTGCTGAAAATAGATTGCTCTTTTTTTTGAGAAATTTTCGGCTGTCATGTTTGCTCATGAATATCAGTCCTAAGATTTTCCTTATTAGTTATGGTATACTGATACAAAATAAACGGTTCTTTTGTTTGGTGAAATAGAGCATTTTGTATTATTCAAGATGGCCGGCGTCCTGCGCTTGTTCAATCAAAAGCTCCATACACATTGAATTATGAGGAGGTCTTTGCATGGCATTTACAGATCGGGAAAAACAAGTTTATCAAGAAATCCGTGAATGGGAAAATCGGATGTACAGCTATGAACCAAATGATTTTCAATTGATGTACGATAAGTATATTGAGCAGTCATTTCAGCTTTTGCCGGAAAAAACGAGAGAGCAGTTTTCCTCATCTCTTGATAATTGGTTATTTCATTTGCATGCTTTTATTCAAGGATCTGAACTGCAGCTAGATGCCAAGAGAAGAATTGTTGAGAGTGGAAGGATTTTTAAAGATGATATTCAGACAATTGAAGATTTAGATAAACTGACAATTAATCAACTGCAATACATAGCTAGTCAGCATATTGCCCGACATCGCTTATATTCGTTTGCACAAGGAGGCTTGTCCGGGACTGGAGGAGCGATTCTGCTCGGGGCGGATATTCCGGGAATGGCCGTAATTAATTTGAGAATTATTCAATTAATTGCGATGACGTATGGAATTGAAGTAAATACACCTTATGAAATGATGACTGCGTTAAAGGTCTTTAACGTATCAATCCTTCCAATACGAATGCAAAGTCAGGGCTGGGAAGAATTAATGAATGATATTAAGCATGATAGTTATTTTTATGAAGGGTCAGAAGAGTTATCCAATGTTGCTTGGGTAGAGCAGCTGTTAAAGCAGGGGTTAAAGGGAATAGCCATTATGATCTTTAGAAAAAAATTAATTCAAGGAATTCCTTTTATCAGTATGGCTATTGGTGCAGGAGTCAATTACCAATTAACAAGAAAAGTCACCGACTTTGCTCATAAATATTATCAAATGAGGTATTTGTTAAAGAGGAAGGAGAGCGTAAATGAGTATTGAAGAACATAAAAAACAAGCACAGACGAGCGTTATTTGTAAAGTAATAACGGTTAGCGATACAAGAAATAAAGAAACAGATAAAAGTGGAAAATTAATGATTGATTTACTTGAGAGTGCCGGGCACCGGATAGGTGAGTATGTTATTGTTAAGGATGAGAAAGGCCCAATCAGGGAAGAAGTTCTGAAGGGTTGTCTAAATCCTGAAATAGATGTGATATTAACAAATGGGGGAACAGGAATTGCTTTAAGAGATGTTACTATTGAAACTGTTCAATCCTTATTTGATAAAGAAATAAGCGGGTTTGGAGAATTATTCAGGATGCTCAGTTATCAAGAGGATATCGGCTCAGCAGCAATTCTTTCTCGTGCTGCAGCCGGAGTAATAGGAAATAAAGCAGTATTTTCAACGCCTGGTTCATCAGGCGCAGTTAAATTGGCAATGAATAAACTAATACTGCCTGAGCTTGGTCACGTGGTTCGTGAATTAAAGAAAGATTTATTATAAGGTTAAGATATCAGGCACCACAAAAAGACAAATAGGTTACTTTTGTCTTTTTGTGGTGCCTGATAGCGGTTAATTATTGGTGCATTTTTTCGGAGATGTTTTGATTAAGTCTAAACCAAAGCCACAAATCATTGATTACAGAAGCGAGATCGGCAATTTCACTATTCAGTTGGCAGGATTGTTGGAAGTCACTTTCATCATTCAACTGTGCCTGCTTTTTATTGATTGTTTTTTCAAGACTAATGATCTGATCAGGTATCGCACCTCGTATATTCTCCCAGTATAGCAATATGGACTCCTGTGTCTCGTCTGATAAATCATCCCATTCAACATCAATTGAAGGCAGCTTAATCCCCAATCTTTCATTATAACTAAAAAATTCCTCCATTTGTTATATCCCCCTATATAAAGTCATTAGACTACTAAACTTTCCAACTTATTGAAAGATTCATATAAATTTTATCATAATTTTAGTATTCTCTATCATTATTCTATAACTATTGTGAAAATAATTATTTTTATACAATTTGTCAAATAACTATTGAATTTTTTAAGAAAAGTTGTTAAAGTGTTATTCATAAAGATTGAATAAAAATATATATAAATGAATATTTATTCGTGATACATCGAGGAGGAAATTTTTCATGGCAAATCCAAAATTAGTACTAGCTTATTCTGGCGGTTTAGATACATCTGTTGCAATTACATGGTTAAAAGATCAAGGGTATGATGTTGTTGCATGTTGTTTAGATGTTGGTGAAGGAAAGGATTTAGAGTTTATTAAAGAAAAAGCAATAACGGTTGGAGCTGTAGAGTCCTATGTAATTGATGCAAAAGAAGAATTTGCAAAGGATTATGCGCTGTTATCCCTGCAGGCACATACATTATATGAAGGAAAATATCCTCTTGTATCTGCGCTTTCAAGACCGCTTATTTCTAAAAAGCTAGTAGAGGTAGCTGAAGAAGTAGGTGCTGTTGCGATTGCACACGGTTGTACAGGTAAAGGGAACGACCAAGTACGTTTTGAGGTTTCCATCCAGGCATTAAACCCAGAATTACAAGTAGTAGCACCAGTTCGTGAGTGGGCTTGGTCAAGGGAAGAAGAAATTGAATATGCAAAACAAAAGAATATTCCAATTCCAATTAATTTAGACAGCCCGTTCTCAATCGACCAAAACCTATGGGGAAGAGCTAATGAATGTGGAATTTTAGAAGATCCTTGGGCAACTCCTCCGAAAGATGCTTATGAACTTACAGTAGAAATTGAGGATACACCTGATACTCCAGATATCATAGAGATTGGCTTTGAGCAAGGTGTTCCTGTAAGTTTAGACGGAAAAAAATATGATTCTTTAGCACAGCTTATTTTAGATTTAAATACTCTAGCTGGTAAGCATGGGGTTGGAAGAATTGACCATGTAGAAAACCGCCTTGTTGGTATTAAATCTCGTGAGGTTTATGAGTGCCCGGCTGCAATGACACTAATTAAAGCGCATAAAGAATTAGAGGATTTAACATTGGTGAAGGAAGTTGCACACTTTAAACCAATTGTAGAATTGAAATTAACGGAAATTATTTATGAAGGCCTATGGTTCTCACCATTAAAAGATGCTTTGGCAGCATTTATTGCAGAAACACAAAAATTTGTAACAGGTACTGTAAGAGTTAAGCTGTTTAAAGGGCATGCTATTGTTGAAGGAAGAAAATCCGAGTACTCATTATATGATGAAAAACTAGCGACATACACTGCTGATGATGCATTTGATCATTCAGCTGCTGTAGGATTTATCGAATTATGGGGACTTCCTACAAAAGTTCAAAGTATCGTGCAAAAAAACAAGAAGGTGGAAGCGTGAAAAAACTTTGGGGTGGCAGATTTACAAAAACAGCTGAAGAATGGGTCGATGAATTTGGTGCCTCTATCCCTTTCGACCAAGAATTAGTGATGGAAGATATTACTGGCAGCATCGCCCATGTGACGATGCTTGCCAAAACAGGTATCTTAACTGATGACGAAGCACAGCAGATTAAAAAAGGTCTTGAAGCTCTTAAAGAAAAAGCGGCAAATGATGAATTGGAATTCTCAGTAGCATTGGAGGATATCCATTTAAATTTGGAAAGTAAACTGACTGATTTAGTTGGTCCTGTTGGAGGAAAGCTTCATACAGGCCGCAGTCGTAATGACCAAGTAGCTACGGATATGCATTTGTATTTAAGTAAGCAGGTATCTGACATTATTGAATTAACAGCCGAATTGCAGCAGGCTTTGCTTGAACAGGCAGAAAAGCATGTTGAAACAATTATGCCGGGGTATACTCATCTGCAAAGAGCACAGCCTATTTCGTTTGCTCATCATTTAATGGCTTATTTTTGGATGTTTGAACGCGATAAACAGCGTTTAACAGAAAGTTTAAAAAGGATTAATATTTCTCCGCTTGGTGCAGGTGCATTGGCAGGAACAACCTTTCCAATCGACCGTTATTACAGTGCGGAACTTCTAGGTTTTGATGGAATCTATGAAAACAGCATGGATGCTGTAAGTGATCGTGATTTTATCCTTGAGTTTCTTTCAAACAGCTCTATCTTAATGATGCATCTTTCACGTTTTAGTGAAGAAATTATTCTGTGGTCCAGCCAAGAGTTTCGATTTATTGATCTGGATGACAGCTTCTCAACAGGAAGCAGTATCATGCCGCAGAAGAAAAATCCGGATATGGCTGAGCTAATTCGTGGAAAAACAGGCCGAGTATATGGAAATCTATTTGGATTACTAACTGTACTAAAAGGACTGCCGCTTGCTTATAACAAGGATATGCAAGAGGATAAAGAGGGGATGTTTGACACGGTTAAAACTGTGACAGGATCTCTAAAGATTTTTGCGGGAATGATTCGTACCATGAAGGTCAATACAGACAATATGGTTCAAGCAACTAAACAGGACTTTTCCAATGCAACAGAGCTGGCTGATTATTTGTCAAGTAAAGGAATGCCGTTTAGGGAAGCTCATGAAGTAGTAGGGAAGCTTGTCCTTCATTGTGTTGAAAAAGGCTGCTATTTAAGTGATCTTTCAATGGAAGAGTTTAAAAACTCTAGTCCGCTTTTTGAAAATGATATTTATGAAGTACTGGCACCTGAAACAGCTGTTGCCCGCAGAAACAGCGCTGGTGGTACGGGATTTGAGCAAATCAAGATTGCTTTGGAAAAAGCTAAGCAATGCTTAGCAGATAAGTAAAAATAGAAAACCACGCTGTTCATTGAACAGCGTGGTTTTCTATTTTTACACTTCAATGCTTTCACTGCGAACAACTAATACGTCACAGCGAGCATTACGTGTAATATGTTCGGAAACGCTTCCAATTAAGAAACGCTCAACAGCATTTAAACCTGTAGCTCCGCACATGATTAAATCAATTTCATGATTTTTCGCAATATCTTTAGGTATTTTTACTTTTGGAGAGCCGTAATCTATTACATACTCTACTTCTTTTACACCTGCTTCAATTGCTTCTTTCTTATAGTTTTCCATAAGTTCTTTTGCAAATAGTTCTGCTCTTTCTGCAATTGTGCGGTCGTATGCTTCAACCGTTGCAAATGTACGTGTGTCAATAATGTGGGCGATGACAATTTTTGATTCATTTCTTTTTGCTACGGCAACCGCCTTTTTAAATGCCCATTCTGCTTCCTTTGATCCGTCTACTGCTACAAGAATTTTTTTATAAACTAGTGTCATGTTTCATCCCTCCTATACATTAATTATACACTATAAACAATGTATATTTGTGAAAAAATTAGAAAAATATGTGAATAAATACATTCTTAATAAATGGAAAGAGTAAGAAGATAGAAGTAGCGAAATTAGATAAATTGTGACAAAAGAAGGGTAATTTATATTTTCAATTGAATGAATAATAATAGATTGAATAGGAGGTTCAATGGATATGCGTATCGGTATTCCGAAAGAAATAAAAAACAATGAAAACCGGGTTGCAATGACACCAGCAGGGGTTGTGAATTTAATTAAAGAAGGTCATGAAGTTTATATTGAAAAAGGTGCAGGACTTGGTTCTGCCTTTAGTGATGAAGAATACGTAAATGCCGGGGCAAGAATAGTTTCATCTGCCGGAGAAGCTTGGTCAATGGAGATGGTGATGAAGGTGAAGGAACCGCTGCCAAGTGAATATGAGTATTTTAGAGAAGGGTTAATACTATTTACATATTTACATCTTGCCCCAGAACCGGAGCTGACAAGAGCTCTGCTGGATAAAAAAGTTGTTGGAATTGCATATGAAACAGTACAACTGCCTAATAGAAGTCTTCCCCTATTAACACCGATGAGTGAGGTGGCAGGGAGAATGGCATCACAGATTGGTGCTCAGTTCTTAGAAAAGGTAAATGGTGGAAAAGGGATTTTGCTATCTAGTGTTCCTGGTGTAAAAAGAGGTAAAGTGACGATAATTGGGGGAGGTGTGGCTGGCACCAATGCAGCAAAAATAGCGGTTGGACTTGGGGCCGAGGTAACAATTATTGATGTGAATCCGGATCGCTTGCGGCAGCTGGATGATATCTTTGGTGCTCAGGTTTCTACTCTCATTTCTAATCCATTCAATATAGCTGAAGCTGTGAGTGAATCAGACCTTGTGATTGGTGCAGTTCTGATTCCAGGAGCAAAAGCACCTATTCTAGTCTCGGAAGAAATGATTAAATCTATGAGTCCCGGGTCTGTTGTGATTGATATAGCGATTGATCAAGGCGGTATTTTTGAAACAACCGACCGTATCACAACACATGATCATCCAACTTATATGAAACACGGGGTTGTGCATTATGCTGTGGCTAATATGCCAGGAGCTGTTCCTCGAACTTCAACGATGGCATTAACCAATGTGACGGTACCTTACGCTGTTCAAATAGCAAACAAAGGTTATAAACAAGCCTGCCTTGAGAATGAAGCACTATTAAAGGGGATTAATACGCTGAATGGGTTTGTTACCTATGAAGAAGTAGCGAAAAGCTTAAAGCTCGATTATCACGATGTAAAAAGAGTTCTTAGCGCTATGTAATCGAATAACATAAGGTGTCAGGCACCATATATGGACAAAAATAAACCATTTGTCTTTTTATGATGCTTGACACCTTTACTCAGTTTATTTAATCATTTGAAGTTCTTTTGGGAATTTTGTCAATACTTCTACTCCATCAGCTGTGACAAGTATATCATCTTCAATACGGACACCTGCTATGTTTGGTACATAAATTCCAGGTTCAATCGTATAAACCATACCTTTTTCCAGCAATAAAGAATTCGTTTCAGTCAATGAAGGATATTCATGCACACCAATCCCTAATCCATGCCCAAGGCGATGAGGGAAATAGTCTCCATATCCGGCATCACGAATAATATTTCTTGCCGTAAGGTCGACATTTGAACAAGCTGCTCCTGGTTTACTTGCGTCAATCGCTGCGAGCTGGGCTTTTAAGACAGTATCATAAATCTCTTGTTGTTGATTAGAGATATCACCATAAGCAACTGTGCGTGTAATATCCGAGCAATAGCCGTCAACAACGACGCCCAAATCAAACAGAACAAAATCTCCTTTTTTTATTTTCGTTAATCCTGGAGTACCGTGTGGAGAGGCCCCATTCGTCCCTGTCAGTACCATTGTAGCAAAAGACATTTGTGTGATGCCTTTTTTCTTTAACTCATATTCTATGACTGCTAGTATATCTAATTCTGTTTTTCCCTCTTGTATTTCTGAACAGCCCACTTCAACAGCATAGTCTGCTAATGCACAGGCTTCACGTATTTTGGAGATTTCTTTTTCATCCTTAATCATACGAAGTTTACGAAGTCTTTCTTCAGCCGAAACAAAAGCTGCTTCTGGGAAAAGTGAAGTGAGAGCCTCATAACGCTCTACATTCATATGCTCTTTTTCAATAGCAAGTTTAGTAACCTTATTTACTCGCTTATCAATTGCTTTACGAATCATTTCCCAAGGGTTTTCAACATCGCTATAGCCAATAATCTCATAGGTCCATCCTGAAGCTTTTGCATCTTCTGTTTCCATGGCCGGGCAAATAAGAATAGGCTCTTCCTGCTGAAATAGAGCTAAAGCAAGTAATCTTTCATGCGGGTCACTATAAAAACCGCTTAAATAAAAGACATTTTCTGTAGAAGTAATGATTGAAATGTCAATTTGATTCTCATTCATCCATTCCGACATGTTTTTTAATCTTTGATTCATACGGATGCCTCCAATGCTATGTACTTTCTGTTTAATTCTGAATAAACTTGAATTTTCATTCTGATTTTTCTTATGTTACGATTATTATTGTATCCCTTTCTGCCTGACAAGAAAAGAGACGGTAAGGGGAATGGATGTTGTCTATTTTATTCAGGGAGTGTTAAAAATGTTATTCATCGATAATAAAGGGATTACGGATCCGAGAATTAATCTTGCTATTGAGGAATATGCCTTAAAAAATCTAGATATTAATGAAACCTATCTATTATTTTACATAAATAAACCTTCCATTATTATAGGGAAAAATCAAAATACAATTGAAGAAATCAATACCGATTTCGTAGAAAAAAATGGAATTACTGTTGTAAGAAGGCTGTCTGGCGGGGGCGCAGTGTATCATGATTTAGGAAACTTGAATTTTAGCTTTATTACGAAGGATGACGGTGAAAGCTTCCATAATTTCAGGAAGTTTACCCAACCTGTTGTTCGTGCTTTGAACAAGCTTGGTGTGAATGCTGAACTTAGCGGGCGGAACGATTTAGTAGTCGATAGCCGTAAAATTTCAGGTAATGCCCAGTTTTCTACAAGAGGAAGAATGTTTAGTCATGGTACATTAATGCTTGATTCTGAAATTGATCATGTTGTTTCAGCGTTGAAGGTAAAGAAGGATAAAATTGAATCAAAGGGAATTAAATCGATTCGCAGCCGTGTTGCCAATATTTCTGAGTTTTTATCAGAAAAGATTACGATGGAGAAATTTCGCGGGTTATTGTTATCTAATATTTTTGACAGTGAAGCAGAGATTCCACAATATATACTGACAAAAGAGGACTGGGAAAAGATTCATCAGTTGTCAAAGGAACGGTATCAAACATGG
Source organism: Niallia endozanthoxylica (assembly GCF_008710145.1). Classification (GTDB taxonomy): domain Bacteria; phylum Bacillota; class Bacilli; order Bacillales; family Cytobacillaceae; genus Bacillus_BD; species Bacillus_BD endozanthoxylica. The sequence continues at coordinate 61,274 of NZ_VYKL01000013.1, forward strand.
GAATGGAACTATGGGAAATCCCCTAAATTTAATCTCCAGCATTCACATCGATTTCCTGTTGGCAGTATTGATGTAAGGTTAGAGGTGAATAAAGGAGTCATTGAACAATGTAAGATTTATGGAGATTTCTTCGGTGTCGGTGACGTGCGCGATATTGAAGTTCTTTTAACAAATGTTAAATATGAAAAAGCAGCATTGGAAGAGGCTTTAGCTAGAATTGATATGAAACATTACTTTGGCAACATCACGAAGGAAGATTTTTTACAATTAATTTATTAGAAGGTGAAAAGAAGTGGATAAAGAGTCTACTTCTTTTTTCTTACTTTTTTAAATAGAAAGAATAATGCAATATATCGGATTTGCGTGTAATATAGTACTAGATAGCTATGAAATAAACTTAGGAGGAGGTTATGCGGTGGGGAATGTGAGCTTTGCTCAAAAGGGTCACATTGCAGTATTGACATTAAATCGGCCGGAAGTATTCAATGCATTTAATTATGCTTTATTAAATGAACTGCATGGGTATGTTGAAAAAATCCGAACAAGCTCTGACATTAGGATTGTGATTATTACCGGAGCAGGTGAAAAGGCCTTTAGTGCTGGTGCTGATTTAAAAGAAAGAAAAACATTAACGGAAGAAGAAGTACGAAGAAATATTTTTAAAATTGGCGAGGTATTTAATGCAATTGATTCTCTGCCGCAGCCGACAATCGCTGCAATAAACGGCGCTGCCTTTGGCGGAGGACTTGAACTTGCATTATCATGTGATTTTCGTATTGCTCAAACCGAGTCCATCATGGGTTTAACAGAGACAAGCCTGGCTATTATCCCGGGTGCAGGCGGTACACAGCGTCTTCCAAGGTTAATTGGAGAGGCAAAGGCTTTGGAGCTTATATTAACAGCAAAGCGGGTAACAGCAGAAGAAGCGCTGACTATTGGTCTGGTAAATGATGTATCTAGAAAGGAGGACTTAATAGAGACAAGCATGAATTGGGCAGAAAGAATGCTTGTAAACGGACCGCTTGCCCTTAAACAGGCAAAATTTGCTATTAAGCAAGGGATGAATGCAGATTTGCAAACAGGACTGCGAATAGAGCAAAAAGCTTATGAATTGCTTATTCCAACAGAAGATCGGTTGGAAGCTCTGGCTGCATTTGCGGAGAAAAGGAAGCCTAACTTTAAAGGGAAATAGCATATGTACTTTTAGGTGAAATTGACAGAATCCATTTTATTTTAAAAAAAGAGTTGCAAATAGATTGAAATATTATTATTTTAATATTATAATTTACTACACAAAAGCATAAAAGCATAAAAGCGTTTAGGTAATAAAGTTGCTATTTTTGAGGGGGATAAAAATGTTAATGAAAAAGAAAACGTCAATGAGTTTGGCTGCACTTGGATTAATGGGCGCTTTATTTTTAAGCGGTTGCGGTGCTAGCGAAAGTAACGATGGAAATGAAGGAAGTGACAGTAAAGACACATTTAAGGTCGGAATCACACAGTATGTCACACATCCATCATTAGATGCGGCAACAGAAGGATTTAAGAAAGCATTGAAGGATGAAGGTCTAACTGTTGAATATGATGAGCAAAATGCGAATGCTGATCAAAGTAACGTTCAAAACATTGCGACTAACCTTGCAGGAGATGGTGTTGATTTAATATTTGCAAACGCGACACCAAGTGCTCAAGCAGCTTTAAATGCTACAAAGGATATTCCAATCGTGTTCACATCTGTGACGGATGCAGTTGGTGCACAACTTGTTAAGTCAATGGAAGAACCTGGCGGGAATGTAACTGGAACAATTGATAACCATCCAGATGCGATTCCAAATACCGTGAAGTTTATTAGTGAAAACTTTCCTGATAAAACAATTGGAACGGTTTATAATGCCGGTGAGCAAAACTCTGTTGCACAAGTAGATACGATTAAAGAGTCAATAAAAGAATTAGGTTTAAATGAGCTTGAAACAGCGACTGTTTCAACATCAGCTGAAGTAAAGCAGGCAGCTGAATCATTAATTGGAAAAGCAGACGTTATCTACATTATTACAGATAATACGGTTGTTTCAGCATTAGAATCAGTTATTCAGGTTGCCGGGGACAATGAATTACCTTTATTTGTAGGTGAATTGGATTCAGTAGAACGCGGTGGCTTTGCGGCTTATGGCTTTAATTATGAAGATATCGGTTACGAGGCTGGCTTATTAGCAGCACAGATTTTAAAGGGAGAAAAGAAACCATCTGAGCTGCCTGTTCAATATCCGCAAAATTTAAAACTAGTTATCAATAAGAACGCTGCAAAAGAAATGAATGTTGAGTTGAAGGATGAATGGAACGAGCAAGCAGAATTTATTGAGTAGTTATTAGAATAGGGGGGCTTCTTTAAGGCCCTCCTTTCGTTCCTAATTTAGAATAGCATCTGTGTTTGAGTTTTTTGCAGAAAGGAGAAATATCATGTTTAACGCCGTTTTTGGATCCTTTGAGGCGGGTGCCATTTATGCGCTAATGGCTTTAGGAGTTTATTTATCTTTTAGAATATTAGACTTCCCTGATATGACTGTTGATGGATCATTTGTCACGGGGGCATCTGTTGCTGCTGTTTTGATTGTTGGCGGTATGAACCCGTTTTTGGCTACCGCTGTAGCGATTATTGTTGGTTTTATTGCAGGATGTATGACAGGTCTTCTTCATACAAAAGGAAAAATTAACCCTTTATTATCAGGAATCTTAATGATGATTGCACTTTATTCAATTAATTTACGTATCATGGGGAAATCCAATGTTCCACTCCTGCAAGAGGAAACGATTTTTACAAATCTTATCAGTTTTTGGCAAGGTTTAAGAATTGACGATAGTATTAATGGACTATTTCAAATGCTTGGCCTTGGAGATGTGGTCCCAAAGACTTGGGGAATTCTCATTGTGATGCTGTTAGTAGCTTATATTGTCAAAAAGGGACTGGATTTCTTTCTTAAAACGGATATTGGCTTGGCAATAAGAGCTACTGGTGATAATGAAACGATGATTCGAAGCTTTTCCGCAGATACTGACATGCTGAAAATATTGGGTCTTGGTCTTTCTAATGCAATGGTTGCTTTTTCTGGTGCGTTAGTTGCTCAATACAGTGGCTTTAGTGATGTTGGAATGGGTATAGGTATGATTGTTATTGGTCTGGCATCTGTTATTATTGGTGAGGCAGTGTTTGGTGCAAAGAAAATTGTCAGAGCAACGTTAGCAGTTATTGGAGGATCCATTTTATACCGATTGATTGTTACAATGGCGCTTCGTGTTGATTTCTTAGAAACGGGTGATATGAAATTAATCACGGCTATTATTGTTATTTTTGCTCTTATATTACCGAAAATTAATAGCGGCCGAAAAGAAAAACAACGGAAAAAGAAGCGAATGATGCAGTCGTTAGAACAAAATCAGGCCTTTAAAGCTTAATTCAAATTGGAGGTGAATCATTTGCTGCACTTAAACCAAATCTTTAAAGTTTTCAATGAAGGAACTCCTGATGAGAAAATTGCTCTTCATGAATTAACGCTCCAGTTAAATCCAGGTGATTTTGTAACCGTTATTGGAAGTAATGGAGCAGGTAAATCAACGCTAATGAATATTATTTCAGGGAAAATAATTACAGATCTTGGAACTGTATACATTGATGGGAAAAATGTAACAAATCTGCAGGAACATAATCGAGCAAGACTAGTAGGAAGAGTCTTCCAGGATCCAATGGCAGGGACGGCTCCGACCATGACAATTGAGGAAAACTTAGCGATTGCTTATTCGCGGATCCAAACACGAGGACTTCAAATCGGGGTGACAAAAAAACGACGAGACTTTTTTAAAGCGAAGCTGGAAACACTTCATTTAGGTCTGGAAAATCGTTTGGAGGCAAAGGTTGGTCTGCTTTCTGGAGGAGAAAGACAGGCGCTTTCGCTGTTGATGGCGACTTTTACAGATCCGAAAATACTCTTGCTCGATGAACACACAGCTGCACTAGACCCTTCACGGGCAGAATTGATTACAAACCTCACAGGGGAAATTGTCCAAAAGAATAACTTGACTACTTTAATGGTGACACATAATATGCAGCAGGCTCTAGATTTAGGGAATAAGCTCATTATGATGGATAAAGGTCAAGTAATATTTAAAGCCAATGAAACAGAGAAAAAACAACTAACAGTTGAGAAATTGTTAGAAGAGTTCCAGCGTATTCGCGGCGAAAAAATGAATAGTGATAGAGCGGTATTAATTTAGGAGACTGACCATTGTAGTCAGCCTCTTTTTTATTTACACCAATAAACTTGTTCTAAATTACAGTCTTCTTACTACACTAATACTAAGGAGTTTGTACATAATATTGCAGAAAGGGGGAAGAGAATGGCCAGAAAGATTGGGCTATATGGGGTTTTAGCCTACCTTTTGTTTGGGTTATTTTTTTATTGGTATTTGTTTTATTTTGCCGACTCGACTTTACCGTTTGAATATCAAGGCTCTCAAGCAGATCCAGCAGTGTTTTTAAATGAGCGGGAACTTTTTTTGAGTGAAGAATACTCACGGATTCGCTATTTATTGTATTTTTTAGCTACGCCATTTGAATGGATCTTTTATTTGATTATATTATTGTTTGGTTTGTCAAAAGCATTTAAAGAATGGTCTGAAGTGACAGCTAAAAAGAAATGGCTGCAAACAGCCATTTATTTAATATGGCTGTCATTCTTCTCATTTGCTGCCATGCTTCCGTTTAGTTATATCAGTTATTATTTATCAAAAAGTTATCATATCTCTACTCAGACTTTCGCATCCTGGCTAAAAGAAGAGCTCATTGACTTTTGGCTAAACTATGGAATGACATTCATCCTTGTTTCAGTACTGTATTGGCTAATGAAGAAAAGTACAAAAAGATGGTGGCTGTATGCATGGCTGCTTTCGGTTCCGTTTACATTGTTTTTGACTTTTCTGCAGCCTGTTGTCATTGACCCTCTTTATAATGATTTTTATCCCTTAAAGAATAAAGAGTTAGAAGCAGAGATATTGGATATGGCACAAAAAGCAGATATTCCTGCTAATCATGTTTTTGAAGTGAATATGTCAGAGAAAACCAATGCACTAAATGCCTATGTCACAGGAATTGGTTCAAATGCTCGGATTGTTCTTTGGGACACGACATTGAATAAATTATCTAATGAGCAAATTCTGTTTATTATGGCACATGAAATGGCTCATTATGTAGAAAAACATATTTATATCAATATCGCAACTAGTTTAACGTTTTCATTAGTGGGGATGTATTTAACCTATAAATTAATGAATTGGGCGGTAGTCCGCTATGGAAAGGCTTTTAATATTTCAGCCGTCTCTGATTTGCAATCCTTGCCGCTTTTCTTGATGATTATTTCAATGCTGTTGTTTATGTCAGGTCCGCTGTCAAATATGATTTCCAGGTATCAGGAAACGAGGGCTGACCGGTATGCGATTGAAATGACACAGAATACTGAAGCGGGGATAACTACTTTTCAAGAATTATCTCGTGCCGGATTAAGTCAAGTTAATCCTCCATTCCTAGTGAAGTTTTTTATCTATGGACATCCAACCATGCTTGAGAGAATATCAACACTTGAAGAGTATAAGCCTAAGGTTAAGGAAAGTGAAGATGAAGGAAATTGAACGATGTAGTGATATTGAAAAACATCCTCCTAAGAGATAAAGGAGGATGTTTTTGTTGGAAAAGGGAACTGTTCAATTAGTTGTTTACTTGGACAGGCAATAGGAGAGTTTTGGAGGGGTGATTAATTAAGAATGACTCCAACTAATTCTACGTACCAAAGCGTTTGCTAAGTTCTCTGAATTGTTCAGACAGGAGATCAAAGTTTTCTTTATTTCGCTCATCAATTGCTTTGTCAATGCGCGCCAATAAACTTTCTTTCTCTGCTTTTAATAGGATTTCAGTTAGAAACATTTCAATGTACAAATCTAGAATGTAGTTTTCTTTTAATTTCTTTTTGTTCATGGCACTGGATTTCATCAATTCTGTGTAAGAATTCTCTTTCATGGAAATCACCTCGGGTGCTTTTTTATATTATATGGAATAATGCTTCATTAATCAACTGAATTTTGAAAATTTTTAGAAAATATTTTTACGCAGGATAAAATATGTATAATTTGAGAAAAAAGTATTGTATTATAGTAAAAAATGGAATATATATGTTAAAATAGTAATTGTATTTATCCAAAAGAGGAGATGAAAGTTTACATGGTAAAAACTGAAATCATTGAGGAATATCAGATTAGTCGTTCAACACTTGCCATTCTTCCAATGGAATATGGAAGTAAGCTGTATTCACAGATTTATGATCTTGATAATGATCAATTCTCTCCATCAAAGCCGCTTGAATTAATTAAAAAGGGCTGCCGAGCTTTTTGTTCTAGCTACGAAGGCCGCAGGGATGGGAGTAGGCAATTACTTGGTTTCACACATAAAATTCCCATTACCATTGATTCTACCAATATGATGTATTTTTTTCCGACTGCTTCTCCTTTAAGCAAGCGTTGTGCCTGGATTTCACATGCGCATGTGTTACATTATGAAAAAGTTGATTCAGCAAATACACTTGTCTATTTTAGAAATAAAAAAACAATCATTATACCAGTTTCCATCTATACATTTGAGAATCAGATGCTAAGAACGGCATTATTACGTACAAATTTGATGCAACGAAAAATCGGCAATAACAATCGAAACTCTATTACAAGATATCGTCATATTTCTAGGGCCTCCGAGAATAGTCCTGAGTATGGAATGAATAATGAAGAATAATATAAAATAAATAATAAATGATTTGGTACAGAGAAGTATGTGAATAATATCACATACTTTTATTTTTTTCTTGTTAAGACTTATTCGATTGTTATTGAAATGGTATTTTATTTCAATAATCCGGTCAAATAAATCTAGTAACGTATAGGTCACAAAGATTATTTAAGGTAAAATAAAAATAGTAGTTTATTAACCTGTATAAAGCATAAAATGGATGATGATTACAATAATTGGTTGTTACTATTATTAGGAAGGGTTAATCTTTTATGAGATATGAGAAAAAACAGCATGAAAAAAAAGTAAAGAGGAAGCGAAAAAAGAGTTTGTTGAAAAAGACTGTCTTATTATTACTGTTATTAATGGCAGTTACGTTTGGGTATGCGTACTTTCAATACAAACAGGGGATAAACCATGCAAGAGAGAAAACAACGATTGAACAGGAAGTCTTTACATTCAATGGTGAAAAGGATAAGTATGGCGGTACGAATATTTTATTAATTGGAAGTGATTCAAGAGGTGAGGAAAGTGCCAGGTCAGATACAATCATGATTGCTCAATATCATCCGAAAAAGCATTCTTATAAATTAATTTCAATTATGCGGGATTCCTATGTTGAGATTCCGAATTATGGTAAAAATAAGATTAATGCTGCCTTTGCACTTGGAGGACCGGAATTATTGAGGCAGACCATTAAGAAGAATTTTAATGTCGACGTGAAGTATTATGCAATCGTTGATTTTGATGGATTTATTCATTTAATTGATGAAGCTTTTCCAAATGGAGTTGAAATTGAAGTGGAAAAAGAAATGTCAGCTTTTCTGGATGTCCCGCTTAAACCAGGGTTGCAGCGGCTTGACGGCGCGCATCTCCTTTCATACGTACGCTTTCGTTATGATGCAATGGGAGATTTCGATCGTGTGAAACGCCAGCAGAAAGCTATGAAGGAAGTAGCCAATCAATTTGCATCTTTCCAAACTTTATCAAAGTTTCCTAAATTAGTTGGTGTGATGAAACCGTATGTGAATACAAACATGGATACATCAGATATTATATATATAGGTAAGGATTATTTATCAAAGGATAATCGTAATATTAATACGTTTCGTATTCCTGTTGACGGGATGTTTGAAACGGATAGAATCAGCGGTATAGGAGAAGTCCTGATACTCGATAGGGAAGCCAACGCAGATGCACTAGGAGAATTTTTAGCAAAATGAGTGTTATTCTTTTTCATTTATATAGTTCGGGTGTAAAATGAGGTATAGATTATGTGTGTAGAAATTCAATAAAAATAGGTGGGAACGTCAAATTGAAGATTCTGTTTTGTTTTGATCCAGGAGTAATTATTAATGGATTTTGATGTGTTAAAAGAATGGTTCACATTTGAAAATATTATGGAATTAATTCATGAATATCGCTCTTTTGGACCGCTTCCAGGTATCTTGCTTCCCATGCTTGAAGCATTTCTTCCCTTTTTACCGCTGTTTCTGTTTGTCATGGCAAATGCGAATGCATTTGGTCTTTGGTTTGGATTTTTATTTTCATGGATTGGAGCTTGCACAGGAGCGCTACTTGTTTTTTTGCTGATTAGAAAGTTTGGTCAAAAAAGAATACTCCAATTTCTAAAGAAGCATCCTCAGGTTCAAAAGCTGATGCTTTGGGTGGAACGGCATGGCTTTGGTCCATTATTTATCTTATTATGTTTTCCATTTACTCCTTCGGCAATTGTTAATATTGTAGCAGGGCTTTCTAAGATTAGTACATATCAGTACATGTTAGCTGTTATGACGGGGAAATTGGTGATGATTTTTACTATCAGTTTTGTTGGGTATGATATTAAATCGCTTATGACACAGCCAGTAAGGACGGCTGTCGTGGGGCTTGTTATTTTTATTCTTTGGTATGTTGGGAAAATAATAGAAGTAAAAATAAATAAAAGTACGGAGAAGGAAAATCGGAGACAAGAAGGATAATTACCCAAATGTACTATAGAAATTGGAGGAATCGGTGCGTATGAGGGAGGAAATCAAAAAGGAAGGCGTTGAATGGCTTAAAGCATTTGCAATTGGCATTATCATTTTTGTTTTTATCCGCATGTTTTTTTTCTCGAATTATGTAGTAGAAGGCGAGTCGATGATGCCAACTCTTCAGGATGGGAATAAACTTGTCGTAAATAAAATTGGTTATCAGATAGGTGAACTGCATCGGTTTGATGTCATTGTGTTTCACGCAAATGAACAGGAAGACTATGTAAAACGCTTGATTGGATTACCAGGCGACGAAATAGAGTATCGTGACGATCAGCTTTTGATTAATGGAAAAAGGTATGAAGAACCCTATTTGGAAAAGTATCGCAAACAGACATTTGGCGGGCGCTTAACCGGTAATTTTACTCTTTATGAACTGACTGGAAAAAAAACAGTCCCTGAGAACATGATTTTTGTATTGGGAGATAATCGTCTTGGCAGCAGAGACAGCCGGGAATTTGGATTTGTTTCCGTTGATCAGGTAGTTGGGAAGGTAAATTTAAGATACTGGCCAATGGATGAAGTGGCTGTATCTTTTTAAGTAATACCTGCTATCCGTTTTGGGATTTAAAAATGGTAAAAGGATTCGTGAACATTTAGCGAATCTTTTTTTATTGAATTAGTATGATAAGATGTTTAATAGACAAAACCTTGAGAGGGTGAGAAAAGGATGTCAGTACGTTTATTAATTGGACGGTCGGGCAGCGGGAAAACCGCAGCATGTCTCAATGAAATTCGAGCAAAATTAGCAGAAAATCCCGAGGGTGATCCGCTTATCTATTTAGTACCCGAACAAATGACTTTTTTATCTGAATATCAATTAATTAGTACACCTGGCTTAGGCGGTATGATACGCGCACAGGTTTTTTCTTTTACAAGGCTTGCCTGGAGGATTCTGCAGGAGACCGGAGGAATGAGCCGCTATCATTTGAACAGTACAGGAATTAATATGCTGATTCAAAAAATTATTGAAGACAAAAAAGAAGAACTGCATTTATTTGGACGGGCAGCAGATAAGACAGGATTTATCAGTCAAATGGAGCAAATGTTAGTGGAGTTTAAGCGTTACTGTGTGCAGCCTGCTGAATTGGCAGAGAAAAAGAGCCAGCTGCCGGAGCATACATTAAAGGATAAGCTCCATGATCTGCAGCTTATTTATGAAGGTTTTGAAGCAGGATTATCCAATAAGTATATTGATACGGAAGATTACTTTCGGCTGCTTTCTGAAAAAATTGCACATTCCACCTATTTACAAAAGGCTGAAATCTATATAGATGGTTTTTATAGTTTTACACCTCAGGAATATATGATAATTGAGCAATTAATGAAGCATTGTAAGCAGGTTACGATTACTTTAACACTTGACCGTTCTTTCGAAAGTCAGGCACCAGATGAATTACATTTATTTCGTCTTTCAGGGGAGAATTGTCGGACATTGTATGAGATGGCTTCTGTAAACGGAGTATCTGTGGAAGAAGTGATACTAGACGAGCCAAAAAGGTGGAAGGATAAAGCCTTACAGCATCTTGAAGCCCATTTTGATTCTCGTCCGGCTCTCCCCTTTAATAAGTCAAATTCGATTTGTATTGCACAGGCGGTCAATCGAAGGTCTGAGATTGAAGGAATTGCTAGAAATATTAAGCGTCTAGTTTCGGAAAAGAATTACCGTTATCGGGATATAGCTCTTCTCATGCGAAATGGACAAGATTATCATGAAATGATTGAAACCATATTCCGTGATTATGAGATTCCCTATTTTATCGATCAAAAAAGGACCATGCTTCATCATCCATTAGTGGAGCTAATTCGATCGGTTCTCGAAATTATCAATGGAAATTGGCGGTATGAACCGGTATTTCGAGCTATTAAAACAGAACTGCTATTTCCACTCGGACAAAATAGCGATAAACTCCGTGAGCAAATGGATAATCTTGAAAATTATGTATTAGCATATGGCATTAAAGGAGACAAATGGACGAAGCGTGAGCGATGGACTTACCGGCGCATTCGGGGATTAGAGTTTGAAAATGTTGCTCAAACCGATAGTGAAAAGCGAAAAGAGCAGGAATTGAATGAGCTCAGGCTTATAGTAACTGCACCGATCTTACGATTGTCAAGGAGGTTGAAAAGAGCTGGAACAGGTAGAAATCTTGGTGAAGCTTTATATTTATTCCTTGAAGAATTAGATATACCGGCAAAATTGGAAAAATGGAAATTTGATGAAGAGGAAAAAGGAAATCTTGTAAAGGCTCGTGAGCATGATCAGGCCTGGAATGCGATTATTGATATATTTGATCAATTTGTGGAAATCCTTGGGGACGATGAGATACCTCTTCAGTCTTTTTCAAAAATACTTGATGCAGGTTTAGAAGCTCTTCGCTTCTCTCTTGTTCCGCCGGCAATTGATCAAGTGCTCGCAGGAGATTTGGAAAAATCACGCCTTTCCGATGTAAAGGTGGCTTTTATTATTGGCTTAAATGAAGGGGTTCTTCCGGCGAAATTTACAGAGGATGGGATACTTGCTGACGAAGACCGAGAGCAATTATTGATGAATGGTTTGAAAATAGCTCAATCCAGCAAAACAAGATTATTGGACGAAGAATTTCTTGCCTACAAAGCATTTGTGACACCATCTGAAAGTTTATATATCAGTTATCCGTTAGCAAATGAAGAGGGAAAAGCATTAATACCATCTCTTTATATAAAAAGAATGCAAGATTTATTCCCAGAGCATACGGAACTGTTTTATATGGCGGACCCATCAGAGCTTGCTGATGAAGAACAGCTTGAATATATTTCACACAGGAATAGAAGCTTGTCCTATTTAACCTCACAGCTTCAGCTGAAAAAACGGAACTATCCTTTAGCCGATTTCTGGTGGGATGTTTATAACTGGTATGTGACAGGCAGGGACAAAGAAAGTGCTGTTCTTGTTCTTTCCAGCCTGGATTATAAAAATCCTGTCAAGCCACTTTCACAGCAGGTAACACAAGAGTTATACGGTGATGTGATTCAAGCAAGTGTATCGAGGATGGAGCTGTTTCAGAGCTGTCCATTTTCGCATTTTGTTCAGCATGGCTTGCGCCTAAGAGACAGGCAAGTTTTTCGACTGGAAGCACCTGATATTGGAGACCTTTTCCATTCAGCATTAAAATATATTGCTGAAACGGTGATGACAAATAATTTAACCTGGGCAGAGCTTACAAAGGAACAATCGAAAAAATTAGCTAAAGCTGCAGTTGAAGCATTAGCTCCAAGGTTGCAAAATGAAATTCTTTTAAGTTCCAATCGGCATGCCTATATTAAAAGGAAGCTAGAGCAGATTATTACTCGTGCTTCGGTTATCTTAAGCGAACATGCTAAAGTAAGCGGCTTTGCACCGGTAGGATTAGAACTTGGTTTTGGTCCAAAGAGTGAACTTCCGCCTCTTTCCTTTCAGCTTCGCAACGGTACGAAGATGCAGCTGGTGGGCAGAATTGACCGTGTAGATAAAGCAGTGGATGAGAATGGTGTGTATTTACGGGTTCTCGATTATAAATCCAGCTCAAAGGAATTAAATTTAGGTGAAGTATACTATGGCATGGCCCTGCAGATGCTGACATATTTAGATATCATTTTGAGTCATGCTAAGTCATTGGTCGGGTCTGAAGCGACTCCAGCGGGTGTCCTTTATTTTCATGTGCATAATCCAATGATTAATGCTAAACAAATCTTAACACTTGAAGATATTGAGGAACAAATCTTTAAAAAGTTTAAAATGAATGGACTTGTACTCGGTGATGAAAGTGCGATTAGGTTAATGGATTTAAGTCTGGATTCAGGTGCATCAGATGTAGTACCAGCTGAAATTAAAAAGGATGGGACCTTATCTAAGCGTTCAAAAGCAGCAAGTAGACAGGACTTTGAGGATATGCGCGCTTACGTCCGTAACATGTATGTGAAAACAGGAAATGCCATTACGGAAGGGGATGTTCAAATCTCCCCTTTTAAAATGAAGGATAAAACTCCTTGCACGTTTTGTTCTTATAAATCAGTTTGTCAATTTGATGAATCAATGGAAGAAAATCAATACCGCATGCTTGTTCCTCGTTCAAAAGAAGAGGCACTTGAGCTTATGCGAAAGGAGGTAGCTAAACATGGGGATAAACAAGATACCGCCGAAGCCTGAAGATGCGACATGGACGGATGATCAATGGAAGGCGATTATGGCAAGTGGACAGGATATCTTGGTTGCAGCTGCTGCCGGGTCTGGGAAAACGGCTGTCCTAGTTGAAAGGATGATTAAGAAAGTACTCTCAAAAGATACTCCAATCAATGTGGATGAGCTCCTTGTCGTTACTTTTACTAATGCTTCTGCAGCGGAAATGCGCCACCGGATCAGTGAGGCGTTGGAAAAGGCAATCAATGAAGACCCCACATCCCATCATTTGCGAAAACAGCTAAGTTTATTAAACAGAGCGTCCATTTCTACCATTCATTCTTTTTGTCTCGAAGTCATTCGCAAATATTATTACATGATTGACGTCGATCCCGGGTTTAGGATTGCCGATGAAACAGAAGGACAGTTATTACGTGATGAAGTGCTTGATGAGCTGTTTGAAGAAGAATACGGTAAAGCAGGTAATGAAGATTTCTTCCGGCTTGTTGACAGTTTTACAAATGACCGCAGTGATACAGCATTGATGGATATCATAAGGGATCTTTATGATTTTGCCCGTGCGAACCCAGATCCTGATAGATATTTACAAAAAATTGTTCAAATGTATGATGTTGATACGAACTCATCTATAGATGAACTGCCTTTTATGGAAACCTGTATGTTTGATGTGGAACTTCAGCTTGAAGGGGTAAAAGGGATACTTGAAAAAGGGCTGGCTTTAACGAAAGTACCCGGCGGTCCTGCTCCAAGGGAAGAGAACTTTTTAGATGATTTAAAAATTGTGGAAGTCATGCAGGCTGCATGCAAAGATTCATGGAACACTTTATATCAGGCCATGCAAAACTGGTCATTCTCACGCGCAAAAACTTGCCGCGGGGATGAGTTTAATAAAGAACTAATTGACCGTGCGCAAAAATTACGTGAAGCTGCTAAGAAAAAGCTTCAAGATTTGCAGAAGGAATTCTTTTCCCGAAAACCAGAAAGCTTTCTGCAGGATATGAAAGAAATGAAACCGATTATTCACACATTAACGCAGCTTGTACAGCGCTTCTCTGAACGTTTCAGTGCTGTAAAACGGGAGAAGGGGCTTGTGGATTTTGCTGACTTAGAGCATTATTGCCTTGAGATTTTGCTAGATTCTTCTGCGAAAAATGATGGTGTCCTCATTCCATCTGCTGCAGCACTTCACTATCGTGATACCTTCAAAGAAGTACTTGTGGATGAATATCAGGATGTTAATTTAGTTCAGGAATCCATTATCCAGCTCGTAACAAAGGAAGAAGAGAATACAGGAAATCTTTTTATGGTAGGCGACGTGAAGCAGTCCATTTATCGCTTCCGGCTTGCAGAGCCCAATCTTTTTCTCGGGAAATATAATCGTTTCACAGATGACGGAAATAACAGCGGATTAAAAATTGACTTAGCAAGAAACTTTCGCAGTCGTCACGAAGTTCTGTCCGGAACTAATTATTTATTCAAGCAAATAATGGGGGTCAATGTTGGCGAAATTGAATATAACGAAGCAGCAGAACTTGTAAAGGGTGCTTCATACCCTGAAGACGTTTCTTATCCTGTAGAGGTAATGCTCATTGATCTTGAAAAAGAGGAAAGTGATTCCGAAGGAGATAGCAGTGAAGAAACGGAGGCAGTTTTGGATGAGGCAGAGCTTGCGCAATCACAGCTTGAAGCAAGAGTCATGGCAAAGAAAATCAAAGAGATGATAGCAGAAAAAGCCTCCGTTTATAATCCGAAAACAAGCTCAAGCCGCTCTGTCATGTATAAGGATATCGTCATTTTGCTTCGTTCCATGACCTGGGCTCCACAGATTATCGAGGAGTGTAAGCAGCAGGGGATTCCAATTTATGCAAATTTATCAACCGGCTATTTTCAGGCAGTGGAAATTACGATTATGATGTCGTTATTAAAGGTCATCGATAACCCATTTCAAGATATCCCATTGGCTGCTGTGCTTCGTTCACCGATTGTCGGTTTGCATGAGGAGGAATTGGCTAAAGTCCGTATCCACGAAAAAAATGGAACCTTTTATGATGCGTTATCATCCTTTTGCCGGTATAAACAATCAGGTGACAATGAAAGGATATATGATAAAGTAAAGCCATTTCTCTTGATGTTAGATGGCTGGAGGTCAATGGCTAGGCAGGGTTCCTTGTCTTCGTTAATATGGCAGCTATACAGGGACACTCATTTCTATGATTTTGCCGGAGGGCTGCCAGGCGGTAAGCAAAGACAGGCCAATTTACGGGCATTATATGATCGTGCTCGTCAATATGAAGCCACTTCCTTTAGAGGTTTGTTCCGCTTCCTTCGTTTTATTGAAAGAATGCAAGAAAGAGGAGATGACCTTGGTGCAGCACGTGCTCTTGGCGAACAGGAGGATGTTGTACGCATTATGACGATTCATAGCAGTAAAGGTCTTGAGTTTCCGATTGTATTTGTTGCCGGCTTAGGGCGGCAATTTAACATGATGGATCTAAAAAAGCCTTATTTACTGGACAAAGAATTTGGGTTTGCCTCTAAATATGTGAATGTAGACAAACGGATTACGTATCCATCACTGCCTCAGTTAGCCTTTAAAAGAAAGAAAAAGCTCGAAACGCTGGCTGAAGAAATGCGTGTTCTTTATGTGGCATTAACCAGGGCAAAAGAACGACTCTTTTTAATATCCTCAGTGAAAAGCTTACAAAAGAAGCTTTCAAAATGGGAGCAGACACTTAACCATCCTGACTGGCTTTTACAGGATTATGAGCGTGCTTCTGCTGACAGCTACCTGGATTGGGTCGGTCCATCACTTATTAGGCATCGCGACTGTCATCTGCCGTTGGAGGAAGAATCCAAAGTATCGGGGTTGATTCCACAGGAGTTGATTGAACATCCGTCTCGCTGGCAGATTTCAGTGATCAATGCAGAGGATGCTCAAGTAATAGATGAGGAAGAACAATCTGAGAGTGATTCTTGGCTTAAGACAATCCTGC
Source organism: Niallia endozanthoxylica (assembly GCF_008710145.1). Taxonomy (GTDB): domain Bacteria; phylum Bacillota; class Bacilli; order Bacillales; family Cytobacillaceae; genus Bacillus_BD; species Bacillus_BD endozanthoxylica. The sequence goes on from NZ_VYKL01000013.1 coordinate 77,279, forward strand.
AAGGTGAAACCATTCAGGTTGAATCTCCATATAAAAATGAGATTGAAGAAAGACTTTCATGGCAATATCCATATAGAAGCGCGTCAACTCATCGTTCTAAGCAATCTGTCTCAGAGATAAAACGCCAGAAGGATTCATCCGATGAAACAAGCGGTACGGAGTTGTTACGTAAATTTAAAAAGCCATTAATGAACAGGCCGCGATTTATGCAGGAAAAAGCTTTATCACCTGCTGAAATAGGGACAGCCATGCATATGGTGATGCAGCATATTGACTTTTCCAAGTCTGTCAACTCTGAAGCGATTATGGAGCTTGGCGATGATATGGTAAGAAAAGAGCTTTTAACAGAAGAACAAAAGTCCGTCATTGATCCAGATTTAATCAGTACGTTTTTTGAATCTTCATTAGGAAAAAGGATGACTTCAGCTCCAACCATAAAGCGTGAGGTACCATTCAGCTTGGCTCTTCCGGCTGAGGAAGCATATGAGGACTGGAATGGAAAGAATGAACCAGTGCTTGTACAAGGAATCATTGACTGTTTGTTTGAAGATCAGGATGGATTGGTACTTGTTGATTATAAAACAGATGGAATAACAGACAGGTATAAAGGCGGTTTTGAAGAGGCAAGACCGATTCTTGAAAAGCGCTATCGTATACAAATAGACCTTTATACAAAGGCTGTAGAACATATTTATAAGCGTCCGATTAAGGAAAGGTATTTATTTTTCTTTGATGGAGCGCACATTCTAAAATTAGAATAGTAAAAAGCCGGCAGTAATCCCTGCCGGTTTTCTTTCTTATATCTAATGTTTCTTTAATTATTGCCCACGTTTGGCTGGTCAATTAGATTTGTATCAAAATGGTTTGTTGCACTAATTCCATTATTGGTCATAATAAATCCTCCTGTATTTCCTCCGCCAGAACCGGAAGTCGATTTAGAATTGCTCTTTGGCGAAATATTTAATGCATCGCCAAATTGAACATTTCCTCCTCCTACGTTTAAAATTTGAACCGGTCCAACAATTGCTGGCATTTTTTCCACCCCCTATGCTTGCTCAACTTTTTTTTCATTGTTCTCGTCAACGTGTTCTAATTGTCTAATGTGCAGGGTTCTTGATTCACCTTGAAAGTGGCGAGAGTTTCCGATATGCAAAACAGCAGCGGAACTCATCCCGATTATGTCAATGGAACCTACTTTAATGAGTGGATGTAACGAAGTTGAACCAATAGTTATGGGTTCAACTATTGGTTCAATGGGAAGTTGAAAAGAGAAAATTGGAAATGAATTAAAATTACCCTCATTTGAATAAAACAATTCATTCTGTCTTTGCACTGCAATTGCACGGGAAAAAGCTGTGATACAAGTAGAATCTCCTATTTGAATCACGGAAGACAAAGCTGATGAGTCCACTTTAAGTGAATCTACTTTTGATGTTCGGTACATGGGAAATTATCCTCCTGGAGTTAAAGGTACAAACGGTCCAATAATCAGTGATTCAGGCGGTGTATCGAATAAGGAAGTAAGCTGTATGGAGTTTGTATCGCCTACCATTAATAATGAGGAACTGGAAATACCTGTTACGTGAATGGTACCAACACAAAGTTCGCGATTTACCACTTCAAAAATCATTCTTTATTCGTTCCTTTCATATTTTCAGGTAAATGCTGCAGAAAAGTGAGCACACCATTATGGATTTCTTTTTTCATTTGTTCAAGAATCCATTCTTTATGCTGTTCAGGAGTGTTTCCATTACGAATTGGCTGATTTAAATAATACTCGATTCGATTTGGGAGCTGTTTTTTTATATCCTGCAGAATAAATTCACGGTAAGTATTATCTACACGCATTTGTAACTGTTTTCCTGTATTGGCCATGACTGTCTGTAGATTCTCATCGAGATATTCATTAATCGAGCTTTCAAGTTCAGTAAATAGAGACATTCTTTCTTTGGGATTTGCCTGACTTTTTTGATTTGGAACGGATAGATCGTCAATAGCCTGCAGGTCTGATGGATTTAATCCAATATTTAATGTTCCTTCTAATGTTTCTACTTTTAATTGATCAAATTTATATTCCATTTTTTCAACACGAACAGGAGGACGATCTTGTAATTCTGTGATTTTCTTTTCTAATAAGTCAATCTTCTTTTGTAATTTACGTATTGTTTTGTCCTGTGCATATACATATGCTTGAATAGATTGAATAACCCGATACATATTTTGACTCATTTTTCACACCTCACAATACTGCTAAATCTACAAATTAAGAAGGCATAGGAATTTAATAAATATTAAGCTGTTGGCGATGTTAACGGTACGGCAGGTGCTTCTAAAAGTTCTCCAGGTCTAGGAGCTTGAGGCGCTGGTCCTGTAAACCCGCCTGTATTAAAAAGATTTGAAACTGGCTTTATAATGCCGGCACTGCCGATTTGAAGTACTGAGGAGTTTGTAATTCCCTCAATTTTCAAAAGGTTAATTGATATCGACTGTTGAACATAGAAATTCATGGAATTCACCACTTATATACTGAATTAGGTTATTATGTTTAAATTCAAGCTAGAAAGGCTATTTTCCTTAGTTATACATTAAAGAAGTTACCTTGGTCTGTACCGTCTGTATCAATTGTATTTGTAGAACTTTGATGGTTTTGTACATAGAGACCGTCACCTGTATTAAATGATCCTGCACCAGCAAAGGTCTTTGCATTGGAAAGGGTTGATATTTTATAAACGTCACCAATATGGAAAACGGCTCCTGACCCGACAGCTATTACTTGAACAACGCCTACGATAGCTGGCATATGGCTAACACCCTTTATTCATAATTATTTGGACAAAAGACATGTATCTTCCTTGCCCAGTTTTTTATTATTGTATGTGATAAATGAAGGAAGGTGCGTTCATTGCCCATGTTTTTTTGGATGATAGGACGTAAATAAAGCACTGGCAGATCAATAGCCATATTAGTAGGTTTTTCCTTTTCTGTATGGTATGATAGGTTCGAGTTTTGATAGAGGAGGATTGTTAGTATGACACATGCACATATTACAACATGGTTACTAGCATTGATTTTATTTTTCATAGCGATTGGACTGCAAAAAGCAGGAAGACAGCGAGGTTTAAAGATTGTTCAAATGATTTTACGTTTGTTCTATCTATTGATTATTGCTACAGGTGTCATGATGCTTTTAGATATGACAGCGATTAGTGCCATGCACTGGATTAAGGCGATTCTTGGAATTGTTGTGATTGCTTTCTTTGAAATGGTTCTTGTTTTTACGGTGAAAGGAAAATCAACTGGAGCAGCCTGGATATTATTCGTCATTGCATTTGTAGTTGTTGTTTACTTAGGATTAACCTTGCCTTTAGGATTTTATATTTAAGCAAACAAAAAACTGCCACGAAGGGCAGTTTTTTTGTTTTAAAAATAGGCTTTGTTGATTAACAAGGTTGCTTTTTCGCTACATCATCATACAGCAGCCATTCAGCTATGCTGGAAGGCGTGAGAAATGTCCATTTCTCACGGATGAGTCAAAAATCAGGCTTAACAATATTGTTCGCTAACAAAGCTTACAGACAATCGTTGCTGTTTTCAGCCTATTTTCTCAATAACCATCCTTTTGCCCGTGCTTAGGGTAAATTCAAAACGGTCACTTGTTGATTCAAAGTAGGTGAAATGATGATGAACACTGCAAATAGAATCACCGTTATCAAAAACGATAAAATTTACACCGCTTTTTTGTTTACTTTCATTGAGAAACGTTAATTGATTATAGCAATAAATACAATCGTAAATAGAAAATCCCATCGTATTTAAGCTGGTAATAAATTGATAAAAAGCATCATCATTGACTTCTTCTAGCAGCCTTTCTAATGAAAATACTAAATTCTTCCTTATTCTAACGGTATCCTGATCTTTTAAATGAATGGTTTCATTGCCTTTTTGAACTCTTCCGTCCTTGCATAAAATTCCTTTACGCCACCTATTTAAACGGAATATTTCAATTTCCTCGTGAATCCAGACATCTAATAGCGTCGCTTCCTCCGTTTCTTCATCGAAAAAGACCCACTGGTCGTTTATACATTCAATTGTTCCTTCTGTAAAGGCTCGTTGTTGGTACTCGATAAGTTTTGTACGCTGTTGTTTACTCATGATTTATAGACCTCCGTATAAAAACCTCCGTATATATATCCCTTGATGAAGGGATCATTTCATTTTCTTTCTCTATTAGTAGACATATTCTCCCTGTTTTAAACCCCAATTTTGTTTATTGGGACAAATAACCAAATTTATACTTTTACATAAAGTAAATAAAGAGAACAATGCTTTAACTTTATGAATGAAGTTAAGCCTCCGGCGAGTCTTACGATTTTTTAAGGGTCATTTATCGAGGAAGCTCGACGACGGACAGGACGTCCTAGTCAAGCTAGACATGCGAATATGGTATTTGGACGCGTGATAAATCCGGACGCAAATTCGACGAGTGAATTTGATGGTTTCCGAAAAGAAAGGGTGAGCATGATGTGTGGAATAACGGGATGGGTGGATTATCAAAAGAATTTACAAAACCATAGTGCAGCCATTAGTAAGATGACGGAAACTTTGGCGAAGAGAGGACCGGATGATACAAATATATGGACTCTTCTGCATGTTGGATTTGGACATAAACGGTTAGTCGTTGTAGACCCTGAGCGCGGTAAGCAACCGATGGTGAAAACAAAACATGGTCATCAATACACCATTTGTTATAACGGTGAGCTTTACAACACAGAGGATATCCGAAAAGAACTGCTACTAAAAGGATATTCTTTCAACGGTCATTCTGATACAGAAGTTCTGTTAACTGCCTATATAGAATGGAAAGAAAAATGTGTAGATTATTTAAATGGGATATTTGCCTTTGCTGTTTGGGATGAGGAGAGGGATTTATTATTTATTGGCCGGGATCGGTTAGGTGTCAAACCATTGTTTTATTATGAAACAGCAACAGGGATTATTTTTGGTTCAGAATTAAAAGCGCTATTAGCACACCCTGATGTACAGCCGGTGCTTGACCGAGAAGGATTGTCAGAAGTGTTTGGACTTGGCCCTTCCCGTTCACCTGGATCTGGTGTTTTTAAAGACGTGAAGGAGTTAAGACCCGCTCATGCATTAACATTTTCGCGAAACGGGTTGAAGATTTGGCGGTATTGGAATGTGAAAAGTGAAGAGCATAAGGATTCCTTTGCTGAGACAGTTGAAAAAATCCGCTTTTTATTTACAGACGCTGTCACGAGGCAATTAGTTTCAGATGTACCTCTTTGTACGTTCCTTTCTGGCGGACTTGATTCAAGTGCTATTACAGCCATAGCAGCGAATGTATTTCAAAAAGAAGGCAAAGGACAGCTCCATACGTATTCTATTGACTATGAGGGTAATGACGAGTTTTTCAAAGCAAATGAGTTCCAGCCTAATTCAGACGGCGCATTTATAAAAAAAATAAATGATACCTTTAACACTGTACATCATCACTGTGTGATTTCACAAAAGGAACTTGCCGAATACCTGTATGAAGCTGTACATGTGCGTGATTTGCCGGGGATGGCAGATATTGATTCATCATTACTTTGGTTTTGTCGTGAAATCAAGAAGGATTTTGTTGTTAGTCTCTCTGGGGAATGTGCGGATGAGATTTTTGGAGGATATCCGTGGTTTCATCGATTAGATGATCTGAGCAGAAAAGGATTTCCATGGATGCGGTCAATTGATGAAAGACAGGGCCTGCTAAAGAATGAATGGCAAAAGAAGTTAACACTTCAGGAATATTCAATTGAAAAGTATAAGGAAATGGTTGCTGAGACACCGTTGCTTGAAGGTGAAAGTAAGGAAGAGGCTAGAAGAAGAGAATTGTTTTATATCAATATGCTCTCTTTTATGACTACATTACTTGATCGAAAAGACAGAATGAGTATGGGGGCAAGTCTGGAAGTTCGCGTTCCATTTGCTGATCACCGGTTAGTGGACTATATGTGGAATGTACCTTGGGATATGAAAATGACGGGAAACCGTGAGAAGGGGATATTACGTAAAGCATTGGAAGGTCTGCTTCCTGATGAGGTATTGTACCGGAAGAAAAGCCCTTATCCGAAAACACATCATCCTCTTTACCGAAAAATAGTAAAAGGAATGCTGGAAAGTATTTTACAAAACAGGAGTACAGTTTTATATGAGTTTTTTGATGAAACGAAGCTTAAGCAGATTGTTGAGTCAGAAGGAGCTTCCTTTAAGGAACCATGGTTTGGTCAATTGATGACAGGACCGCAGCTGCTAGCGCATCTTGTTCAAATTCATCATTGGTTCAATGATTATAAGATTAAGATTATAGACTGAGTAGAAAAATTTTTTTACGCGGTGTCTGGTATACAAAATACAAATTTAACCAGACACCATTTATTCTATGGTGAACCTTCTTGGAATTGTAAAATGGATGCATCATATGGTTTTATTACTGCAATTAATTCCTCAGACTCCATCATATATTCTTGATTTAGTAACAAATCTATTATTTTTCGTCCTTTTAATGAAAAAGGCAGCGTGACTTTTAATTCCTCTGAAGATGGATTAAGAATAATTAAGCACTTGCAGTCTTTATTCTCTTTTACATAAGCAATTCCGTTCTCAATAGGAAGAAAAAATAATTTACCGTTATTCGCTAATAAAGGCTCTGTTTTTCTAAGTTGGATCAGCCGTTTTATGTGAGCCAATAATTCATGATTTTGCTGTTTTTCATCCCATATCATACAGCGTCTACAGCCGGGATCCATCCCTCCTGATAAGCCAATTTCGTCTCCATAGTAAAGGCATGGTGTACCAATAAATGTAAATAAAAACGTATATATTAGCTTTGCTTTTTCTACATTCCCATCACATTCAGTTAATAATCTGGGTGTATCATGGCTGCCGACAAGATTGAATAACGTTTCGTTAACTGTATCAGGATATTGCATCATAACGGTTGTCATTTGCTCTCTAAATTCACTTGCAGAAAGCATCCCTTTAGCAAAAAAGTGAATGGCCTTTGTTAAAAACGGGTAATTCATGACCGAATCAAACTGATCGCCTCTAAGCCAAGCTATACTGTCATGCCAAATTTCACCCAGGATAAAAAGCTCAGGCTTAATGGATTTAACCTCTTTACGAAATTCTCGCCAAAAGGCATGGTCAATTTCGTTGGCAACATCAAGTCTCCATCCGTCAATATCAAACTCTTTAACCCAGTAGCGTCCTACATCGAGCAAATAGTTTTTTACTTCTTTATTTTGAGTATTTAGCTTTGGCATTGTTTCGACAAAGGAAAAAGTGGCATAGTTCGGCCTTTCACCGCCATTTAACGGGAACTGATTCGTATAAAACCAATCTTTATAACGAGACTTTTCTCCGTTTTTCCATACATCTTGAAAAGGCGGGAAATAAAAACCGCTATGATTGAATACAGCATCAAGCATGATACGAATTCCTTTAGCATGGCATGCATCTACAAGTTGTTTAAAGCTTTGTTTATCACCGAATTGCGGGTCAATTTCAAAATAATCAATTGTATCATATTTATGATTGGAGCGTGCTTTAAAAATCGGTGTCAAATAGATTCCATTTATCCCTAATTCTTTTAAATAATCGAGCTTTTGGATAATTCCCAAAAAGTCACCGCCAAAAAAGTTTGCAGCTGTTGGTTCCTCGCTCCCCCATGGTTTTGTTTCAGAAGGATTCAGGCTAGGATTTCCATTTGCAAAACGTTCAGGAAATATTTGATACCAAACTGTGTCCCGAACCCAATCTGGTGCACGGAATACTTCATTCGTATGTAAATAGGGAAAGCAAAAATACTGATTGGGGTCCTCGGGTGGTTCCGTGAAATAACCTTTTTCAGTAAAAATAAACCTATCGCTGTCTCCTTGTATGTGGAATCCGTAGCGTAACCGTCGATAGGGAGGTGAAACCTCAGCCTGCCAGTAATCAAATAAAGCATCTGTTCCAATACGGGTTAGAGGGGTAGTTCTTGTCATCCATTTATTTTTGTTCCACTCATACTGATCGCCATAAATCAGTTCAATTAATGATACATTGCCCTTTTTTGTTTGAATTCTTATATGCAGCGTATCTCTTTGAAAAGGATAGGCATATTGATCGGTTGGACGGTGAAAAATGGAAGCTCGCTCAATCATCGAAATACCTTCCCTTCTTTAGAATATTGTTTATAGGGTATCCCGTTATGAATTAAAATTTACGCCTCCCATAAGTTTATTATGATACATGGTTAAAATGAATATTTGAAATTTTTCAAAATAACATTGTTTTTCGTTGACGGTCATACAGCCAAAAGGATAATCTTAATAGAGCAAGGAAAAAGCTTTTTTATGATAATTAAGGGGGAGAATGGAAGATGAAAAAATGGGTTCTTATGCTCATAATCATCTCATTATTTTTTGTAAGTGTCCTGCCGGCAACAGCCGCTCCAAAAGAGAACCGTAAATGGCAGGATGAAAGCGTTTATTTAATCATGGTTGACCGCTTTAATAATGGGGATCAGAGCAATGATGAAGATGTTGAAATAAATAATCCCGAAGGTTACCACGGAGGTGATTTTCAAGGTGTAATTAATCAATTAGATTACATAAAGGATATGGGATTTACTGCTGTATCACTTACACCTGTTTTTGATAATACAGCCGGAGGATACCATGGGTATTGGGTGAACGACTTTTACAAAACGGACGAGCATTTTGGATCGCTTGACTTATTCAAGAAGCTGGTAAAAGAAGCACATAAGAGGGATATGAAAGTGATTCTTGAATTCGAAGTCAATCATGTAGGGGCCGATCATGATTGGTTAAAGGATGAGGAGAAAAAGAATTGGTTCCGAACAGATCCAGTTCAAGAAAAAGGTCTTCCATTATTAAATCAAGATAATAAAGAGGTAAAGAAATATTTAATTAATGCAGCAAAATGGTGGATTGAAGAAACAAATATTGATGGTTATCAGATTCAATTATTGGAGGATACATCTGCTGCCTTTCTAAGCGAATTTGTAAAAGAAGTGAAAGCAGTAAAAGAGGATTTCTATCTAGGTGGAGAAGCAAAAAATGCCGATGTAGAACAAATGACCGCATTCTTGGAGAATGGAGGGGACAGCATCACCGATTACACAATGGCGGCTGAGTTAAGAGAGTTATTTTCTGAACCAAATCAGTCGTTTTCACCTCTTTTTGCTAGGCTAGCACAGAATGAAACCATGTATCCAGAAATAGATTTAATAGGGACTTTTATAGATAATCAACATACTGTTCGTTTTACAAGTAATATGGTAGAGAAAAATGAGCATCCTGGACCGCGCTGGAAGCAGGCGCTTACGTTTCTCTTTACAACGCCTGGGATTCCATTCGTATACTATGGAAGTGAAATCGCGTTGAATGGCGGTGAGGAGCCAGATAACCGTAAGCAAATGAATTTCCGCACTGATCAAGAAATCGTCGATTATATAAAACAGATAGGAAGTCTGCGTTCAGATTTGCCTTCATTAACCAGAGGAAAAATGGATGTATTGTACGAGAAGGATGGGATGGCTGTATACAAACGTGTTTATAATGAAGAAACGACTCTCATTGCTATTAACAATACCACCGAAACAAAAAACGTTACCCTCTCAGCTAAAGAACTGGCTGCTGACAAGGAATTAAGGGGTATGCTAAACAATGATTTAGTCCGAAGTGATGAAGATCAATATCATATCACAATTGACCGTGATGAGTCTGAAATATACCTGCTAAGAGATAAAACAGGCATCAACTATTCTTATTTTATTGCACTGGGAGCAGTGTTGGCTGCCTTTTTCGTTTTTCTCCGTCTTGTCATAAAAAGATCACGTAAATAGCCAATAAAAAAAGCGAGGTCCATGACTTCGCTTTTTTTAATATCCAGTTAACATTTCTTATCCGTTAACGATTGTGCCACCGTTGATATGTATTATCTGCCCGCTTACATAGGCGGAATCATCACTGGCAAGGTAAACATAACCTGGAGCGAGTTCAAATGGCTGGCCTGCCCGGCCTAGCGGCGTGTCGCTTCCAAACACAGCTACTTGATCGTCTGGGAAGGTGGAGGGGATTAATGGTGTCCAAATAGGTCCTGGAGCGACTCCGTTAACGCGTATTCCCTGAGCAGCAAGTGATTGTGCTAAAGATCTTGTAAAAGTGACGACCGCTCCCTTCGCTGCAGAATAATCGAGCAGCTGTTCATTCCCTTTATAGGCTGTAATTGACGCAGTATTTATGACAGAACTTCCTTTTTGTAGATGTGGAAGAGCTGCTTTAGTTAGATAAAAGAAAGAGAAAATATTGGTTTTAAATGTCCTTTCTAATTGCTGCGAGGTAATATCCAACAGACTTTTTTGCGGATGCTGTTCAGCGGCATTATTGACAAGGATATCAATTTTTCCAAATTGGTCAACCGTTTTCTTTATAACTTGCTGACAGAAAGACTCTTCACCCACATCTCCGGCTATCAGTAGGCATGTCTTATTTTCATCTTCAATAAGTCTCTTCGTTTCTTCTGCATCCTGGTGTTCATCTAAATAAACGATGACAACATCTGCACCTTCTTTAGCAAAGTAAATTGCAACTGATTTCCCAATTCCACTGTCGCCCCCAGTAATAACTGCAACTTTATTGGCTAATTTACCAGAGCCCTGATATTTGGGGTCAACTGAGATTGGCTTAGGATCCATTTCAGTTTCTATCCCTGGCTGTCTATCCTGATGCTGTGGAGGAAATACCTTCTTTTTTTGACTCATGAATGACCTCCTAAAGATATCTAATCATTTGATATTTTAGTATGATAGAAAACAGTGGAGATTATTTATTGAATCATATAAAAAAGAGGACGGAAAAATCCATCCTCTTACTTTAACGATAGTTAACAAATTGAACATCAATAGTTAAATCCGCTTCTTTGACAGCCTGAATAATCTTTTGCAGATCATCACGGCTTTTTGCTGTAACACGAATTTGATCATCTTGAATCTGGCTTTTGACCTTAAGACCACTGTTTTTAATGATGGTATTAATCTTCTTTGCATTCTCTTTATCAATACCTTGAATCAGCTTTGCCCTCTGTCTGACTGTCCCGCCACTTGCTTTCTCGATTTTTCCATAATCAAGATTTTTGACGGGTACACCTCGTTTAAATAATTTACTAAATAGAACATCCTTAACCTGATCTAATTTGTATTCATCATCTGAAATAAGTACCAGTTCTTCTTTGTCGAGTGAAATATCACTTTTGCTTCCTTTAAAATCGTAGCGGGTTTGGATTTCCTTTAATGCGATTTGAATGGCATTCTGCACTTCTGAAAAATCAACGTCCGACACGATATCAAATGAACTATCTTTAGCCATACAATACCTCCATCAAAACAGTTTTCGTTCACATCTATTATGGGAAGAAGTTTCCCTTTACAGTTCAATTATAGTAAAATATAGCAGTTGATACAACTATAGGTAGACGGACATATTTTTTATCCCACTCTTAACGGGCAGTAAGACTCCCACCGCAAGATTCTGAGGATACAAAGAAGATAGGTGGGAGATCCAACTGCCCGTAAAGGTCCGTTAGCGGAATCACAGACTAAGAACGCCACATTTGTGGCAACGTCTGTGTGACCCACATCCTGTGGGCCTCAACTAACCATCCGTGGGGGATGAAGAAAACCCCCACGGATGGAAGTTTCACTTTATGTCATTGAGTTTTTATAAAGGAGGAAATATCCCTTGTCAATATACGATAGCATTGGTCATGTTTTACAATTAGATGTAGCCAGAAAAGCGGACTTCGGTTACTTTTTAACAGATGGAACAGAGGATGTTCTTTTACATCGAAATGAAGCACAGCAGGATTTGGAACTGGATGATAAAGTAGAAGTCTTTTTATATACAGATTCTCAAGGAAGGATAGCGGCCACGACAACTATTCCGAAAATTACGGTTGGTGAATATGAATGGGCAGAAGTGAGTGATGTAAAACCCGGTCTTGGTGTTTTCTTAGATATCGGGATACAGAAGGATATGCTGCTTGGAGAAGAGGATCTGCCAGTTCATAGAAGTGTCTGGCCACAGACTGGTGATTTACTGTACATAACCTTAAGAGTAAATCGAAACAATCGTATTTATGTAAAGCTGGCAACTGATCCGATTATTGAAGAAAATTCAGTAAAAGCAACAAGAGCTGATTTTAATAAAAGTATTCATGGTTATATATACAGAACAGCTAAAGTAGGGAGCTGGATTTTTACAGCAGAAGGCTATAAAGGTTTTATTCATGAATCACAGCGTAAAGTAGAGCCGCGTCTTGGCGAAAAAGTGGAAGGACGAATCATTGATGTAAAAGAAGACGGTACCATTAATGTATCGCTGCTGCCAAGAAAGGAAGAGGCTCTTGATGTTGATGCTGAAAAAATCCTTTCTGTACTGGCTGAACGAAATGGTGCAATGCCTTATTGGGATAAAAGCATGCCGGAAGAGATCCAAAACAAATTCCAATTAAGTAAAGCGGCATTTAAGCGGGCATTGGGACGATTGATGAAGGAAGGAAAAGTTTATCAAGAGGAAGGATGGACATATACAAAGAGAGACGAATAGGGCGGAGTATAGCCGCCCTTTATTTGATTCTATCTAGCTCCAGGCGCCATCGGCTCGAGGTCATAAGCCAATCCGTCAAGAAGGTTAAAAAACAACCTTCATGCCGGCTCGTCTTATGCTTGTCGCCGATGAACGGGCGCCTTCCGCTTTTCTAAAGATGATCTGTTTTCTTTGAGTATTGATTTTTACCAGCTTTGCGATTTTTCTCACGCATCATATTTTTTTCATGGCGAAGGGCATTGTTGTCCTTTGCTTTTTTGTCATTATCTGAAGTATGCGGCATCAAAAAAACTCCTTTCCATTGATAGCTTCAAACTTAGTTTTGGCTAGGATGAAAAGGAGTATGAAAGAGAGTTTTTTCCAAACTCTCTGTTAAACGGGCAGTTCGTTTAAGAAAAAGATGGCGATTGTTCCAAACCCGGTATGCGAACCAATAACAGCACCGATATCTGTGATGATGACCTCTTTTGCCAGTAATTCATCTTCAATTAATCTTTTCATTTCCTGTGCGGTATCCATTGCATCAGCTTGGCTGATTCCGATGGTTTGGTGTTCAAAGTTAACTCCGCGTTCTTTCATCACTTCAATAATTCGACGCAGCAGTTTCTTTTGCCCGCGGATTTTCTCTAACGGAACAAGCTTGCCGTCTTCAACATTTAATAATGGTTTAATATTTAGCAGTCCGCCCAAAAAGGCTGATGCCTTTGAGACTCGGCCTCCCTTTGCTAAATAATCTAAATCATCAACCGTAAATAAATGCTCCATATGTGCGGCCAGGAACTCTGCTCTTTCAACGATTTCATTAAATGAAGCGTTCGTGTTGGCAAGTCTTGCAGCCTCCATAACAACCAATCCCTGTCCGAGAGAAGCACATTTAGTATCGATAATTGTTAAGTTAAAGTCAGGATATGTTTCTTTCACTTGATCACGAATCATGACAGCTGTTTGGTACGTACCAGATAACAGTGAAGAAAAGGCAATATAAATCCCTTCCTCTTTATTTTGGGCCATCTTTGTAAAGGTTTGTTCAAATAGAAGTGGTGAAACCTGGGATGTTTTCGGAACTTGGCCTTTGCGGATAGCGTTGTAAATCGTTTTCGGTTCAATTGTCAGTAAGTCTTCATACTCTTGATCATTTAAATGTACTTTTAACGGAAATAATGTAACCTGATTATCTTTATAAAAATGTAAGGGTAAGTCACTCCCGCTGTCAGTTAAAATATTTACCGGCATTGGAATCACCTGCTTTCCATTAAATTGCTGATATGTTTTCTTGTAATATCCACTTAACCAGTATTTCGTTAATTAGTGTATCATTTAATGAATTCCTATAAAAGTTATTAGATAGGAGAACTTAAATATTATCTGCATAAATGGATTCATTTGGGCACAATAGTAAATAATACTGTTTTTATGTAAAAAAATTAATAACTACTATCGGAGGGTAAAAATGATTAAGATTATCCTTTTTCTTACATTTATGTTGCTGCTTCAAACAGGGAATATAGCCGAGGGAACGAAGGAGCTTTCTCTTCATGCTGTTGCTGCTGAGGAGAAAGAAGAAAAACAGAATTTTAAGGATATTCATGTAATAAAGAAAAATGGACAATATGTAATAACAGGGAATTCTAAGGTGAGAAAAGGGGTCTTTTATTATAGTGTAGAAGATGGACATCGAGTATTGATACCGGAGACAAAGATAAGGGTAAATAACTTGTATTGGACATCATTTAAACTGTCTATTACTATTCCAACTAATTTTGTACCGGATAATGGAGTCTTAACCTTGAATTTATATGAAAAAAATCGATCTAAAGAGGTCACAGATCCTTTCCCTATTGTTCTCGAAAGTTTTAAAGAATAAACAAAGCTGACAAATATGTCAGCTTTGTTTATTCGAAGCGTACATTATTCCTAATGCAGCGCATCTAACTCTTTTTGCAATTCTTGGAGTTGCTCTTTCTCAGCCATGTTCGTATTGGCGTAAGCAGATGAAAGGGCATTCTTTGCTTTTTCAATAGCCTCAGGCTGTTCTGCTTGACTTGAATTTTTCGCTAAATCAACAAATTTACGCGCATCTTGGAACAGTCTGTTAGCCATCTTCTAAAGTCCTCCTCCAAGTGAAGATTCTTTCACATTAGCCATTTTGTATGCCTCAGCCTCAGCATATGTCATGTGATACGGGATACGTTCAGCATGTTTAGATACAGAGTCTACACCTTGCTGTACAAAACGTTTTGATTTGTTACGTTTACCCATGCGAATCCCCTCCAAAAAAGAGTGTTGAGACTCATGAAAGCCTCACTCATAGTATGTTCATTACCTGAGAGGATTATAAGGAAAACCTTCTGAAGTTATTCCTGACTTCATCTATATTGCTTTTAAATTCAATAAATCATTTAAATAATAGCCAACCCCGTCTTCCTCGTTTGTTAGTGTGACTTCTTTTGCGACTGTTTTCAGCTCAGCAATGGCATTACCCATGGCAACCCCATATCCTGCGTAATCAATCATTTCTAAATCATTATCCTCATCACCAAAAGCAATAATTCTTTCCGGCGGAATGTTGTAGTATTCAGACACTCGTTTCAGACCAACGGCTTTATTCAGCCCGTTTTTAATAATTTCAACGACCGGAAACGGTGCTCCCCAGCTGCGATGCTCAATGACCTCAGCGTGGACTTTAGTTAGCTGCTGACGTATTAATTTAACTTGTTCCTCTGTTGAATGAATTAACATACTAGTCGGTGATTTTGTTAAAAAAGTTCGTAGGTCACCAGTAGTTATATTGGGGTTGCCAAAGCTGAATAATTCGAAAAGCTTCTCATCATGATAATGAAAATAGACATCATCAATGACTTCAGCAATAATGTTGTAAAAATCATAGGAAATGCAAGTCTCTACGATATCCTTTGCAACAGACATATCAAGTGGGGAATGGTAAATACCCCAATGATGGTCCTTCGGGTGGTGAATAAAAGCTCCATTAAAATTAACAATTGGCGAATCCAATTCAAGTTCTTTATAGTACATTTCGGAAGAACGAAATGGTCTACCCGTTGCGATCATGACAACATGTCCTGCTTCACGTGCTTTCTTTATTACCTGCTTTGTTGTATAAGATATCGTTTTATCATCTTTTAATAATGTACCGTCTAAATCAAGCGCTATTAAATGTGTGTCCGCCATTTTATTTCTCCTTCCAATGTTCGTTTATATTGATATTTTGTATGTAACCATCCTTTTAGATAGTTTAATCCTTTTGGAAAAAAAAAGTCCACATGTTACACTTGATTCGTTATAAGCTTTTTGTCTTTATTATTTTTTATTACCCTTTAGTTAACAGACAAATTTCTAATTGCTAGTTAATTATTGATTTCTATGATTATGTTTTCTTGATTGGAGAGTGTTGTTGTGATTTTAATTGAAAATAAGATTGTTAGTGATATCCCTGTATTACATTTGGCAAAGAAGGCCCTTTTTGATACCAGACTGCCATTTGTGATGTTTATGCATGGGTTTACGAGTGCAAAAGAGAACAACCTGCATTACGCTTATTTATTAGCGGAAAAAGGCTTTCGTGTTGTCATCCCGGAAGCCATGTATCACGGAGAACGACAAGGGAATATGAGTAAAGAAAAGCTTGCTCTTCATTTTTGGGATATCGTTCTGCAGTCAATTGATGAAATAGACCTTCTGCGTCAGTCATTTTTAAAAAAAGAATTGATTGATCCCAATCGAATTGGACTCGTGGGTACTTCAATGGGAGGAATTGTAACACTTGGGTCGTTAACTCGTTACAAGTGGATTAAGGCTGCAGTCAGCTTAATGGGCATGCCATATTATGAAAAATATGCTCTCCTACAGATAAATGAAATAAAAAAACGCGGCATGAAGCTTCCATTGAAGGAGGAAGAAATAACAGAGCTGTTAAATAAATTGAAACAACTCGACTTAAGCAGGCAGCCGGAAAAACTCGATAGGCGGCCGCTGCTATTCTGGCATGGGAAACAGGATCCGATTGTGCCCTTTTCTTATACTTATGACTTTTACGAAAGAATTAAACCTCTTTATGCAGAGAAACCTGAAAAATTACATTTTATCATTGATGAAAAGTCGGGTCATAAAGTAAGCAGAGAAGGGGTTCTAAAAACGGTGGAATGGTTTAGTACATATCTTGCTTGATTTACGGGATTAGTATAAGCGGGAAGTTTAAGCTTTTTCTTCTTTTCTGTTACGATAAGGTAGATAGTAAATACAAACGAGGAGTGAACAGATATGGATCAAGATTTAAGAGATAGTATTATGGGTGCTTTAGAGCTGGTAGAAGACCCTGAACTCGGAATGGATATCGTTAACTTAGGATTGGTATATGATTTGAAAATGGATAAAGACGGTATTGTTACTGTGGATATGACGTTAACATCAATGGGATGTCCGCTTGCCGGTGTCATTGTTGACCAAGTACAAGCGGCCCTTAAAGATATTCCTGAAGTAAATGCTACAAATGTCAATATTGTCTGGAATCCGCCATGGACTAAAGATAAGATGTCCAGATATGCTAAGATTGCACTAGGTATTAGATAAGAATTTTACAGCCGGCAGAAATTGCCGGTTATTTTTTACTTATAAAAGGAGAAAGCATCATTTATATGTGAGTAACCTCACTATTATAAACCTCGAATTGCTTTATAATTTTATCTATTACATGACTGTATAAATGTGCTAGATACTATGTGAGGGGTTTTCTTATGTTTAATAGAGACTTTAATAAAGATCCATTTATTGTGATATGGGAACTAACAAGAGCCTGCCAGCTCCATTGTTTACATTGCCGTGCAGAAGCGCAGTTGAAAAGGGATCCGCGTGAATTGACCTTTGAGGAAGGTAAGAACCTTATTAATCAAATTTATGAAATGAATAATCCTATGCTCGTATTTACAGGCGGAGACCCGTTGATGAGAGAGGACGTTTTTGAAATAGCTTCCTATGCAGTCCAAAAAGGTGTGCGGGTTTCCATGACACCAAGTGCCACTCCAAATGTAACGAAAGAAGCTATTCAACAAGCAAAGGAAGTAGGATTATCCAGATGGGCATTCAGTTTGGATGGACATAATGCAGAGACACATGATCATTTCCGGGGGACAGCTGGTTCATTTGATTTAACCATGGAAAGAATAAAGTATTTACATGAACTGAAAATTCCAATTCAAATTAATACCACGATTTCCCGTTATAACTTGGATTACTTGGAAGAAATGGCTGAACTAGTTGATAGATTAGGATGCGTCCTTTGGAGTGTATTTTTCCTTGTCCCGACAGGAAGAGGCTTAGAAAAGGATATGATTTCACCTGCGGAGCATGAAAAGGTATTCACTTGGCTTTACCAATTAAGTAAACGGGTGTCATTTGATATTAAAACAACAGCGGGACAGCATTATCGCAGGGTTGTTATTCAACAGAAAAGAAGAGAAATGAAAGAGCAGAAGGATCAAATTCAATATCTAGATGCATTGACAGAGAAAGGGTTGACCGGCTCTATCGATGGTTTAGGAAGAGCTCCAAAAGGAGTAAATGATGGCAATGGATTTATTTTTATTTCGCATATAGGTGATGTATATCCAAGCGGATTACTGCCAATTAAAGTAGGAAATGTACGTGAACAGTCACTTAGTGATATCTACCGTAACTCTCCTATTTTGCAGGATTTGCGCAATCCGGATAAATATAAAGGAAAATGCGGTCAATGTGAATTTAGAAATGTTTGCGGCGGATCTAGATCACGTGCTTATGCCATGACGGGTGATTATTTGGAGAGTGAACCATACTGTGTATATATTCCTAAGAAGTTAAGAAAGCAAAAGTCATAATAACTTTTTCTGCTAATGGTGACAATATTAGGTACTAATTGAATATATCTTAACAATAATATAATTTTATGTTCAAATAAGAAGCGTATGTTCGAAATACTTAATTAATAAAAAAGTCGGTCAAAGTATGAGATAATAAATCTATTCTTTGGTTTGCACTATTATTAATGGTTAAGAACTCTTAAAAGGAGTTGATTATCAATGACAAAACAAATGGTTAAGGATACATTACATCGGCCATTAAGAGATCTTCGTATATCTGTTATTGACCGATGTAATTTCCGTTGCCAATATTGCATGCCTGCTGAACTATTTGGCCCTGACTTTGCCTTTTTGCCCAAAAGCGAGTTACTCACATACGAAGAGATTGAACGGCTTGCACGCATCTTTGTAAATCTTGGAGTTGAAAAAATTCGTTTAACAGGCGGGGAGCCTTTATTACGAAAAGAACTCCCTCTTCTTGTAAAGAAACTATCTTCTATAGATGAATTAAAAGATATCGCTTTAACAACGAATGGGGTACTATTGCCAAAATATGCTCAGGAATTAAAGGATGCGGGCTTGAAACGGGTGAATATTAGCTTAGACTCGTTAAATGATGAGCTGTTCGGACAAATTAATGGACGTAAAGTAGGAACTCAGCCTGTTCTTGATGGCATAAAGGCGGCAAAAGAAGCAGGTCTTGGAATAAAAATAAATATGGTTGTCAAAAAAGGACTAAACGATACAGAAATTATTCCAATGGCAGAGTTCTGTAAGGATAATGGATACCAATTACGTTATATTGAATATATGGATGTAGGCAGTACGAATGGCTGGAAAATGGATGAAGTCGTTACAAAGAAAGAGATTTTCCAGCTTTTAAATGAACATTTTTCATTAGAACCTGTTGACCCTGATTATTTTGGCGAGGTAGCAAAACGGTACAGATATGTGGACAATGGAGTGGAAGTAGGTTTTATTACATCTGTATCAGAATCATTTTGCTCCAGCTGTACTCGCTCGAGGCTATCGGCCAATGGTCAGATTTTTACTTGTCTGTTTAATGGGAATGGTCATGATATCCGTGACTTCATGCGTGCTGGTGTAAGTGATGAAGAGATTTCAAATCGGATTATCAACATTTGGCAGGGCCGAACAGATCGATATTCTGATGAAAGAACAGCTGAAACGGCTGCTAACCGTAAAAAAATTGAAATGTCATATATCGGTGGATAAGGTGAAACTTCCATCAATGGGATAAAAAACTCCTTCAAAGAGGGAGTTTTTTATTTTTTTACTAAAGAAACAACGCTATACATCACGCAAATGAAAAAACCAGCAGTGAAATTTGCTGGTTTTTCTGCTTATTAAATATAACGAGGGAATAAAATGTTATTTTCTAAATGAACATGCATGAATGTGTGACTCTCTAGCATTTCTAGACGATTGTATACTAAGCGGTATGTTCCGCAGGCATCCAAAGGCAGTGTAAAATCATTTGTCACTTCGCGAATCTCTCTTAAAAGATTACCCGCATGATCATGCTCGCTTTCAAGTTTGCGGATTACTTCAATGGCTTCTTCTCTGTTTTCAACTTCATTCTTTTCTAATGATAACAGAAGCGGGAAGCTTGTCGCTTCTTCCTCAAGAGTATGTTCAATTAGTTCCTTTTTTAATTCATAAAATAGTTCGTACACTTTCAATAGCTCTGGATGGCTGTCGCCGTGAACTTTTGCTACCTTTGTCACATAAGGGCTAAGAGCTGCAAGTTCTTCGCGAAGAGGATTGTGATAGTAATCAATGATATGTTGAATGATTTCTTCAGAAGAGCTGTTAGTCCAGACCTCCATGTTGTCACTTTGATCTGACTTAGCATAAACATTCGCAAGTTCTTCCATTAATTCATCAAGATTAACATTTAGTTCAGCGGCTGCTGTGCTGATGGGTGTATTACCTCCGCAGCAAAAATCAATTCGATATTTTTTAAAAACATCACTTGTTTTTGGAACCTCATTTACGATATCTCTTACTAAACTTGTATTTGAAAATGGAATAGTTGTCATTTTGTTATTCCTCCTTGGGTTTCATGTAGATAACTAACTTAACTTAAGCATATATGAATTTTCCGTGTAATAAGGTGACGTGAATCACAATGGAGAAATTTTTTTATTCTTATCAGCTTTTCACTGAAAAAGTGATGATGTTCATGACATAAATGAATGGATTAAGCTATATTGAATAAGATAGAATGACTTAGTGCTCTAATATTTTGGAATACTTGTTAATAAAACAGGAGTTGGTAAAATGCTGGAAAAAAGAACACCCATTGGGATTGGTGAAGCCGTAAGTAAAGTGATGAAATACAAGCAGACTGGTATTGTTGAACATGTATCTATAAATGAAAGTTATGGGCGTTATCTCGCTGAGGAACTAGTGGCTACAAATCATGTGCCTCCTTTTGATAAAGCACCGTATGACGGGTTTGCTATTAGATCAATTGATACGAAGGAAGCTTCCTTGTCTAATCCGGTTGAATTTGAAGTCATTGACCATATCGGGGCAGGATTAGTCAGCCTCAAAAAGCTTGGACCGTTTCAGGTGATAAGAATTATGACCGGTGCGCAAATGCCTGAGGGCAGTGATGCGGTTGTCATGTTGGAATTAGCGCAAACAAGTGAACGGGACGGAAAACAATATATGTCCATAAAACGTTCATACAATAGCGGGGATAATGTATCTTTTTGCGGAGAAGATGCGAGGGAAGGGGATGTGCTTGTTCCAAAAGGTACGTTTATTAATCCTGGCATACAGGCAATGCTAGCAACGTTTGGTTATGCACAGGTACCTGTCGCGAGAAAACCGGTTGTCGGACTTTTCGCGACAGGCACCGAGCTCTTAGAAGTAGGAGACCCGCTTGAGCCTGGGAAAATCCGTAATAGTAATTCGCATATGATTATGGCACAAATTGAGCGGGCAGGCGCTGAAGTCCAATTTTTGGGTAAGCTGCCTGATGAATTAGAAACTTGCTATGAAGCCATATCGAAATGTATTCCTCATGTCGATATGCTTCTTACAACGGGCGGTGTATCTGTAGGGGATTTTGATTTATTGCCGGACATCTACAAAAAATTAGATGCTGAAGTTTTATTTAATAAAGTGGCTATGCGTCCGGGAAGTGTCACAACTGTTGCTCAGGTAAACGGCAAGCTCTTATTTGGTCTGTCAGGAAATCCATCTGCTTGTTATGTTGGTTTTGAATTATTTACTAGGCCGATTATAAGAACCATGCTTTTTTCAGATAAACCTCATCTGCGAAAAGAAAAGGCTATTTTGCAGACGAATTTTCCAAAAGCAAACCCTTTTGCCCGATTTGTCAGAAGTGCTTTGTCTGTTGAGAATGGCCGTCTTGTTGTGGAACCAAGCGGGATGGATAAATCTAATATTGTCATGAGCTTGGCTGGTGCTAATGCATTTATTATTTTACCCGGTGGAACGAGAGGATTTCATTCAGGAGAAGAAGTAGATGTATTGTTGCTAGAAGATACACTCGGGAGCGTGTGGCCTTGGTAAAACCTTTTGTACTGCAAATAACAGGATTTCACAACAGCGGGAAAACAACTTTTTTGCAGAAACTTCTGTTAGAGTTAAAGGAAAAAGGTTTTCATACTGTTACGATTAAACATCACGGGCATGGTGGGAAACCAGATATTGTGGAGGATACAGATTCAGCCCGACATGTTTCTTCTGGTGCTAGAGCTTCCCTTGTAGAGGGGGGAGGCAGAATGATTCTGCAGGCAGAACCTTTTGAATGGTCTTTAAGCGAAAAGCTTGAATTTATGTCATGGTTTCATCCTGATTTTATTATTATTGAAGGGCATAAGCATGAAGATTATCCAAAGGTTGTATTTATTCGTAATCAGGAGGATGTGCCATTACTTCGACAATTAACGAATATTCAACTAGTACTGTATGAAGATGAACCACTAGAAGACTGTCAGCACCAGTCATTTCATCGTAATGAATGTAAGGCTATGGAGTGGCTAGTTAAATACTTAACAGCAAAGCAGGATACATAAGAATTATTTTCTAAGAAAAATGTGTCGAAAAAAGTAAAAATAGCGACTTTTATCACAGCACCAGTCATCCGTTTACCTTATCATGATAGTAAGAGGTTGTTTTCGTGACTGAGGGGACAGGGGTGTTAAAGATGGAAATATTTAATATGATTTTATGGGTTATTTATCCGTATACAGTATTAATTATTGTGATGATGGGGCGTTTGTGGAAATGTGATTTCTCGCAACTTTATAAAGGAAACAAGATATTTGAAAGTATCGGCACGGTATTGTTCATAGTTGTTAAAGCGTTATTGTGGTTAAGTTTATTATCCGGCGCTGCTTCTCTGTTTGTAAGCGGAGTGGGGAATGATTTACTTGATATGCTTTATTGGGGAATCAGTTTTATATCGTTTCGGCCAAATACTGATTTGATTGAGAAGATGTCATTACTAACACAGCTGCATATGATGGTTTTATTCACTTTCTTTTTAGTACTGTCCTTTACGATGTTTTTTAGTAAATCAGATAAAAATAAAAAGACCTTGAAAATAGTCTTTAAAGAAAATAAAAGCCAAAAACTGATTTGAGTTACTTCAAGCAGTTTTTGGCTTTTTTTATTACTATTGTTGATTTTTGACTCATCTAAAGCTGTATCGTTAGGAAGCGACCTTTCAGCATAGCTGAAAGGCGTGAGAAATGGACATTTCTCACGGATGAGTCAAAATCTGGCTTGTCAACATTGTTTGCTAACAAAGCTTTTTATAAAAGTACATTATTCCTAATGAATATTACATATATCGATTGGACAATTTTCGCAATTAATTTCCGTTTTCAAATAATTAAGATCATGAATAGTAATGATTCCTTTATCAACGGAAATCACTTGATTTTTTCTTAATTCACTTAACATGCGGTTCACAACCTCGCGGGAAGTACCGCAAAAATTAGCAAGCTCTTGATTTGTGATAGATAAATCAATCATAATTCCAGAACTTGTTATTTTTCCATAACTATTAGTTAGTCGTATGAGTGTAGAATACAGGGCACCTTTCTTTCCATTTAAGATTAAATCACGAAACTTTGTAATCGTTTTTCGATTTTGATGGCTCAGCCATTTCATAAATTCAATGGCCAACCCATTATCCAGCTCGAGCCGTTTTTCCAGTTCATTTATATAGATAACAGCTACTTCACCGCTTTCAACTACTTTTGCACTGAGCATATATTTCGATGAAGAATAAAACATCGTTAATTCACCAATCATTTCACCGGCAGAACACATGCGTAATGTAAGCTCCTGGCCTTCCGAAGTCATTTTACTTATTTGAACTTTACCGCTTTGGATAATGTAAAGCTCCTCTGCATCTTGTCCTTCCTGATATAAAAAGGTCCCCTTGCTGATTTTGCGAATATGATGAACAGATTGTAGTAGTTGTGTAAGTTCTTCTGATAAATGTAATTGTGCTAATGGCTGCATCGTTGTACCACCTTTGTTCGTATAATCAATAGATTGCGTAAAAAAGTCATTCTTTATTAGCACTCCATTGAGAACGATTTTCAATAGAAAAAATGAGATAAGAATCTATTCTTTATGCATAGCTTAAATATGAATAAAGAGATTATTAATAAATTATACTATTAACATAGTAGAAAGTCATGGGAAATAGTATTTTAGAAAAAAATGTTTGCAATTTTTAAAGTATGTTTTTATAATGATAGAAACGTATGTTATAAATATTAAATAAAATGATTAAATATTCATTTTTAATATATCCGGAGGTGGAAGGAAATGAAGGTTGCGGTTATTGGAACAACAGGATATGGAGGCATTGAGCTGTTGCGAATTTTGCATTCACATCCAGTTTTTCAGATACAATCCATCCACTCGACAAAAGGCGAAGTACCAATTTGGAAGGAATATCCTCATCTTTTCAACATTAATGATCAAGTTCTTGAAGTAATAAATCCGGAAGAAATAGCTGAAAAATCAGATTTAGTTTTTTTAGCTACGCCATCTGGTGTGTCAGGACAGCTCGCCGCTCAATTTGCCGAGTTTAACATCAAATTAGTCGATTTATCTGGGGATTTACGATTAAAGAATACGGATGAATATACTCAGTGGTATAAACATGAAGCAGCACCAAAAGAAATAATCGATAAGGCTGTCTACGGTTTAACAGAATGGAGACGTGAACAGGTAGCAGGAGCTCAATGGATTTCAAACCCTGGCTGTTATTCTACAGCTTCACTGCTTGGTTTGGGACCAATTGTGAAAGAGAAACTTATTGACCCGTCATCGATTATTATTGATGCTAAATCCGGCACGTCAGGCGCGGGAAGAAAGCCGACGAGAACCACTATGCATGCTGAGATGAGTGAAAACTTTAAAATCTATAAAGTAAATGAACATCAGCATATTCCAGAAATTGAGCAGCAACTTTTAGAGTGGAATGAAGAAATAAAACCAATTACTTTTTCAACACATTTACTGCCTATTTCACGTGGAATAATGGCAACTATTTATGTACAGGTACAAAAAGGCGTAACATTGTCTGAAATATATAAAATTTATGAAGAACATTATCAGAATGATTCTTTTGTTCGTGTTCGACCTGAAGGACATTATCCGGCTGTTAAAGAGGTTTGCGGCTCTAATTTCTGTGATATTGGCTTGCATCTGGATGAAAGAACAGGCAGATTAACGATTGTATCTGTTATTGATAATTTAATGAAAGGAGCTGCCGGACAGGCGGTTCAAAATGCAAATATTATGACAGGCCTTGATGAAACAACAGGTCTTACATTTATCCCGATGTATCCATAAAGGAGGAGTCACTTGTGCAGGCTGTATCAACTATTCATGTTAAGGAAGTTAAAGGCGGCAACTTTTTAACGCCAAAAGGTTTTTTAGCAGCTGGTGTTGAAGCGGGTGTGAAAAATGATAAAAAAGATGTTGGAATCATCATAAGTGAGGTTCCTGCCAACTGTGCAGCAGTATACACAACAAATCAGTTTCAAGCTGCGCCGATTAAAGTAAGTAAAGAGAGCATTGCAAAAGAAGGTCTTATTCAAGCGGTCATCGTGAACAGCGGCTGTGCTAATGCATGTACGGGAGAGCAGGGTCTTCAGGATGCATACGAAACGAGAAGCCTGGTTGCCCAAAAGTTTAATATAAAAGAACATCTCATTGCTGTAGCTTCTACAGGTGTTATTGGTGTGAATCTGCCAATGGAAAAGATTGCAGATGGAATTAAGCAATTAAATCCTGGAAACGAGCAGGAAAATGCAGTCGCTTTCCAAACGGCGATTTTAACGACAGATACAATGATGAAAACATCATGTTTTACTGCAGAAATAAATGGTCACACTGTTACAATGGGCGGAACAGCAAAGGGGTCTGGAATGATTCATCCAAATATGGCAACGATGCTCGCTTTTATTACAACAGATGCTAACGTTGATCAATCCGGGCTCCAAGCAGCATTAAGCGAAATCACTGAAACGTCATTCAACCAGATTACAGTTGACGGAGATACTTCAACAAATGATACGGTTTTTGTATTAGCAAACGGGAAGGCTGATCATGAATCTTTAACACCTGAGCATGATGATTGGCCTGTGTTCGTAGAGTTGTTAGCGATGACATGTGAAAGTCTTGCCAAACAAATTGCAAGAGATGGAGAAGGCGCGACAAAACTAATTGAAGTGGAAGTAAAAGGGGCTGTAAACGATTTAGATGCGAGAATGATTGCCAAGCAAATTGTTGGTTCGAGTCTCGTTAAAACGGCTGTTTACGGTGCCGATGCCAACTGGGGAAGAATTATTAGTGCCCTTGGACAGACTAAAACTGCGGTGAACACAGAAAATGTTGATATTAGCATTGGGTCAATTGAGATGCTAAAAGGCAGTGTGCCACTGACGTTCTCAGAAGAGGCGGCGTTAGAATATTTACAAAAGGATTTTATTCAAATCTTTGTTGATTTGCACAATGGAGATTCAAGCGGAAAAGCATGGGGTTGCGATTTATCCTATGACTATATCAAAATTAATGCCAGTTATCGATCATAGGAGAGATGGAAATGAAGAAGATAGTCATAAAATGCGGCGGAAGTATTCTTGATGAATTGACTCCATCGTTTTTTGCATCGTTAAAGGAACTCCAAAACGATGGATATCAATTAGTTTTTGTCCATGGCGGAGGACCGGATATTAATAAAATGCTCTCCATGTACCAGGTAGAGCCGGAGTTTCATAATGGTTTAAGAAAAACTACCGAAGAAACGCTTGAAGTTGTAGAATTAGTCCTTTCAGGTCAAACTAATCGAAAGCTTGTGCAAAAGCTAACCGAAAATGGTTTTCAGGCAATAGGGTTAAATGGCAGTGATGGCGGTCTTCTTCAGGCTGATTTTATTGATAAAGACTCTTTAGGATTTGTCGGGGAAATTATAAAGGTGAATGATGAGCTGGTTTCCATTTTGATACAAGAGTCAATGATTCCTGTCATTACACCAATCGCTGTTCATAAAGCAACAGGACATAAATTAAATATTAATGCAGATTATGCAGCGGCTGCAGTTGCAAGTGCTATTGGTGCTGAGCAATGTATTTTTGTTACGGATGTTAAAGGGATCCTGGTAGAAGAGAAGCTCGTCCATTCTGTAGAAAAAGAACAGGTTGAAAAATATATTGAAGATGGAACCATTTATGGTGGAATGATTCCTAAAGTAACTTCAGCTATGTCTGCTCTTGATAAAGGACTTTCAAGTGTTATGATTGTGTCAGGAAAAGCAGCCTTTTTTAACGGAAAGGAATGGAAGGGTACAAAAATTATTGGAAAAGAGTGGAGTTACAATGAGTAGTCTGTTTCCAACATACAGCAGATGGGAAATTGAGCCTGATTGGGCAGAAGGCAGTATCATGTATGGTAAAGACGGAAAAAAGTATTTGGATTATACATCCGGTATTGGTGTATGTAATCTCGGTCATCGTCCAAAAGTGGTAGAGGAAGCTATCCAGGAGCAACTCAAAAAGTTTTGGCATGTTTCCAATCTATTCCCTGTTGAAATACAGGAGACTGCGGCAGCAAAGTTAGCACAAGCAGCAGAAATGGACTTAGTCTTTTTTTCAAACAGCGGTGCTGAAGCAAATGAAGCAGCCATTAAGCTATCTAGAAAAGCCACAGGACGTTCAAAAATAATTACATTTAATCAATCCTTTCATGGTCGGACCTATGCAACGATGTCTGCTACAGGACAGGATAAGATAAAGCACGGTTTTGGTCCAATGCTTGAAACCTTTATATACGTACCATTTAATGATCTTGCAGCGCTGAAAGAAGTCATGAGCGATGAAGTAGCAGCAGTCATGCTTGAGGTCATTCAAGGAGAAGGTGGCATTCATCCTGCTTCTAAGGAATTTCTAGATGGAGTTGAAGCTCTTTGCAAGGAGTATGGCTCACTCTTGGTGATAGATGAAATCCAAACAGGTATAGGTCGAACTGGAAAACCGTTTGCGTTTCAGCATTATGGTTTAAAGCCTGATATTGTTTCAGTTGCGAAAGGACTTGGTAGCGGCTTACCAATCGGGGGCATTATTGCTAAGGGCAATTTAAAAGACGTATTTGGCCCTGGAAGTCATGGAACGACATTTGGCGGCAATCCACTGTCTGTTTCTTCGGCTCTTGCTACAATGGACGCTATATTCCAAGACAGTTTTCTAGCTGAAGTGAATGAAAAAGCTGATTTCTTCAGGGCAGCCTTGGAAGAAAATCTATTGCCTTTACCAAATGTTAATGAAATTAGAGGAATTGGTATGATGATTGGAATCGAAATCAATCAAAATGTACCAGACTTACTAAAGAACCTGCGCTCAAATGGTTTTATTGCCTTACCTGCAGGGGAAAACGTTATAAGATTATTACCACCATTAACAACAACAAAATCAGAATTAGAAGAGGCAATCGATATTCTAACAAAGGTTCTAACGCAAAATCTAGGTGCAGCCGTCTAGGCTGTATAATTTTTCAGTTGACTGTATAATTATTAGTGCGTTACAATAAATATACAAAAATATCATGGGGTGTGCGAGATGACAGGATATTTACAGTTAAACAGCGGGGAATGCTTTCAGGGACAATGGTTAACAAGTGCACCCGCTGATGGGATAAAAGGGGAAATTGTATTTTTTACCGGAATGACAGGATATCAGGAAGTATTGACTGATCCATCTTATAAAGATCAAATTATTGTTTTTACTTATCCGTTAATTGGCAACTATGGAATTAATGAAGCAAATTTCGAAAGTAAAAAGCCTCATGTAGCAGGTGTAATCGTATATGAGGCAAAGCAGACAGCCTTTCATTACGAAGCACAATATTCACTAATTGAGTATTTAGAAAAATGGGGAATCCCAATGCTCGGATCCATTGATACGAGAGCAGTAGTTAAAAAGATTCGCAGTTTGGGTACGATGCCGGCGGTTCTATCGAGCTCAGAAAACAAGATAGAACAAGATATGACGCTACCAGAGAATCATAAGGTTAGTAAAGTAACAGTCTTTACGCCTGAACAACATGGAAGCGGAGACCAGCATATTGTACTAATGGATTTTGGTACAAAAAAATCCATTGTAAAATCATTAGTCAAACGCGGATGTGCTGTTACTGTCGTCCCGTATAATACTTCTTTTGAGGAAGTAAAAAAGTTAAAACCAGATGGAGTATTGCTTTCAAATGGACCGGGGGACCCAAAAGACCTGCAGTCTGTTTTACCAACAGTTAAGAAGCTGATTACACATTACCCTACATTAGGAATTTGCCTAGGGCATCAATTAGCAGCTTTAGCACTTGGTGCAAACACTAATAAATTAGCTTTTGGTCATCGTGGAGCTAACCACCCTGTTGTAGATTCGGTAACAGGAAAAGTATTTATGTCATCGCAAAATCATAGTTATGTAGTTGATACACATTCAATCAAAGATACGGGACTTACATTACGGTTTACAAACCTGCACGATCAGTCAGTTGAGGGCTTGCAACATGAAAAGTACCCTTTACAAACCGTTCAATTCCATCCGGAAGCGAACCCTGGTCCTGCAGAAAGTGAATATATTTTTGATGAATTTATTGAAACAGTAAAAGCGAACAATGGGAGAGTATTTGCATATGCCTAAAGACACAACGATCCATTCCATACTTGTAATAGGCTCAGGACCAATTGTTATTGGTCAGGCAGCCGAGTTTGACTATGCTGGAACGCAAGCCTGTATGGCGTTAAAGGAAGACGGCTATGAGGTTATTTTAGTAAATGATAATCCAGCTACAATCATGACTGACCATAGTTTTGCTGACCGAATTTATTTTGAACCCCTGTCAGTCGATGTAGTGGAGAAAATTATTGCTAAAGAGAAGCCGGATGGACTCCTTGCTACACTTGGCGGTCAAACAGGCTTAAATTTGGCTTTTCAGCTGCACGAAACTGGAGTATTAGAAAAATACGGAGTGAAGCTGCTCGGCAGTTCAATTGAATCCATTAAAAAGGGAGAAGACCGTGAAGCATTTAGAAAGCTGATGCATGAATTAAATGAACCTGTACCAGAAAGTACAATCGTACATGAATTACAGGAAGCGGTTGCCTTTGCGGAACAAATTGGATTTCCGATCATCGTTCGCCCTGCCTATACTTTGGGTGGAACTGGCGGTGGCATAGCTGATTCAATGGATGAACTGACAAAATTGGTATCAGGCGGATTGAAGGAAAGTGCTATCCATCAATGTTTAATTGAGAAGAGCATTGCCGGTTTTAAGGAAATCGAATATGAAGTCATGAGAGATGCAAACAATACTTGTATTACGATTTGTAATATGGAAAATATTGACCCTGTTGGGATTCATACAGGGGACTCTATTGTTGTGGCTCCGTCACAAACCCTTACTGATGAAGAATATCAAATGCTTCGTGCAGCATCGATTAAGATTATTTCCGCTTTGGAAATCATTGGGGGCTGTAATATTCAATTTGCCCTTGATCCAAAAAGTAAGAACTATTATTTAATTGAAGTAAATCCACGGGTAAGCCGCTCTTCAGCATTGGCATCTAAAGCAACGGGCTATCCAATTGCCCGCATGGCGGCCAAATTGTCAACTGGGTATTTACTAAATGAAATTATAAATCCTGTAACAGGCGATACATTTGCCAGCTTTGAACCAGCACTAGATTATGTAGTAGCAAAAATTCCAAAATGGCCTTTTGATAAGTTTCCTTCACTAGAAAGAAAATTAGGTACGCAGATGAAAGCAACCGGAGAAGTGATGGGGATTGATCGTAACTTAGAAAGAGCTTTATTAAAAGCGATTCATTCATTGGAAATCAATGTAAACGATCTAAAGCTTCCTTCATTAGAGCAATTAGAATTAGCTGAACTGCAAAGTGCCCTGCTTGAGCAAACGGATCAGCGCTTTTTCATTTTACTGGAGCTATTAAGAAGAGGAACTTCAATTACTGAGCTGCATGAAAAGACGGGAATTGATTTATTCTTCCTTACAGGCTTTGAAAAGATGATTGAGATGGAGAAAGAAATTGCCGGTTCTTCGCTTCAAACAGTAACAAAAGAAGCTCTTCAAGTGTGGAAGGAAAGAGGCTTTAGTGATCATTATATCGCTAGTGTTTGGGGTGCAGCCGAACAAGAAGTTCGAGAAAAAAGAAAGCAGTTAGGCATTCTTCCTGTTTATAAAATGGTTGATACTTGCGCTGCTGAGTTTGAAGCAAAGTCAAACTATTTCTATTCTAGTTATTTCGGTGAAAATGAGCAGGTTCCAAGCAGCAAGAGAAAGGTAGCTATTATCGGAAGCGGTCCGATTAGAATTGGGCAGGGAATTGAATTTGATTATTGCTCTGTCCATGGTGTACTAGCTTTAAAGCAGGAGAATGTTGAAACGATATTAATTAACAATAATCCAGAAACAGTAAGTACAGATTTTGCAACTGCTGACCGTCTGTATTTTGAACCATTAATTTTAGAGACAGTATTAAATGTCATTGAAAGTGAAGGCATCTCTGAAGTCATTGTTCAGTTAGGAGGCCAAACAGCCTTAAACCTAGCCAAACAATTAGAGGACAATGGTGTTACCATCCTTGGTACTAATTCAAATACGATTGATGTTCTTGAGGACCGTGATTTATTCTATAAGTTATTGGATGAGTTGGATATTCCACATATCCAGGGCGATATCGCCTATAATTCTGAACAGATTACAAGCCTTGTAGAAAAAATCGGTTATCCTGTACTAATTAGACCATCATATGTCATTGGCGGAAAAGGCATGGAGCGTATCAATAATGGGCAGGAGCTTGATTCCTATCTTGCCAAGGGAGATATTCCATATCCAGTTCTTGTTGATCAATTTATGCAGGCATATGAAGCAGAGCTTGATCTTGTAGCAGACGGAAAAAACATTTGTGTTCCAGCTATGATGGAGCATATTGAAAAAACGGGTGTTCATTCCGGGGATAGTCTTTCTATTTTACCAGCTCAAACATTGACCAAAACGGCCAAAACAAAAATGAGAGACTATGCCGAAAAAATCGTACAAAAGCTTGGCTATAAGGGTTTAATGAATATTCAATATATCGTTGACGGAGATCAAGTATATCTTCTTGAAGTAAATCCGCGCGCCAGCCGTACCGTTCCAATTGTAAGTAAAGTTACAGGTGTACCACTCGTGCAATTGGCAACAAAAGTATTGCTTGGGACATACACACTATCGGCTAAAGATACAAAAGAGTTCACAGATGTTCCGTATGTTTGCGTAAAGTACCCAGTATACTCTTTTTATGCATTAAATGGACTCGATTCAAAAGTAAGTCCTGAAATGCGCTCAACAGGTGAAGGGATTTCAATTGGTTCAAGTCTTTCAGAAGCATTGCGTAAGGCCTTTCATGTTTCATTGCAGAAAAAGTCTGGAAATGTGATAGTTGTAAGTACTCTTTCGGAATTAGATAATATTACCAGTCTTGCAGAGCAATCGGATGTTACCATTGTCTTAGAAAAAGATGCTGAAACTGTGTTAAAGGATGCAAAAACAGTTGCGTACTATAACCCAAGCGGTCTAGATGAAGACAAACTGCTCCGTTCCATTGCAACAAGAAACCGTGTGATTACGTTTACGGAAAAAGAAAGTCTCGAGGCTTTCTTGTTAGGCTTAACCATCAAAGATTTTACGGTTCATTCAATTGAGGAATGGCACAATATGACTACAGAGGACGTGAGCGCAGTATGAAATCAGATCTATCAGTTTTAGAACAAGACTTAAATTTAAAAGGAAAAGACTTCTTAGCATTAGCTGATTTTTCTCCTAGCGAAATCCTAGGTCTTTTAGAAAAAGCGAAGAAAATAAAAGAGTTACACTTATCTGGAGAAAGCTATACTCCTTTAAAGGGAAAAACGTTAGGTATGATTTTTGAAAAATCATCAACAAGAACCCGTGTTTCTTTTGAAGCAGGAATGTACCAGTTAGGCGGCAATGCTTTATTTTTAAGCAGCAATGATTTGCAAATAGGAAGAGGCGAGCCTATTTCTGATACAGCTCAAGTATTATCGCAGTATTTAGATGGTATTATGATTCGTACATTTGAGCATGAAAAAGTAGAAGAGTTAGCTAAATATGCTTCCATTCCAGTTATTAATGGTCTAACGGATTTATTCCATCCATGCCAGGTACTAGCTGACTTATTGACGATTATGGAAATAAAAGGTGAGCTAAAAGGGTTAAAAATGGCCTATATTGGTGACGGAAATAATATGGTTCACTCCTTAATGATTGGGGCTGCAAAAGTAGGTATGGACTTCTCAGTTGCTTGTCCTGATGGTTATAAACCAGAAGAAAAAGTGGTTAACATGGCTCTTGAATTCGCTAAGGAATCAGGCGCAAAGATTGTCGTTACTGCAGATCCTATTGAAGCGGTCAAAGATGCTGATGTTGTTTATACAGATGTATGGACCAGCATGGGTCAAGAAGCTGAAAATGAAATCCGTTTAAAAGCCTTTGCACCAACTTACCAAGTAAACGAAGAACTTGTTAAGCATGCGAAAGATGATTACATCTTCCTTCACTGCTTACCTGCACATCGCGGGGAAGAAGTAACGGCTGGTGTAATTGATGGCAGTCAATCTGCGGTTTTCCAAGAAGCGGGCAACAGACTCCATGCTCAAAAAGCATTGTTAGTAGAACTGCTTAAGTAAGGTCTGCTAACGAACATCTCTCTTTGTTACAATGCCCTTTTCTTTCCATATATGATTCCTTTTTAAAACAGCCATAATAAGAAGGATTCAAGGATAAGGAGGGATTGTAATGGGCCAAAATCGTCAGTTTCGTGCTGGACAAAAGGCGCCGAACAACGGTATTTATATAGAAATTGGTGAAACAGGAAGCACAGTAGTTAATCCAAAGAGGTTGAAACTGAAGGCTGGAGACGCTTTTCCAGAAAACTCAAATCATAACCGTGTCTGGACATATGCACGAAAACCATAAACACATGAAAAGACCATCCAAAAAGGATGGTCTTTTCATGTGTTTATGAATCGCGATGTACTTTTATTTTTAAAAAAAGAGGGGTATAATAAAATAAAGGTCAAAAAAGGTCAAATGGAGGCGAAGAAAAATGGACATGAATCAAATGACTGAAAAGTTACAAAAAGCAATGATGGGCGCCCAAACCATTGCTGTCAGAGAAGAGCATCAGGAAGTAGATGAGGTTCATTTATTCCTTGCATTGCTTGAAGATGATACCAACCTTATTCATTCAATATTTGAGAAAACAAATGTGAAGACCGAGACAGTAAAAAGAGATTTGCAGAAATTCCTATTAAAAAAGCCGCGTGTTTCTGGCAGTGGTGTTGAGCAGGGCAAACTATATATTACAAATCAGCTGCAGCGGGTACTGGCGGAAGCTGAAAGATATATGAAGCAATTCCATGATGACTTTCTATCTGTTGAGCATATTATTGTTGCGGCTGTTTCACTGCCGTCTGAAATCGGAAAATATTATAAAGATAAAGGAATCGATTTAAAATCTTTGTTACTTATCATTAAGGAGATTAGGGGGAATCAAAGGGTGACATCGCAAAATCCAGAAGGAACATACGAGGCGTTAAAAAAATATGGACGAGATTTAGTAGAGGCAGTAAGGTCAGGGAAAGTTGATCCAGTTATTGGCAGAGACAGTGAAATCCGGCATGTGATTCGAATTTTATCTAGAAAAACAAAAAATAATCCTGTTTTAATTGGGGAACCGGGGGTTGGTAAAACGGCAATTGTTGAAGGGCTTGCACAGCGAATTGTCCGTAAAGATGTACCAGAAGGATTAAAGGATAAGACAATCTTTTCATTGGATATGAGCTCACTCATTGCAGGTGCTAAATTTCGCGGTGAATTTGAGGAACGGTTAAAGGCCGTATTAAATGAAGTGAAAAAAAGTGATGGTCAAATTCTGTTATTTATTGATGAAATTCACACGATTGTTGGTGCAGGGAAATCTGAGGGTGCAATGGATGCAGGGAATATGCTAAAGCCGATGTTAGCAAGAGGTGAACTTCATTGTATAGGTGCAACAACCCTTGATGAATACCGAAAATACATCGAAAAAGATCCTGCATTGGAGCGCAGATTCCAACAGGTGCTTGTCGAAGAGCCGGATATTGAGGATACCATTTCTATATTACGGGGATTAAAAGAAAGATTTGAGGTTCATCATGGCGTTAATATTCATGATCGGGCCATCGTTGCAGCTGCCACTCTTTCAGACCGTTATATTTCCGATCGATTTTTACCAGATAAAGCAATCGACTTAATTGATGAAGCTTGTGCGATGATACGGACCGAAATTGATTCAATGCCTTCTGAACTAGATGAAGTGACAAGAAGAGTCATGCAGCTTGAAATTGAAGAGGCAGCTCTAGCAAAGGAAAGTGATGAGGCAAGTAAGGAAAGACTATTTTCTCTACAAAAAGAATTAGCTAATTTTCGTGAGCAAGCTGATGCCATGAGAGCCAAATGGCAACTTGAAAAGGAAAGTATTCAAAAGGTGCAGGAAAAAAGGGAGTTATTGGAGAAATTAAGACGTGAACTAGAAAATGCGGAGAATGAGTACGATTTAAATAAGGCAGCTGAGCTTAGACACGGAAAAATTCCTGCACTGGAAAAAGAACTAAAGCAAATAGAAGCCGAAGTGGATACTAAGCAAGGAGACAGGCTGTTAAGAGAAGAAGTGACAGAAGACGAGATTGCCGGTATTGTCGCTCGGTGGACAGGGATCCCGATTACCAAACTGGTAGAAGGGGAGAGGGAAAAACTTCTAAGGCTGCAAAGTATTCTTCATGAAAGGGTCATTGGCCAAAATGAGGCTGTTGAGCTTGTATCCGATGCTGTTTTAAGGGCAAGAGCTGGAATTAAGGATCCAAAGCGTCCAATTGGTTCATTTATTTTCCTTGGACCAACAGGAGTAGGGAAAACGGAGCTTGCCAAGGCATTAGCCCAAAACCTGTTTGACAGCGAAGAACAGATTATTCGTATTGATATGTCTGAGTATATGGAAAAGCATTCGGTTTCACGACTTATTGGGGCACCGCCGGGCTATGTAGGGTATGAGGAAGGTGGTCAACTGACTGAAGCCGTTAGAAGAAGACCCTATTCGGTTATCCTTTTAGATGAAATTGAAAAAGCCCACCCGGAAGTTTTCAATATTCTATTGCAAATGCTTGATGATGGCAGAATTACAGATTCACAAGGAAGGACAATCGATTGTAAGAATACGGTAATCATTATGACATCAAATATTGGTTCCCATTTTCTGCTTGATCAGCATAAAGGGGAGGAAGATATTCGAGAAGAAACACGCAACCTTGTGATGGGACAGCTTAGAAGTCATTTCCGGCCTGAATTTTTGAATCGGGTGGATGAAATTATTCTATTTAAACCACTGACGCTGCAAAATATTAAAGAAATTGTTGGAAAGCTTATTAAAGAACTGCAACTGAGACTATCTGAGCAGCAAATAAGATTACGTATAAACAATGACGCAAAAGAATATATTGCAGAAAATGGCTTTGATCCAGTGTATGGAGCTCGGCCATTAAAACGGTTCATTCAAAGAAATGTTGAGACAAAGTTAGCACGTGCTATAATAGCTGGCGAGATTCGAGAAAATAAAGAGGTCACAATTATTGTAGCAAATAATGATATCGGTTTTGATATTGCGTAGGAAATAACCCATTATTCAAAAACAACAAGAAAAAAGGCTGACTTCTTTAAGTCAGCCTCTATTTTCCTAAAAGTCTTTTTCTGAAAGTGATTAATGAGCTCCGTCATGTCCAGATGGTGTATCTGGAAGAATTGCCGGAATAATGAATAGTAAAATAGTTGCAACAACTCCTAAAATAGCACCTGTTTCAACTTTAAACTCAGAGCCCAGCATAGAACTTACTACGTATGTAATCATTTCCATAAGAAGAACAGTCCAGAATAATGTCCAAAAATAACGCACAGAATTCACCTCTAACCCTTTAATATCTTTATCTATCTTAGCATATTGTTGTCAAATAATAAAGAATTCTTTATTTCTGAAGTTGCAGTTATAGCTTTCTCCAGATTCAAATCAAATAGTACAAACTAGGCGGATTCCCATTCATTTTTTGTTTATTTACATAAAGTAATAATAAGAGCATAAAAATAAAAAAAGTTTTGGAAAAGTATGGCGGAAATACGTGTTCAGATATTTATGTAAATTTACGTGAAGGGGAGAAATGAAATGGAGATCCGGAACTTTCAATTGGATACCGAATGGAATATTATTCACTATCCTGAAAGACCACAAGGTTTCGGTATCCTTATCATAGGGGATGAAAGGCATTTTGTTGATGAACATACGAGCTATTGGTTACAAAATGAAGGAAAGTACAATCTGTTAAAGTCTCTGCAGAATGCAGGATACACATTATTCTATAGTAATTTATATGGAAGGAATTGGGGTAGCGGTAAAGCAGTAAAATTGGCAAAGCGACTATATGAACATATGATGCGTTCGGAAATATTAAATTCAAAAATC
Organism: Niallia endozanthoxylica; assembly: GCF_008710145.1. GTDB lineage: Bacteria > Bacillota > Bacilli > Bacillales > Cytobacillaceae > Bacillus_BD > Bacillus_BD endozanthoxylica. The sequence continues at coordinate 114,955 of NZ_VYKL01000013.1, forward strand.
CATATTATTGCAGAAGGAATGGGGGCGCTTGTTGCTTTAAAATTACTAAATGAACTAGAGGAATCCGTACGTTCCGTTGTTCTAATTAATCCCATTTTGTCATTACAGCAGCACCTAGAATTAGAAAAGGATCGTAAGTTCTTTTATAAAAAATTAGTTCATGAACTCTCCGTTTCCTACGAATATGATACTGAAAGAATTGTTGAAGAGCTTGCGCAGGTTGACGCACCTTCACCATCTTTAAGTACTAAATCTCCAATGAAAATTGTTCATATTTTAGCAGATAGCCGAGCATATAAACAATCCTATATCCTCAATCAATTATCGGTGAAATGGGAGGAAGAAAAAGTCCCTGTTTCTTTATGCTTTATGCTTCCGGAAAAAAGACAGCAAATGGATAATCAAATTATTCATTTTTTTAAAAGTCATGAAAAAATACTGTAGAACAATTTGGCTTTTTCTTTGAATGTTTTAAAAAGAGTCCCATTATAGATTAAATCTCTTTATTCTTTATTGCGTTTAGATATTATTGGCCCTCCCTGTGCATAAGATGAGGTAAGATTTAATGTTACAGGGAGGCATATTGATATGGACAGGGCTGTGATTTTAGGGACCTATGAGTTTATTGGGTTTCATCTATGTCTTTCGTTACTTGAAAAAGGGATTGAAGTAATAGGTATACATCTACCTTCATTAAGTAATGACGAATATTTAGAAGAAATGCGTTTTAGTGTGGGAAGAAACAGTAATTTTATTGAAAAGGATGAGACTTTCTTCGAGCAGAAACAGACATTTTCAGATAACACCTTCTTTTTTATTGATTATTACAGTTATTATAGGAACTATAAAGAAAGCGAAATGAAAGCAATCTTAAAACAATTGATTGATCATATAAACGTTCATTATATATTCATATTTCCAATTCAAATGTGTAATGAAAAATCTGTTCAGGAATTCCCTATACAGTTAATGAAATGCCAAGATCATTTACAGATTTATTATTTACCGACAATCTACGGACCGTGGCAGCCGCTTCATTTTACATTTCAGCAAGCAATCCATAATCCTGATAAGCCTGTAAATATTGATGAACGTGAATGGATAAATGATGCCCTTTTCATCAGTGATGCTATTGATTACATAATAGGACATGTGGAGGAAAAGAAGAAACAGAAAATCCTTTTGAAAAGCACGATCGATAATCATTGGAAAAAAGCAGCTTCCTTACTATTAAAAAATACAGCTATTGAGAGGTCTAGTGAAGAAGTAAAGAATTGTCAGGATGTAATGATAGTGGATATTGACGGTACAATCATCTCAGAAGGAATAGACATACAGAAGAAACACTTGGCAAAATGGAAACAAATAAAAAAGCAGGAATAGGCTGATCCCCGTATATAAAGGAATCAGCCTATTCCTCTTATTTAATCCATTTATTAATTAAAGGACCTAGCTTAGTCAGTAATGGTTTAAACTGAGAAGCACTGTTCATGATTGTATCAATATTTTTCATTAAATCCTCTACATTTACATTTGATAATAACTCATTTAACTGATTTTCATCTTTGGAAGCAGAGTGATTCCTGTTCTGTACCTCGTCTTGTTGGAAATGATTGTTTCTCCTTTCTCCAAACAAAAATCTTGTAAATGGATCTTGCTCCATATCATGAGTTTTTTTTTGTTCTTCATGGTTCATTCCAAACCCTCCTTTTTCTATTTAGTAATAAAGATTCCTTTTGCTGCTTTAATTAACCCATAGTATAAAATATGAAAAAAAAGAAGAATGGAATGGACTTTTGGATATTCCATATATAAGAAGTATCAATTAAATATCACATATACTGTTGCGGAATATCCATATTATAGGTTAAAATTAGTACCAAGTCATAATATTTGATAATAATGATAGTGTATTTATATTTCGTTTATACGATAAAAGAACTCAGGAGTTTAAGGAGTGGACAAAATGAATGCAGGAATATTAGGTATAGGCAAAGCACTGCCTGAAAAGGTATTAACAAATCATGATTTAGAAAAAATTGTAGATACAAATGATGAATGGATTAGAACTAGGACAGGTATAGAGGAGCGCAGAATTGCTAGCGATGATACAGATACTTCAGATTTAGCTTATGAAGCTGCTGTGGAAGCGTTGAAAAATGCCAACATTTCCGCTGAAGAAATTGGATTAATATTAGTGGCAACCGTTACACCAGATCGTCCATTTCCTACTGTATCATGTATGCTGCAGGAACGTCTTGGTGCGAAAAATGCTGCTGCAATGGACTTAAGTGCAGCATGTGCTGGGTTTATGTATGGAGTGATTACTGCAAAGCAGTTTATTGAAAGTGATTCATATAAGTATGTACTAGTTGTGGGTGCGGAAAAGTTATCCAAGATCACAGACTGGAGTGATCGTAATACAGCGGTGCTGTTCGGAGACGGTGCAGGAGCTGTTGTAATGGGACGTGTTTCGGAAGGAAGAGGAATACTATCTTTTGAACTTGGCGCTGATGGAACGGGTGCAAAGCATTTATACCAGGACGAGTTCATTATCATGAATGGTCGCGAAGTATTCAAATTTGCTGTTCGTCAAATGGCTGACAGTTCTGTTAATGTGATTGAAAAAGCTGGTCTTAATAAAGAAGACGTTGATTTTCTCATTCCACATCAAGCAAATATCCGTATCATGGAAGCATCCAGACAACGCTTAGGACTTCCTGATGAGAAAATGTCAAAAACAATCAAAAAATATGGCAATACATCTTCAGCATCTATACCCATTGCCATGGCTGAGGAGTTTGAAGCAGGGAAAATTAAGGATGATGATATTATCGTAATGGTTGGCTTCGGCGGAGGATTAACCTGGGGTGCCATTGCTTTACGTTGGGGTAAATAATTGATATTTAGGAATAGATGAATGCAAATAAATAGTATAGCAAAGGAGTTGTTTTTATAATGGAAAAACGTAGAGTCGTTGTTACGGGAATTGGTGCTGTAACGCCGCTTGGTAATGATGTAGAAACGACATGGAATAATCTAATTGCAGGGGTTAGTGGAATTGGTCCATTAACAAGAGTAAATGCTGATGACTTTCCAGCGAAAGTAGCAGCAGAGGTTAAGGATTTTGAACCTGGTGATTTTATTGACAAGAAAGATGCCCGTAAAATGGATCGATTTACTCAATATGCTGTAGCTGCTTCACTTATGGCAGTTAAGGATGCGGGTCTTGATATTAATGAAGAAAATTCTGACAGAATTGGAGTTTGGATTGGGTCTGGAATTGGTGGAATGGAAACATTTGAGAATCAATACCAGAACTTTCTCAATAAAGGCTATCGAAGAGTTAGTCCTTTCTTTGTACCGATGTTAATTCCTGATATGGCTTCTGGGCAAGTTTCCATTACCCTTAGAGCAAGGGGGTTTAATTCTTGTACAGTAACTGCTTGTGCAACAGGAACAAATTCAATTGGTGATGCGTTTAAAGTTATTCAGCGCGGCGATGCGATTGCCATGGTTACCGGTGGTGCTGAAGCACCGATTACAAATATGTCAGTAGCAGGTTTTTGCGCCAATACTGCACTTAGTACAAATCCAGATCCTAAAACAGCTTGCCGCCCGTTTGATTTAGACAGAGACGGTTTTATCCTTGGTGAAGGGGCGGGCATTATGGTATTGGAAGAGTTAGAACATGCATTAGCGCGAGGCGCCCATATTTATGCAGAAATTGTTGGTTATGGTGCTACTGCAGATGCTTATCATATTACTGCGCCGGCACCTGCAGGAGAAGGCGGTGCTCGCGCAATGAAAATGGCCATCAATGATGCTGGCTTAAAACCAGAGGATATTGATTATATCAATGCGCATGGAACAAGTACGGCCTACAATGATAAATTTGAAACAGCAGCAATTAAAGAAGTCTTTAGTGACCATGCCAGAAAACTTGCGATAAGCTCTACTAAATCGATGACAGGTCATTTATTAGGAGCCGCTGGTGGAATAGAGGCGATTATTTCTGCCCTAACAATCAAGGACGGTATTATTCCGCCTACTATTAATTATCAAACACCAGATCCGGAATGTGATTTAGATTATGTTCCAAATGAAGCAAGAAAGCAGGAAGTGAAAGCCGTATTAAGTAATTCGCTAGGTTTTGGCGGACATAATGCTACGATTGTTTTTAAAAAATATGAATAATTAAAAGGGTACATTCTACTGATAAAAGCCGCATCTACCTTAGAAGATGCGGCTTTTATCATACCAATTACTGCCCAGACTAACCAAATAATCCTTCTTTCATATATTGAGGTAGGGAGGATGACTATTATGGGGATTGAAAGAACAGATGAATGGCTGAAAAATCATTTTTTTAATCCATTAAAAATTTGCACTCAACTGCGACCGTCCTTTAAGGAAAAAAGTGAATCAGAAATTTATCAATATTTATTATTCTTTGGAATGTACCGGCCTAATCGAATGAATGAAGAAATCTATCATGAATTAATAAAACTAAATATTTGGAAGCAGGCAGAAAAGATTTTGGCCCGCTATCAGAAGAAGTGGAATGGACCTGATGTTTCTGTTTATATCTTTCCTTTTGGCAAAAAAAGATATCCAATAAGCGATATGCAAGGGGGAGTATCCTTTAAAGACGGGATGTTTCTCTTTCTCTCTTCTTTTCATAAAGAAGATAAGGCGCTTGAAGCATTGATGGTTCATGAATATCATCATGTCTGTCGGCTTAATAAATCAAGTAAACCTATTCAAGATTATACCTTGCTTGATTCCCTTATAATGGAGGGACTTGCCGAATATGCGGTTACGAAATATTGTGGTGAGGCTTATAAATCGAATTGGGTCACCTGTTACAGTGATGAAGAGCTTCACTATTATTGGGAAAAAGATGTAAAAAAACACCTGCAATCAAAAAGAATGGATCCCATTCATGACGCTATTCTTTTTGGAAAGGGAAGGTACCCGCATTTACTTGGATATGCCTTGGGGCATTGGCTTATTGAAAATGCAAGTAAAAAGAGGCGTTATTCAATACATGATACCTTTTCAATAAAGTCAGAAGAATTATTGGATTAACTTGATTCCAAAATGAACAAAAAATGGCTGTAATATGTAGTTTCAGGAATAATTTAACTTCTATCTGCCTATACTGAATGACAAACAGTTAGTTGAAGTGAGGGGTTAATAAATGATGTATCTTCATGATGTTTGGGTTAACTGGTTTGAAGGGGAAGAAAATGGCTATAATGTTTGTCATTTTCATGAGTGGCGCAAAGATGACAGCGTTGAATTACTCGATCAAGTCCCTTTATTAAAAATAGACCCTGTTCTTTATAACTACATTGAAAATGACATGGCAGAATTACCACAGCAATTATTGGATGAAATTTATCAAAAAGCATTTTTGCGAAAAAACCATGAGCGTTGTCAGCTTGATTATTGTTTTGTTGTTTCGGATGGAGTAGGTATTTTAGCTGTCGATACGATTGGTTACAGTATCCCCATTCGGAAAAGCAGGCTAATTCCAAGGCAGGAGCAATTGGCTTTTGAAATGTTGGAAACGAGTGAAGTCATGCATTTTGATTTTACTCCAACTCCAACGCAAATGAAGGAATTTCATATCCTTTCACCGCAGCCAGAACTTATGAAAGGGCTTACTAGGAAGGAAAGACAGCTGAAGCAGCTATTATTTATGGCGTTGGACCAGCTGTATACTTCAAAAAATGTAGCTGAAGTCCGTTATTGGTATACGGAGTGGAGACCTGATTTGTATCAAGCCATTCAAGATCTTGAGTTCGATGAAGCATGGGAACAATTGTATGAACAATCTAAATTTGGCTGGACAGCAAAACATGAACACTTTTGTGAGAATATCATAAAGGGACAACCATTTTTTGAGAAATTATGGGATATGGAACAAGGCCATAAAGTGAATTAAAAGGAGCTGACTCATTTCAGCTCCTTTTTCATATCTTCAAATCAATTATCTTCTGCGTTTTCTCCCTAGACCCATTGCATTTTCCATCTTTTTCAGCATTTTACTTGCCGTTTGATTAGCTTTTTCAGCACCTTTATCAAGGATATCGTCTAACTCAGATGATTCCATTAAATCATGATATTTTTGTTGAATAGGACTAAGTGCCTCAATAACGACTTTTGCCAGATCTCCTTTGAAATCTCCATACCCTTTACCTTCATAAGTTGACTCAATCTCAGCAATTGTTTTTCCAGAAAAAATGGAATAAATCGAGAGCAGATTGGAGACGCCTGGTTTATTTTCGACATCATAACGAACAATACCGTCCGAATCGGTAACAGCACTTTTGATTTTCTTTTCAATTTTTTTTGCGTCGTCTAGTAAGGAAATAAATGCTTTTTGATTAGGATCTGATTTGCTCATTTTTTTGGTTGGGTCCTGTAAGGACATAATACGAGCTCCAACCTTTGGAATTCGGACTTCAGGTATAGTGAAAATATCATTGTATTTTTTATTAAATCGCTCAGCTAAATCGCGTGTCAGCTCTAGATGCTGTTTTTGATCCTCACCAACAGGAACTAAATCTGCACTATATAATAAAATATCTGCCACCATAAGCGGCGGATATGTTAGCAATGCAGCAGAAACAGCTTCTTTTCCGGCTGACTTATCTTTAAATTGTGTCATACGTTCAAGTTCGCCAATATAGGAAATACACTGCATCATCCAAGCTGCCTGTGCATGTGCAGGAACTTCAGATTGGATAAATAATGTTGCCTTTTCAGGATTAAGACCGACAGCTAGATATAGTGCAGCTAGTGAACGTATATTTTTACGTAATACGAGCGGATCCTGCGGTACCGTGATGGCATGTTGATCAACGATACAAAAATAACAGTTATACTCTTCTTGAAGTTCTACAAATTGTTTTAAAGCCCCGATATAATTTCCAAGTGTGATTGTACCGCTTGGCTGAATACCGGAAAAAATGGTTTTCATGACTGAATCCTCCTCTAATAATAAATGGTTAATAAGTTTTATCCAGCTGATATAATGGCAATTTCGTTTACTTTAAGTGTCGTGTTGTTATTCTCCTTACAATGATTGCTTAAAAAAGACCATTCGTCCCTATTATCAATAGGGACGAATGGTCCGCGCTGCCACCCTAATTACTCAAGTTTTGAGTCACTTTTTTTCTCCTTTGTAACGGAGAAGTCCCGATAACGTGAGATGAACGTCGAAGTGCAATCCGAACATTGTAAAGCGTTTCCACACGCAAGCTCAAAAATCAATCCACTACTAGGGTTGATTGTTTATGCGATCCGTAAACTCTCTAAAAACCTTCCAAATAGTGTACTAATCTTTGTCAAAGCCGTAAATATAAACTGATAAATATGTATACTTACTTAATAAAATAGCGTAATTGGAGGGAAAAATCAAGTTTAGACAAAAGATGAATATGACATTAACATTAACAATTTATTCTATAAGTGAATGATATAAAACAAAAATGAAAAAGATATATAAAGAAAATAAGAGTATAAAATTATTTCAGATAAATTGTTTTGAATTATACCGTATATGGCAGTTGTTTTTAGTAGGTGAATCAAGGTAGTTGTTAATTATTTAGGAGGGAACAACATGAAGAAAAGAAAACTACTTTTTTTAAGTATGCTGCTGGTTCTAAGTATGTTCTTAACTGCTTGTGCAGGAGGCAAGGATAATGCAGACGGCAGTAAAGATGGGGGAAAAGAAGCAGCACAAGATCTCCGAGTAAATATTAATACAGAACCGCCAACGTTAAATCCTGGTTTAGCTGAAGATTCAACCTCAGGTACAGTTCTTCGTCAAGTATTTGAAGGTCTATCACGTATTAATCTTGAAGGAAAAGCAGAATTGGCAGCAGCCGAAGACGTACAAATCTCAGAAGATCAGAAAACATACACGTTTACACTTCGTGATGCTAAGTGGACAAATGGCGACCCTGTAACAGCGAAGGATTTTGAATATGCTTGGAAATGGGCATTAGATCCTGCGAACGCGTCGCCATATTCATATCAGCTTTATTACCTGGAGGGTGGACAAGCTTTCAATGAAGGTACAGGAACTGCTGATGCAGTTGGTGTAAAAGCGCTTGATGACAAAACTTTGGAAGTGAAGCTTGCGAATCCAACTCCATTTTTCTTAGAACTTACAGCTTTCTATACGTACCTGCCAGTTAACAGCAAAGTTGCTGAGGCTAAACCAGACTGGGCAAATGATGCTGGTGATAATTATACAACGAATGGACCGTTCAAACTGGCTGAATGGTCACACAGCGATAAAATTGTTCTTGAAAAGAACGAGGATTATTGGGATGCAGAAACGGTTAAGTTAAATACCATTACAATGATTATGGTGAATGATCCAAATACAGAATTATCTATGTTTGATAGCGGTGAGTTGGATTGGGCAGGAATGCCAACAGGAAATCTACCGCAGGATGCACTTCCAGCCCTTAAAGATGAAGGAAGACTTCATACAGAATCAATTGCTGGTATTTACAATTACAAACTAAACACAACAGTTGAGCCTTTTACTAATGCAAATATTCGTAAAGCATTCGCGTTAGCTATTAATCGTCAGGAGCTTATTGATAACGTCACACAAGGTGGGCAGCTGCCAGCAATGGCTATCGTTCCGCCGACCATGTTCCCTGAAAATGAAAAAGGTTATTTCAAAGATAATGATGTTAAAAAGGCAAAAGAATACTTGCAAAAGGGTTTGGAAGAATTAGGATATAAGGATGTTTCTGAGCTTCCTCCTGTAGCTCTTTCTTATAATACAGATGAAGGCCATCAAAAAATTGCTCAAGCAATTCAGGATATGTGGAAGCAAAACTTAGGTGTTGAAGTAACTTTAAATAATGCAGAATGGAAAGTATATATCGAGCAAGTCCAATCACTTGATTATAATATTGCTCGGATGGGCTGGTTAGGCGATTTTAATGATCCAATTAACTTCCTTGAATCGTACTATTCTGCAACTGGCGGAAATAATGATACTGGCTGGGAAAATAAAGATTTCCAAGCTCTGTTAGATCAATCAGCTACTGAAGCAGATACGAAAAAGCGTCAAGAATTATTAAAACAAGCTGAAGAGATTTTTATGAATGAAATGCCTGTTATTCCAATTTACTTTTACACGAATAACTGGGTTCAGGCAGATAACTTAAAAGATGTAGCTGTTTCAGGTCTTGGAGATGTCCAATTCAAATGGGCATACTTTGAATAAGATATGAGTTTATTGACGATAGGTATATGGGCTTATGCCCCATATACCTTCGTTGCTGATTGGATATAAAAGTTTAACTTTTTAGAAATTATAATGGAGGTGTTTGACGTTGGTTAAATATATTGGGAAAAGATTGCTGTATATGCTTCTTTCATTATGGGCAATTATCACAGCAACATTCTTCTTAATGCGGTTAGCACCGGGGAACCCATTTACTTCAGAGAAAAAGCTGCCTCCTGAAATTGAAGCAAACTTGAACGCTTTCTATGGACTAGATCAACCATGGTATGCTCAATATTGGGATTATGTAGTAAGGTTGGCAAAATGGGATTTCGGTCCTTCCTTTAAATATAAAAGTCAAACAGTCAACGATTTAATTAGTGATGGGTTTCCAGTATCACTTGCATTAGGAATGGAAGCGATTCTTATTGCGGTTGCTATTGGTGTTCTATTAGGTGTGATTGCTGCACTAAATCATAATAAGTGGGCCGATTATGGTGCAATGGTTGTAGCAGTTTTCGGTATTTCTATGCCATCCTTTATCCTCGCTACTCTATTACAATATGTCCTTGCGATAAAAATGGGAATTTTTCCAGTTGCTTTATGGGAATCTCCTATGCACACCGTCTTGCCGGCATTGGCGCTTGCAGCCTCTCCGATGGCCTATATAGCTCGGCTTACACGTTCTTCCATGCTTGAGGTTTTAGCTAATGATTATATTAAAACTGCAAAATCAAAAGGGTTAAGTAAGGGAGTCATCACTGTAAAACATGCCATACGAAACGCTATGCTGCCTGTCATTTCCTATATGGGGCCTCTTTCGGCAGGAATTATTACAGGAAGCTTTGTTATCGAGCAGATTTTTGGAATTCCAGGTTTAGGCTCTCACTTCGTAACGAGTATTACCAATCGTGATTATACCGTTATCATGGGAATTACCGCTTTTTATAGTATCCTTCTGCTGGTCTGTATTCTCCTTGTCGATATTGCGTACGGACTTATTGATCCTCGCATTAAATTAGCTGGCGGGAAGAAGGGAGAATAAAAATGGAGACGAAAGATCTTTTTAAAGTAGTTGGAACGCAATCTGAAGATGCTGAAAAAATATCAAAACCAAGCCTTTCCTTTTGGAAAGATGTTTTTTATCGATTTAGAAAAAACAAACTTGCTATGGTTGGTGTGGTTATCCTTATTCTATTAATCATTATGGCGATTTTTGGTCCAATGATTTCCGGCTATGACTATGCAACAAATAATTTATCCAATAAAAATCAGTCTCCTTCCTCTGAACATTGGTTTGGTACCGATGATTTAGGTCGTGATGTGTTTACTCGTACTTGGGAAGGTGCCCGTATTTCTATTTTTATCGGTCTTGCGGCAGCGTTGATTGACCTGACAATCGGTGTATTCTGGGGTGGGATTGCAGGATTTAAAGGTGGACGTGTGGACGAACTTATGATGCGTACTGCTGATGTATTATATGGGATTCCCTATCTATTACTAGTTATTTTATTAATGGTTGTATTAGGATCTAGCGTAGGTACAATGATACTAGCCATGTCTATTACCGGCTGGGTAAATATGTCAAGGATTGTTCGGGGACAGGTCCTTTCGTTAAAAGGTCAGGAATATGTGCTAGCTGCACGTACACTTGGGGCAGGAACTTCAAGAATTATGGCTAAGCATCTCATTCCAAATGCAATGGGACCCATTCTTGTAACGATGACGCTTACCATTCCGTCAGCTATATTTACAGAAGCTTTTTTAAGTTTTCTAGGGTTAGGGTTAACACCGCCTTTAGCGAGCTGGGGAACGATGGCATCTGATGGTTTGCCTGCTTTAAGGTATTACCCATGGCGCTTGTTCTTCCCAGCAACGTTTATCTGCTTAACAATTTTTGCGTTTAATGTCATTGGCGATGGTTTACGAGATGCACTAGACCCACGACTTCGTAAATAGGAGTGAGAATATGGAAAAGTTATTAGAAGTAAAAAATTTAAACGTCTCATTCCAAACCTATGGGGGAGATGTAAAGGCTGTTCGCGGTGTTACCTTTGATTTGTATAAAGGGGAAACATTAGCCATTGTAGGTGAATCTGGTTCGGGAAAAAGCGTAACAGCACAAACTTTAATGCAATTAATTCCAAAGCCGCCAGGGAAAATTACGGGTGGACAAATCTTGTTAGAAGGCCAGGACATAGTATCGAAATCAGAGAAAGAAATGGAAAGTATTCGTGGGAAAGAAATCAGCATGATTTTCCAGGATCCAATGACTTCGTTAAACCCAACGATGAAAATTGGGAAGCAAATCATGGAAGTGTTAATCAAGCATCAAAATATGGATAAAAATTCCTCCAAGGCTAGAGCCATTGAACTTTTAAAGCTGGTTGGCATTCCGATGCCGGAAAAACGTGTGAATCAATACCCGCATGAATTTTCTGGAGGGATGAGACAAAGAGCGATGATTGCCATTGCTCTGGCAGCAAATCCGAAGCTACTAATTGCAGATGAACCTACAACAGCTCTGGATGTTACCATTCAAGCGCAAATTCTAGAGCTGATGAAGGATCTGCAGGATAAAATGAATACATCCATTATTTTTATCACTCATGACTTAGGGGTAGTGGCAAATGTTGCTGATCGCGTCGCTGTTATGTACGCTGGTCAAATTATTGAATCTGGAACAGTTGATGAGATTTTTTATGATCCAAGACATCCCTATACCTGGGGATTATTAGCTTCGATGCCAAGTCTTGAAAATGATGAGGAGGAAGAACTTACAGCAATCCCAGGAACTCCTCCTGATTTAACTAATCCTCCAAAGGGAGATGCGTTTGCTGCTAGAAACCAATATGCTCTTGCGATTGATTTCGAAGAAGAACCGCCTTTATATCAGGTATCTAATACACATTTTGTAAAATCCTGGCTTCTTCATCCAGAGGCGCCAAAGGTAGATCCGCCGGCCTCAGTAAAACGGCGCATTCGAAAATTATCCTCCACATTTGAACAACCAATTTTAGTTGAGGGGGGGAAATAAGGTGGCAGAGAAATTACTGGAAATAAAGCACTTGAAACAATATTTTAATGTTGGAAGACCCAATATGGTTAAAGCGGTTGATGATGTTACCTTTGATATCTATAAAGGGGAAACACTGGGGCTCGTGGGGGAATCAGGCTGCGGTAAATCAACAACAGGCCGTTCGATTATTCGTTTATATGATGCAACGGGTGGGCAGGTATTATTTAATGGAGAAAATGTTCATGGGGAAAAATCAAAAGCAGAATTGAAAAAATTTAATCGTAAAATGCAAATGATTTTCCAAGACCCTTACGCATCCTTAAATCCGCGTATGACGGTAGCTGATATTATTGCAGAGGGTATTGATATTCATGGTTTGGCAAATAACAAACAGGAACGGATGGAACGAGTATATGAGCTGCTTGAAACAGTCGGTCTTAACAAAGAGCATGCAAGCCGTTATCCACATGAATTCTCCGGCGGACAAAGACAACGGATTGGTATCGCCAGGGCTCTTGCGGTAAAGCCGGATTTTATTATTGCTGATGAGCCTATTTCAGCGTTGGATGTATCCATTCAGGCTCAGGTTGTAAACTTATTGAAGAAGCTGCAGCGCGAAAATGGATTAACGTATCTTTTCATCGCTCATGATTTATCAATGGTAAAATATATTAGTGACCGTATTGGTGTAATGTATTTTGGTAAGCTAGTTGAGCTTGCAAGCGCAGAGGATTTATATAGGAACCCAATGCATCCATATACAAAATCATTATTGTCAGCTATTCCTATACCGGATCCAGATACGGAAAGAACGCGTAAGCGGATAGCATATGATCCGGCGGTTCATCAGTATCCAGCAAATGAGAAACTAGAAATGCGAGAAGTTGGACCGAAGCATTATGTCTATTGTTCAGAGAAAGAATATGATGAATGGAAAAAAGAGTATAAATAAGAAAAACGATCTCATAGCGAGATCGTTTTTCTTATTTATTACTTCCTCCAACATTTTTCCATCCTGTTTGAATGCGGGCCGATTGATTAACGAATTGAGATTTTTTATTTCTGCCAAAAAGTTTATTTCCAATACCATCTGTGATAATTCCGTTAATAGCAGTTATTCCAATAACTAATAATGCAATTAATAGAAAATCTACAAAATATGCAATCATAATAAACCTCCAATGAATGGGTTTTGAAATATAAAAAATATTTAGGGATTGTCCTTTCTAATATTGTATTATAAAATCTTATGTTTTTGAATTGAAATCTTTTAAATAGTTAAAAAATAAAGTTAAAAAGTTTTATGTGAAGAATTATCTTTTTATAAAATTATATTATTATAATATTTATCTGTTTATTTTCAAATGAATATCAGCATGTTTTCAGTATTAAGACTATAATTGAGAAAATAACTACTATTTTTTAGTGGAATGAAAAGTGCTGTATGAATAATGGATAGTAAGTTATTTAAGTTGATTTCAGCTAAAATAAACAAAAACTTTTTGAAAAAAAATGAAACTTTTTCCTTTCTAAAACGTTAAATATAGTAGACTCGTGGCAGTGAAATGAAATGTTGAATAATTCAATTAATTTAAATTCTTTTTTCAAAAAAAGGATACCAAAACACTCTGTAATAGTGTATAATAAATGATATAAATTACTTATTTAAACTAATTTTAATTTAAGAATTTAAGAATTTAAAAATAACGACAAAATATTTATACGATATATAGAGTATGTCTAATGATAAGGGAGTGGATTGAAAATGGTTACGTTATATACTTCACCAAGTTGTACTTCATGCAGGAAAGCCAAAGCATGGTTAGAAGAACACGAAATTCCTTATAAAGAAAGAAATATTTTTTCAGAGCCACTAACTATCAATGAGATTAAAGAAATTCTTCGAATGACGGAAGATGGGACTGATGAAATTATTTCAACTCGTTCGAAGTCATTTCAAAAGTTAGATGTGAATCTTGAAACAATGCCGCTGCATGATTTATTTCAATTGATAAAAGATAATCCTGGTTTACTAAGAAGACCAATTATTATTGATGAAAAAAGGTTGCAGGTTGGATATAATGAAGATGAAATTAGAAGATTTCTACCGCGTAAAGTCCGTACTTTCCAGCTCCTTGAAGCGCAACGACTAGTTAACTAAAGAAAGCTGGCTCTCATTTAGTGAGCCAGTTTTTTTAATCTCTAGATGTAATTTAGTCATCAATATTATACTCTAGAATACAGAGTATAATGAAAAGGAGTCGAATCAACGTGCAGGTTAAAGTGTTTGCAAATCTTCGTCAGATATGCGGTGGTGTAACAGTAGAAGTGCATCCTGATGGTGACAGAGTAATTGATGTATTAGAGAAAATGATTTTAATGTTTCCTCCATTAGAAGAAGAGATTTTTACAGAAGAGAGAAAATTAAAACCATTTGTACATGTATATATAAATGGCAGAAATATTATTCATGAGGATGACTTACAAACGAAAGTAACCGAGACTGATCAGTTTGCACTTTTTCCACCGGTGGCAGGTGGGTAAGATGCATATAAAAGAGCTGGAATTTCGCGGGATTTCCTTACGCCATCTTGGTATGTATTTAGAAGAATTAGGCGGGGAAAAGAGCAATCATTCTTTTCCTGTTTGCTATAACGGAGGAAATTGGAAGGCTGAAATATTAAGTGAAGAAGAAATTGCCTTTACAGCTGTATTTAAGGTAAATGCAGTGCATATCCGTTTTCAAGCCGAGAATAATGAAATTCTCGAGGAGCTAATTATTAAATTTCGAAAAAAGACATTTAGAGCTGGCGGTTAGGAATTATAGTGTCAAATAAAGAAGAAAAAGGCTTCTGCTGATCAGCAGAAGCCTTTTCTATTATACCGATTGAATGGGTTCAATCCCTAATTCACGCAGTTTTTCCTCTGTTACGACACCGTCTTTCCAGCCGCGTACTTCATAGTATTCTTTTAGCATGATATCCATACGGCTGACAAGTCCGTGACTGTTACCCGTTGCAGGTTCTTCGGTAAAACGCTTAGGAAGGAAATCATCCTCAGGTTTGTCAAAGCCGGCTAGGTTATTATAATAGCGCTCTAAATTGTAAATGCGTTCTCCTGCCTTCATGACATCATCCGCAGTCATTGGGATGCCCGTCATACCACTGTATTGTTCAGCGTAATGCTCAGCATTTTCAGAGAAAGAAGAGAATTTACAAATATCCATTGAGTCACCAAAAGCATGTAAATCTTGGAATGCTTTTAATAATTCACCTTTTCCTTCTGGTATTAGACGGTCTGTAGGTTCTGGAATACCGGCAATTTCACTGGCAATGGTGTAACCCCGTAAGTGGCATGCACCACGGTTGCTTGTTGCATAACCAAGACCAATACCTTGAATACCACGCGGGTCATAAGCAGGAATAGATTGCCCTTTAACGGACATTGAAATTTCAGGAGCGTTCCACTGGGCAGCTGCACGTGCAGGTCCTTCTGCAAGAACATCTCCAATTCCTTTGCGGAAGACAATATCATTTGTTAGACGAATCATACCGTCCGCATCTCCCCACTCAAGCTTCTCGTTAATAAGCTCTTTTTCAGAAGCCTCCATAGTAACAGAAAAGGCATGTCCGAGTTCAATCGTATCTAAACCATATTCATTACATAAATCAATCATATAGGAAATAGCTTTCGCATCGCTTACTAAACAGTTTGAACCAAGGGCAAACGCAGATTCAAATTCAACGCTTTCCACTCTTGTTTTGTATGGTCCCTCTTTCACTTCTACTTCAATTTTACAGGCAACTGGGCAGGCGTGACAGGCATTGTTCGCTACAAGAAGATGCTCATTTACATACTCTCCACTAATCTTTTCAGCGTGTTCCCATTGTGTAATTTGAGAGTTTTTGGTAGGAAGGGCACCTACTTCATTAATTAGGTTCATTAATACGTTTGTTCCGTAAACAGATAAACCGCCCTTATTGGGAGCTGTTAAACCACCATCAAGGATCGCTTTAACTGCTTTTTTATTTGCGTTTTTATATTCATCAGCATTTTTAGGCTGAGGCATATTTCCTTTTTGTTCTGCTTTAATGACAATTGCCTTTAAGTTCTTGTATCCGGCAACAGCTCCTGTACCGCCTCGTCCCGCAGAGCGGTCGTGTTCATTCATAAATCCGGCATAGCGTACAAGATTTTCTCCCGCCTGACCGATTGTCATAACAGATAAGTCTTTTTCTCCATACTTTTCTTTCATTGCACTAATAGTTGCTCTTGTACTTAAACCCCAAACATCGGAAGCGTCACGAAGCTGGGCTTCACCATTTTCAATATAAAGATAAACAGGATGGTCGCTTTTGCCTTTGAAAATAATATTATCTACGCCAGCCCATTTCAGACGCGCTGCAGTCCAGCCGCCCATATGTGAATCTGTTACAGTTCCAGTTAAAGGTGATTTAGTCACAACGCAAAGGCGTCCACTCATCGATGAGCGTGAACCGGTTACAGGACCTGTCATAATACATAAAATATTATCTTCAGATAATGGTTCAACTTGCGGGCCATTATCAAGTACATATTTTACACCAAGGCCTCGTCCACCGATGTATTTTTTAGCATCCACTTCATTGATAGGTCTATACTCCACTGAACCTGCTGATAAATCTACTAAAACTTCTTTATTTGTAAAACCGCCAAGATTCATTGTTCGTTCACCTCTCCTATTATTGTTTAAAATTAATAAATTACTTGTTAATTTATCTATTATTATATAAAAATTATTATAACTCGACTACTGTTTTTAATTTTTTGCTGAAATTTTTATCTATAACTTTAATGATATAAGCTAAAATATATTAAAGAAAGAAGGGATTATGATGGGTGATAAT
Organism: Niallia endozanthoxylica; assembly: GCF_008710145.1. Lineage (GTDB taxonomy): Bacteria > Bacillota > Bacilli > Bacillales > Cytobacillaceae > Bacillus_BD > Bacillus_BD endozanthoxylica. Next base: position 132,125 of record NZ_VYKL01000013.1, read on the forward strand.
TGGCAGCGTTATTCTCGGCAAATTCTTTTCCAGCCAATTGGATTAGAAGGACAAAAAAAATTATCAAATAGTAAAGCTGTGATAGTGGGGATGGGTGCATTAGGTACGGTGATAGCCAGTCATCTGGTTCGTTCAGGTGTTGGGTGTGTAAGAATTATTGACCGTGACCTTGTAGAATTATCGAATTTACAACGACAGACTCTTTATGATGAAGAGGATGCAGCAAATAGTCTACCTAAAGTGGTTGCAGCTAAAAGAAAACTGAATAAGATTAACTTCTCTGTTGCGGTTGAAGCAATAATATCTGATGTCAATCTGGATAATGCTGAAGATTTATTAACAGGCTTTGATATTATTCTCGATGGGACCGATAATTTTCAAACTCGATATTTAATAAATGATGTAGCGGTTAAGCATAATATTCCATGGGTTCACGGTGCTGCAGTTAGTTCAAGAGGGATGTTTTCTGTCATTATTCCTAGGAAGACACCATGCTACCGCTGTCTATTTCCAACTATACCGACAGGTTTAGGTGAAACTTGCGATACGGTTGGGGTTCTATCACCATTAACTGATATAATTGGTTCATTTCAAGCGATGGAGGCTATCAAGCTGTTAGTGGGCAGTAATCCTACCTCCAATTTAGAACAAATAGATATTTGGTATAATTCAAGTCTTCAGATGGATTTAACAAAAGGAAGAAGTCCTGAATGTCCAACGTGCGGTAATGGTCAGTATGATTTCTTGGACCGCTCTTCTAATCAGCAGATTGGCTATACGACATTATGCGGCCGAGATACAGTTCATATCAATCCGAAAAATAGACAGGAAATAAATATGAAGGAGCAGGCTGAACGATTAAAGAAAAGCGGTAAAGTGAATGGAAATCCTTATTTGATTCGATTTTCACCTGATAACGAAATAACGCTGATAGTTTTTAAAGATGGAAGAGTCTTGGTGCACGGAACAGATGATATTGTGAAAGCTAAGTCTTATTATGCAAAGTATATAGGTTCATAAATACAAGGGGATGGTGTTGTTAGAGGTGATAACGCTTTTCAAAACCTGTTAAATTTGATACAATGATGGGTAAGATATGTAGGCACATATTGGTTTTATAAAACTTGTTGCATTTTAATTCCCTTTATTGATTTTTTATCATAAAATATAAGTACAAGGTATAGAATAACCTTCATTATGAAGTTATTCGTATTTTTTTAGGGGAGTTTATTGAGCCAGCTCGATAAACAATCCGGACGCAAATTCAATGGGCGAATTTGATAAAGGGAATGATTGTTTTTCTATCTGTATGGGGGTATTTTGTCCCTTCAACCAATGCAGGAAGGGAGAGTTGCTATATGGACATTGAGCGTATTAATGATCACACCGTGAAGTTCTACATCTCTTATATTGACATTGAGGAAAGAGGGTTCGATCGAGAAGAAATCTGGTATAATCGAGATCGAAGTGAAGAACTTTTCTGGGAAATGATGGATGAAGTCCACCATGAAGAAGAATTTGTGGTTGAAGGGCCACTTTGGATTCAGGTTCAAGCGCTTGATAAGGGGTTAGAAATTTTAGTGACAAAAGCTCAGATTTCTAAAGATGGTAATAAATTTGAACTCCCAATATCTGATGAAAAGTTCAAGGATTTACCAATCGATGCAAGAATTGAAGATTTGCTTGATAATCACTTTAATCCTGTTCATGATGAAAGTCAGAGTGAGTTTGATGACCGTATGGATTTTCTTATTAGGTTTCAGGACTTTGAAGACCTCATTGCCCTTTCTAAACGAACTGATTTAGACGAATTAACAACAACACTTTTCTTCTATGAAGGAAGTTATTATCTATATACTGAATTCCAAGAGGATCAATTTGAAGAGGACCAAATTGATGATATATTAAGTATTCTTCTGGAGTATGGGCTTGAATCCGGTTTGACGATTCATCGGATTGAAGAATACGGAAAAGTTATCATGGAATCCAATGTATTTTTTCAAATCAGAAAGTATTTTGTGTGATATACCGATTTCCTTTACGGAATCGGTTTTTTTTTAGTAAGAGAAAAATTTTTCAACTTAGGTTGTTTTTCGGCGGAGGTTGGAATGAAAAATACGGTAAAAATTCTTCTTTTTTTCATTATAATAGCTGTTGTACTCTATTTTCTAAATACATACGTAGATATTATAAGCGGCTTATTTGGTTATGTAAGTATTCTGATAACGATATTGGGTACAGTCATTGGTTTTGTTATTTTTCTTGAAAATCGCCATCCGGCACAAACGTTAACTTGGCTCGTTGTTCTAGGAGGCTTTCCACTTCTTGGATTTATTTTTTATTTATTTTTTGGCCGCAACTATCGTAAGGAAAAAATGTTTCGAGAGAAATATTTTCTTGATCGACAGGCATTTTTACAGCATGAGGGGCAGGATCCAGTCAGTGAAGGAAAAATAAAACAAGCCGGGGCGCACCAAAAGAAGCTTTTTTATTTGGCGCAAAGATTGGGAAACAGTCCTATCTCATTTGGAACTGATACGAAGGTATTAACAAATGGTGATGAGACCTTCAGCCAGATAGTAGAAGAGCTCTCAAAAGCTGTACACCATATTCATTTGGAATACTATATTGTCAGAGATGATGAAATAGGGGAAAAGATTAAATCTATTTTGATTCAAAAAGCCCGTGAAGGGGTTAAGGTACGCTTTTTGTATGATGCGGTAGGGTCATGGAAGCTTTCTAAAAGATATATTCAAAATTTAATAAGTGAAGGGGTTGAAATGATTCCATTTGGTCCAGTCAAGCTGCCGTTTTTAAATAGTAAATTCAATTTCCGCAATCATAGAAAGATCATCGTCATTGATGGCAGCATTGGTTTTGTCGGGGGTTTGAATATCGGAGATGAATATTTGGGCCGGAATGAACATTTTGGTTTCTGGCGTGATACCCATCTAATGTTAAAAGGAGAGGGAGTAAGATCTCTTCAGCTAATCTTTCTCCAAGATTGGTATTATATGACAAACAGAAGTTTTTTAACCTCAGAATATTTATCACCTATTCTTGAAGAAAATAAACACGGCGGGGTTCAATTGATTGCCGGAGGACCAGATAATGAATGGAGTGCCATAAAGAATATCTTTTTTTCCATGATTACATCAGCTAAGGAATCCGTTTGGATAGCGTCGCCCTACTTTATTCCTGATGAGGATATTTTTTCTGCCATTAAAATTGCTGCGTTAAGCGGGATTGATGTTCGGATTTTAGTACCGAATAAACCGGATAAAAGGATTGTTTTTCATGCCTCACGATCTTATTTTCCTGATTTGCTCGATGCAGGTGTGAAAATATATGAATACGAGAAAGGCTTTATGCATAGTAAGTTTCTCATTGTTGATCACGAACTTGCTTCCATAGGGACATCAAATATGGATATGAGAAGCTTTCATTTGAATTTTGAAGTGAATGCCTTTTTATATCGAACAAAGAGTACGGAAAAGCTGGTTAGGGAATATATGAATGATCTTAAGAACGCTAGGGAAATTCATGCTGGGACGTTTAGAAAAAGACATCTTGGTTATCGCTTGCTTGAGTCTACATCTCGATTATTATCACCGCTATTATAGCGGCTCAAAAATCCATTCTAATTAGGATGGATTTTTCTTTTCTAAAGGCTTTGTTAAAGTATCATGTTGATAACCAGATTTTTGATTCATCCGTGTGAAAGGTTCATTTCACACGCCTTTCAGCATAGCTTAAATGAGTAAAAATCAGCAATATTATTTAACAAAGCCTTTCTAAAAAGAAGGAATATGCTTAGCTTTAGCGAAATCTTTTCCAGAAGGAAAGGAGTTGTGAAACAGTAGTTAAAAATGTATATAAATAGATACAAAAGTGAGCAAATATACTTAACATAATGGGTTTGATTCCTTCTTCCATTTATAATCCCGTTTTATCGTTTAGGCATCCATCCATCTAACCTTTCTATATAGGTCATTTTCTGATAACTATTCCATCTTCTCCCTTGTATTTTATAGTAAAATGGAACTGTAAAATAGGTAAACATAAAGGGGGGATGGTCATGAAAAAAGCCTATAGGACAGAAATTCTATTAAATGAAAAACAGCAACAAAAAGTCCATCAAACCATCGGTGTTTGTCGTTATGTTTACAATCTCTATCTTACTACTGCGCAAACACACTATAAAGACACAGGCAAGCACTTATCAGGCTATGATTTTTCCAAGTGGTTGAATCGTGTTCATACGAAACAAACGGATTTTTGAATTAAAGACGTATCCAGTAAAGCGGTGAAGAAGTCCATTATGAATGGAGATCAAGCCTTTAAAAACTTTTTCAAAGGAATCGCTCAGTTTCCGAAGTTTAAGAAAAAGAAACATCAAGAGGTGAAAGCCTATTTTCCCAAGAATAATCCGACCGATTTGTTAGTGGAGCGTCACCGAATTAAGATTCCTACACTTGGATGGGTTCAGCTAAAGGAATACGGCTACATTCCATCTAACGCAAAGGTTTCCAGTTGTACGGTGTCGCAAAAAGCCAATCGGTACTATATATCTGTTTTGTGCGAGGTGGAACAAAAACAAGAGGTTCAGCTCCCTGTTCATGACGGAATAGGGGTTGATTTAGGGGTGACAGATTTTGCTACCTGCAGTCATCATGAAACCTTTAAAAATATCAATCAAACACAGAAGGTCAAGAAACTGGAAAAGAGTCTTACACGTCAACAACGAAAACTGAGTAGAAGTTACGAACAAAATAAAAACCGAGAGCGAGGTGAATTCTGCGCTAAAAACAGGCAGAAGCAACTGATAAAAGTTCAAAAACTGCATGCTAGACTAGCCAATATTCGAAAAGAATATGTTCGATTGGTGGTCAATCAGCTGGTGAAAACCAAGCCGGCTTATATCACCATCGAAGATTTAAATGTGAAAGGCATGATGAAAAATCGACATGTATCCAAAGCAGTCGCCGGGCAGCGCTTCTACTATTTTAAAGAATGGCTCACTTCTAAATGTAAGCAGTACGGAATTGAGCTTAGACAAGTCGACCGATTCTATCCATCTTCTAAGCTTTGTTCTTGTTGTGGGCAGAAGAAAGTGAAGTTAAGTTTATCTGAACGAAAGTTTATATGTGATGCTTGTGATACGGAATTAGATCGAGATTTTAATGCCTATTTAAATCTGAAATATGCAACAGAATATACAGTATTAACCTAAATAATCTGTATATATGTAGGGTGGGCTACATCCGAATGAACGCCTGTGGAGTGTTATACCAACCGTAGTAGCGAGTTTTGGCAAGGCGGAACACGTAGAAGCAGGAAATAGTCTAGCGTAGATAGATGAGTACATTTGTCTATGTTTTTAGTAGCAGGAGATGGTTTTGTTAACTGCCATCCGTAAAGACGGGACACTTGTTCATTTGCTTCCAAGGCGTCCAAAAGAACTGCTGAAAAGAGAGAAAGGAAAGGGGGAATTTTTTTGTCCAGAATGTAAAGAAAAGGTAATCATGAAAATTGGAACGAAAAAAATGGAACATTTCGCTCATGAAAAAGGTTCAGTTTGTGCTGAAAGCTATGAAAGAGAGACAGATTATCATATAAATGGAAAACTTCAATTATATCAATGGCTCGAAAAGCAGCAATTTGCTCCACAATTGGAACCTTATTATTCATCCATCCGGCAAAGACCTGATATTGGAGTTTCTTGTTTTGACAAGAATTTCGCTATTGAATTCCAGTGCGCAGTAATTCCTTCAGAGCTTATGGGGAAAAGAACAAATCAGTATCGGTCCAAAGAAATTGTCCCCATTTGGATATTAGGAGGTAAAAATATTAAACGAAAAGGAAAAGGCAAGGTTTCTCTTTCGAGTTTTGATTATTTATTCCTCACAAAAAGTTCCTCAGGACTATGGTATCTTCCTGCATACTGTCCTTCATCAAATTTCTTTATCCTCTTATCCAATATTTCACCTGTTACGACCAAAAATGCTCTATGCGATCTATCCATTTTTTCACATCAATGTTTTCTGTTTCAACATCTGATTGCACCTGTCAAAAGAAATATCACATATAACAGCAGTGCTTGGAGGCATGAAATAGGAGCGCAAAAGTCAAACTTGCTTGTGCAAGGGTACTATTCTAGTCATTTTATAAAAGAGCTGTACCTTCGAGGGATGAATATTTCTCTTCTGCCTTCCATAATCGGCTTACCTGTACCAAATGCTCCTTTCATTGAAACGCCGCCGCTGATTTGGCAGGCATATTTGTTTATGGATCATATATATAAGAAAAAAGAGGGAATCATAACATTGGGAGAAGTATACCGCAGTTTTGTGCAACGTATCAATAAAGGGCAAATCAAATTACGTTCACTCCCTTTAGTTCCTGAGTGTACTCCTGCGAGACCATTATCAGAATATCTTCACTTATTAGTTAGACTGAAAGTGTTAGAAGGAGTGAATTTTAATACATTTAAAATTAGAAAAGAAGTGCAAATTCCTGAACATTATATAAAGCAGCAGGAGCAAGAGGATGACTTTTATCATCAGTTTGAACATGAACTTTTTAAATAGAACATATAGGGGGAAACTTTTTTAATTGGGAGGAAATTGCGGTAAACTAATAGAAGTTAGTAGTAATCTTTTTTATAAAGTTTTGCCAGTATGTCTTTAAATAACAAGTGAATGGAGGAGTACGATGGCGAATGAAGCAGCAGTAAATAAACTTCCTTCAAGAAGTGGAATTGCAGTTGAAGATACGTGGAGACTAGAAGATATTTTTGAAAGTGATGAAGTATGGGAACAGGAATTTCAAGAAGTAAAGTCACTTATTCCTGGTGCGAAAGAATTTCAAGGTAAACTTGGCGAAAGTGCAGATACACTTTACCGCGCCTTACAATATCAGGATCAATTGTTAGAGCGTCTTGGCAAGCTTTACACTTATTCTCATATGCGATTTGATCAGGATACGACAAACTCCTTTTATCAAGGTCTCGATGATCGGATGAAAAATCTGTATGCACAGGCTGCCAGCAGTCTTGCGTTTATTGTTCCTGAGTTACTATCAATAGAGGAAGACAGGCTGAACGGCTTTTTAGCTGAAAAAGAAGAATTGAAGCTTTATGAACACTCACTAGAGGAAATCAACAGGCAGAGACCGCATGTGCTGACAGCTGAGCAGGAGGCCTTACTTGCGGAAGCCTCTGAAGTGCTGGGTGCTTCAGGAAATACATTTAGTACATTAAATAATGCAGATCTTGAGTTTCCGTGTATTAAGGATGAAAAAGGAGAGGAAATCGAAGTAACACACGGCAGATTCAGCCGCTTTTTAGAGAGTGCAGATCAAAGAGTACGACATGATGCCTTTAAGGCGGTATATGATACGTATGGAAAATTCCGCAATACATTTGCGAGCACATTAAGCGGGAATGTAAAAAAGGATAATTTCTATGCCAGAGTGCGTAATTATTCATCCGCACGTCATGCCGCCCTTTCGGAAAATAATATTCCTGAAAGCGTATATGATAATCTAGTTAGTACGATTAATGAAAACCTGCCTTTATTACATCGCTATGTCAAGCTTCGTAAGAAAGTGTTGGGCCTTAATGAGTTACATATGTATGATTTATATACTCCGCTTGTGAAGGATGTAAAAATGGAGATTAGTTATGAGGAAGCAAAAGACCTTATTTTGAAGGGATTAGCGCCACTTGGCGAAGAGTATATTGGGGTCTTAAAGGAAGGCTTTGAAAACCGCTGGGTAGATGTTCATGAGAATAAAGGAAAACGAAGCGGCGCCTATTCTTCAGGGGCTTATGGTACAAATCCATATATATTAATGAACTGGCAGAATAATGTTAATAACCTTTTTACTCTTGCACATGAATTTGGTCACTCGGTACACAGCTATTATACGAGAAAAACTCAGGCCTATCCTTATGGCAATTATTCAATCTTCGTTGCAGAAGTTGCTTCAACCTGTAATGAAGCATTGTTAAATGATTATCTATTAAAAACGATAGATGATGAACAAAAACGAATCTATTTATTAAATCATTATTTAGAGGGCTTTAGGGGAACTGTATTCAGACAAACGATGTTTGCCGAGTTTGAGCATTTAATTCATCAGAAAGCACAAAACAATGAAGCATTAACAGCAGAAAGCTTAACGAAGGATTACTATGAATTAAATAAAAAGTATTATGGTGTTGAGGGAATGGTCATCGATGAAGAAATTGGATTAGAATGGTCCCGGATTCCACACTTCTACTATAATTATTATGTCTATCAATATTCAACCGGTTTTAGTGCAGCAACTGCTTTGAGTAAAGGAATTCTTACAGAAGGGGAACCAGCTGTAAAACGTTATATTGATTTCTTAAAAGCCGGAAGTTCTGATTATCCTATCGAAGTGTTGAAAAAAGCAGGTGTGGATATGACAAGTAAACAACCAGTTGAAGATGCATGTAAAGTCTTTGATGAAAAACTGTCAGAGTTGGAGCAGCTACTTTAATGAAAAAGAGTTGGCCTCTAGAGGCCAGCTCTTTTAGCAATCAAATTCCATTTTAAAAACCTTTAAATCTTTTTCTGTTATTAATGTAGTGCAGTAATAAAAAAAGAGAAAGAAACAATAGTGGTGAAGTAAAATAAATAGGCAGTAGTTCCATTAATCCTAGGACCTGTAAGAAGAAGGAAAAGATAATAAACAAGATAAGGAAGATGAAATAAATTTTCTTCAAAGCTTTATCCTCCTAAATAAGAATATAAATAAATGAAACATAGCTCATAGTTATATTAATATGTATGCTGAACATGCCAAAATAGGCTTGCTTTTTGACAATTATGTGAATCCTAACACAAACTCCTTGTCACCGGTTTTAGCAAATGATATATTATTGGTGTGAAGTTGATCACAAGCAAACATATACCCCTTTGTTTGACCGTGAAAAATTTCTCCCATCCCCTTTGTTCGTATTTAATTGAAAAAGACCTTGCGAGAGCAAGGTCTTTTTCGTTTTATAACATATAAAATTTTATTGTGATTCTGGCAGATATCTCCAAAATGTTCCGTATTTTGCAGGGACCTTTTCAACAAGCTGTTTTAATTGCAGTTTCTTAAGTTCCCGTTCGACTTCCTGTACGGTCTTATTATAAACCACTGAAATTTCCTTTGAAGCAACTAAATGAAAATGCTTAAGAAATACCTCTAACGGCGGTGGATTGGATTTTACTGGCTGCTCCTGTAACATTTCCTCAATGATTTGCACATAAACCTCATAAGGATAATTTCCTGTAATCTTAATTCCTTCTTCTTCAATATTTTCATTAAAAAATACAAGCGTTGGAATTTCTGAAACATCCATTTCAGACGTAATTTTTAAATCACATTGGAATGCTTTCGCGGCACTATTCGAATGAATATCTGAAATAAACTCTGGTACATCTAACCCCGCACTTTCTGCGCAAGATTGTAACACTTCAAGCGTGGAGATATTTTGCTTCTCAAGAAATAAAGTTTCCTGAAGCTTTCTCAGAAAACGAATTCCTGCTTTTCTGCCTTGAAGTTCAGCGGCTTTGATAGCAATCGATGCAAGATATGGAGCTGAGATAGGGTTCTCCAACCATAGACTTCCGTCACAGGACATTCCAAATCTGCTTCCTGTTTTATCCCATAGTTCTGCAATATTTTCATACTTTTGTTTCCTGCCTAGATTAAGCATGGCCAACCGTCCACTAACAACGTGTTTTATTTTAAAATATTGTCCATATTCAATTTGCAGTTTTTTCATGATTGGTTCAAGAGCCCAGCATTCCGGGCAAATCGGATCGATGAACCTATAGATTTCAATAGGCTTTTTCTCATTGCAGTGAAAGGGATGGGAAGCAGTGTTAAATTCAAATGCTTCTTCGTTTGTCACGTTCTCTCACCTTTCATGTCTTGGTTTTCATCAGTGTTTATCATATGTTGAGCAGTTTGGACTAGCCTTGCAAAGAAGAAATCACGAAAAGAACCTGTAAGTTCAACCTCATCCATTGCTTTATCCATACAGGAAAGCCAAGCCTTGGCTCTTGTCTCTGTTATTTCAAATGGCATATGCCGTGCTCGAAGCATTGGATGTCCATGCTCCGAAGTATATAAAGGCGGTCCGCCCAAAAATTGTGTCATAAATTGCTTTTGTTTTCGGACAGTCTCTGTTAAATCGTCTGGGAAAATGGGTGCGAGATTAGGATGGTTTGCAACACGACGATAAAAAGCATCAATTAACCGGTACAGATTTTCTTCCCCAATCATATCGAATGGTGTAGGTGCGTTTTCGACCATATATAAATCCCCTTTGCCATGTAGTTTAAGCATCCTTGATAATAAAAGATATATTGGGCTGATATATAACAATAAATAAATATACTTCTATTTTAACAAGCTGACTTTTATATCTCAATTAAATAGCCTTAATGTAGATAAATTATAGGGATTTATGGGAATAAAATAAAAAAAACGCATATTTTAGTTAAAATTCAGATAATTAGGCGGAATTTGTCAATTTATTATTTAATAAAAAACCCGTTATTAAACGGGTTCGTTTTGTTGGCTGCTATGCTAAATAATGACTTTTTACTTTTTGAACGTAATTTTGCGTTTCTTTAAAGGGAGGGATTCCTTGATATTTGTCTACATTACCTGGACCAGCATTATAGGCTGCGAGTGCAAGCTCTGTATTCCCATTATATTTTTTTAACATTTGACTTAAATATTTACTGCCGCCCATTATATTTTGATAAGGGTCAAAAACATTTTCAACTCCAAGCGATTTTGCTGTTTTCGGCATTAATTGCATGAGTCCGCCTGCCCCGGCAGAGCTGATGGCATTTGGGTTGAAATTGGATTCTTGTTGAATCACCGCTTTAATTAGTTTGGCTGGAATTTGGTAAGTTTCAGCAGCATCATTTATAATGTTTTCAAAGTTATCATTTGAGATTGACAGCTTTGTCAACTGTTTTGGAAGAATGGATAAAGTATTTACTCTGGTTGCTGAAGTATTACCTGTCTCTGCTGTTGTGAGGGTTCCTTCTGTTGGTGTAAGGCTATTTAATATATTATAAAATAAACTAGTTTGGTCAGAATTAGCTTTGCTCTTGAAATTTAAATTTTGCAAGGCCTGTAATTCGAGCATGACTTTTATCTGATTAACATTCATCGTTTTATCACCCCATAATCTAAACAACTATTTATCTATCTTTTCTATGGGCGGTTCCCTTTTAATACTTTGTAAAAACGCTTCACCTTGTTTTCTGTTTGACGAATAGGAATATGATTATCACTTAATAACTGTAAAAAGGTGGATCTTCCAGTATCCCAATTACTCACTTCATATTCTACCTCATAATCTTTTACATTTAAATAGGAACTAGAATCCAACACAAGCAGCCCTCCTTGATAGGCAGTTTCTGCTCTTTCGGTTACCAGAGTTCCAAAATAGTGCAGGCTATCTATGTCGATTCCTAACTTAGTCATCTGTGTATGAATGATTCCAGCATGTATTTGTCCGCCATTAAGCAACATTTGTGCCTGTTCTGGGGTAAGCATCTCATTTGTTTCAAGCAGGCCGTCAGGATGTGGTTCTTTCAATGTCATTTCATATTGACCTTGTTTTTCTCTAATTCTGAGAGCGCATCTTTTTTGCTTTAAGGAAAAGTCTTTTGTATCGAAATAATGATTTTCTTGCCTGAAAAAGTCTGAAGATGTTAATTGAAATACCGTAAGTAATCGTTCAAATTCTTCTTTTTCTAACATATTTTTAAATTCAATTTCTATATTTTGAGACATTTTCTACTTCCTTCTCCAATCTTTGTTCATGTTGTATAACAATTAATGCAGGCAGTGCTGACGTCTATGTTCGCCACAGGACGTGGCGGTTTTTAGTAGATGTTCCGCTTTCAAGGCGCTTACGCTTTTCCTAGCTCCAGCGCCTAGCCCCTCGAGTCATAAGCCACTCCTGAATTGAAGGCAAAAAACGCCTTCTATTCAGGATCGTCTTATGCTAGCCGGACTTGCGCAGGCAGTGCTGACGTCTATGTTCGCCACAGGACGTGGCGGTTTTTAGTAGATGTTCCGCTTTCAAACGCTTACGCTTTTCTTATTATCTCTCTTTCCATTAATGAAGGCAATTTTTAGGGTATAATAGATGTTCATATGATAAAATAAGTATAGGATAGGAAGGAAATATTATCATGACGAAACGACTAACAGTAACAGATGTAATAATCATTCCTGATAAAGAAGTACAGTTTAAATTAGACAGCCAGGATAGTCTAAATGATTTGAAGCCAAGCGGGCAAATGCTTGTTGATTCAGAAGGCTTGTCATTTATTTATTTGTTAGAAAATGAAGAGGCTTATACATATATTTCAGTGCCTGACACTGTATGGAGCAGTTTAAAGGAAGTAATCTCTAACTCTCTTGCAGTCGTCGTTATAAACGGAGGAGAGCGGTTGCTGCTTCCTCAGTTTCAAGAGGAGCTGGAATATTTGATAGATAATATTAAAGGAAACAGTAATTATGGTGAAAAAATGATGAACAAGGTTGAGGCTGTTTTTGGATAGGGTGGTGTTTTTTTGGAAGATTGGCAAAGTTTTTTATCCCCATATAAACAAGCTGTCGAGGAGCTAAAGGTTAAGTTAAAGGGAATGCGAGGTCAGTTTGAACTGCAATCCAGTCATTCGCCAATTGAATTTGTAACTGGCAGAGTAAAACCAATTGCCAGCATTTTAGATAAAGCTCAAAACAAAGGAATTCCGCTCGATAAGCTTGAATTAGAAATGCAGGATATTGCCGGATTAAGAATGATGTGTCAGTTTGTTGATGATATTAGTAGAGTAGTTGAGCTGCTTCGTAAACGGAATGACTTTGAAATTGTTGAGGAAAGAAACTATATTTCAAATAAAAAGAAGAGCGGTTATCGCTCCTATCATATGGTTATCCGTTATCCGGTACAAACGATTAATGGAGAAAAGAAGATATTAGTTGAAATTCAAATACGTACATTAGCTATGAATTTTTGGGCAACGATTGAACATTCATTGAATTATAAGTATAAAGGACAATTTCCTAAGGATATTCAAATGAGACTGCAGAGGGCTGCAGAAGCAGCTTTTCGATTGGATGAGGAAATGTCCTTAATAAGAGGTGAGATTCAAGAAGCACAGGCATTTTTTAGCAGTAAAAAGGAATCCTAGCAAGAAGGGGGTAGCAAATAAAAGTTGATGAAAAGGGAGCTTAAACCGATGAAATTCGCAATTACTTCAAAAGGTGATTCAAACTCCAATACGCTTATGCATAAAATTAAAATGTATTTGCTTGATTTTAATTTGCAGTATGATGAGGATCAACCGGATATTGTCATATCCGTTGGCGGAGATGGAACACTTCTCTATGCTTTTCACCGTTATTGCAGCCGCTTAGACAAAACGGCATTTGTTGGAGTTCATACTGGACATTTGGGTTTTTATGCTGACTGGGTTCCGGAGGAAATTGAAAAGCTTGTTATTGCGATAGCAAAGACACCGTTTCAGGTAGTGGAATACCCATTGTTGGAAATCATTATCAGGTACCAAAATGGAGAAAGAGAATCAAGTTACTTAGCCCTGAATGAATCAACTGTTAAATCGGTCGAAGGAACGCTTGTAATGGATGTGGATATTCGAGGGCAGCATTTTGAGCGATTTAGAGGTGATGGATTATGTATAGCCACACCATCAGGAAGTACGGCTTATAATAAAGCGTTAGGCGGGGCAATCATACATCCGGCTATTCCTGCTATTCAGTTAACAGAAATTGCATCAATCAACAATCGTGTGTTTCGTACAGTCGGTTCTCCGCTGATTCTGCCAGGGCATCATACCTGTACATTGAAACCGGTTAATCAAACAGATTTCCATGTTACTATTGATCATCTCACCCTCTTGCATAAGGATGTGAAATCCCTTCAGTTTAGGGTAGCAGACAATATGATTCGATTTGCACGTTTTCGTCCATTTCCATTTTGGAAAAGAGTGCATGATTCATTTATCTCCAACAGCTAACTGATGTAAAATCGGAATAGGAGCGGTACTTTTATGTCACATTTTGTACTGCAATGGGAGATTCGCTCCCAGGATGCAGGAAAAATGATTAGAGAATTTTTGAAAGAAAAGAGCATTTCCAAAGCGGCCTTAACGGATATTAAGTTTAAAGGCGGCAGGATAGCTGTTAATAGCCAGGATGTCAATGTCCGCTATTACCTGAAAGATGCAGATCAGCTAACAGTTCATTTTCCAATGGAGGAGCCTAGTGAAGGTTTAGCAGGGGAAGATATCCCATTAGATATCCGGTATGAGGATGATTATATTTTGATTGTCAACAAGCCTTCTGAAATGAATACGATTCCTTCTCGAGAACATCCAACAGGAAGTTTGGCAAATGCGTTGATTGGCTATTTTAATAAGATTGGATTACAAGCAACGACGCATATTGTAACAAGGCTAGACCGAAATACAAGCGGACTAGTCTTGATTGCCAAGCATCGTCATATCCATCATTTACTGAGTCGTGAGCAAAAAGCAGGCAGAATACAAAGAACATATGAGGCATTTGCAGAGGGAGTATTTAAAGAGAAGTTCGGTAAAGTTGAGGAACCAATTGGCCGAAAAGAAGACAGTATCATTGAACGTGAAGTTAGAGAGGATGGACAGTATGCATTGACCCATTATCAGGTTATTCAACCATTCCCTCGATTTACATGGCTCAAGCTGCAGTTGGAAACGGGAAGAACACATCAAATTCGGGTCCATCTCTCTTATATCGGACATCCATTAGCAGGGGACACTCTATATGGGGGTCATATTGATTTGATTAAACGACAAGCCCTTCATTGCCAAAAAATCATGTTTACTCATCCCATCCTTGGGAGCCCGTTTGAATTTACTGCCGAATTGCCCTCAGATATGCAAAGTCTGTTGGAAATCGACTAGATATATAGAATAAAAGCCGGCACAGTGCCGGCTTTTATCTGTTAATGGGATCTATACACCTGACATATTTATTACTTTAACTCGCGAAATTTTTCTGGAACAAAAGGCATGGATGATGGTACCGAATAAATCTCAAACTCTGGGTACCTTAATGAAGAGAGTTTGCCGCCAAAGACTGCACCAGTATCAATATTATATGTATTGCCCACTTTTCGAACTTCACTTACGGGAGTATGACCATACACAATATAGGCCGGACCCTTGTATTCTAGCGCCCAGTCCTTTCTAACCGGTGAACCGTCAGCATGTTTTTCACCAGTTATATCACCGTAGAGGACAAATGTTTTCACTCTTGAATTTTGCTTGCCAATTAATTCTTCGCTTATTCCTGCATGGGCGATAATAAGTTTCCCGTTATCAAGGATACGATATAAGGGAGCATTTTCATATAATTGCATAAATGCACGGCGAATTTTTTGTTGTTCTTTTCTTTCGAGGGCTTCGTACTCTGCTACAGTTGTTTCTAATCCGTGTGTAACTTGCACTTTATTGCCCAGAAAATAACGATAAAGCTTGTTACAATGATTTCCTGGTACATAATAAGCCAAGTCCTTTTGGATAAGAGAGAAAATAGTGTTAATGACACGGATAGATTCTGGTCCACGATCTGTTAAATCGCCTACAAAAGCAAGCTTTCGGTTATCTGGATGAATTGGAATCCCAGTATTCCAATCGTACCCAAGCCTTACAGTTAAATTATGGAGTTCCTGAAAACAGCCGTGAATGTCTCCAATAATGTCGACTTTCATACTTAACCCCTCCTTTTTGTTTCAATATTAAATACTAATGATAGAACAAATGAATAATGATATTATCCTTACAGTTTTATTTTTCTTTCTTAATATGTTCAATTATTTGTTAAATAGTACCCAAATTGTCAATTACTTGATATAGGGTATTCCTTATTTCTAGCAATATTAACTTTTTTATGATAAAAATTTAAAATAGATATTTACTGACCGAATAACTTCGAGATTTCTATATTATTTTTAATATTGCTAAGAATAATACAAGGGGGCTTTGTATGGAACATGGATTATCTGTTACATCTTTATTAATTGTCATTTTAGTTGCTTTTTTAACACCTTTATTATTACACCGATTAAAACTGACCATTATTCCTGTTGTAGTTGCGGAAATTTTAATGGGTTTAATCATTGGAAAAAGTGGATTTAACCTTGTGGAAACAGATATGTGGATTGAAACATTATCAACGCTAGGTTTTATTTTCCTCATGTTTTTAAGTGGACTGGAGATTGATTTTAAAGCTTTTACAGGAGGAAGCAAGCGAGTAAAACTTCCAAATGGCAAGCTAGAGCCGAATACGTTCCTAGCTGCATCTATTATTTTCATCGGTATTTTTCTTATCTCTCTAATCTTATCCTATGTTTTTGTTTTGACAGGTTTTACTGATAATGCCTTTCTTATGACATTAATTATCTCTACTATTTCACTCGGTGTAGTCGTTCCTACTTTAAAGGAAGCACATCTTATGAAAACAGCAATAGGGCAAATTATTTTACTAGTCGCTGTTATTGCTGACTTAGTTACGATGATTCTGCTGGCTGTATTTGTTTCTTTAAACGAGGGTGGAGGGAATACTTGGCTTCTCCTTGTTTTATTTGGAGCAGGAGTTCTGCTGTATTTTGTCTTAAAGTTGTTCAAAAATCGCACCTTTATGGAAACAATGGCAACAGGTACAGTTCAGATAGGAACGAGAGGCGTTTTTACCTTAATCATTATGCTTGTTGCTATTTCTGAAACTGTCGGCGCTGAAAATATTTTAGGAGCTTTTCTGGCAGGTGTCTTAGTATCACTCATGTCACCAAACGCCGAATTAGTTCATAAACTTGACTCATTTGGCTATGGATTTTTAATTCCAATCTTCTTTGTTATGGTTGGAGTTGATTTGGATTTATGGACATTGTTTGGAAATCAAAAGATATTGATGCTCATTCCGTTATTGTTGATTGGATTATTCATTTCAAAAATTATACCGGTTTATTTATTGAAAATTTGGTATGATCATAAAACGGTTGTTGCTTCAGGGTTCTTATTAACATCAACTTTATCGCTTGTCATTGCTGCAGCAACAATTGGTGAGAGAATGGGTGTTATCTCAAAGGAAATGGGAGGTATGTTTATATTAGTCGCCATTATTACGTCGATATTTACTCCCATTGCTTTTAAGAAATTGTTTCCATTTGAAGCAGAGCATATTAAAAAAACAAAGGTTGCAATTATCGGAGCAAACCAATTTACACTTCCTGTTTATTCAGAACTAAAAGCTGGAGCTTATGAACCAATTATTTACCATAAAGTACAGGGGAAAACAGATCATTCAAACAGCCAATCTTTGTTTGATATTACTGAGATTCAAGATTTTACAATGCAAGCATTAAACAAAACAGATGTTTTTGAAGCTGAAATTGTTGTTATTTCAACCGGTGATGAAAAGGTAAATGCTGAGCTTGGTTCGGCGTTCAAGGAAAAGGGCATTGAACGGGTTATATGCCGTATCGAAAGCCAGGAGCTTGAAGTCAGCTTAAAAGACAAGGAAATAGAAGTTTTTTCGGTGCTGCTCTCAACGAAAACCTTATTACGTGCTTTAATTGAATCACCGCATGTAATGAACATATTAACGAATCAGGAATCGGCATTATACGAAATTAATTTAACTAATCACAGGTTCGAGGGAATGACATTACGTGAATTTCCTTTTACGGGCGATGTTATATTTGTCCGTATCTTCCGTGGAAAAGACTCCATCGTTCCGCATGGAGAGACGGAACTGCATGTAGGGGATCGTTTAATTGTAACGGGTACGAAAGAATATGTAGAAGAATTGAAACAAGAGCTTCAATTCGGACTTTACTATTAAGAGTAATTAAAAGAAAGAAGATCAATGTCTATAATAGGAACTTCTTTCTTTTCTTTTCAATTAAACTGTAGTAAAGTTAGTACTAGGTACTAATAACTTGTTATAATAATGGAGGTATAAGATATGACGATAAGTTTAGCTGGTAAAACATTTGTTGTCATGGGTGTTGCAAATAAACGCAGTATTGCCTGGGGGATTGCCCGTTCATTGAACAATGCAGGTGCTCGGTTAATTTTTACATATGCTGGTGAACGCCTTGAGAAAAGTGTGAGGGAGTTAGCTGAGTCTTTAGAAAAAAAGGATACACTTGTGCTTCCTTGTGATGTGACAAAGGATGAAGATATCGCACAATGTTTCCGAGAAATCAAAGAACAAGTGGGCACCATTCATGGTTTGGCACATTGTATTGCTTTTGCCCATAAAGAAGAGCTTGACGGGGAGTATATGAGTACAACGCGTGACGGTTTTCTTTTAGCACATAATATCAGTTCCTACTCTTTAACTGCTGTTGCAAAAGAAGCGCGTTCTTTAATGACAGAGAGCGGCAGTATTGTAACGCTTACTTATCTTGGCGGCGAACGAGTTGTACAGAATTATAATGTCATGGGTGTTGCAAAAGCTTCTCTTGATGCGAGTGTTAAATATTTGGCAGCAGACCTTGGAAAAGAAAATATCCGTGTCAATTCTATTTCGGCTGGCCCAATCCGGACGTTATCAGCAAAAGGAATCAGTGATTTCAATTCAATTTTGAATGTTATCGAAGAACGTTCTCCACTGCGTAAAACAACAACTCCTGAAGAAGTTGGTGACACAGCAGTTTTCTTATTCAGTGATATGGCAAGAGGAATTACAGGAGAAAATATCCATGTTGATTCAGGATACCATATTTTAGGATAAACTAGAGGTTTAATTATATGTAGGACAAGACCTGCTTTCTTTTAGAAAAGAAAGGCAGGTCTTTTTTTGCTGCAGGATTGAGATTTTTTAATATTTATGGCCAATTAAGAAACCAAATTTCAGTTATTGCATAAATATATTCATAGATTCCTTAGAGGAGGAGAGAAGTATGCCTGAAAATCAATCGCGTGATCCGCTCCTTTATATTCAACAGCCTGATTTTGCTTATCCAAAGGCTGATATGCAACAAACATATATCGTGAAGAGGCCAAATCAAAAAAGGGAAAAATCTACAATCGCTCCGTTTCCCGAATTAGACAGCGGGGAATCACTATCAGACCAAACGGCTGAGCTGATTGAGAATGAAACGGAAAAAGCGGTTGAAGAAAAGAAGCAAGCAGTAACAGATGAACAGCCATCTAAAAAGGCTATTGATGCTGATAAAAAACAACAAAAGCAGGAGCTTGATCGAAAAGCAGTTCAGGAAGTAATCAATCAGTATCATCAACAAAGAGAGGAAAAAGAAGAGCCAGGCCAGGCAAAATCAAAACAGCATTCTTATTCATTTAAAAGAGTGAAAAGTTTTAAAGAGATGAATACGTTAGAAAAACTCAATTATCTAGATCATTTTCCGAAGCTGCTCCCTCCGGTACCTTGTATCTTCGCAACTGGAAGCAGTTCTGTGAGAGGATATTTATTGAATAAAACAGAGGATTTTATTGAAATTAAATTGTTTAATGATAAAACATTGGAAATTCCAATTGAACAAATTACAGAGGTAAAAATGCTTGGTTTACAATAGTTATAACTGGCATTATACGTAGAGAAGCCAGCTTGAATTGCTGGCCTCTTTAATTGATTATTCACAAATGCCAAGATCTACGTCAGCAATACATTGAACTGCGCAGAAGCAGTTTAAGTCAACTGTAATACAGTCATTCGTGCTTTCGAATCCGCATAGCTCACAGAATGAGCCTAAATCAATGCAGCAGTTTTTAACCATGTTTAGAGGTGCCATTTGACCATTCTCTTTCGTAATTGGTTTAATTACGCGTAATGTTGCACAGCAGTTGTCAAACACTTCCTCTACTCTAAAGAAAATGGATACGCATGCACAGTCTTTGCCTTTAAAGAAGGCATGGAATGGAGATCCGTCAGCGGTTTTTAAAACAAATACTCTCGTGTCGGCATTAGTTCTTCTTGCTGGTGAAACCAGCGAGCCAAGCGGTTCTTGAAAACAATTTTTCGGACATTCACATACATCTTCCGCATTATCTTGGATATCTTTAATCGCACGAACTACATCACATACACAGCCTCTTGTATCAGTTGTACCTAATACATCATCGTTTCTTCCGCAACCCATAATGTTTTCCTCCTTATTTATTTCTTATGTGTTTCTACACTAATAACATATTGTTGGATGGTAATTTGGGATACGGACAAACGCCTTGTTTTGTGAAATTGGGCTTATCAAGCGGCAAAAGAGAGCTGTTAACTCGTATAGGATTAGACCGCTTAAGATAAGTTTGGAGGGTAATGAAACATGGAGATTACTTTTCTTGAGTTGATAATTTTAGGGTTATCTTCTTTTCGACTTACTAGATTATTTGTATTTGATAAAATAACTGCTTTTATTCGGGATATGTTTATTGATGAAGTAGAAGAGATAGATGAAAGAGGGAAAACGGAAATTTATCTAGTTCCGAAACCAGGATTAATAAAAGGGTTTATTGGGGAGTTATTAAGCTGCTACTGGTGTACCGGTGTTTGGACTTCTATCTTTTTATGTGGTTTATATCTATTATTTCCTTCTGTCGCTATCCCAGTATTATTAGTACTTTCTGTCAGCGGGCTTGCAGCCATAATTGAAACAATTATCCAATTATGGCTTTAACTTCATTCATCCTCCATTTCAATAAATGGAGGATGAATGTACAAAGGCTCTCTGATTCTATAGGGGTTCAGACGCTGGCTGAATGAAGTTAAGTCTCCGGCAGATGCCACGGATTTTTTTAGGGAAATTCGACGAGCGAATTTGATGTACAACAATTGGAACGGTAGGCACCTGATTTACACAAGCTATTCTTTCCTGCATAAACTGCTATATGGAGTGGAAGCTATGTGAAGGGAGGATAGCCTCATGAGTCAACCGTGGAAGAAAAATGCGTCGTCCCAAAATGTAAAAAGTAGCAGTACCAAATCGGCTGCAAAAAAGAAAGGCTGCGGGTGCGGTAAAAAATCATCTGGTTAAAAACGTAAAGAAGTCTTCCATCAGTGGTTTTTTTCCACTGATGGTTAGTCGCGCTTAGCCTGACTGACCTTTATGGGCCGGATACCTAACCTAACTTCTTTGTATAATATATTCGAGTTTTAGGATGAGGATACTATTGCCCGTTAAGGTGGGGCAAATATAAATGAAACGGTAAAGGGTTCTTAATAAGAAGAAAAAATAGTATCTGTGTTCAGATGCTATTTTTTTCTGGAAAATATCTAATCTTATAAGATTGGTAATTATTTTTGTAAAGCAAATCATCATAAATTTGTTTATTAGGAAGAAAATATAATCAACGGTAAGTATTATTACATAGGAAGGGTCGCAAATGAAAAATATACAGAAGATACTTTACGTTTTTATTATTCTATGTCTGGAAGTTATGGCGGCAGGTTGTACCCCAAGAAATCAGACTAATCAGGATTATTTAGTCTTGATGAAAACGACTAATCCCGCTCCAAAAGCTATTGCTTCAGATTCAAAAGGAAAAGATCTTATTAAAGAAATTGAAAAAGATATTGAAGCTCATAAAGATCTTTATGATGTTGCTGTGATTAAAGGAAAAGAGCACATTCTTGTCGTGTATAAGGTAAAGCATATGCAGCGATTTCATATGAAAAAAATTGAAAAGGAAGTGAATGAAAAGCTGGAGAAAAAGCATCCAGGTGAGAACTTTATTGTTTCAAGTGATTACAAAATTTTCTTAGAAGCAGTCAGGTTGGAAGAAAAGATGAAGGATCCGAACTACCCTGAGAAAGAGGCCGAAAAGGAGCTAGAAAGAATTGTTAAGCTTAAAAAGGAATTAACCTAAGAAAGGAGATGCTAGAAATGGGGAAGCAGAATAAGACACCGGAGCAGCAGCAATATGAGCAGCTGCAGCAAAAACATGAGACAAAACGGCCCGTTTTCAAAAATTGCCTAAAAGCATTCTTTGTTGGGGGATTTATTTGTACCATAGGACAAGCAATCAGCTACTTTTATATCTATTTCTTTAATTTCACAGAACAAACAGCGGGAAATCCAACGGTTGCAACGATGATTTTTATTGCGATGCTGCTGACAGGTTTTGGTGTATACGACCGTATCGGCCAATTTGCCGGGGCAGGCAGTGCCGTTCCGATAACCGGCTTTGGAAATGCCGTTATCTCGGCTGCAATTGAACATCGAACAGAAGGATTTGTTTTAGGTGTCGGCGGAAATATGTTCAAGCTTGCAGGTTCTGTTATTCTATTTGGTGTTTTTGCGGCATTTGTAGTCGCATTAATTAAAACATTACTAATAATGTGGGGTGTAATCTAATGCTTGTTGGAAAACAATCTTGGATTTTTCAGCAGCATCCGGTAATTGCTGCAACCGGAGTTTCAGGCGGACCATTTGAGGCTAATGGGCACTTAGCTGAAGATTTTGATATTCTGCATGATGATTTATGGATGGGGCAGGACTCTTATGAAAAAGCACAGCGAGTATTGATTGAGGAAGCCATCCAAACTGTAGTGCAGAAAGGTAATATACAAAAAGAGGATGTCCAATTTTTGATTGCCGGAGATTTAATTAATCAAATTACACCGACAAGTTTTGCAGCAAGAACGGCTCAGATTCCATACTTTGGTCTTTTTGGTGCATGTTCGACGTCGATGGAAGGGCTTGCATTAGCCTCATTTATGGTTAATTACCAAGGTGCGAAGAATGTACTAACTGGTGCATCTAGTCATAATGCGGCAACTGAGAAGCAATTCCGTTACCCGACTGAATATGGCGGACAAAAACCACCGACAGCACAATGGACCGCAACTGGTGCAGGAGTGGCTCTTGTAACGGAAAATAAGAAACAAGAGAATCTCCCGTATACAACATCAGCTACAATTGGGAAGGTGATTGATATGGGTCTGACGGACCCGTTTAATATGGGTGGAGCCATGGCGCCGGCTGCCGCTGATACTATTTCAGCCCATTTTACAGACCTGAAGCTTGATCCTTCTCATTATGATTTAATTGTGACAGGTGATTTAGCAAAAATTGGCCGGGAAACCGTGCTGGACTTATTAGAAAACAAAGGTCTAAAAATGAATCCTGACCGTTTCTTGGACTGCGGTCTTATGCTTTATAAAGAGGATCAGCCGGTTCAAGCGGGAGGAAGCGGTGCTGGCTGTTCGGCTATTGTATTATATGGTCATTTATTGAACCAAATGAAGAAAGGGATATATAAACGAATTCTCCTCGTAGCTACAGGTGCATTGTTATCTCCGCTCAGCTTTCAGCAAGGTGAATCCATCCCTTGCATAGCCCATGCAGTTTCTATTGAAATATAACTAATACAGTGAATGATTAGGAGGGGAACGTAAAATGCTGCCAATGTTTTTTTGGGCGTTTGTGGTAGGAGGACTAATTTGTGTAGTTGGACAATTATTATTTGATGTAGCTAAATTAACACCTGGCCATACTCTTAGCCTATTGGTTGTTTTCGGGGCGATATTAGATGGGCTAGGTCTGTATGAACCGCTCGTCGATTTTGCCGGTGCGGGTGCAACCGTACCAATATTAAGCTTTGGTAATTCCCTTGTTCATGGTGCATTGCAGGAGGCAGAGCAGCATGGACTAGTAGGAGTTTTGACTGGAATGTTTGAAGTGACTAGCGCCGGAATATCAGCAGCCATCGTTTTTGGTTTTTTAGGGGCACTAATGTTTAAACCAAAAGGTTAAAATGAATGGCATAAGGCCGGTTTCTTTTTCTTTTGATGTTATGGGAGAAAAGGAATCGGTTTTATGCTTTTTATTTTTCAGCTTGCCCTCACACTTTCTATTCCTGTACATATTTTATATTGACTCCACTTTTAAGTGAGGTGAATGGATATGTACGGATGCGGTGGATTTGGCTATGGAGGCGGCTACGGCGGTGGCTATGGTTACGGCGGCAACACATTTGTTTTAATTGTTGTGTTGTTTATTCTTTTAATTATTGTAGGTGCAAGCTTCTATAACTAATCAATCCAATGTAGAGGGAAGAGGCCACTCAATTATTTGAGTGGCTTTTTTTAGGCAGTTTGTGTAAAAATGACACGATTTTTTCTGCTTCTCATAGTATATAAAAGGCTTGAAAGGGAGGCATTATTTAAAATGGATAATCAGTTTTTCAAAAATATTGAGAAAAAAACCGGCGTTAATATGAAGGATATTTTAGATTTAGCTAACTCATTGCAAAATGCAAATTTTAAAGATGAAAATACTGTTCGTCAAGTGGTTAGACGTGTTTCACAAATTGCTAATAAACCAGTTTCAAAAGAAACAGAGGATAAGATTGTTCAGTCAATCGTGAAGGATGGCAAACAGCTTGATCTTAATACCATTTCTAAAATGATCAATAGAAAATAGGCAATGAAAAAAGCTGTCCCAAATGGGGCAGCTTTTAATATCGAATCGATGTCAAGAAACGAGATGGACTTGCCTTTTTTCCACGCCTGTTTTGCGGAACGGATAGGAATAATTTCTCTTGTGCTCGTGTAACTGCTACATATAGCAAACGTCTCTCCTCTTCAAGCGGTTCACTGTCACCGGCGCGGAGAGAATCCAGCGCGTAATCATGCGGGATACTGCCATCGACAGTTCCAATGACGTAAACAATCTTATATTCGAGACCCTTTGCACGATGAATCGTGCTTAATGTAACAGCATTTTTTCGTTGTTTACTTTGCTGTTTCATTTCCTTATTCATAGCAGCCATATGGTCTGCATGTTCAAGGAATTCATGAATCGAAGTAAAGTTTTTCGCAGCTACTTTGAGGTCACGTATATCGTCTGATCCTTTATCCCACTGATTTCCTTCATTTCCCCGTTTTTTCAGAAACTCTTGAAAGCCCAGTTCTTTCTCAATTTTTTCAATTGCAGCGAGTGGTGTCTTCGCTGTAAGTGAGCGGATAATAGGAACGGCCTTTTTCAATTTCTTTTCTTGAAAAGAGAAGTTTGTCTTAATGCGACCGATGCATTCAAGCAGGGTACAGTCATTCAAAATACTTTCTGCTTTTAAATCGGTAAGTACAGTTTGTTTAAGAAAAAGGGTCGGCAGAATGTTAGCTATTGCATGCTGATCATCTTCATTCAACGATAATTTTAAAAAGGAAAGCATGCTTTTAATAATAAAGCGCTCATAAAAGGAGTCTATGTCTTGATCAATTTTAAATGGCAGGCTTGAAGTAGTGAGTCTTTCAAACACAGCTCTGCTCGCTGTATTGGTGCGAAAGAGAATAGCAAAATCACCAGGATCCGCACCGGAAGCAATTTTCTCCCTTATATCCGTTATAATCATAGTGGCTTCCTCTTCCTCATCCTCTGGGAAGAATAATACAGGTGCATAGTTATTGGTAAATTGAGCATGCATTTGTTTTGGGCGTCGCTGCTTATTTTGGGCAATGATTTTATTTGCAGCCTCAACAATTGAATGAGAGGAGCGGTAATTTTCACTTAATAGAACTACATCTGCCTTCGGGAAGTCTCTCTCGAAATAGCGGATATACTGTGGATCGCTGCCGCGAAAAGCATAGATGGATTGATCATCGTCTCCAACGACACAAACATTTTTCTTTTTATCAGACAGCAGTTTAATCAGCTCATATTGAACCTTATTCACATCCTGGAACTCATCAATTAAAAAATAATCAAAGCGGTTTTGATAGCGTTCAAGCAAGAGAGGCTCTTCTTGAAATAGTTGATAACAGCCTATCAGCATATCATCAAAATCAAATAGTGCCTTTTCCTTTTTGAAATTTTCGTACCGTTCATATAAAAACAGGACCTTTTCATCCCAGCTTGTTTCTGTCTTAACCTGCTCAGGAGTCACCAGTGAATTCTTCCAATAACCAATTTGTTGAAGGGCTGCATCATAGGCAAATTCTTTCTCTTCAAGGTCTAGTTCTCTGCCCGCATCTTTTAAAATTTGCCGGCGTTGCCATTCAATATTTAAGAGCCTTTTACTGTTCCATTTTTCCGGATAATGATAGGCAAGTATTCGATAGAAAATACTATGGAATGTCCCTGTAACAAGACCGTTTATTTGGCTTTTTGAAACATTGGGATAGTTTAATAGTCTCGTTTTCATTTCAGCAGCAGCTTTTGCCGTAAATGTAACAAGCATAATCCGATTTGCTTGTACCTTTTGTTCTGTTAACAAATAAGCTGTCCTAGCAGTAAGAACTCTTGTTTTACCGCTGCCTGCACCGGCTAGTACAAGAAGGGCCCCATTTGAATGGATAACTGCTTCCGCTTGATTGTCATCTAAATAAATATTTGCTTTCAAAAGAGCCTTTATATAAGGAGAATGTATGGTAGACATCGCTTTATCTTTTGTAATAAATGGGGGAAGATGAGCTATAGCCTTTGCAGATTTAAAACGGGTTCCGCTGTTTTTTGTCATGGTAATCACACGATTAGCTGGAATGCGGAAGCCATTTATCTCTGTTTCTATGTCGGTTGTAGACTGTACTTCAGTTTCTTGATCCTTACAATTTGGACTTTTTGTATGAAGGTGTTGAAAATAGGGATCCTTATCGATTCCTAGAAATAGTCGGACTTTTTCAGAGCATACTGGGCATTCTAAGTGCCCCTTTTTTCCTTCTTCATATATACGCTGATAGGATGATCGATTCGTGTTATCAAGATCGATTAATTGATTTCCTTGTTTAGCAGTTCTCATATATATTTCTCATCCTTTTTACATCAATAAATAAGACAAATTTAATCATATCAAAAATGAACCCCTTACAAAAGGATGATTTCGAAAAAGGATTTGTTTGGCAGGGGGGATCAATAGAAAAAAACCCTGCTATTTGCAGAGTTTATATTTCCTTTATCATGGTTTTATGTGGAATTCCGGCATCGAGAAATTCCTCTGAAACAACCTCATAACCTAATTTACTATAAAAAGGTATAGCGTGTATTTGTGCATTAAGCTTTAAACGCTTAAGGCCTTCTTTTCTTGCAAAGGATTCTATTTTTTTCATAATGGCATTACCAGCACCAGTACCGCGGAAGTCTTTTAATACACATATCCGTTCAACCTTGCCATATCCATCAACCGTTCTGAATCGGCCGGCACCTGCTGGCTCTTCGTTGACATATAATACAAAATGCGTAGCCTCTGATTCAAGGTCATCAATTTCTTCTTCTGGCGGAACTTGCTGCTCTTCGACAAAGACCTTTTTGCGAATATCGAAAGCGTCATTTAGCTGCTGTTCATTGCTGATAATCTGTACATCCATTGATTTTACATTCATTGTTGTTATTCCTTTCCGAGACGAAATGTTTCATATACGGTCCAAGATCCATTTTCAAGCTGATATAAAAGATGAAAACGATCCACTTTATCCTGCATATTTACTTTTAGCATTTGTAATGAACCAAATACATCAGAATGTTCATCGTTTGTCAGCTGTTGGCCGACTGTAATATGGGGTACGTAAACATATTCTGATACATGACCTGGGATTTTTGTATCAATTTCATTGTGCAAGTATTCTAAGTTGTCCTTTGGATCAATTTTTAGATAAATGACATTATTAACCGGTTTAAACGAACTGAATTTTGTGATTGTAATATCAAAGGGTTCAGTTTTTTGAGCAACCTCATGAAGTTTTTGCACGATGTCATTGATTTGATGGTTTTCAGCATCAAAGCCTGGTTTTAATGTGATATGTGGAGGTATATGTGTATAATGTGGGTCGTATCGTTTGCGATATGAATTAACAAAATCTTGTAAAGGCTTTGCAGGGAAAATCACAATACCATATTTCATCTATTTACCTCCGTTTAGGAAATTTGTCTTAAACTTAAGCTTTGTTTATTAACATTGTTTATTTTTGACCCATCCGTGAGAAATGGACATTTCTCACGGATGGGTCAAAAATCTGAATTATCAATATTATTGGTTAACATAGCCTAAATTTATGATAAGTAATGCGAGATTATTGGTTTTCATTATATCAAAATTTGTCTTAATGCTGAACTAATCAAGCTTAGAAGATATGTTTAAGAGCTCTCTTTAAATCTGGCTGCCAATACTTCCAAGTGTGGTTTCCATTATATTCCTCATAAAAATAAGAGAAATTTCTTTCCTTTAGCAGTATCGATAGCTCGCGGTTAGGTGTTAAGAAGTCTTTTATGAATCCATCGGTTGTTTTTACTTTTGTTTCTTCAGTACCTATCACATGATAAATGGTTAATCCAGTTGCCTCTGCCTGTTTAACAGCGTCCATAACATCTTCGTTTACAAACGGTGATTGCATAAGCACGTTTCCAAATGTATTCGGATATTCAAGTGCAGTCATGAAGGATACCGTAGCACCTAGTGAATCTCCAATCAAGGCTCTTGTTGATCCAACTTGTAATGTTGGATACTCTCGATCTAAAAAGGGAATTAACTCATGAGCCAGAAATCGTATATAAGCCTTCTGTTGGGCTCCGTTAGGATGATATTTGTTCCTGCGATCCGTTGTATTTTGATAGGGAATACCAATAATAATGACATTGTCAATTTCCTCATTCCATAATAATTCATCTGTTATTCGTCCGATTCGGCCAAGCTGAAAGTAATCACGGCCATCCTGAGCAATAACTAAATAATATTTTTTTAGCGGAGTATAGGAAGCCGGCAAATAAACAAGGAGCTCGATTTCTTCATCAAGTTCTTTGCTGTACAACGTCACGTCCTGAATGGATCCTCTAGGAACATTCATGAAAAAACCTCCCATTAATAAAATCACCAATGATTTTAACACAATGAAGCAGAAAAGGGTGGCGAAGGAGCCCAAAAGTCAAAGAAATTTTATTGGTTCTAGGAAATATTTAGTATGAATGAACAAAGTCAACAAAAAATATGATAAGATTATAGTTGGAAAATTAAGATTTTATTAATTTTTCCGAAAACTATTGCAAAGGGGGAAATCTTTTGAAGAAAAAAACCTCATATTTTATGACGGTACTAGTTGTAGCTCTTTCGTTGATTTTGGCAGCCTGCAGCGGTTCAAGTGAAGAAACAAGTGGGAATTCTGATAAAGGTGGTGCTGATTCTGAAAAGCCGAAATTTATCAGTATCCTGACAGGTGGAACAGGCGGTACATATTATCCGCTTGGCGGGGCTTTTGCAAATATTATTTCTGAAGAGACAGGAATTGAAACAAATGCGGAAACATCAGGTGCATCAGCTGAAAATATGACTACATTAAAAGATGGGAATGCAGAGATTGCTTTTTCACAAACAGACATTGCTGCGTATGCTGCGGAAGGAAAATTAATGTTTGATGGGGCAAAAATTGAAAATGTACAAGCGATTGGAACTCTTTACCCTGAAACCATTCAAATAGTTACAACTGAAAAATCAGGAATTCAATCAGTTGAAGATTTAAAAGGGAAAAAGGTGTCTGTTGGTGCACCAGGATCCGGTACAAATCCAAATGCTGAGCAAATTCTTGAAATGTACGGCATGACTTTTGAGGATATTGAAAAGAAAGATCTTTCCTTTGATGAATCCACTGCTGGAATTCAAGACGGTACAATCGATGCTGCCTTTGTTACAGCCGGTACCCCTACAGGAGCCGTTGAAGGTTTGTCGGCTACAGAAGATATTGTAATTGTGCCGATTGATCAGGACAAAATTGATGCGCTTATTAAAAAATATCCATATTACATTCAAGACGAAGTAGCAAAGGGAACCTATGGCCTTGAAGAAGCCGTTCCGACTGTTGCTGTACAAGCAATGCTGGTTGTAAGAGATGATCTTGCAGAAGATGTTGTCTATGATATAACCAAAGCAATTTTTGAAAACCTTGATCAGGTTACCCATGCTAAAGCAAAATTAATTAAAGCTGAAAATGCTCTAAATGGGGTTGGAATTGATGTACACCCTGGAGCGAAGAAATACTTTGATGAAAAAGGTATCAAAGCAGCAGAGTAGCTATCAGTTTTATAGCATAATTGCAATTACCTTTTCCTAACAGGGAGATTTCTTCTTAGAATAATAATAAATGGCCGGCTTGCAATCATTTGGTTATAGGCCGGCCATTTGTCTTTTACTTGGGGAGAGGAGAAAACATGATGAAGGGTAAATCTGTTCATGTGCTCTTTTTATTACCTTTATTTCTGTTCATTATCTTCCTTCTTTTACTCACTCCTGTAACGACAGCACTTGTATTTCAATATCAAAACAGCGGGAAAACACTTGCCTATATCCCCATTTCGGAAGGACAAACCTTTAAGATGAAATACACACATTCGATTCATTTATCAGATGTTGTGGAAAGTTATAAAGTTATGAGTGATGGACAAATCAAACAATATGAATTGATGTATGAAGATTTTGCTATAGGCATGCCGGAAAATGCATCTAAAGGAGAAACCTTTGAGCAGAAAGATGGAAAATATTATTTGAGGAATATGGATAGAAGGTTTCTGTCCTTTGATCTGCGAGTTGGAAAGGTGCGGGCTAACCATACACTGATTTTTGCAGAACAGGAATATCTACTTTCACATTTTATAGAGCCCGGAACTTGGATACGAATTAAGATTGATCGAATGAATCTATGGGAGAGATGGAAAGGAGTGAATATGCTTGAGTAATCAATATGAAACACTTTCGGAGGAACAGCAACAGGAGCTGTTGGAAAAATATGATCCTGAGGCTGGGACACGGAAACTAAAGGGAATCATGGGATGGATTGTATTCTTTGGTCTGCTAGCCTTTTCTCTTTTTCAAGTGTATACATCGGTGTTTGGTGTATTAACGGCACAGCTGCAGAGAACTATTCATTTGGGGTTTGCATTGGCATTAATTTTTTTACTTTTTCCTGCAAGAAAAAGAGAGGCAGGAAGACGAAATAAGGTTGCTTGGTACGATATCATTTTTGCCCTTCTTTCTGTTGCGGTTGGTGCTTACTGGCCATTAATGATTGATGAACTGGTGAATCGTGTGGGACGCTTAACACAGCTGGATTTTATTGTCGGTTTACTTGCCATTCTATTGGTTTTAGAAGCAACAAGACGGACGGTTGGATTGCCGATTACGATTATTGCCACCTTATTTCTTGGTTATGCGATATATGGTCCCTACATGCCTGGTCCCTTAGCGCATCGCGGCTTAGAGCTTGACCGGCTTGTTCAGACGATGTTTTATACAACAGAAGGGATTTTGGGAACACCATTAGCGGTCTCATCCACGTTCATTTTCTTATTTTTACTTTTTGGTTCATTCCTAATTAAAACAGGTGTTGGGGAGTATTTTAATGATTTATCGATAGCCATTGCAGGGCGGAGTATCGGAGGTCCAGCAAAGGTAGCTGTATTTTCAAGTGCCTTACAAGGAACAATCAGCGGAAGCTCTGTTGCAAATGTTGTGACGAGCGGGGCATTTACCATACCAATGATGAAAAATCTCGGTTATCGCAAGGAGTTTGCCGGTGCAGTAGAAGCGGCCTCTTCAACCGGTGGTCAGCTAATGCCTCCTGTTATGGGTGCAGCTGCTTTTTTAATGGCTGAATTTATTGGCATTCCTTATGCGGAAATTGCGCTAGCGGCTGTTATTCCTGCAGTCTTGTATTTTACCGGCGTCTGGATTGTAACTCATTTTGAAGCAAAGCGAACAGGATTACGCGGCTTAACAAAAGAAGAGATGCCCAACAGAAAAGAGGTATTGAAGAAATCCTACTTACTCATTCCAATTATCGCGATCATTGTTCTCCTTATGACCGGAATGTCTGTTATGCTGGCTGCTCTTTATTCCATCGTGATTTCCATTGTGGTGAGTGCTTTGAATAAAGAAACGAGAATTGGTTTTAGAGGAATTATTGATGCATTAGTAGATGGAGCTAGAACGGCGTTGGGTGTTGCAGCCGCAACAGCCGCCGCCGGAATTATTGTCGGGGTAGTTACGAAGACAGGACTTGGTTTAAAATTAGCAAACGGATTACTGGATATTGCGGGTGGGGCGTTGCTGCCTACGTTGATTTTGACGATGATTGCTTCTCTCATTTTGGGAATGGGTGCACCGACAACTGCTAACTATGTTATTACTTCAACCATTGCTGCTCCAGCTATTATTATGCTTGGTGTACCGGATTTATCGGCTCATCTCTTTGTATTTTATTTTGGAATCATTGCTGATATCACACCGCCTGTTGCATTAGCAGCTTTTGCAGCTGCGGCGATTTCCGGAGGAGAACCGATTAAAACCGGATTTGAGTCGTCAAAGCTCGCGATTGCGGCTTTTATTATCCCTTATATGTTTGTCTTTTCTCCAGAACTCCTCATGATTGATACAACTTGGTATCAGGTTCTTTGGATTATTGTTTCAGCCTTTACCGGAATGATTGCTATTGGGGCTGGGGTTGTGGGGTATTGGTATAGAAAAATTTTCTGGTATGAGCGCATACCTGCGATAGCTGCCGGATTACTGCTTATTCACCCAGGAGGAATGACAGACTTCTTAGGTTTTGCCATCTTTGCTGCGCTAATAGTAGTACAGTTTATTTTTAAAGGTCATGATACACCTAAGGCTCAGGTATCAGGATGATAAATTTATAGAAGGGGGTTGTCCTGTAGGTGTCAAGCATCCACAATTTTGTCTTGTGGTGCCTGATACCTTTTTTTGCATCTTATACAAACGTGCGTTCTTTTATGCGAGAAATAAGCAGTTAATCACACAAAAAAATCTCTATCATAAAATAATAACAACCGTTTATGATAACTTGCTTGCATCGTTCCTTGGATTATAACTATACCTTTATTGGTGGTGAGATTATTGTCAATTTTTATTATAAAAGCAAAGAAAATTATTACTGTCTCAAAAAAAGGAACAATCGACCATGGAGCAATGGTTGTTCAAAATGGAAAAATTATTAACATCTCAACCTGGGAAAAAATAAATCAGAAATATCATCAAGTACAGGTGATAGATTGCGGTGAAAACATTATTTGCCCTTCCCTTGTTGATTGCCATACACATCTACTTGAATTTGCCCCTCCATCACAATTTCCAATTACAAAAGAAACCCATCTGCTTGCAGGTAAAGCAGTATTATTGGATGCCCTTTACTCAGGAATAACAGCGTTGGGCGAGCAAGTATGCGGCAATCCAATATGTGATTTACGTGTACCCGACCTTAAGCAGGCTGTTCAGGACGTACCGATGGATATAAGCTTTGCAGCGGACTGTTTATCAATAGGATTTCAGAGAATCATTCATTTTTCAGCCGTAACGGGATCTACTCCTATTCCTCGTGAGAATCTTGTTAACAAAGAAATCATTGAAGCTTTGGCAACCGAAAATGAATATGCTGGTGAGAACATCTTTATTACTGCTACTCCAGCTAATTTTCAAAAAAGTGAAGTGCCAAATGCGGGCAAACTGATTTATTCTAAGCAGGAGTTAACAACTATCGTTTCAATATTTCATGACTATGGAAAACAAATCGGAGCACATGCAGCGGGAGAGCAGGGAATACAAATGGCTCTTGAATCTGGTTTTGATGTGCTTCATCATGCTCAAGGGATAACAGATAGTCAAATAGAGAAAGCGGCTAGACAAAATACTAAGGTGGTAGTTACGCCTTTAGGAGGACCCTATCTTGAGTCTAATTCCCTTGAAGAAATCTTGAAATTGGTGAATGCTCATCTTACGGTTTCTATATCTACAGATGCATTTCTACCGCCATATGAAAAAAAAGCTGTCGCATTGTCAAACGATAGGAAAACCTTAATGGGTCCTGAAGCGTTAATGGCCATTGCTAATCCTTATATGAAAGGCATGCTGGCAAATGGATATGATGAAAATGAAGCATTAGCATTAATCACAAGGAATCCGGCCAAGGTTTTGGGGAAGGAAAAACACTTTGGCAGTTTAGAAGCAGGAAAAGATGCAAATTTTCTTGTAGCTGAAGGGATTCCTGGAATTGATATCATCAATCCAAGCAAAATTAAAGCGGTTTACTTTCGAGGGGAAAAGGTAGTCTCACGATTATAAGTTTCACCTAGCTGCTGCATGGTAAAATGCTGAGCCTGTTTATTCATTACCTTATGGCAGTAATTAAGAGAGCATCCTATATGGATGTTTTTTTGTTGAGGAAACATACTATCGGGAGGAGGTGAAATGAATGGGGAACGAAGAGCTTTTTGATAGGGAAGCAAATGAGGCAAACATTAAATTAAATCAGGAGTTAGATCAAAACGGTTACAGATCTAATAACAATAGGATAAGTGCAGAAAATTCAACCACGGAAGCAAACTTGAAAATGCAAGAAGACTTTTATAATGATAATAATGCAGATGGAGTTATCCCGATGTATTTGAATAATAATAATACACCAGCAATAATAATTACAGGAAATAAATAACTGCAGAAAAAAACCGGTCTGGCTGACCGGTTTTTTTCTTAGACAATACCATCTGTTTTGTCACTTTTATCTTTATTACGTTTATTACCTTTACTGTTATCTCCGCTAAAAGGCACTTCGCCATGAAGCTTTGGTGAATTCTGATTTTTACTGCCTTTATTATATTTTTTCGTCATAGGGTACCTCCGTTAATCGTTCTTGTGAATGTAATTTCTATTACTGGCCGTCTGCACCATTAGATGTTACTCTGCGGGTATGGCCGTCTTCAAAGTTATTTTCCCTTAGTTCCTTTACTTTGTCATTTAATAATTTTTTCTGATCCACTTCAGGAGATGGAGTTTGCTTTTTCTTTGACATGTGAAACCCTCCTTAAAATTGCTGTTAAGCACCATTAGTATGCTTCATTTTCTACTTTTCATAAGGATGAGTTAAAACTGAATGAAAAAATGTTATTTTTGAAAGCGATGTTTTTCGATGATTTCTAATTGAGTAATTTTTCCTTCATGAATGACAATATTGAGTGAACCAAACTTTATTTTCTCCAATATATCTATTATGTTTTTAATTTTTTCTTGATCAACCACTGCCATTTTCTATTCCCCCTGATTCTTTAGTGTGATTTATTAAAAATTTATGCTTTAAAACTATCCTGCCATTTAAGCAATTGATTTTCCAAAAAGCGGACAATGGAGTCAGAAATTTTACCAGCAAGTGCAAATATGATAATACCTACAAAGACAATGTCTGTCTGCATAAATGAACGGGCATCTTGAATCATAAATCCGACACCTTGATCAGCTCCTAATAACTCAGCAACTACTAAGCACATCCAAGCTGTGCTTAACGCCAGGCGAATTCCAAGTAAAATATTGGGTAAAGCAGCGGGTATCATAAGTTTTGTTATTTTTTCTAAGCGACTATATTCTAATATCTGAGCAACATCGTAAAGTTTTTGATCAACATTGCGAATGCCTAAAAAGGTTTGTAAATATAGAGGGAAAAAAGTGCCTAATGCAATTAGCAATACTTTTGATAATTCTCCAAACCCAAACCACATGATGAATAGCGGTGTCATGACTAGTAAAGGGATGGTACGCAGCATTTGGATGGTAGGGTTTAAATATTGTTCTGATCTTTTATTCATTCCAACAATGATCCCAATTAAAAGACCGAAGAAACCACCAAGAGAAAAGCCGAGAAGCGCACGGGTTAAACTTATTTGTAAATGTGCTCCTAATTCTCCTGATTGTATGAGTTCAAGAAAGCTAGTAAGAATTAATAATGGTGATGAAAATAATTGAGCTGGCAGAATTCCAGAAGAGCCCAATATTTGCCATAATAGTAAAATGGCTAAGGGAAGGACTAATCCTCGAAATAGAGTTTTACTTTTTTTAGATTTTGGTTTCTTTCTCTTAATGGAGATAGATTTGTTTTGAGTAATTGTTTGCGTTGACATATTCGTCATCCTTTCATAAATAAATTAAATACTCCAGTCTTCTGCATCTTCAGCCTTATGATCAAGATGATTTAAAATAACCGTTCTAAATTCCTGAAACGATTTACTTGTTCTTCTTCTTGGATAAGGCAAATCAATAGTTACATTTGCTTTAATTCGCCCTGGTTTCGCATCCATTACGATAACGCGGGAAGATAAAAAGATGGCTTCATCAATATCATGGGTAACTAGAACCATAGTGGTCTTATTTTTCCCCCATATGTCTATTAAAGCTTCTTGAAGGTGGCTGCGGGTAAACGCATCTAAGGCGCCAAATGGTTCATCCAGCAGTAAGATTTCAGGGTTTCGAAGCAACGCTCTGGCTATCGCAACGCGTTGTGACATACCACCTGATAATTGTCTTGGATAAGCTTTCTCAAATCCCTTCAAATTCACCAGTGAGATTAAATCATCGACTTTTTTTCTCGTGTCTGAGTCTTTTAATGAGAGATTGCCAGCAATATTTTTTTCAACTGTAAGCCATGGGAATAATCGGTGCTCTTGAAAAATAAAGCCGCGTTCTTTGGAAGGACCATTCACTTCCTGGCTGCCCACGACTATATTTCCTTCATAATCTAGATCCAGTCCGGCAATTAGCTTTAATAATGTACTTTTTCCGCAGCCGCTCGGTCCAATAACGGATAAAAAATCACCATTCTTTACGGATAGATTAATGTTGTCTAATACATGAACCTTCTCATTTTCATTGTTAAATGTTTTACTTACATCATTGATTTGTAATGTCGCAATCATCATTTTTCATCATCCTTTCTGAAAATAAAAAGAGATTCAGCTAAAAGACACAAATAATCTTTAGCTGAATCTCTAGTGGACTAGTCGATTCGTCTTGAATTTTTAATTTTCTATAAATTAACACGAAATGGTTCGATAAGCAATACCTAATTCCAATTATTTTTATAGGATTAATTATTAAAAAGGGATTGACAGAATA
Source organism: Niallia endozanthoxylica (assembly GCF_008710145.1). Lineage (GTDB taxonomy): Bacteria > Bacillota > Bacilli > Bacillales > Cytobacillaceae > Bacillus_BD > Bacillus_BD endozanthoxylica. The sequence goes on from NZ_VYKL01000013.1 coordinate 169,075, forward strand.
TTTCCGCTTCTGTTAAGATTCATTCATATCACAAATCCCTTACAAATATTGTTAAATGAATAGTATGAAAGAGAATCAACTGGTCGACCGGAGATTCAATAAAGAGATGAGCCTCTCATCCTCTTTGTTGGATCTCTTTTCTTTTTACTTATAAATCTGACTATATAGGTTTGTTAAGTAGGAAATGTGATATAAGGAGTACTAAAAATTAATTATTATTTAGGAGGAATTAACATGACAACTCAAACAAATCAATTAAAAGTAGTTCCTGTAGCGGGAAGAATTGGAGCAGAAGTTCAAGGTGTTCAACTAGGAAAGGATTTAGATATTACAGTATTACAGGAATTAAAGCAGCTATTAAATCAATACAAAGTTCTATTCTTTAGAGGTCAACACAATTTAGACGATAGCAGTCAGGAGGAGTTTGCTGGGTTATTTGGAGAACCTTATGCTCATCCAACTGTGCCAGTAAAAGATAAATCTCAATTTATTTTTGAGTTGGATTCTGAACAAGGGGCAAAAGCAAACCATTGGCATACAGATGTTACCTTTGTTCCGGAAGTTCCAAAATACTCTATTTTAAGAGGTGTAACAATTCCGAATGTAGGTGGGGATACGGTGTGGGCAAATACAAATACTGCATATGAAGGACTTCCTGAAGAATTGAAAAGATTAGCAGATGAATTATGGGCCATTCATACAAATGAATTCGATTATGCCCAATTAGTGGCTAAGGCAATAGATGAACAGGATGAAGTCAGACAAAAATATCGTTCTGTATTTGAATCAACCGTTTATAAAACAAAACATCCAGTTGTTCATGTCCATGCTGAAACAGGTAAAAAGCATTTATTGCTGGGAGGCTTTGTTGGAAAATTAGAGGGTTATTCTACAAGTGAATCTGAAAAATTATTTAGCATCCTTCAATCATACGTTACTCGTCTTGAAAATACGGTCCGTTGGAGCTGGACTGAAGGAGATGTTGTTATTTGGGATAATCTGGCTACACAGCATTATGCTGTTGCAGATTACGATGAGCACCGTGTTGTACGCAGAGTAACGGTTGGAAAGGAAATCCCTGTAAACAAAGATAATCAACGAAGCACATTAATAACTAAGCAATAATGAACTTGTAATCTGAGATTCAATAAAGCGCAGGAGTACTATCTCTTTATTGAATCTCTACTTTTTACTAAACATAAATCACTAGTTTAATTGATTAACAGGAATGAGTGATAGGGGAGGGAACCATGAAGAAATCTCAAAAAAGTCTATTAGGAACAGTCTTTATATTTATAGTTGCGATTATTTTAACGGGATGCAGCACAGGCACAAGTTCAACAACGCAAAAAAGTAAAAAAGATGAACAGATTATCGTCAAGATTGCATTAAATGGCAAAATGAGTCCATTAACAATTGGGAGAGAAAAAGGGTGGTTTGAGGAAGAATTAGCTCCTTTAAATGCAAAGGTTGAGTGGAGTGAATTTACTAGCGGGCCTCCGCTTCTTGAATCACTTGCAGCTAACCATGTTGACCTATCTTATCTTGGTGATGGGGCACTTATTGCCGGATTAGATAAAAATCTGCCTTTCGAAGTAATTGCTCAAACTAGTACCGGAAAATCAAACGTGCGAATTATTACACCTAAGGACAGCAAAATCAATAGTATTGAAGATTTAAAAGGGAAAAAAGTGGGAGTGGCATCGGGAACAACAGGGCATGTATATTTGGCTAAGGCATTGAAATATCATGGTTTAACTCTAGATGATGTAAAAATTATTAATTTACAGCCTGATGATGCTCAATCAGCTTTCGAAACAAAACAATTGGATGCTTGGACAGTATGGGAGCCTTATATAACTAATACGGTTGAAAAAGGAATGGCGAAAGAAATTAAAGTAGAGGGAGAGATACTAGCACCTGGAGCTATTATTGCCCGTGCTGGTTTTGCAAAGGAGTATCCAGAAATTGTTGAAGCTTATTTGAGAGCTTATAAAAAGGCTGCTGACTGGAGAATTGAGCACCCGGATGAAGCAGCAGAAATTTACGCAAAAGTAACTAAAATTCCAGTTGAAACAATAAAAAAAATCATCACAGCTGATGAACCGGATATTTTCTTTAGTAAGGAATCGATAAAAGCACAGCAAGAGTCGATCGAGACTTTAGTTGAAGTTGGTTATATCAAAAATGAATTTAGCTTCGAGGAACGTATTAACTATCAATATATTGATGAGGCTTTTAAAAAATAATAAAGATTCTAATGTAAATAAAATTGCAGGTCAAGACAATAGTATAAAAACACATGCTGGAGAAAAAAGTATAAATATCTCCAGTATGTGTTTTTGTTATTTTTACCGTATTTAAAGTTTTGGCACAGAGGTATAGGACAAAGTTACGTCTACTAATCATTGTTTGGAAACGCTTTATAATTTAACATCATAGTTGTAAAGCAATGTTAGAAGGGAGTGGATAATATGTCCCAAGATAATAAAGGTATTAAAGTTAAAGTTCAGAAGTTTGGAAATTTTTTAAGTTCCATGGTTATGCCCAATATTGGTGCTTTCATTGCATGGGGTCTTATCACAGCGTTATTTATTCCAACAGGTTGGATACCTAATGAAAATTTAGCAGCACTTGTTGATCCAATGGTTAAATATTTACTTCCATTATTAATTGGTTATACAGGAGGTAAATTAGTTTATGATACCCGTGGGGGTGTAGTCGGTGCGATTGCCACAATGGGGGTAATCGTCGGTGCAGGTATGCCGATGTTCTTAGGGGCTATGCTCATGGGCCCAATCGGCGGTTGGGTAATTAAAAAGTTTGATTCATTAATCGAAGGGAAAGTAAAAACCGGTTTTGAGATGTTGATTAACAATTTCTCTTCTGGTATTCTCGGCGGTATTCTTGCCATTATTTCTTATTTAGCGATCGGACCAGGGGTTACTGCGTTAACAACTGCATTAGTAGCAGGCGTAGAATGGATGTTAGATGTTGGAGTGCTTCCGTTAACAAGTATCCTGATTGAACCGGCAAAGGTACTATTTTTAAATAATGCGATTAACCATGGTGTATTATCACCAATTGGAATCGAACAGGTAAAACAAACAGGACAATCAATTCTTTTCTTACTAGAAGCAAACCCAGGACCAGGAATTGGAATTCTGTTAGCTTATTGTTTCTTTGGAAAAGGTACAGCAAAGCAAACGGCACCAGGTGCTGCTATTATTCACTTCTTTGGCGGGATACATGAGATTTATTTCCCGTATGTATTAATGCATCCAATGTTATTCTTTGCAGCCATTCTAGGTGGAGTAAGCGGCGTATTCACATTATCCATGCTAGGCGGAGGATTATTAGCTCCTGCTTCTCCGGGAAGCTTTCTTGCCATCCTGGCAGTAACACCGCAGGGTGCAGGTTCTTACCTTGCTAATATCGCAGGCGTACTAGTTGCAGCAGTTGTGTCATTCCTTGTATCCGTTTTAGTGTTAAAGACAAGTAAGTCTAAAGAAGGCAATTTAGAAGAAGCAGCTGAGAAAATGCAAGCAATGAAAGGAAAGAAAAGCAGTGTAGCAAATGCATTTACTGCGAATGAAACAACAGATGCGGAATTAAACCCAAAAAATTTAAAGCATGTTATTTTTGCCTGTGATGCTGGCATGGGATCAAGTGCAATGGGTGCATCACTTTTACGCAAAAAAGTAAAAGAGGCTGGGTTGGACATTAAAGTAACGAATACAGCGATAAGCAATCTTCCAAATGATGCACAGGTTGTTATCACACAAGAAGAATTGACACCGCGTGCCAAACAAAAAGTACCAGCTGCTTATCACATTTCAGTTGATAACTTTTTATCAAGTCCAAAATATGATCAATTAGTAAGCCAATTAAAGGATGGAAACAACAGTAAGGCTGAACAGCGTTCTGAAGAACCAATTGAAAAGAATTCAACTACGGACAGCGGTGTATTACCAAAGGAAAATATCTTTTTAAATAAACAATTCTCATCAAAAGAAGAAGCGATTCGTTTCGCAGGACAAGTGCTAGTTGATGGCGGCTATGTTCACTCTTCCTATATTGATGCAATGATTGCAAGGGATCAATTAACTTCAACTTTTATGGGAAATGATGTTGCCATCCCTCATGGTACAGAAGAGGCGAAAGCTGATGTCATTAAATCAGGTGTCACAATTATTCAGGTACCAGATGGTGTTGACTTTGATGGAAACAAGGTTCGCTTGATTTTCGGAATTGCAGGCAAAGCGGGCGGTCATTTAGAAATCCTTTCAGCTATTGCTGTTACTTGCTCTGAAATGGAAAATGTAGAAAAAATGGCAACAGCTAAAACTGTGGATGAAGTATTAGCAATAATAGGAACATCCTTTGAAAAATAAATAATAGGGATAGAAAGATGTAAAAAAAGCATCTTTCTATCCCTATTTATAGATACTTTTTACATACGACCGAAAAGAGCTGATGTCTATGCTGATAACTGCAAGAGAGAAGGCTATTTTGGAATTATTAATCAAAAAAAGTGGGAAGCATACAGCTTTATCCTTTGCGGATTTTCTTCATGTAAGTGTGAGAACCATTCACCGTGACTTGAAGAATATAGAGACTATTCTAGAATCATTCGAATTACAGCTTGAAAAATCAAATGATAATGGATTATCAATTAAAGGGTCTAATCAGAATATTTACCGCCTGATTCAGGAGCTTACTAAAGTTAAGCCTCAAGATCTTTCATTAGAGGAGAGAAGACTCCTGTCCTTTATCAAAATAGTAGAGTCAAATGATCCTGTGAAATTAGCTCCATTAGCAAAAGATCTTTCCATTTCAATTACTACATTGGGAACAGATTTAGACGAATTAGCCCAGTGGCTTCAGGACTTTGGAATAGAACTTGATAGAAAAAGAGGAGTTGGAGTTGAATTAAAAGGAGCAGAAGGGAAAATTCGAAAGGCTTTAGTCAATTTTTACCTAATTTATTTCAATAATGAACTAATAGAAAGCTTGATACTCCTTGCCAATAATCAAATAGAAAAGGAGCGAATTCTTTATTATTTTAAAACCTCCTATTTAAAAATAATTGATGAGGTAGTGTACGAAAGAATAAAAAATCTTCAAACGAAGCTGGCTGACAGCGATTATATTACATTTTTAATTCATATCTGTATTTCTTTACAAAGGATTGAAAAGGGTTTTTCTCTTTCAGAGAATGAAATCGATTTAGAGTATTTAAGACCCGCTGAAGAGTTTCAATTAATTAAAGATATCAGCTTGGATATCTATCAAAATTTTTCCGTTCGGCTGAGCGATATTGAAATTGCTTTTCTTGTAATGGTTTTAAAAGGTTCTAAAGTACATGAAGCGGACTATACGAATTATGATAGTGTCCTAATTGGCAGGTCCCTAAAGAAAGTTATTCAACAAGTATCTGAACAAATGAATAGTGATTTAACATCAGACTTTTCTTTATTCCAAGGCTTAATGGCTCACATGGAGCCCTCCATTTTCCGGCTCAGAAAAGGGTTAAGCTCATTTAATCCACTTACTGAAGAAATTAAAAAGAATTATCCTTTGTTGTTTTTGGCTGTCAGTAAAAGTGTAGCAAAGGAATTCAATAATATTGAATTTACTGATGATGAGATGGCTTACATTGTTTTACATTTCGGATCTGCTTTAGAGTTACGAAAAGAAGAAATTCAGGTTCGTGCCTTAATAGTTTGTCCGACTGGTATTGGTACTTCAAAAATGCTTGCAAGCCGGATTAAGAAAGAAGTTCCGGAGATTACAGAAACGGAAATTGCTTCAATAAAAGACATTAAGATGAAAAATCTAGGTCAATATGGGGTTATTATTTCAACTGTTATATTACCTATGCAGGAGAATCTGGAATATGTCTTTGTCAATCCTTTATTGTATGAAAGAGATATAGAAGCCATTTATGATTATTTTAGTAATCATATTCAAAAATTCACAAAGCAAACAAGTAACTCTCACCAGGACACAACAAATAAATCTAATAAGAAGAAAGAAAAGTCGTTAGACCAATTCATGCAGGAGGTAGATGAGGTCCAAAGTAGCATTCGAACTCTATTACGGAATTTATCTGTTTATCGATCTAATAATAATCATAACTATAAGGTTTTTATCAAGGAAATGGTTGAGCGATGTTCGGAGCAAGAGTTAATTTCAAACACTGACGGTGTGTTTGAACAGCTGATGGCAAGAGAGACAAAAGGGGGGTTGGGGATTCCTGATACAAATTTGGCGCTTTTTCACTGCCGCCATGAAGGAGTCATGGAAACAACCTTCCATATTGCTCATTTAGAGTCTCCCTATCGTTTGATGGGTATGGATGGTCATCAGATGGATGTCCATAATATCCTTCTTTTGCTTGCACCTGAAAAGTTAACACAGATTCAATTGGAAATAATAAGCATGGTTAGTTCTATAATTGTCGAAGATAAAAAAGCAATCTTGATTTTTTCATCGGCTAATGAAACAATCATTCGGTCGAAGCTGGAAGATACGTTTTATAATTTTTTGCAAAATAAATTTGTAAAGGAATGACTTTATTTATGAAAAAGGTTGTACATTTCGGTGCTGGGAATATTGGTAGAGGTTTTATTGGTGCATTATTTTCACAATCAGGATACCATGTTACATTCGTAGATATTGCAGATGAAATTATTTCCAGACTGAACGAAGAAAAAGCATATAAAGTAAAAACAGCAGAAGATCAACCAAAAGTTACAGAAATCCAAAATGTCTTAGGTCTAAATAATATGAAGCAGGAAGAAGCAGTCATTAAAGCGATTGAAGAGGCAACATATATTACTACTGCCATTGGTCCAAATATTCTTCCGCATATTGCTCCGTTAATTGCTAAAGGTTTAAAGGGAAGACTTGACTCTTCAAATGAAAAAGTCTATGTCATTGCCTGCGAAAATCAAATTTCAGCTACAGATATATTAAAGGGTCATATTCTAAAAGCAATGGACGACGATGCAACGAATAAAATAGAAGGTACTGTCCACTTCTTTAATTCAGCAGTTGACCGAATTGTACCGATTCAGGACAATAAAAATTCTTTAGATGTCTTAGTTGAGCCCTATTTTGAGTGGGTTGTAGAAACAATAGAGGATATTCCAACTGTAGAAGGAATGACGAAGGTAGCCGATTTGGCACCATTTATAGAACGTAAGCTTTTTACAGTGAATACGGGTCATGCAGTAACCGCCTATTTTGGTTATTTAGATGGTAAAGAAACGATCGACCAAACATTAAATGATCCATCCATTTATGAGAAAGTAAAAGCTACGATTGAAGAAACTGGTGCCTATTTAATAAAACGCTACGAATTGGATGAAGCAGAGCACCAAAAATATATTAAGAAGATTTTAGGGCGTTTTCAAAATCAACACCTTCATGATGATGTAACTCGTGTCGGCCGTTCTCCTATTCGTAAGCTTGGAGCTGAAGATCGGTTAGTTAAGCCGTTAGTGGAGGCGAAAAAATTAGGATTGTCTTATCAAAATCTTGCCAGTGCAATCGCTGCCTGCTTATTGTTTGATGTCGGAGAGGATCCAGAGGCAGCCCAATTGCAAAAAATGATTCAAGAACATGGTATTACATATGTATTGAATGAACTCAGTCTTTTAAATGAGACAGACGAAGCTGTTCAAACCATTGTAGAAAAATATGAAAGCTTAAAGGCTGAATATCGGAAATAGCGGAACAGGAAGGTTTAAAAAGAAGGTGAAAGTGTACATATCCTTTTAAAAAACGATAAAAGTCCTTCATCAATTGATGAAGGACTTTTATCTTATGCATCAAACGATTGGGAATTTATCTGTGCCATGCTGGTCTTTTTCTCGGCTGAAAAAATCGCGATAGTAATCAATAGGCCTGTTGCCAAAATACAGCCAAATACAATAAATGGCAGTGTGAGCATTCCTGTTTTTAATATCCAAGTCGCTAATAGCGGGCCAATACTCGCTCCAATAAATAAGATGAAGGTATAGATAGAAGTGGCAATTCCTTTTTCATTTCCTCCAAACTGCCCCACTAAAGAAAGCATAGAAGGAACAACAACGGCAATGCCGCAGACAAAGAGAATACTCATTATGATCATCAGCCATAATTGTTGGATGAGACCCATTACTAATAATCCTATAATGGAAGAAATGAGCCCGCTAATTAATACTTTTTTCATCCCAAACCTTTGTACGAATTTTCCAGTAAAAGGGGATAGAATCATGCCGGCAATCCCTGCCGCGCGAACATAGAAAATCTCTTGATCATTAAAGCCATAACTAGTATTTAAGTAATTCCCTAATGCCGTATACATACCGACAAATGAAAGCAAAATCATTATCGCAATCATGTTACATAGAATAAGCTTCTTTTGTGTAAATGGTATTTTGAATTTTTTAATGACAGCTAAAAAGTTATTATTGCCTTCAATGATTTCATCATTCGGTAAAATAATAATCAATAGAATTGTTGTAATGAAATAGATGACGCTTAAAATTAGAAATACAGCATTCCAATTAAAGACCGACTCAAGAAACGAGCTGACTAGCTGCCCGACAATTCCTGCGATTAAAAAGCCCGAGCTGATTATACCAATGGTGGTAACTCGCTTTGCTTGAGGATACATCATTCCTACGTAGGTAAGGGCAACCGGTGAAAAAGTTGCAGCGGCAACTCCTTGGATAGCTCTTAAAACAAGCAGACTGCTGTAGTTATTTGATAACCCGACTAGAAACGTAACGAATGAAAAACAAACTAACCCAACAATCATTACATTTTTACGACCATATCGATCTGAGAGGACTCCAACAAATAAGCAGCCTGCAGCAAAAAAAATCGAAAATATACTTCCTGCCCAAGCAGCCTGATTAGCAGTTAGGTTAAAAGTTGAAGCGAAAACAGGCAATAAAGGGATTGTTGCATATAACGAACATAAGACAACTAAACCAGTCCAAAAGAGTATAAAAGTAATTCGATTCATATTTTGCAATTCAAGACTCTTTGTTTGTTCCATCACTATACTCCTTTCATCGCATGGTAATATCACCATTATGGATGAATTCATACTATTTGTAAAATTCAAACTCATATAGTTTATGTTGAACATTAGTTTTTTACATCTTTGTACAAAATGTTGTGGGAAATTTTTTATATTATTTTAGTTATACTATATTAAAATATTTATTTTTCTATTACCCTCAAAAAACACCTCAATATTTTCGAATGTTTTAGAGAAAGACAAAAATAATATTTGAGGTGGACATAATGAAGCACTCAACAAAGAAAATTGCTAAAAGTGGAATGGCTATGATGCTGACAGGAACATTCTTATTCTCAACACCTGCTGTATTGGCAGAAGAGACAGATAGTCAACCTATTGATCTTCAGGTTGTGATGGAGGAGAACGAAGATAATGTACCTTCAGAAGAAGTTGATACTACCGAACCAGTCGTTAATTCAAAAGATGAGCAGGAAAATACTACTGGGCAAATTCCATCGCTTGTACCAGGTGATTTCTTCTATTTTCTAAAAATTGTTTTGGAAAAGATCCAACTTGCTTTAACTTTTGATGATACAGAGGAAGCAAAATTATTAGCTGAATTTGCTTCGGAGCGTTTGGCTGAGGCTGAGGCGCTTTTTGCCCAGGGTGATGAAGACAAAGCAATTGAAACCATTGAAAAAGCGCTTGAGAATATTCAAAGTACAGAGAAAATGATAGAAGAAGCACCTGAGGAAGACGCAACTAAGGAAGAAATTGAAAAACAGACTGAAGCAGAAGATGCAGAAGCTGTCGTTGACGATGAAAATTCTGCAGATAAGACTTCTGAACCAGATGAAACAATAATAGAAACAGAGAATTTAATGGCACAAAATATTGTTGCTCTAACAGCAGCGATGGGAAAGGTGAAAAACCCTATTGCAAAAGCATCTCTGCAAAAAAATATTGATAAAAGTTACGCTAAGTTAGCCAAGAAGCTAGAGAAAATGGAAGAGAAAAAGAATAAAAAGAAAAAAGCTGGTGAATCGAATGTAACGCTTGATGAAGAAACTGTATTTGTAGACGAAGAAATGACCGTTGAACATAACCAAACGGCAGGTACCCTTACACCAACAGAGATGAGAAAAGAACTAGAAACAGTAGCACCAGTTGTAGAAGAAAATATAACAGGCACAGTGGAGGCGCCTATTAACACTGCAGAACTTAAACAAACTGCCTCTACCCCTGTTCCTGCTCCTCAACCTCCTAGTCAGCCGGCAGCAGAGGTTAAAGTGGAAGTAAAAGAGCAAAGGAAAGCAGAAAAAGTAGAACTAAAACAAGAAAAGCAAGAAGCTAAGGCAGAAGCTAAAGCAGAAAAACAAGCTGTTAAAGAAGAAAAGAAGGCTGCAAAAGAAAATGGTAAGGGAAATGGTCAAAAAGACGCCAACCAGCAATAAAAAAACTCACTGATGTAAGTCTATTTTATATGCTATAATGGTTTACTGATTTGAGGTGAGGCGATGCTAGGTTTATTGTTGGTGTCTAGAAAACGAAAAAAAACCCTGGAAGAAAAAATAAAACGAATTCAACAGGGCGATTTGACATTACAAAATGAACTGATTGAGACCTATAAACCATTTGTTGCAAAAACAGTCTCTTCTGTTTGTAAAAGATATATTTATGAATCTGACGATGAATTTAGTATTGGTCTTATTGCATTTCATGAGGCGATTGAAAGGTATTCATCTGATAAAGGCAGTTCATTAATCAGCTTTGCTGAGGTCATTATTAAACGAAGAGTCATTGATTACATCCGATCTCAAGCCAAACACAACGAGCTTAGTTTGGGTTTAGGCAGTCAACATGAAAAAGATTCAGAAATTACTTCTATTGATGCTGAGCTGTCTATTAAAGAATATAACATCCAAATAGACGAGCAATTACGTAAAGAAGAAATACTCCTCTTTACGCGGATGCTCCAGCAATTTAACCTTACGTTTCAAGATTTACTTGAGCAGTCCCCTAAACATGCTGATGCAAGAAAAAGTGCCATTCTGGTAGCGAAGGTAGTTGCTGATAATGAAGAGCTTTCTAATCATTTGCTGAACAAAAAGCAACTTCCAATTAAGCAGTTGGAAAGTCTTGTATCCGTTAGCAGAAAAACAATAGAACGAAACCGTAAATATATTATTGCTATATCACTTATTTTGATTGGTGATTTTGTTTATCTAAAGGATTATATTAAAGGGGTTGTGGAAACGTGAAAAAAGGGATTGTTATGGAAATAAATGAACGTTTTATCACTATTTTAACCCCGGAAGGTGAATTTTTACGTGCTAATAAGCTTAATAAAGACTATCAAATCGGTCAAGAAATAGACTTTTTTCCAGCTGGACAAGAAGAGCAGAAAAAAAGTCTAGCTATTTTTCGCCATTTCAAAGGAAAGACTGTGGCTGCTTTGATTGCATGTCTTCTTTTACTAGTTTCCTTTATTCCTTTCTATCAAAATAATCAAGTGTATGCTTATTTATCTATTGATATAAACCCAAGTGTTGAATTGGCGTTAAATAAGGATTATGAGGTAATCGAACTAATTCCATATAATAAAGATGGAGAAAAGATTGTGAATCAACTTCGCGGGTGGAAAAGGAAGGATATTGATGTGGTAACAAAGGCCATTATTGCAGAAATAGAACGGCAGGGGTATTTAAAAAATCAACACGAAATCGTTGTTGGAATGGTCTATAAAGCGGAATCCATGCCTATTGATGATCCGCAATGGAAGGGGAAATGGGCAGATGTGCAAGAAGTTATTCAAGAGGAGCATCTTGATCTTACAGTTATTGAAGGAACGACAGAAGATAGAGAAAAAGCACAAGATAAAGGTGTAACTATCGGGGAATATAAAGAAGCATTGGTGAAAGTAAATAAGAAAGAATCAACAAATAAGAAGAACCAAAGTGAGAAGCAGGTAGAGGAAAGCCAACCGAAAGAAGAACAACCAGCAGTTGTTGAACCTCCATCAGCGGAAGATGTACAAGAAGAAGCGGAGGCACCACAGAAAATTCATCCATCTGTTGTATCACCGAAGGATAAAATAGTTGAACCTGCGATAGAAAGCAAGCCTTTATCACCTCCAGGACAAGCAAAGAAGGATAATAACCTAAACGAGCCTGCTCTAAATGAGAAAGTAAAAGGACCGGACAGAGCTCATCCTTCTGAGAAAGAAAAGAAACCAGAACCTATAGAAAACAATGCTGGAAAAACAAAACAACCGAATAACAGTAACAACGGCAACAACAACAACGGCAACAACAACAACAACAACAACAACAACAACAACAATAATAATGATGGGAATAACAACAATCAAGGTAAACAAAAGGACAACCAGCATAACGAAAAAAATTAATAATGATTAACTAAAGAGCCGCTAATTCAAAACTGGAATTAGTGGTTTTTTGTAAAAGTAAATACTAAAGAATTTGTCCAATTCACACTATTATTAATTTGACTCTCATTTATAATATGGTATATTAATATAGTGATATACTTTAATGCGCAAAAGCTAGAAAGCTAAAAAGCGTCTAATTAAAAAAGGATTATATTATTCTGATAAAAGCAAAAGTTTAAGATATAAAAAGTAAGGTGTGAACAGCATGAGTGAAAATCAACCTAATTTACAAAGAGGCTTGCTGCCAAGGCATGTTCAATTTATTGCTTTAGCCGGTATGATTGGTACAGGAATTTTTATGGGAAGCTCGAATACTTTGAATATGGCTGGACCAAGTGTTGTCGTAGCGTATTTAATTGGCGGACTGTTGCTGTTTATTGTAATGGCAGCTTTAGGAGAAATGGCAACAGTTTACCCCAATTCTAATGTTCAAAATCTCATTAATAAGGCTTTTGGCTTTCAATCATCCTTTATTGTTGGATGGTTGTACTGGATTAACTGGCTTATCGTAACGATTGTAGAATTAATAGCTGCAGGAAGTTTTTTGCAGTACTGGTTCCCATCTATCCCGTTATGGCTATTAAGTGTACTTTGCGCCGCAATAATTATTGGAATCAATTTATTTCAAGTAAAACATTATGGAGAAATGGAGTTTTGGTTTGCAAGTATTAAAATCATTACGTTAACTGCTTTTATTATTTTGGGAGCATTAATTTTATTCAATATTTTACCAAATACGACTGACGCTTCATTTTCAAATTACACAGCACATGGCGGATTCTTTCCAAATGGAATGGGCGGAATGCTGAGTGCATTTTTAGTTGTTATGTTTTCGTATGGCGGTGCTGAATTAATTGGTATTGCTGTCACAGAGACAAAGGATAGTGAAAAAGTCATACCGAAGATCATCAAAGGAACTGTGGTAAGGGTTATTCTATTCTACATTTTGCCTATTCTAATTATCTGTGGGATTATCCCTTGGAACGAAGTAAGCTCAGCTGACAGTCCCTTTGTTCAAGTATTTACCTTATCAGGAATTCCCGGTGCAGCTCATGTCATGAATTTTGTTCTATTAACAGCCGTTTTATCAGCTGCTAACTCCGGTATCTATGCTACATCGAGAACACTATATACAATGGCGCAAAATGGTGAAGCACCGAAGGCCTTTTCCTTTATTTCAAAAAAGGGAGTTCCGTTAAATGGAATTATTTTAACGACTTCATTTATTTTAGTAGGAGTATTTTTAGCTTATCTAACTCCAGACCAAGTTATTGGCTACTTAATGTCCATACCAGGATTTACTGTGTTATTACTTTGGATTAGCATTTGTTTAGCTCAATTGAAGCTACGTAAACAATATGCACAGCTTCCGGCTTTCCATGTAAAGTGGTTCCCGTACACAACCATATTTGCAGCCATAGCTTTAACTGGTATATTTATCGCTTTTATTTTTAATGTACAAAATATCATTGGTACAGCAGTATGCCTTTCAGTTTTAACCGTATTAATTATTGTGTCTTTTATCATTAAAAAGGAAAAGAAAGATAAACGTGTTTCTTCTGTAGCATAACCAATCGGTGTCAGGCACCACAAAAAGACAAAATTTAATTTTGATCTTTTTGTGGTGCCTGACACTTTTTCAATTACATATAAGTAACGTTTTTGGTAAGAATTTGGTATGCTTTCTCGACTTCTTCATCACTGGGCGGTTGTATATCCTTGAGAGGATAGTCTAAACCAAGCGCCTCCCATTTATAAACGCCCAGTTTATGATAAGGCAGCACTTCTACTTTTTTAACATTTTTTAATGAACCAATAAACTCTCCAAGCTCGTGTAAATCCTTTTCATCATTTGTAATAGATGGAACCAAAACATGGCGAATCCAAACGGGAACTTGATGGTCAGATAAAAATCGAGCAAATTGAATAATATGATCATTTGCCATACCTGTTAACTTAATATGCTTTTGACGATTGATATGCTTTAAATCCAATAATATTAAGTCAGTGTACTTAATTACTTCCTGTAATTGTTCCTGAAAAGTCTGCGATGAAGAGTAACAGCCGCCAGAAGAATCAATGGCCGTATGCACTCCTATCTGTTTACATTCCTTAAATAATTCAATTAGGAAAGGTAGCTGCAACAATGGTTCACCGCCGCTGACAGTAATTCCTCCGCCGGATGCTTCAATAAATGGAAGATAGGAGGTTAAATCCTGCATAATTTCTTCTACCGTTATTTCTTTTCCTGTTCCTATTTCCCACGTATCTGCATTATGGCAAAATTGGCAGCGAAGAAGACAGCCTTGTGTAAAAATAACATATCTAATTCCAGGGCCGTCAACGGTACCAAATGTTTCAATCGAATGAATATTTCCTTTCATATTCTTTGCGTGCCTCCCTTCCGTTTCAGACTTTTAATAAGAATTGTTCAAATCTTCTGCTCTCAGTAGAATTTTATCTTTTCTGTTAACAAATTATTGAACGGTAGAAACCTCGTAATTTCCTGTTGGCTGCGCACCGATATCTGACAGACTTTCATGGAACGTCCGATTAATGACGTCTAATTGCTGCTCTCTTGTTAATTTAATAAAGTTTACTGCATATCCTGAAACCCGGATTGTCAATTGAGGATAATTTTCAGGATGCTCCATTGCATCTAATAGTGTTTCACGATTAAATACATTAATGTTTAAGTGATGTCCTTTTTTCATCACATAACCATCAAGAATAGAAACAAGGTTACGATTACGTGATTCCTCATCCTTTCCTAATGCTTTTGGAACAATTGAGAAGGTATTGGAAATTCCATCTAATGAGTCTTCATATGATATTTTTGCTACGGAGGATAAGGATGCAAGGGCGCCTTTTGTATCGCGTCCGTGCATTGGATTAGCACCAGGAGCAAAAGGTTCACCGGCACGACGGCCGTCTGGTGTATTTCCTGTTTTCTTGCCATAAACAACATTTGAAGTGATTGTTAGGATTGATTGTGTATGAATCGAGTTTCGGTAGGTTGGATGTTTGCGCAGCATATTCATGAATTTTTGAACAAGCAAAACAGCAATACTATCCACTCGGTCATCGTTGTTTCCATATTTAGGGAAGTCGCCTTCTGTTTCAAAATCAACAGCCACTCCGTTTTCATCACGAATTACTTTTACCTTTGCATACTTTATAGCACTCAGTGAATCAACAGCAACACTTAATCCGGCAATTCCTGCTGCCATTGTCCGAATAATTTCGGTATCATGCAGAGCCATTTCACTGCGTTCATAGCTGTATTTATCATGCATATAGTGAATTACGTTCAGAGTATTGATGTACAGACCTGCCAGCCATTCCATCATTTGCTCCAATCTTTCAATAACCACATCATACTCTAAATATTCATCAGTAATCGGTGCAAATTTAGGGGCAGCCTGGATTTTTAATTTTTCATCTATCCCTCCGTTGATTGCATATAACAAGGTTTTGGCAAGGTTTGCTCGAGCACCGAAGAATTGCATTTGTTTACCGATTCTCATGGCGGAAACACAGCAGGCAATCCCATAATCATCGCCATAATGCGGCAGCATGATATCATCATTTTCATATTGAATGGCACTTGATTGAATCGACATTTTAGCACAGAATAGTTTGAAATTTTCAGGAAGTTTCTTGGACCAAAGTACTGTCAAATTTGGTTCTGGTGCAGGGCCAAGGTTTTCTAACGTGTATAGGAAGCGAAAGGAGTTTTTGGTAACAAGTGATCGTCCTTCTAAAGCCATTCCACCAATTGATTCTGTTACCCATGTAGGGTCTCCGCTGAAAAGATCGTTATAATCAGGTGTACGGGCAAATTTGACTAGCCGTAGCTTCATAACAAAATGGTCGACTAACTCCTGTGCCTCTTTTTCTGTTAAAGCACCGTTTTGCAAATCTCTTTCGATATAAATGTCAAGGAATGTAGATGTCCGCCCTAAGCTCATGGCAGCACCATTTTGTTCTTTAATGGCAGCCAAATAACCAAGATATAACCATTGGAATGCCTCATGTGCATTTGAAGCAGGTTTAGATAGGTCAAAGCCGTATAGTTCACCGAGCTGTTTGATTTCATGCAACGCCCGGATTTGCTCTGACAATTCCTCGCGAAGCCGAATGGTGTGCTCACTCATAACATTGCTTGTATTGGCAAGATTCTTTTTCTTTTCAGCAATTAGGAAGTCAATTCCATAAAGGGCAACGCGCCGATAATCGCCGATAATACGTCCACGTCCATATGCGTCAGGCAAACCTGTTATAATTCCTGTTTTACGGGCAAGTCTCATTTCATCGGTGTATGCATCAAACACACCTTGATTATGGGTTTTTCGATATTCTGTAAAAATTTTGTCCAGTTCTTTACTTGGTGTATAGCCGTATGTTTCACATGCCTGTATGGCCATTCGAATACCGCCATAGGGCTGGAATGAACGTTTGAAGGGCTTGTCTGTTTGGAATCCAACAATTTTCTCTAACTCTTTATTTAAATAACCCGGACCGTGAGAGGTAATAGAGGAAACCACATCTGTGTCCATATCAAGAACTCCGCCTTTATCACGTTCTTGTTTAGTTAATTCCATTACTTGATCCCAAAGTGTTTTTGTTGCATCTGTTGGACCCTCTAAGAAGGAGTCATCGCCAAGATATTCTCTATAATTATGGATTATAAAATCACGTACATTAATTTCTCTTTGCCAAACACCATTTTTAAACCCTTTCCATTGATTCATTTATTAGTCACCTCATGTATTTATTCTCGCATGAAAATTGTTTTGTTACTTGGTGTTAATCATATAGTTGGTATTGTTACCGCTCTTGACGATTCTAAAAAGGTAATTATTAGCTAAGGGATTATTTTCCAAAACAAAATGCCGCAAACTCTAAATATAAAAGAGCTGCGGCATTTTATTTGAATATAGAATAGATTATTTTGAGTGACCATTTAATCAAAACTCAAGAATTCGCCGTACAGTCTGTACATAGGTCTGACTGACGGTCAGTTCAGGGCTGTCAGGGATTTTTAGTTTTATTAATAAATTGGAAGATACGTCCCGATACAACTGTTGTATAAATGAAATATTTACGATATAGGATCGATGTATACGAAGAAAAGAACTTGGCAATCGCTGTTCGAGAACTCTTAAGGTCTGAATGGTACTATATTGACCGTTCTTTGTATAAAGCCAGGTTTTCTTTTGATTGCTTTCAATGTAAGCAATCTGGTCAATGGGAATTGGATTCCAAATTTCTTCATGCTTCCCAGTTATAAAGGAATAAGTTGGCGTTTTACTGTTTAATGCATACAAGGGAGGAAGAATGACTGTTAATGCACCAATAAAACCATTATCTTCTTCTATGGGATAGCCAATTCCGTAATATGGAATACCGAAAACAGATTCATTCACCAATGATTCAATCCGGCTTCTTTGCTGAAAAACACGTTCCGAAATACTGCCTGAAGGAATAGGTTGTCCAGGTCGGATTCGGATATCATGTATACCTGACTGGTAATCTAAATATTGATTCTTATCTGCAAAGGCAATAGAGGCTTCTGGTGGAACCCAATCTTTTATGAATTTATAAATGTTTATATTATTCATTTTGCAGAATTTTCTCCCTTTTTGTAATATTAATTAAATTATAACTGATTCCCAGTTTCGTATCCATATAATTCCTTTCATCATCAGATAAAACGTTTTATCCAAATTTTCGGACAATTAAAAAGTCGTGTTATATAATCAAAATCAAGTAAAGCATGTATTGTATATTAGTTGTTTTTCCTTAAACACATGTGTGACAGCCTTTAAAGGAAAATGAATATGGAAGAGGGGATTATATGGTACAAGCAAAGGGATTAGAGGGAGTTATTGCAACCACATCTTCTGTGAGTTCTATTATTGATGATGTATTAACCTATCGAGGATACAATGTGGATGACCTTACAGACTATGCTCAATTTGAAGAAGTCATTTATCTGCTTTGGTTTAATAAGCTTCCTACCTCTCAGCAGTTGGCTGACTTTAAAAGTGAATTAATTGAAAACGCTTACCTCCCAAATGAAGTACTAGACATTATTAAAAATCTTTCAAAAGAAAATGCTCATCCCATGTCAATCTTAATGAATGGTGTATCGGCACTTGCCATATATGATGAAGAAGCCAATCAAATGACTGAAAGTGCTAACTATCGAAAGGCGCTGCGACTGCAAGGGAAATTAGTTTCAATTGTTGCGGCTTATTCTCGTATCAGTGAGGAAAAAGAGCCGCTTAGGCCAAAAGAAGATTTAAGCTTTGCAGCTAACTTTTTATATATGATGAGTGGGAGAATTCCGGATGAAATCTCTGAAAAGGCATTTAATAAAGCGCTCATTCTTCATGCAGATCATGAATTAAACGCATCAACCTTTACGGCCCGCGTTTGCGTTGCTACATTATCTGACATGTATTCTGGCGTTACAGCCGCACTAGGTGCGTTAAAAGGACCGCTTCATGGAGGAGCAAATGAGCGTGTGATGAAAATGCTGGTTGATATTGGTGACATTACACAGGTCGAGCATTGCCTACACAGAGCCTTTGAAAATAAAGAAAAAATAATGGGCTTTGGCCACCGTGTCTATAAAACAGGCGATCCGCGTGCAAAACATTTACGGGAAATGTCGAAACAGCTTGCAAAGGTAACAGGTGAAGAGAAATGGTATTATATGTCGCTTGCTATCGAGAAAATAGTTACAAAGGAAAAAGGACTGCTTCCGAATGTGGACTTCTATTCGGCATCTGTTTATCACAGCTTAGGAATTCAACCTGATTTGTTTACACCTATTTTTGCCATCAGCCGCGTCTCCGGCTGGATTGCTCATATTTTGGAACAGTACGAGAATAACCGGCTAATCCGTCCGCGGGCAGAATATGTCGGTCTTAAAAATCAAACCTATATACCTGTTCATGAACGTGACGAATCAAAAGATGTAATTGCCTAATTAACAAGAAGGAATTTTATTGTGAGGGGTAGAAGATTATGAATGAAAAGAAGGTTTTGATTGCAGATCCTGGTCCATTAGGGTTAGCCGCATTTGCTTTAACAACATTTGTATTAAGCTGTAAAAATGCGGGGCTTCTTCCAGACACTGTTGGTGATGTATTTTTAACATTAGGCTTATTCTATGGAGGTTTGGCGCAGCTGTTGGCAGGTATGTGGGAATTTAAAAAGGATAATACATTTGGAGCTACCGCGTTCACATCCTACGGTGCGTTTTGGATATCGTTGTCTTCTATGATATACCTGGAATTGACTGGTGTTTTAAACTTTGGTGAAGACATGAATATTGCTCTCGGCATATTTTTGGTTGCTTGGACAATCTTCACCTTCTATATGTGGATTGGAACTTTCCGCATCAGCACAGCATTAAATCTTGTTTTTACATTGTTATTGATTACCTTTATCTTGTTGGATTTAACTGAATTTGGGGTCATTTCCGGCCCAATAGCAGGATACTTTGGATTAGCAACTGCTTTTTCCGCCTGGTATGCATCCGCTGCGGGTGTCTTAAATCCATTATTCGAAAAAGACATTCTTCCTACTGGGACATTCAAAAAGAAACAAGTAGAACGTTTTGGCAAAAGTGCTTAATCTTCCAAAATCTATCAGAGGAGGTACTTTTATGTTTTATGTTCTGTATTGTCAAGAAGAGGAAATCATTTGTGAGAATTTCGATCAAGTCATGGACCAAATAGCCAATGGATGGAAATTATATGGTTACTCAAACAATAAACGCCTGGCAGAATCATTACTACATGAATGTACTCATCACTGAAACACCAGTATGGTCTATTTGCTTTCAAAACGCAGTATAATCTCGTGATTCATTATTATGATTAAATCAATACAGCTAAATTCACTCTACCAAAGTCGAAGTTGCTCTATTATTTTATCATGTTAAATAAATGGCCTTTGATATATACATACAAAAGTGGTTCATTTTGAATCATTATGTCTGTATATACCAAAGGCCATTTGACCACTAACCAATATTAAAAGGAGTTGTGAAACAGTAGTTAAAAATGTATACAAATAGATACAAAAGTGACCAAATATACTTAACATAATTGGTTTAATTCTTTCTTCCATTTATAATTCTGCTTTATCGTTTAGGCATCCATCCATCTAACCTGTCTATTTATGTCCTTTTCTGATAACTATTCCATCCTCTTCCTTGTATTTTATAGTAAAATAGAACTATAAAATAGGTGAATATAAAGGAGGGGATGATCATGAAAAAAGCATATAAGACAGAAATTCTTTTAAATGAAAAACAGCAACAAAAAGTCCATCAAACCATCGGTGTTTGTCGTTATGTTTACAATTTATATCTTACTACTGCGCAAAAACACTATAAAGACACAGGCAAGCACTTATCAGGCTATGATTTTTCCAAGTGGTTGAATCGTGTTCACACGAAACAAACGGATTTCTGGATTAAAGAGGTATCTAGTAAAGCGGTGAAGAAGTCCATTATGAATGGAGATCAAGCCTTTAAAAACTTTTTCAAAGGAAGAGCCAAGTTTCCGAAGTTTAAGAAAAAGAAACATCAAGAGGTGAAAGCCTATTTTCCCAAGAATAATCCAACCGATTTGTTAGTGGAGCGTCACCGAATCAAGATTCCTACCCTTGGGTGGGTTCAATTAAAGGAATATGGTTATATTCCATCTAACGCAAAGGTTTCCAGTTGTACGGTGTCGCAAAAAGCCCATCGATACTATCTCTCTGTTTTGTGCGAGGTGGAACAAAAACAAGAGGTTCAGGTCCCTATTCATGACGGAATAGGGGTTGATTTAGGGGTGACAGACTTCGCTACATGCAGTCATCATGAAACCTTTAAAAATATCAATCAAACACAGAAGGTCAAGAAACTGGAAAAGAATTTAAAAAGGCAGCAAAGGAAACTGAGTCGTAGTTATGAATTAAATAAACATCGAAAGAGAGGTGAATTCTGCGCTAAAAACAGGCAGAAGCAACTGATAAAAGTTCAAAAACTGCACGCTAGACTAGCCAATATCAGACATGAGTATATTCGATCTGTGGTGAATCGGTTGGTAAAAACCAAACCAGCTCATATCACTATCGAGGATTTAAATGTAAAAGGCATGATGAAAAATCGGCATCTATCAAAAGCGGTGGCACAACAGAATTTTTCCTACTTAAAAGAGTGGCTTATAGCAAAGTGTAAACAAAATGGAATAGAACTGAGACAAGTGGATAGGTTCTATCCATCTTCTAAGCTATGTTCTTGCTGTGGACATAAGAAAGTCAAGCTTAGCTTATCCGAGCGAATCTTTAGATGTGATAACTGTGACGCAGAATTAGATCGGGATTTCAATGCCAGTTTAAATCTGAAATATGCAACAGAATATACCGTATTAACCTAAATAATCTGTATATATGTAGGGTGGGCTACATCCGAATTCACGCCTGTGGAGTGTTAGACCAACCGTAGTAGCTAGTTTTTGGCCAGGCGGAACACGTAGAAGCAGGAAATGGTCTAGCGTAGATAGATGAATACATTTGTCTATGTTTTTAGTAGCAGAGAGAATAAGTGAATCTAATATTAATGGGACTTCCTGGGGCAGGTAAAGGAACACAAGCAGAGCAAATTATTAAAAAGTATGATATTCCACACATATCTACTGGAGATATGTTTCGTGGAGCTATAAAGGAAGGTACACCGCTAGGCAAAAAAGCTAAGGAATTTATGGATGCTGGTGAGCTTGTGCCGGATGAAGTAACCATAGGAATTGTTCGCGAACGCCTAAATAAAGAGGACTGCTTAAAAGGTTTTCTATTAGATGGTTTCCCGAGAACCATTTCTCAAGCGGAAGCTCTTGAACAAATCCTTGCAGAACTGGGAAGAAGCATTGACCATGTATTACATATCCTTGTTGATCCAGCAGAGTTGCTGGCGAGATTAACCGGCCGCCGGATTTGTCGTAATTGCGGCGCAACCTACCATTTGATTTTTAATCCACCGAAGGTTGAAGGGGAATGCGATAAGTGCAGCGGGGAACTATATCAGCGTGATGATGACAATGAAAAAACGGTCGGAACACGTCTGAAAGTAAATATTGACCAGCAGCAGCCTCTTCTTGAGTTTTATCAGGAAAAAGGGTATTTGCGAAATATCGAAGGTGCAAAGCCGATTGATATAGTATTTAAGGATATTGAAGCTGTCCTTAGTCAAACCTCTTAATCGGTATGGGGATAAATATTTTAATAGTAAAAGAGTCAGTCTGTTTTTCAGATTGGCTCTTTTACTGTTTATTCAGTAGTATGATAAAATGTTATAATATTAGAAAAACTACGCAATAAAAAGTGGATGGCTAATTTCAATAAAAAGTGGATGGTTATTTATCATTGCAACTATTTTATAATTATAGTACTTAGAAGAATCAGTTTTTTAATAATTATTATAACTAACCTAGAAGTTCATTAAGTATCTTGTTACTTATTCAATTTATGCGGTGTGTAGGAGGAGGGTTACATGAACGTTTTATTAGTTTTAGTAATTATAACTATAATAATAGCTGTAGTATCTACACTATTAGTCGCAGGTAAAGGCGACGCGAATTATAGTAGCTCAACGAAAAGAAATTTCACAAATTTAACTTTAATTTATGTAATTATTATTGTTTTATGCTTAATTGCTCTCGGTGTATATATTAGGTTCTTCTCTTAAATGAAATAGATTATTATAGACTTAGTATTTTAATAATGATAATAATTATTTTATTGAAATCTTAACAGGTTAAAATGGACTGATAAAAAATAAGGACTGTTACATATGGATTGGAAACCAGATCGAAAGGCAAAAAAAGCTATTTATAAACAAATTGCTGAGTATATTGAAAATGGAATAGCAGATGGTACGTTCCCGCCTGATAAGCCATTACCGTCTGAAAGGTATTTAGCGAAGGAGCTGGAAATAAACAGAAGCACAGTAGTTGCAGCATATGACGAATTGGAATCAAATGGGCTCATTCAAAGAAATCGCGGAAGCGGAACGACTATTAGCAAAGACATATGGGGAATTACGAAGAAACGGGTTCCAAGCTGGAATCGGTATATCGAGGCGGGATCCTTTTTGCCTAATTTACCTGTAACCCAAAGGATACGAAAAGAAGCGGTTGAGCATAAAATAATTAATCTAGCTAGCGGGGAATTGTCGGAAGATTTATTTCCGATGAACGACTTAAGAGAGATTACTTCGTCTAGATCCTTTATTGGAAGCTTAGGGTACGATCATCCGCAGGGAAGCGCAATATTAAGGAATACTCTTACTAAGCATGTCGAGCAATACAGAAGAATTGAAACGACTCCTTCTTCCATCCTTATTACATCTGGCGCACAGCAAGCCTTGCATTTAGTCGTTCAATGCTTGTTGAAGTCGGGAGATGCAGTTGCTATAGAAGATCCTTCGTATAATTATAATCTGCCAATTTTTAAATCGGCGGGGATAAGAACCTATCCTTTATCAGTTGATAAGGATGGTATCAACCCTGAGGACCTGCTGTCATTACATAAAAAACATCGAATTAAAATGATATTTTTAAATCCAACCTTTCAAAATCCAACGGGGTCCTCACTAAATAAAAGTAAACGAAAAGCGATTTTAGAAATATCTTCTGAACAGGGGATTCCGGTAGTGGAAGACGATCCATATAGTTTAATGTCTTTTACAAGAGAAAAAGTCTCTACCCTTAAATCGATGGATGCCCATGGAAATGTACTTTATATCAGTTCATTATCAAAAATTGTTGCTTCCGGGTTAAGAATTGGCTGGATTATTGGACCAAAACTAGTGATAGAACGATTATCAGATGCAAAACAGCAGATAGACTTCGGTCATTCCAGCTTTACCCAATGGATTGCAAATGATTTTTTAGAATCTGAAAATTTTTATTCTCATATGCAAAGATTAGTAAAAGAATTAGAAAAACGAAGAAATCAAATGGTTACCAGCCTTCTGTTTTACTTAAGGGATTTAGTTGAATTTTCTATCCCAAACGGGGGGATTCATCTATGGTGCAGGATCAAAAAAGACTTTAATGAAAACCATTTACTAGAGGAGTCAATTAAAAGAGGTATGATTTATGCTCCAGGTATAACGTTGGGTTCTAAAAAGGGATTTGTCCGCTTTACTTTTGCAAGGGAAAATGAAGAATCAATCCATGAAGGAATAAAAAGGTTTGCAGAAGCACTTCATTCTCTTTAAAACCCAATGAATAATAAAAAACTGTTTAACTGGATAGGTTATTAATTTGTGAAATTCTTTAATATAGAAAATAGAATAGGTTGTCGGAGGTATCCTATATGCCAAATTGGTTACATAATACACTTTACGTTATTTTACTTATAGTCAGTATGGGTTGTATTTCAAGCGGGCTTGAATGGAAATCTAGCAAAAAATCTGAGCTAAACGAATAAAATAAAAAAACCGACATATCTGAAGTCGGTTTTTTTGTGAATGATGCAAAGGTGCTAGACGTAAGGATGTCTTCATTCTATATATGTCCTTTTTAATATTTCGACATATACTAGTGGATATTTGACTCATCTAAGCGATATGGTCATGAAACGGGAGGAGAAAACTGGTTTTCTCCTCCCGTTTCATGATCATATCGCAACCTTTCAGCGGAACTGAAAGGCGTGTGAAAAGGACTTTTCACACGGATGAGTCAAATATTTAGTGGAAGAACCATGTTTACTACCCATACATGATAGAAAAAGAATTTCTATGTCGACTTAATAAGTTGGATATATATACCTTAATCGTTTAGAAATTTCTTTTTCTCTTTTTCTACTTCATCAACTGTAATGTAGCCTTTTTCGCTTAAGACAGAAATTAAAGCCATGAGTGTTGTGCCAATGTCTTTGTCATTTATATATGTTTTGTTTTCTAATTGACTAACAGAATCAGCTAGTTCCCCAATTATTTGTTGCAAGTTGTCTGATGTATATTCCTTCATGTGTTCATCTCCTTTATATCTACATTATTCGACATAAAGGATATATTATCCTTCTTTATGATACTTATCAAGAAAATAATTATTCATGTAATTAGCCATTATTTATTTAAATTATAAGTATATGTAAACTAAGAGAAAAGCAGTCATATTAGATAAATTGACCTATTCTATACATATAATTCTGAAACTTGTTGAAAGATTAGATTAACCTTGTTAAAATAGGAATCACAATAAATGTTTATTTTTTTTGCTTTAAAGGGACAAAAATAGTCCTTGTGGGACAAAATGAGTCCATATGATTAATAAATGGGGAAAGGATTCGAATAAAGGTGATGGAAAAAACATTTACAATCACAGCAAAATCAGGCATTCATGCAAGACCAGCAACCGTAATAGTAGGATTGGCAAGTCGGTTTGATTCCGATATCCATCTTGAGTTCAAAGAAAGAACAGTTGATTTAAAGTCAATCATGGGTGTTATGTCATTAGGAATTGGACAAGGTGCTGAAATTAAGGTCAGTGTAGTTGGTGAAGATGAGCAAGAGGCATTGAATGCCTTGCAGAATTTATTACATAAAGAGGGGTTGGCAAAATAATGAGTTTTTTAAAGGGAATAGCTGCTTCAAGCGGGATTGCAATGGCTAAAGCCTATCGTTTAGTTGAACCAGATCTTTCGTTTGAAAAAAAAGCAATTGAGGACACTGCCTGGGAAGTGGAAAGGTTTCAAACAGCGTTAAGCACATCTAAAGCAGAGCTAGACGCTATTCGCGAAAAGGCAAACGTAGAACTTGGTGCGGATAAAGCAGCCATATTTGAGGCGCACTTGCTTGTTTTAAGTGATCCAGAACTAATTTCACCAATTGAAGATAAAATCAAAACAGAAAAGGTAAATGCGGAACATGCTCTTAAGGAAGTTGCAGATATGTTTATCTCTTTGTTCGAACAAATGGACAATGATTATATGAAAGAACGTGCTGCTGACATTCGAGATGTGACGAAACGCGTTCTTTCTCATTTACTTGGTATTCAATTAGTGAACCCAAGTATGATTTCAGAAGAGACTATTATTGTGGCGGAAGATTTAACACCGTCTGATACCGCCCAATTAAATCGTCAATTTGTTAAAGGTTTTACAACCAATATTGGCGGACGCACTTCTCATTCTGCTATCATGGCGCGTTCAATGGAAATCCCAGCTGTTGTTGGAACGAAAACAGCAACAGTGGATATTCAGCATGGGGATTTTATCATTGTGGATGGTTTAAAGGGTGAAGTTCATGTCAATCCAACACTAGAAATAATCGCTCGATATGAAGAAGAACAGATCTGCTACGAAGAACAAAAGGCAGAGTGGGCTAAATTGGTAAATGAAAAAACAGTTTCGGCTGATGGTCATCACGTTGAATTAGCAGCTAATATTGGAACGCCTAATGATTTAGAAGGGGTTATTAACAATGGCGGCGAGGGTATTGGTTTATACCGAACAGAATTTCTATATATGGGCCGTAATGAACTGCCGTCAGAAGAAGAGCAGTTCGAATCCTATAAGGCTGTTCTTGAAGGGATGAACGGAAAGCCTGTTGTTGTAAGAACTCTTGATATTGGCGGAGACAAAGAGCTGCCGTATTTAAATCTACCAAAAGAAATGAACCCTTTCCTTGGATTCCGTGCGATTCGTCTCTGTCTTGAAGAGCAGGATTTATTCCGTACACAATTGCGTGCATTATTACGGGCAAGTTCTTACGGGAATTTAAAAATTATGTTTCCAATGATTGCGAATTTAGATGAATTCCGTGCAGCCAAGGCTATTTTAGAAGAGGAAAAGCAAAAGTTGGTGAGTGAAGGAGTCAACATTTCAGATAATATTGAACTGGGAATTATGGTCGAAATTCCTTCAACTGCCATAATGGCTGATCAATTTGCAAAAGAAGTAGATTTCTTTAGTATCGGAACAAATGATTTAATCCAATATACAATGGCTGCCGACCGTATGAATGAACGGGTTTCCTATCTTTATCAACCATACAGCCCTGCTATTTTACGATTGGTAAAGATGGTGATTGATGCAGCCCATAAAGAAGGCAAATGGGCCGGAATGTGCGGGGAAATGGCAGGAGACGAAACAGCTATCCCATTATTACTTGGTTTAGGTCTTGATGAGTTCTCTATGAGTGCTACATCTATCTTAAAAGCACGTTCGCAAATACTCCGTCTTTCTAAAATGGAAATGGAAGAATTAGCTGAAAAAGCATTGCAAATGAGTACAACAGATGAAGTTATTGAGGCAGTAAAAGCCTTGTCAGAAAAAGTAGTAAGCATGTAAGATAAAACGTGTTTTGGAGTGAAATTAATGAAACGAATAGGTGTTTTAACAAGCGGCGGAGATGCACCTGGAATGAATGCGGCAGTAAGAGCGGTTGTTCGAAAAGCCATTTACCATGATGTAGAAGTGTACGGGGTTTATGGAGGATATTCAGGTTTAATGAATGGAAACATTGAAAAACTTGAGCTAGGGTCTGTCGGAGATATTATTCATCGTGGCGGTACGATGCTTCTCTCAGCAAGATGTGAAGAGTTTAAAACAAAAGAAGGTCAATTAAAAGGGATTGAGCAGTTAAAGTTAGCTGGTATTGAAGGGTTAGTTGTGATTGGTGGAGATGGGTCCTACCGAGGGGCAAAGGCTCTGACTGAGCTTGGCTTCCCTTGTGTAGGTGTACCTGGGACGATTGACAACGATATTCCTGGAACACAGTATACTATTGGCTTCGATACCGCTTTAAATACAGTTATTGAAGCCGTTGATAAGATAAGAGATACAGCGCAGTCCCATGAACGTGCGTTTGTTATTGAAGTGATGGGGCGTAATGCAGGTGATCTTGCACTATGGTCCGGGCTTGCGGGTGGAGCAGAAACCATTCTTATTCCTGAAGATAACTATGACATGAATGATATTTGTCAAAGATTAATAAAATCGCAAGAGCGTGGTAAGAAACATAGTATCATCATCGTTGCTGAAGGTGTGGCAAGCGGTGTTGAATTTGGAAAACAAATTAAAGAGCGGACTGATTTTGATACTCGTGTTTCTATTTTAGGGCATATTCAGCGAGGTGGGTCTCCGACTGCCTTTGATCGTGTACTTGCAAGTCGTCTTGGTGCACGTGCAGTTGAGCTTTTGCTAAAAGGTAAGGGCGGAAGAGCAGTTGGGATGAAGAATAATCAAGTAATAGATAATGATATTGCTGATATTTTAGGAGAAGCCCATACTGTGGATATGAATCTATTAACATTATCAAAAGAGCTCTCTATTTAAGTTAGCTCGAGAGCTTTATATGGAAGATGAGTGATTGTTACATTCATCTTCCATTAATAAAAAAGGTTTAAATTAAAATACATATTTTGGGAGGAACAATGATGGGCTTAGTTTCAATGAAAGAAATGTTAAACAATGCATTAAAGGAAGGGTACGCGGTTGGTCAGTTTAACATCAATAACCTTGAGTGGACACAAGCTATTTTATCCGCTGCTGAAGAAGAAAAATCACCAGTCATCCTTGGAGTTTCTGAAGGTGCAGCTCGTTATATGGGCGGTTTTTCTGTTGTAACAGCTATGGTAAAAGCACTTGTGGAAGAAATGAATATCACAGTTCCAGTAGCCATCCATTTGGATCACGGTTCTAGCTTTGAAAAGTGTAAAGCTGCCATTGATGTCGGATTTACTTCCGTTATGATTGATGCTTCTCATCATCCATTTGAAGAAAATGTAAAGATTACAAAACAAGTAGTTGAATATGCACATGAACGCGGTGTATCCGTTGAAGCTGAATTAGGAACCGTAGGCGGGCAGGAAGACGATGTCATTGCGGAGGGTGTTATTTATGCCGATCCAAAGGAATGTGAGCAGTTGGTGAGGCTTACTGGGATTGATTGTCTAGCTCCAGCATTAGGTTCTGTTCATGGGCCTTATAAAGGAGAGCCAAACTTAGGTTTTCAAGAAATGGAAGAGATTTGTCAAACGATTGGACTGCCGTTAGTTTTACATGGTGGAACGGGTATCCCAACGGATCAAATCAAAAAATCCATCTCCTTAGGGACAGCAAAAATTAACGTAAATACAGAAAATCAGATTGAATTTACGAAAACGGTTCGTGAAGTATTAAATGGAGATTCTGAAGTATACGATCCACGTAAAGTGGTCGGACCAGGCCGTGAAGCCATTAAAGCAACGGTGATTGGCAAAATGCGTGAATTTGGTTCTTCTGGTAAAGCTGTATAATAGAACAGAGCAGTCTTGATGGCTGCTCTGTTTGTTTGCTCGTTAAGGTGTTTATCAACGCCTAAAAAATAGAGATAGGAAGTTAAACAAAAAAAGCACTTTCAATTGAAAGTGCTTTTGATGATCCGAGAGGGATTCGAACCCCCGACCCCATCCCTGTCAAGGATGTATTCTCCCACTGAACTATCGGATCGTTATAAAATATTTTTCTTTTTAATGATATACCACTTTAGTATCGACAATTAATAATATATGATAAATATACATTTTTGTCAATAAGAAATCGGTTAAGTTTAATTGTTTTCTATCATTTATGCCCAGAGGACTCCCGCTTCAAATTTTCGTTAGAAAATTAAGCGGTGAGGTGAATGGACGGTTTTAAGAAAAAATTTAATTTTATTTTTTTACATAGTTTGAATACAGAACATATGTTTTGTATAATAGAAACAGAGGGGGTGAGAAAATGGAAAATAAGGATAAATTAAGTACTTATTCCACTCAACAGATTTGGATCAAAAAAGGCCATCGGTTGTATA
>NZ_VYKL01000014.1 GCF_008710145.1 Niallia endozanthoxylica
GAAGACGCAGTCGATGTGACTCCGATTGAAGACGCGGTCGATGAGGCTCCGGTTGAAGACGCAGGCGATGAGGAGATCGTTGATGGCGCAGTCGATGAGGAGATCGTTGAAGACGCAGTTGATGTGACTCCGATTGAAGACGCGGTCGATCTGACTCCAATTGAAGATAGGGTCGATGAGGCTCCGGTTGAAGACGCAATCGATGGGGAAATCGTTGAGGACATGATTAGCGAGACCCTTATGGAAGAAGTCATAGATGAGACTCCAGACTCTGGAGAGAACAAGTCAGAAAATGACATAGGTGTCATTCTCTCTGGCAACGAGGTTGAAGAAGACTTAATAGAACAGTACGAAACTGAAAATCTTCCAGACGCTGACACTAGTGAAGTTCTGCCTGAAAATAGCCCTCAAGATTTGCCAACCGTTGAAGTTGATAACTCATCTTCAATGAATAACGCGGATATCTCGATAGAAGTTAATCCTGATTTACAAGACAAATAAATATTAAAGAGTAACCTTATACAGAAAATAGTATCCCTTTTACACTGCCTACCACTCCTCTAATTCTCCTAATTTCCTGTTTTCAATCAATTTGATGAAAGGTTGAAGTGATAAGGATTGAACCTCGGACATATATTCTATAGACATCATAGTTCACTACAAGGGGGCGTTCTGATATGCAGTGGTATCTGAAGGTTTTGAAAAATTATGTAGGTTTCCAAGGCCGCGCAACAAGACAGGAGTATTGGATGTTTGTTCTTATGAATTTTATCGCTGTCTGTATCCTTTCTATCGTGGAGTTACTTCTAGGAATCCCAGGTGTTTTAACAGGAATTTATGGCTTAGCTGTTTTCCTTCCATCCTTGGCTGTACTTGTTCGAAGATTACATGATATTGGAAAAAGCGGTTGGTGGTTTCTTATTTCCTTTATTCCTTTTATCGGTACCATTGTGTTAATCGTATTTGCCTGCCAGGAAAGCCAGTCTGGGGAAAATCAATATGGTTTGAATCCAAAGTTCAACTATTAGTTATCCGATTACACCTAAACCGCCTGAATAAAGGCGGTTTTTTGCATAAAAAAAGGCTTACAGTGCTTCCTGCAAACCCTTTTAAACAAGAGAATCTCAATTTTTATGAATGAATCATATTATTTAAATCCTTCACCAAGGATACTTGCATCCTTTCGTTGGGCAGAACCAATCAGTTTTTGTTTAAAAATATTTTCCTTTTGCTCAATTAACGCTTCTCGTTTGCCTCTATAGACATATTTCTTTTTAAGGACCTGCTTTTTTTGATTATAAAATAAGACAAAACGCTTTAAAGGTAAGTTAGGATTCGTATTAATCCAATTAATTTTAAAAGAAGCAGCATCTTCCCATTCTTCTACTGAAAGCATTTGGGCTAGAATCCTTAATTGTTTTAAATTAAACTCAGGAGTCAGTCGCACTTCCCTTTCAAGTAAAAGAGTTGGATCTTCTATTTCAGGCGGCTGTTTCAATATAACATCCTCATCCTTAATCTTTTGTTCTAATTGTGAAAATTCGATTTTGGGATACAATTTTCCAATCAACTCCTCATAACATTTAGCCGGCTTGCGGCAACGGATTATTATCAACGATTAAAGATAAATAATCTCTTAACAAATGGATTATGAATGCATCTTTTCGCAGCACTTTTTGACTCATATACTTAGTATAATAGTTTTCGTCTCTATATCATCATTATACTATATAGAAGTTACCAACAGAAATAATTCTCATCCATACAATATGATTTATTTTTACCCTTACCGATTGTACACTTTTTTATATCGATATAGCAACACTCATCACAATAACTTTTGAAAAAGGTAAATGTTAAATGAATCCGCAATAAGTCTTTTTAATGAATGAATACATGAATCCCCTACTCATTTATTATTTGACTAAAACAATAAGAAATGGAAGTACAATAAAAGATAAAAGAGTTGTCCAAAGAATACTTTTCGTTACGATTTTTGGAGACGCATCAAACTTTGACGCTAATATACCGGCATTCACAGCAACTGGCATACATGCCAATATCAGTAGCACGGAGAATAAGAGTCCATCAATTTTAAGTATGTATAAACAAATTAAAGCGATGATTGGTGCAATCAGCATTCTCATTCCCATACCCGTCCAGTAAGCGGTGTGCGTTTTTCGATCAAGTTTTTCCGTTTTCACATTCATCATTTGCGCACCCAAAATAGCTAAAACAATGGGTGAATAGGCGTCTGCAATCATTGAAAAACCACTTGCAATACCGCTTGGAATCGGAATATCAAAAATACGAAGTAAAAATGCCAGCACAGCAGCATAAATGGCCGGTAATGAAAAAACAGATTTAATGGCATTTTTAATCGTAAAGTGTGAACGGGCAGCGAAGTAGATACCTACTGTATTAACAATAATCATTTGCAAGACTATAAAGACGGATGCCTTGTCCAGTCCCAGCTGTCCAAATGCAAGTAAAATAAGCGGTATCCCATAGTTGACACAGTTTGTAAAAGCCGAAATAAGTGTGAGTCCAGCAATATCATTTTGCGATAATCGAAGCAGTTTCCCTAACCCATTTGCCGCTCCCCATAGTAATAATAGATTTAACAGCGAGAAAGCAAATGTCTGATAAACATCCTGATGAGACACTTCCGCATTTATTAACGTATCAAAGATAACAACCGGAGTAAAATAATATAAAACTAAAACTAAAAGCGGTTTAATATCAAGCTGCTTGTATTTGCTTAGTAATGCACCAGCAATAACTGGCAGCGCAAGTGGGACGAGCACTTGGAAAAGAGTTGAAAAAACATTTTGAATCATGATGATAAATTCCTCTCCGACGACTTTAATGAGAAACGATTCCGAAAAGACAAGTGAATTGAAAATTCATGATATAACAGTGTAATATCTATCGTTTATTCATTTTTCATATTCCAATATTATACTACAATATTCTTAATAATAAGAAGATTAATTAATAAAAAAAGCCGAACGTGACAAGTTTATGTTAACGTCACATTCGACTTTTTGCACAAAGAATGATTTCTTCCAATCCTGAACATTCCTCTTTAGATATTCCATCGAATGAGCAATCCTGCGTGTGTTAATCCCCCGCCGAAGCCATATAGTAATAAAATATCCCCATTATTAATCTTTCCTTCACGTATTCCTTTATCAAGTGATAAAGGGATAGTTGCTGCCGACGTATTTCCGTACTCCACAAGACTGTATAACGTTTTCTCAATTGGAAAATCTGATCTATCACAGATGGATTCAATCATCCTTAGATTTGCACTATGTGGTATAAACCAGTTTACATCACTTAATGGCATAGAGGCTTTTTCCAAGACTGCTTTCATTCCTCTTGGCACAGTCGTCACTGCCCATTTATAGACCTCACGGCCATTTTGCACAAATTTATTACTATTAGTTATGTCTTCTTCAAACATGCTTTTGGATAAATTAGAACAATATAAATTTTTTCCCTTTTCCCCTTCTGAACCTAGATGAAAAGAAAGGAAACTCGGCTGTTCTTCATCATATTCTACCAGTACAGCTCCTCCGCCGTCACCAAATAATATACAGGTCGTCCGGTCTTCATAATCTGTAATTCTTGAAAGAGTTTCAGCTCCAATAACAAGAATTTTCTTATGCAAACCAGATGTGATAAAACTGTTTGCTACATGCAGTCCATAAGCAAAGCCTGAACAAGCAGCATTTACATCAATCGCTCCAGTATGTTTGATTCCTAGTTTTGCTTGGACTAATGAGGCGACACTTGGGGTTTTGAAATCAGGAGTCATCGTGCAGGCAATGATCATATCAACATCTTCAAGTGACCTATCATATCTCTCGACTAAGTTCAGTGCAGCTTTATATCCAATATCACTCGTATACTCATCCTCTTGTGCGATTCTGCGTTCTTTAATACCTGTTCGTTTAACAATCCATTCATCATCTGTTTCAACTAGTTTTTCTAACTCATCATTTGTTAATTTTCTTTCAGGGACATATGAACCAATTGCAGTAATACGAGCTTTTGATAAAATCATTAAATACCCCCTAGAATTCATAATATAGTAATTTCCCTTATTTTAACACTTATTATTAACACTAGATACTAATTTGAATTCAATTCATGAAAAAAGGGCTACTTGTTTAACTGAGCCATTTAAGGTCTTGATTCAGAAACTAGTTCAAGGGATAATAGATTAGTTGATGAAAAGACGTTAGGAGCAGGTAAGAATGAAAAGGATTTTGCAAAATTTTATTAAAGGACTTTTAACAATTGTTCCCATTATTTTAGTTATCTATGTCGTCTTTAAAATTTTTATGGTTTTAGACGGTCTGCTTGGCAATTATTTAAAACCCTATTTAAAGGATGATTACATACCTGGGATTGGATTACTGTTTACATTTATCTTAATTACTATTTTAGGTTGGTTGTCTACAAAGGTTTTTACAGGGACTCTCTTCCGTATGATTGACAGACTGTTAGAAAAGATTCCGTTAGTCAAAACGATTTATTCTGTTATCAAGGACACTTTCCATTCTTTTCTTGGAGAGAAAAAATCTTTTTCAAAGGTAGCCATTGTTACAATTCCTGGAACAGAAGTCAAAACGATTGGTTTTATCACGACAGAAGATTTGCAAGGTTTTTATGATCCATTAAAGAATTATGTAGCTATCTATGTCCAACAAACCTTTCAAATAGCCGGTATTACTTTATTAATCCCAAAAGAACAGGTCGAAGTCATTGACGTAAAACCTGAGGATGCAATGAAATTTGTATTATCAGGAGGCATGACGTCCAGTCAAGGAGAAAAATCCTTAGATTAATACATAAATCTAAGAACGCACTTATTGAAAAATAGGTGCGTTTTTCTCCGTTACAAAGTTTAGAATTATTTCTGCCTGGTACCTTTTAAGTTTTAACTAATTAGAAAATAACGGTTTAATAATCGTGAAGCTGTATAACCTAGAATTAATATCATATCTTATTGAATCTGCAAAATGATTGGGATTACGAGTATTATTCGTTTCTAATGCGTACTTTTTTCTAAGGAGATGATTGCTATGTCATTTCGTGGAGATGCCCATAAGCTGTATCTTAAACTAACAAAAATACATAACAAAGAATTCTTAGAGACAAAAGAATTAGCAGAGGTTCAAGAAATTCGTTCCTTTTACCAAACCGTTAGTACCGATTTATTAAGATTAATTTATTACCGTATGATTAAAGAAAAAAATGGCTCCGGGATTATCCCCATCTTTGTCACAGCCATTCCTTGGTTTATCTTTTTATTCTCAAGCAAATTACAGGAATTTCTTTTTCGAGAGGGTGGTATTCTTTGGCTTCCCTTTAGTTTTATTTATATGTTTATTCTCATTATGAGCGTTGTCCTTCATTTTCGTGAACAGGCCTGGGCAGGTTTGCATATTGAAATTATTCAGGATGTCATAGAGGAGCGGAATACCGAACTTCAACCATAAAATGTTCCTAATGATGTGCCAACACCAAAACAACCCCCTGTTTTAAAAGACAGCCGTTATTCATATATTTATGATAACCATTTAATGGGTAGTGACTTTCATCATAGGGGGTATGATGATGTCTAGAAAAATAGCTGTAGCCATCATTCATGGAATTGGAACTCAGGCTGATGATTTTGCAATGGAGATGGAGGAGAAATTAAAAAAGCATTTTATCAAACGTTTAAGGAAAATAAAGCCTTACATTCATGCTCCTGAATCACAAATAGTCATTAAACCTATATGCTGGGCTGATACTTTTGCAGAACCAGAAACCATTCTTTGGGAGAAGTTCCAATCAAGAAAATTAGATTATATGCTTTTACGAAGTGCCATGATTCACGTATTAGCCGATGCTATCGCTTATCAAAGGTCCCCTTCCCAAAAAAACTTCTATAAAAAAATCCACGCGAGAATAGATGAGAAGTTAAATGAACTGGCTTGCGAAACCGGAGATGGGGAAGCACCTTTATGCGTGATTGCTCACAGCCTTGGAACTGTAATTACCAGTGACCATTTTTATGATCTCCAACAGGGAAAAAGAATCGCAGAGCCACTCGATAATCCTCTCGTGAAAGGTGAAACCCTGACCTTATTCTATACAATGGGAAGTCCCATTGCTCTATGGAGTATTAGTTATGATGAATTTGACCGGCCCATTGAAGTGCCGGCAAAGAAAATGAAAGATCGTTATGCAAATATAGGTGAATGGATTAATTTTTATGATAAGGATGATATTATTGCCTATCCGCTCGAACCTTTATACGGAAGTCAATATGTAAAAGACTATCAAGCCGCTGTCGGAGGACTCCTGACTGGTTGGAATCCTCTTTCCCATGCTAAATACTGGACATCACATTCTGTCATTAAACCAATCGTCAATGGGCTCATCAGGACATGGTTGGAAATAAATAAATAACCATGGGGACGAATCGGCTGCTTCCCGATTTAGAAGCAGCCGATTCGTCCCCATTCATTTTACCTTCTCTAGTTTATAAAAGTCCCACCATTTGAAGACCATGATAAATCCCATTCTCTTCAACGGATTTTGTAACAAATCTAGCTGCTTCCTTTACGGAATCCTCCGCATTCCCCATAGCGATACTGTTTTTCACATTTGTCAGCATCTCAATATCATTCAATCCATCCCCAAATGCATATTGACGCTCAGGAGGAAAACCTAACTGTTCCACAATCTTTTGAATACCAATGGCCTTTGAGCCACCTTTTGGGAGGATATCCACTGACACAGGATGCCAACGAATAAAATCAAAGTCTTTAAATTCTTGTTCATACTGTTTCTCTTCCCCTTCCGGACAAAAAAGGAGCGTCTGATATAAGTCTCGTTCTTCGTAATAATACGGATCATGGGAAGGAAAACGATCAATTTTCAGGGTAGTAATACTCTCATTAATATAACTATGCTCAGGAACATTTGCCTTCATATCTTCATGGTCCATAAATACAACAGGATGATTATTTGCAAGCGCTCTTTCTGTTAGCTGTAAAAGAGAGGAAATGTTTAATGGATTCGCATATACAACTTGTCCATTTAATACAACATATTGGCCATTGTAGCTAACATATGTTTGAATATCCAATTCTTTTCTTAAATCCTCAAACATGAAGGGAGCTCTTCCTGTAGCAATTGCAACCACATGTCCTGCCTCCTTCAATTGAAAAACGGCTTCTTTCGTCTTTTGAGGCAATTCTTTTTCATGATTAAGCAAGGTTCCATCTATATCAAAAAAAATTACACTTGTTTCAGTCATTAGTAATCCTTCTTTCGCAATAAAATTTGTTCATCTATTTTGCCAGACATTCAATTAGTACGAGTCTAACTTATGAAACCCGTTTCATGTCAACTATTTTGAAAAATTATAATTAATACAAATCTTCCCGACTCATTCATTAAAGAAAGTATGGGGACGGTGGTATGGCTTCACAAAAGCCATACCACCGTCCCCATGCCTTTATTTTTCATCTGTTTTCCTTT
Source organism: Niallia endozanthoxylica (assembly GCF_008710145.1). GTDB lineage: Bacteria > Bacillota > Bacilli > Bacillales > Cytobacillaceae > Bacillus_BD > Bacillus_BD endozanthoxylica. The sequence continues at coordinate 7,549 of NZ_VYKL01000014.1, forward strand.
GATTAGCATCCTGCTTTGATGTTTCAACTATTTGCTTTAATTCTCCTTCATCCCCTTTTGCATTAATGATTTCCATTATTTGATTAAGCCCCTTGCTCGTTTGGTCATCTTTATTGTTCATTGCTAAATCTTCCTTTCCTTTTTCTATTATTATTTTCATCTTCCTTGTTGACTATGTTTCCTTCAGGTGAATGAAAGCCAATAAAGCTGGTAAAATGAAAAAGAAAATTCACAAAACTCCATTTACAAAAAGGATTCACTATTGATATCATGGAAAATGGAAGTTCAATGAATCTTATGCTCTAAATCAAACAAGCTAGTTTTACAGTTTGAGAATGATTCTTAAGGCATAAAAGCATAGGTTTTCTAATTACAACCTAATACATTTATGGAGGTTTACATAATGAGCTATCAATACTTACTTTGCGAAATCGAAAATCGTGTGGCCGTTGTTACTATCAATCATTCACCAGGTAATCAATTAAATACACAGGTATATCAGGAAATCACTAGGCTCATGGGGGAATTAGAAGTAAATCCAGATGTACGAGCCATTGTGCTGACAGGAGCTGGCGATGAGGCATTTGTAGCTGGAGCGGATATTCATGAAATGGTCGATTTAGATACCGTTGGCATGATGAATTTAACACAAGTGACGAGAGTTTCTTTCTCAAGAATAGAAAACTTAACAAAGCCTGTGATTGCTGCAATCAATGGCGAGGCACGCGGGGGCGGCTTTGAGCTTGCTTTAACTTGCGACTTACGCATCGCTTCTGAGAAAGCACAATTTGCTTTCACTGAAATCAATTTAGGCGTCATTCCAGGAGGCGGCGGTACACAGCGAATTCAAAAGATTGTTGGGCAAGGTACCGCTAAGGAATTACTATACTTTGGAAAATTTATTGATGCAGAGCGTGCTTATCAACTGCAAATTGTTAATAAAGTCGTTCCTCATGATCAAGTCCTTTCAACTGCAAAAGAATGGGCTGAAGAACTTGCACAAAAAGCACCGGTTGCGTTAAGAATGATGAAAGCAGCTGTTCAAACAGGTTCTAATGTTGACCTTGAATCAGCACTAACAATTGAAGCAGCATGCTATGATGCCGCTTTTGCTACGCAAGACCGCCGGGAAGGTATGGCTGCACGTTTAGAAAACAGAACGGCTAAATATACAGGTAAATAGTAAAAATCTAGACGAAAGGCTGTCCCTATGAAAGGGCAGCCTTTTATTGGTTATCATTATTTTTATTTGTCTGAAATATATCTTGTGACACCGCATTCAGCTTGTTAACAAACCGATTGAATCCAAATCCAACAAAAAAGGATATACTGATTTGAACATATGGGGTATCACTATATTCTATAAACTCGATAAATAAAATTCCACTGTCAATTAACAATACAGCAATCACAGCTGTACCTGTTGCAAAAATTGGATAAAACACATACCTAATCCACTCACGGTAATTATTTAATTCATTTTTCATATAGTATGTGCAGAACATATAAAGATGCCGTAATGATCCTCCAATGGATCCAGCAAAAAAGTAATATAAAAAAACCTTAATTTTAGAAACAAAGGGCAGCGACTGTTCCAGTGCACCTGTCCATAATGCTCCGACCATTATAAAACTGCCAAAAAACAACAGGGAAAGATAAGCCAGAATAAATACTTTAAGTGACTTCTTCACTACATCACCCCGCTTTGGATATCCTATCCTATGTAACAGACATAATGTTCGTTCCCATGCAAAAAGAAGGATCCATTCCTCATAAAGAAACAATAGATCCTTCCCCTTTCGTTATTATCCTACTTTTACATCTTTTGATTGTTGATTTTCTTTTTGTAATTTTGAAGCTTTCTTGCCATGTACTAGATAATAAAGAATAATACCAAAAAAGACGATAGCTGCCATACTCATATATAAACTGCGAAAGCCAATAAGCGGCAGAATAAATCCCAATAGGAAGGGACCGACTCCAATCCCAAAATCATAAAAAACAAAAAAGGTTGATGTAGCCAAACCAATTCTATTCCGAGGAGCCAAGTTAACGGCAACGGTTTGCGCACTTGACTGAAATGTTCCAAAACCGATGCCAATTACTGCTCCTGCAATCAGCAAGGTAATCCCATGCTGCGCTTGACTCAAAATGATTATCCCTAAACCAAACAGAAAAATCGATGGATAGATGATCTTATTTTCGCCTTTTAAATCATACCATTTTCCTGTAAAAGGTCTTGTTAGTAACAAAAACACAGCGTACATCACAAAGAAAAAACTAGCTGCATCCGCTAAATGGATTTCTTCTGCATACGTACTTAAAAAAGATAAAATACTTGAGTAAGCAAATCCGAAAATAGCCACAAGAATGGCAATAGGAATGGTACTTTTTTCAAAGTAATCACTTGGATGAAACCCCTTCTTCATCTGAGTTGGCTTAGTTTCTGTATTCACCTTTGGAATGTGTAAAAATAGTGTAGCTATGATTGCTATAACAGAAAAAAAAGTTGTAACCACAAAAATAACGCTGTGATTGAAATTTTGACTAATGAATAATCCTAGAAATGGTCCCACAGCCATAGCCAAATTCACACTTGTTGCAAAATATCCCATTCCCTCCCCACGACGGGACATAGGAATAATATCTGCAGCAATCGTTCCTGTTGCTGTTGTAGCAATACCAAAAGCAAACCCATGAATAAAACGAATCAGCAGCAACAGTGGTAAGCTATTGATTGGAAAATACAATAACATCATAATTAGGAATAAACTCAACCCAAAAAGCAACAGCCTCTTTTTCCCCACTCGTTCAATCATTCTCCCTGCCACCGGTCTTACAATGACTGCCCCGAGGACAAAGATACTAGAAGCAAGACCAGCTTCGCTTTGAGAAGCATGAAATTTGTCAATAGAGTAAACAGCTAGTGTCACCATTAAAATATAAAATGAGATAAATAATAAAAAATTGGACATGGATACCATTACAAAATCTTTTGTCCATAATTTAGGTTTTTGATTCATCTTATCCCTTCTTCCATTATTTCAGTTTTTCTTTTAATTGTTGTATCGTTCGTAGCGTTGTTTCTAAATCTGTCATCGAGATTTCCGCTAACAGTTGATTTTCGAATTCATCAACAACCTTTTTTGCTTCCTGATAAACAAGATTGCCTTTTTCGGTTAGTCGAATTTTTCGTTCACGCTTATCTTTACTCGGAACCTTCTCTATTAGTTGGTTTTCTTCTAATCGATTAGCCGTACGTGTGATGGTTGGTTTTTCCACATCAATATATTGACTGATTTCCACAAGTGTAGAAGCACCAAATTGTTTTAAATAATAAACAATAATCCATTGGGAATGATATAAGCCAACACTCGCTAACTGTTCATTTAATTTTTTTGTAAAACTTCTGGAAAACTGTAAGTGCTGATGAAAAAATGAAAGTGACAAATAAAAACCTCCGACCATATTAGTTACCTAGGTAACTAATATACTCCCTTTTTCACAATTTGTCCATAATTACGGGTTTTTCTTTATCATGAAATCAACTAAACAAAAAAACTCTCTATCACCGTCCATTCGGCAATAGAGAGTTTTACAATTATTTTGTTGAATTAATAAACATCACGCTGATAGCGACCTTGCTTTTGCATATCATTTAAATAGGCTTCAGCATCTTCACGTGACATCGCACCTTCTTTTTCTATCACATCAATAAGTGCGCTGTGGACATCCTTCGCCATTCTTTGTTTATCACCGCATACGTAGAAGTACGCTCCATTTTGAATCCACTCAAACAACTCTTTGCTGTTTTCAAGCATTTTATTTTGAACATATACTTTTTTCTCTGTATCACGAGACCAAGCAGTATCTATTTTTGTAAGTACACCATCTTTTTGATAAGCTTCCAATTCCTCTTTATATAGAAAATCAGTAGCTTCATGCTGGTCACCAAAGAATAACCATGACTTTCCTGATGCATTCGTTACGGCAAGTTCTTCGATAAAAGAACGGAACGGTGCAATGCCTGTCCCAGGACCGACCATAATAATATCTTTATCTCCTGATTCAGGTAAGTGGAAGTGTTTATTCGGCTGAACAAATACAGGAAGTGTATCTCCTTCTTGAATACGTTCAGCCACTTGTACAGAACAAACGCCCTTTCTCTCACGTCCATGAGCTGTGTAGCGAACTGCACCAATGGTTAAATGTACTTCATTTGGATGCGCAGCAATACTGCTGGCAATGGAGTATAGACGCGGCGTCATCTTTCTTAAAACAGAGATAACATCTTGTGCTGAAGCATTCCATGGACCGAAATCACGCAGCATATCAAGAAGGTCGCGGCCATTCGTATATTCCTTCAGCTGGTCAGCATTCTCTACTAAGATAAGCTTTTGTAATTCTTCATTTTCTGTGAATTCAGCCGCCTGTTGCAATATTTTTTTAGAAAGAAGCGTAATTTCAAAATACGCTGTTAACGCTTCTTTTAGCGGCATTGTATCACCCTGTTTATTAATGATAACAGCATTTTCCCCATCCCAGTTCATTTCCTCAAGAATGGCTGAAACTAACTGTGGGTCATTAGATGGAGCAATTCCAAGAGCATAGCCTGGTGCATACGTAAGACCAGATCCTTCTAGTGAAATTTCAATATGTCTTGTTTCTTTTGCAGAACTTTCTCCATTTAAATTAATATTTTTAAGGACTCTAGCTTGAAATGGATTTGTTCTTGAATATACAGCTGGAGCTGTTCTTTTTTCAGTACTTACTACAGTATTTTGCATGATCTCACCTCAAGAAATTATATAAAATAGGATAACATAAGTTGACAAATTCTGATATGTTTTTTCTTTTCATTCGGAATAATTTGTATAACAAAATTAGTGTATTAACAGTATTATTATACAAATTAGTCTACTTTCTCTCAATAAGAAATTTCCGCATAAGAAAATATAGGTCATTTATCACTCTATCAGGACGAGTTTCAGTTCTCAATGCTATATAGTCAGTATTTGCCTATGTAACATATTATACCCCCTGAATATTTAACGGGGTTTCATGATTTTACTAATGATAAAAATTCATTCCATTCTAAATTTTAAAATTATCTTTATATAGTTTTTCCCTAAACTGATTACTGACAATTTTTCCGTAAGCCAGGACATACTGAATGAAATAATAATCGCAAGAATTAAAGCATATCGATTCATGAAGTTATTGATTCAGCCTGTAGATCTCGCGAGCAATACCCTCTAAAATATAAACAACGGGTACTTGCGTCGTAATATTCGATTCTTCCACAAATTCCTCTGTAACGTAATAGGAAATATTTATATCAGAGATTTTCGCAATAGTTGAGAGTTTATCATTTGTAATACTGATAATTTGACTTCCTTCTTGTTTTAATTGGTTAAGATGTGTAACTGTAAATTCATTTTCTCCTGATACTGAGAGAGCAATAGTCACGCTATTACGACTGATTTTGGAATAAATTGGAAAATGGGGGTCTTTAATATACAACGAAAAAGTCCCTAAACTTGAGAGGTACCTTGCACCATATTCAGCTAGAATACCCGAGCTTCCAATTCCAATAAAGATAACATTATCCGCTTTGAAAATAAGATCTGCTGCCTTTCTAATGATTTCATCTAAATCCCCTTTTAACGACCTCTCAAAAAATTCTACTATAGATTGTTGGGAACTTTTTATGCTCGTTATTTTTTTCTCTTTTAAATGCATTTTTAGCTTTACCTTGAATTCGGAAAAACCCTCACACTGTAGTTTTCTGCAAAAACGTAAGATCGTAGTCGTTGATACATGGGTTTCATCCGCTAACTCACGAATCCGCATATAAGCCACTTTTTCACTATGTTGAACAATATAATTATACAAAGAAATTTCTAATTCATTAAAAGTTGAAATGATTTCATTTGTAAACATGATATTTAGAAATCTCCCCTCCTTACGTGATTTAGTACAATCGCTGCCAAAGCCCTAGCGCCATTTTAACATACCCTTCTTTCATGAAACATGGCGTTACATTCATGTAACAAATTCCTTTCTCCGTTATAACAAACAAGTTTCCCTCTGTTCATTTACTATTCTGCAAAACGTCGATATGATTTTTTTAACGATTATAACCTTACTACTAAAGAAAAAAATTAATTTTACTCAAAAAACAAATAGTAAATAAAGAAATAAATTTCTGGAGGTATCGTAATGAAAACCTATTCATTTCCAAAAGGGTTTCTATGGGGCGGAGCTACTGCTGCAAATCAAATTGAAGGCGGATTTCAAGAAGGTAATAAAGGATTAAATGTTGCAGACGTTCTTCCTGGCGGAAAGGAGCGTTTAAATATATTAATGAATGCCGGTTTCGACTTTGAAATCCATCAGGATCAATACTACTATCCCAATCATGAAGCGATTGACTTCTATCATCGATATCAAGAGGATATTAGGTTGTTTGCGGAGATGGGTTTTAAAGCATTTCGTATGTCCATTGCCTGGACAAGAATTTTTCCAAATGGAGATGAACTAGAGCCAAACGAAGATGGCCTTATCTTTTACGATCGTGTGTTAGATGAATTGCACAAGTACGGGATTGAACCGGTCGTAACCCTTTCCCATTATGAAATGCCCCTTCATCTCGTTAAAGAATATGGAGGGTGGAGAAGCCGTCAAGTTGTTACTTTCTTCGAAAGATATGTAAAAGCTATTTTTAATCGTTATAAGAATAAAGTAAAGTACTGGATGACGTTTAATGAAATCAACAGCGCTTTAGTAATGCCGATTAATGGACTTGGTTTTTCTATTCAAAAGGAAGAGGATAAATACCAGCCTACTTTTCAGGCGTACCACCACCAATTTGTTGCCAGCGCATTGGCTGTTAAATTATGCCATGAGATGATTCCCCATTCTCAAATTGGCTGTATGATTCTTTTTGCCCCTGTCTATTCCTTTGATAGTAATCCGGAAAATGTTATGTATGCACTACAAGAGGAGCATTTGTTCAATTACTTTTGTGCAGATGTACAAGTTCGGGGTGAGTACCCGGCATTCATGAAGAGATACTTTAAAGAACATCAGATTGAATTGGAAATACAAGACGGCGATTTAGAATTACTAAAGGAAGGTGCAGTAGATTATATTGGCTTTAGCTATTACATGTCCCGTACAGAAAAGAAAGTAAAGACAAAGGAGGAAGCGACTCAAGGAAATATTATCGGTGGCATAAGAAATCCGTTCTTACATGCGAGTGACTGGGGCTGGGAAATTGATCCAATAGGACTGCGAATCAGCTTGAACAAATTATATAATCGCTACCAGAAACCGCTGTTTGTTGTGGAGAATGGATTAGGAGCTTATGACAAAACAGAAGAAGACGGCACAATTAATGATGACTATCGTATAGACTATCTTTGTGAACATATTAAAGCAATGGGTGAAGCCATTGAAGATGGCGTTGAATTAATGGGCTATACGAGCTGGGGCTGTATTGATATGGTTAGTATGTCAACCGGAGAGTTCTCCAAACGATATGGTTTCATTTATGTAGATAAGCATGACGATGGCAGCGGCACATTAGAGCGGAAAAAGAAGCAATCCTTTTTCTGGTATAAGGATGTCATTGCTTCAAATGGACAAAATTTATAAATCTATATATGTAATAAAAAAATGCTAATCGAAAGATTTCGATCAGCATTTTTTTATTTATCCCACTCTTAATGAGCAGTAAGACCCCCACTGATGGAAGTTTCACTTTATTGATTGCCTCTTTTCACCCATTCAGCTACTGTTACCGTGCGTTTTGCCTGGTGCTTGACTGCGGCTTGTACGTCCTCGATCATTTTTCCATTTTGGTCAACTGACACACTTGTTCCGTATGGATTTCCTCCTGCTCCAAAGAGAACCTGATCTGTGTAACCAGGCGGTACAATGATAGCACCCCAGTGCATCATTGAAGTGTAGAGTGATAAAATCGTTGCTTCTTGCCCTCCGTGCGGATTTTGCGCGGAAGTCATGGCACTTACGACTTTGTTGACTGTTTTACCTGTTGCCCATAGTCCGCCTTGAATATCAAGGAATTGCTTCATTTGGGATGGCATATTGCCAAATCGAGTAGGAACACTGAAAATAATAGCATCTGCCCATTCAATATCGTCACCTGTTGCAATAGGGACATCTTTTGTTGCTTCAACGGTTTTTTTCCATACTTCATTTTTTTGAATTATAGATTCTGGAGCCAACTCTTCCACTTTTAAAACCTTTACTTCTGCACCTGTCTCTTTAGCACCTTCTTCGGCCCATTTGGCCAGCTGATAGTTTGTTCCGCCCATACTGTAAAAAATGACGGCTAATTTTACATTTGCCATTTCTTTGGTCTCCTTTTTGATGATTTTCCAAATAGCTTAACTAAAATACCAACATATTATTTCTATTCCGTGCGGTGCGTATTCATATTCCTTTTTTAGAAAAGCGAACGCTGAGTAATCTTCAAAAGTTATAAGATTAATTTATTTTATTATTGCTTCTAAATAAATATTCTTTAATTCAAGGTATTTTCACATCGCTATTTCTATCAATCCAACTAGTCATTAAACAATAATAGCGTATGAACCATTTGCATCATACGCCTATTCAATCATTTATACAGTTTTTCTTTCAATTAATTTAACTTTAATCTCTTCATGGGAGGACTCCTTATTGTCTATTGCTTGTAAAAATAGCTTTCTGCCCATTTCCACTAACGGGAGTTCCATCGTAGTAATATGCATAATTTTTGCAATTGGCTGGTTATCAAATCCCATAATGGCAAGCTCTTCAGGGACTTTTACACCTATTTCCTTGCAATAAGTTATCATTCCGGCAGCTACCATGTCGCTTGTTACTAATAAAGCTGTGGGAGGGCTGCTCATCTTCATTAACTCTTGCACGACTTGTACTCCATCTTCAAATTTTAGACAATCATAGAAAACGTACTCATGATTAAATGGTTCCTTTCTTTCTCGTAAAAAATCTTTGTATGCTTTTCCTCTTAGTTTACTATTAGCTCCGGACCTTCTACCAACACAATATCCAATTTTTTGATGACCTTTATTATGTAAATACGCTAATGCTTTAGAAAAGGTTTGGTAATGATCAATATAGATGGAGGAAACATTCTTCCCTCTCGAATCCTCGCAAAGAACAATTGGACCGTATGCTGCATATTCCTCAATAGTGTTCCATGTACATTTCCTCGAACAAATAATCAAGGCATCAATCTGCTTATACTGCAGCATCTTTAACGCTTCGATTTCCCGCTCTTCCTCATAATTCGTTTGAAAAAGGATCAGTTTATAATTATTTTTAACTGCCTCATTCGCTATTCCTTCTACTAACAATCCAAAATAAGGATGGTTTGTAAATGGAATCACCACACCGATTAGAAATGTTTCTCCTTTACTTAAATGTACAGCATTCAGATTCGGCTGGTAATTACATGCCTCCATTGCATGTTTAACAGCTTTTCTTTTTTCTTCACTGACATACGGATGGTTATTTAATACGCGAGAAACAGTTGTAACAGACACACCTGCCATCTTTGCGATATCTTTTATATTTGCCATAGACTCACCTTTATTAAAACCTTTCTCTTGCACTGAAATGCATTTCAAGCTTTATACTTTACCTAAAAAGGCGCACTAAATAACTTTTTCAAGCTAATCGTGCGCCAATTACCTATTTATTTAATACAGCCACGGCACGAATGGGCGCTCCATCTGAGTTCTCATATTTCAACGGCAGAGCAAAGAAAGTAAATAACTCATTTCCAATTTCACCTAATCTCGCAAGATTCTCAATCACAACGATTTCCGTTTCAGCAAACAGCTTATGATGAATGGTCAAATGTTCATCCGAAATCGGATCAATCCCAATCACATCAAGCCCGACACCCTTTTTCTTCGAGCTGATTAAATAGTCGGCAACCTCTTCGGTGATAGCGGGATAGTCGCCAAAATAGGTATTTGTCCCCCAGTGGTTGTCCCATCCCGTATAAAATAAAAGAAATTCTGCCTGATCCGCTTTCTCTTTTACTGCTTCAATATAACTCATCGTAATTCTTTGACCTTCTCCTAACTCGCTGCAATCAATGACCAACCCTTTTCCAATGAATTGTTCGACCGGAAAGGCATCTAATGTGGTTCGGTGCGCAAAAATATGGGATGGCGCATCCATATGAGTTCCCGTGTGGGAGAACATAGTCAGAAGGGTTTCCTTGAAGCCATTTGTCTCATATGTATTGGCCACCTCTAATTTTGGTGTCTCCGTTCCCGGATATACAGGCATATTTTCAGATATTGTATGGGTTAAATCAATCACCTTCATGTTAAGAACCTCACTTTCAAACCAATATGTATTGATATTTTAATATCTCTATTTAACATTTATGATTCTAGATACTTCTTCCTCCAATGTAATAGTTTTTATTACTATAAATGCCCTTTTTCGTGATTTTTTTAAACAAGTTTTATATCAACCGCATACTTTAATAATGAACAAGCACGTAGGAGGTGAAAAAATATGGGCTTATCTTCCTCCAGCATTTTTGGAATTTTCCTTGGTTTATTAACTGGCGTAATCTGGTTATGGCTAGCAATATCTGGGACCATTAGCGGCTTTTTAGGATTGCTTGGACTAACCGGAATCCTAGTAACCATTATTAACGTCCTTGTTGCGCTTGTCGGTTTCCTTGCTTTTCTCATTTTCGGACTATACGTTTTCAAGAGAGCATGGCACTATTCCCGCGACTAAACAGGTACTAATAAAAACAGTCTCTTTAAATAGAGGCTGTTTTTATAGATTTTTACCCTGTTCTACAAGAGATAGTTGGTCCCTGTAAACAGAGACCAACAAATATAATGATAGGAGAAATCATAGGAAACCGATTAAAGAGTCTCAGATTCTAATCTAAATCCTTCAACGACGACATCCTCATCGACTTCAAGTAAGAGGCACCGTTTTCCTTCAAACGTAATATATTTGATATATTTCAAATCTTTCGGGCTGATTGTCACATTCGCAATCTTCGTTTCAATTTTAATGTTTTTTGGAACTAAGCTGCTTGCTTTGAACTCATGATTTTCATCATCTACAACCGCCTTAAATGCATGTTCAACCTTAGCGGTACTCACATCTTCCACGCCGCTGACCGTTAAAATCCGTTCAATGTCCCGATGATCAATCATGGGCGCTTCTGTTTCTTCCTTTTCCTCTTCCTCTTCTTCTTTATCCTGCAGCATCTTATCCAGTTCCTGATAGACATTGGAAATGACCCTTGTATCCACTTCGTCCCCAATCACGTTTTTTAAGATAAGCTCGAAGCAGTCCTTCTCCTCTGCTGCTGTAATAAATTCCTCGCAATTAAGTACCTCATCAATAAAACCAAAATCAGGCTGATTAGCTTTACCAGCAGAATAGAGAATATGATTCACATCCGCTGAATTATCCGAAAAAGCAGGGAACAAAAAGCCTGATAATGGTGAAGCAATATTTAAAATAGGATCGACCGTATGATTCGGTTTAAATTCCTTTTCAATGTAATCAAACAGCAGCGTTCGTTTCGGCTGATCAATTTTATTCAAACTGCATAGAACAAACTGGCTGGAATAAACCTCATCATCCCCTCCCTCTTCCGATTCCAGACCCCTTTTTTTGGTCGGTTTTCGATAATCCCCGCGAATAAACGTCACGACTGTATCAAAGTCATAGATGGTATGAGTGAACATTTTCATGACAATTTGAAGCATATATTGTGTCCAATCATCCGTCGTGTCCGAATGTAATCCTTCGTAGAGAATGGCTTGTGTACTGTTCTCCACATCCCGCTTAAATTTCAGCTCAAATAATTTAGAATCCAGCTGACCGGTCAAAACTTTTTTAAAGTTTGCTAAAAACAATTCCTGAATTTCCTGCTCTAACATTTGAAAGGGCTGGCTTTCATAATGATAAATCTCTCCAGATTCACTTTTTACATAGACATTAAAGATTTCTCGAATATTCAGCTTGTAATTATCTAGTTTAAATTCCTTGCGGATATTTGCAATGTCTTTTTTATTCATATGTATCAACTCCCATTCCTTGATTATACTGTTCAGTCGAGAAAATAGTAATACTTGATATTCTTCTGTTTCATAACGATTGAACGAAAGATGCCTAAATACTATTGGATTACAGGAGTTCTTTCAAAAATAAAACCATTCGCAAAATTTCTCTTTCACGAATGGTTAGTTGATTTACTCTATTTTACTTTTTAACAGCATAAAAAATTTAAACTCTCATCATTTTGGTTACCTTATCAACGATTTCCTCGAAAGTGGTATTCAATGACAAAGCCATTTCTTTAAACAATATTTTTTGAATTGTGTGCAGGAGCTTACGGTCTTGATCATAGATTCTCTTGTTGGTCAGCTTTAGTTCTAAATCTTTTCTCATCAATGTATTGGCTATTTGGGCAATTTCCTGACGATTTCCTGTTTTAACAAGGCGGTTATATGTCATGCTGCGTTGTTTTGCATCGTCAATCCAGTCCATTCCCGGCTGTTTAAAGGACTTTAATAATTCTTCAGCCTTATCCCTATCCATCGGCTTCAGCATGATAACTTTATCATTATCCACTGGTGTACTTATTTTCAATGTCGACTCAGTCAACGGATGTAAAACATAATACGTTCTAGTTATTCCTGAAATCGTTTGATCACATATTTCATCAATTTGACATAATCCGTGCTCTGAATAGACAATCACATCACCAATTTCAAACATATTATTTCTCCTCTTTTTCATTATCAACTTAGTTTACAATATTAATTATAGATTATTACGTGAATATCGTCAACTTAATTGACAATTTTCACAGCCTTTCGTATAGTGAAAATAGCAAATAATGAATACATATGATTGTCAATCTGGTTGAAATCCATTACTGTATTTTATATAGTTGCCTTAATAAGAACAGGGGTGAGTTTCTTGAATTCTAAATTTCAGCACCTAGATTTAGTCGATATCCTAAGTGAACGCCATTTTCTGCTTCGCAGCATTACCGAAAAATTATGGAATGATAGCAGTGAAATCTATATTTCCAATTCCGAATGGTTTATTATGGCTAGAATCTATAAAAAACAGCCAACCATTTCTTATGTATCAAAGCATGTTGACATCTCACGGCAGGCCACACATAAATTTATCAAAAGCCTTGAATCTAAAGGATTGGTTGAAATTCATAACGTGGAAAATAATAAAAAAGAAAAATGCTTATGTTTGACTCCATTAGGAGAAGAATGCTATGAAAAAAATGAAGCATTAAAAGCTACTTTAGAGAAAAAAATTGAAGCAAAGATTGGATCAGAAAACTTATCTCTTTTAACTGAGATTCTAAAATTAGACTGGGGATTATATAATGAAAAACAATAATTAATCTGGAAAGTTTCCCCTTTTGTATCCGCATGTTTGTACCACTAGTTAACCAAGTACAGAATCACTGTGTGCCATACTAGAGGAGAATCCCCATGTCCCGTTAATTTTTCACCACCTTCGACAGAGATAATTTCATTCTTTAATGGAGGAAAAGCAGAAGCAAACTTTGCATCTACATTTTTCTCCCCTATCTCAGTTCGAATCTCCTCTGGGAAATATGTGAGCATCCATGGTTGTCGAAATAGTAATGATTAGCGATTTTGTATCCATTTCTATAATTACCCTCCTCCGTACCACTCGGTCTAGTATACTAGACTAAATAACTTTTCTGAATACTACGTTTTTTTATACCTCTACACTAGTATTGAGGTAATTTAACGCAACACTAAGGATAAAAAAAGAGAATCATAACTTTATGAAAAAGCTCCCTATGCCATCATTTTTCAATTACGAGGAAAGAGGCATTTGTGTTAAGATACAAATATAGTTAAATGTATGCGGTTACATAGCAAGGAGGGAATCCAAAATGAAAGTGTACGACTTTATGATTAGAAAAGTTTTTGCAGTAAAGCCAACGGATACGATCAGGGAATTATTAGACATATTGAATTCAAATCGAATTGGCGGCGTACCAGTCATTGATGATCAAGGCCATTTAGTTGGCATGGTATCAGATGGAGACGTATTACGCTATTTATCTCCAAAACCACTCGGGATTGCCAGCCTCGTTTATATAATCGAAGATGGGGACAAAGAGGAAGTTTTACAGGAAAAATTGAATACACAAGTAAAAGAAATTATGACGAAAAGAAATCTGCTTTACGTATCACCCGATGAAGACTTTGAAAGGGCTATTTGTTTGCTATCCAAGCATCATGTCAAAAAGCTGCCGGTTGTTAACGGGGCTGGCAGAGTGGTTGGTGTGATTAGCAGAGGCGATTTGATACATAACATTTCGAAACGATTATTACAGCCTGAAAATGAAGTTTTTTCCTTGTTCGGCTAAAACTATCATAAAAAAAACCATTCGTAAAATCACTTTACGAATGGTTTTTTCACAATCAATCTATCATTTACTTTTCGTGAACAGGTTCTGTTGCTTTCAAAGCAGAAGGAGATTTTTCCTGTACTGCATTAGGTTTTTTCATAAATAATGACAAGATTAAGGCAATCACTGAAATTCCTGTAACAAAGTAGAACGTATATTTTACTCCCGCCGCTAATATTTCAGTCTGCACGGCATCTGGAGCACCCGCTGCAAAACTAGTTTGACCGGCTGTTAATAGTGTAATAGCAATTGCTGTACCTGCTGCACCAGCTACTTGGTTCAATGTGTTCATAGCGGCTGAACCATCCCCATATAACTCACGTGGCAAGGCATTGAGTCCATTTGTTTGTGCTGGGATGGTTACCATTGTTAATCCAAAGAATAGAACCATAAAGGCTAAGATAATTTGCCAAGCAGGTGTTGTTGCTGAAATAGAAGCAACAAAAATAATATTCCCAATCAATACAATGAGGGATCCAGCAATGGCTAGTTTCTTTGGCCCAATTTTTTCAAATAGTGTTCCAACAATTGGTGACATAATTACGTTAACGGCATTACCTGGAAGTAGTATTAAACCAGCTGCTGCAGCACTAAATAATAAAGATCCCTTTAGATACATCGGTAGCAAAATCCCCGTTGATAAAATAACTAAAATACTTAAGAACATCATCGCTGTTCCTAATGTGAACATTGGCTGTTTGAATACGGCTAAATTAACCATAGGCTTATCCATTGAATTTTGGCGAAATCCAAATAATAATAGAGCAATCATCCCTGCTAGTAATGGCACCCAAACAATAGGAGCTGTAAACGGCGCACCTGCCATTGAAGCTAATCCATAAATTAAACCGCCAAAACCTACTGTTGATAAAACAATCGATAATACATCAATTTTAGGTTTTGTAATTTCCCCAACATTGACAATTTTAGCTACAGCAGCAAGAGTCAAGAGTATATAAAAAGCTGCACTGATCCAGAAAATATAATTCCATCCTAACGTACTAATAATGACACCGGAAAGAGTTGGTCCTAAAGCTGGTCCCAAGGTAATTACAAGACCCATAATTCCCATGACAACTCCACGTTTATGAATCGGGAATATCACTAAAAGAACACTTACCATGACCGGCATGATAATGCCTGTTCCCATTGCTTGTACAATACGACCGGTTTCTAAGATAGCGAAATTGGGAGAGAAGGCTGCTAGAATTGCTCCAGCCATCGAGATCACAAGTCCTCCGATAACTAATTGGCGTGTGCTGAACCATTTCATTAATAGTGCTGAAATGGGTACTAAAATAGCTAATGTTAATAAATAGCCTGTTGTCAGCCATTGTGCGGTGGCCTCTTTGATTGAAAATTGTTCCATAACATTTGTTAACGCCATATTTAAGGCTGTTTCACCAAATAATCCAATAAAGGCGCCAAGCATTAAAATCGCTGCCATTGTTTTTGGATTTTTAACTTGAATTTGTGTACTCATACTAATCCCCTTTTTTATTAATTAAATTAAACCAACCGGTCTGTTTTACACTATTTCAATAGTGCTTTCGAAAAATCAAGAATTCTCTAAATCATGTTCTTATTCAGAGTACTATTCTGAATAGATCATTACCTCTCTCCTGCCCCTTAATATTATCAACCTGGTTTACAAAAAATAATTATAAGTTATTTATTTTATATTGTCAACTTAATTGACGATTGAAATTGCTTTTTTAGTTATAGGAAAGGAAGACACTATTTATAAGCAAAAAAAGAAACCATATGGAAAAATATCCAAATGGTTTCTTTTTATCTACTATTTTATATAACCTTTTCGAAGCGATATTACTTTACTCTCGAAAGAGTGAGCCCGTCGCCGATTGGAACAAGTACAGATTCTAATTGAGGGTGGTTGGCAACCTTTTCATTAAACTTTCTCATAAATTCTGTATGGCGGATTGGCTGAGAATCTGGGTCTGCTACACTGCCGCGAGCTAATACATTATCAATGGCAATTAATGCACCAGGTTCTGCTAATTGAATGCAAAACTCCAGGTAGTTTTCATAATTTCCTTTGTCCGCATCAATAAAGAAAAAATCAAACCGTTTTTGATCATTGACTAGTTTTTCAAGACTTTGTAATGCCGGCCCAGCTAGATAGGTTACTTGATTGCCAAATCCTGCTTTTGATAGATTTCTATAAGCCAGCTTTGCGTAGTTTTCTTCTAATTCAAGGGAAGTTAATGATCCTTCACTGCCGAAGCCTCTTGCAAGACAAATCCCACTATAGCCGCCAAGAGCCCCTATTTCCAGAACCTTTTTAGCACCTGTCATGGATACAAGCATGGTAAGAAGCTTTCCTGTGGAAGGTGATACAGAAATATTTCGCATTCCATTTTCATTAATCGACACAAGAACTTCCTTTAATAGATCATCTTGTTTAGAAAATACCGAATCAATATATGTATTAATTTGTTTCATCTCTTTTTATCCCCTTTTCATTATCATGCAGCGTATCTTTACCAGTGAAAGCAGCGTCACCCAGATTTTCCTTA
This sequence comes from Niallia endozanthoxylica, assembly GCF_008710145.1. Taxonomy (GTDB): domain Bacteria; phylum Bacillota; class Bacilli; order Bacillales; family Cytobacillaceae; genus Bacillus_BD; species Bacillus_BD endozanthoxylica. Next base: position 24,595 of record NZ_VYKL01000014.1, read on the forward strand.
CTCTTATTCTGTGTTTCTGTTAGTTCACTTTCTTCTATTTCAAATAGTTGAATAAATTCGTTTATCATCATATCAATGGCTTTTCATTCACCAACCAGCACTTGCTGGATTGACTGAAATTCCGGTTTTTCTAATTGCTCCATAATGGTTGCACGTTTTACCTTCAACCTCTCTAAAAAAGCGATTGCTCTTCCGCGTCGGAAGGTTTTCGCCCCACGGTGGCGAGAATGCTCTTTTCCTCGATTACTATGTTCGTGTCTCTTTTCCGTTTGCCCCCCCAAATTCCTGATTTCTCATCATTCAACCCCTCATCTCGTATACAATTGTATACTGAAGTCAATTTTTATCTGAATAGTCAGGTACTTTTTGTAAAATGATTGAAAAAATAAAACGAACAGCTTTTTAACTGTCCGTTCCTTCTGTTTAACATATACAAGTTTTCTTTTTTATTCCTATTCGGTCCTTGACTTCCACTTTCTTTATATATTCCGTTGCGAGCGGCACTTTACACGCTGTATTTCCAACGTCTACGTGCACCTTGCCTATCCATTCAGCCGCTTGTTTAGCTTCATCGGTCAATTCTTTTACATAAACGCCTACCGTAATAACAAAACTATTCATAACATATCGTACCCGGTTCCGTTCTTCATGGACTGTTTCTTTCACTTGGTTCAATAATGATCTAATTTCAGCAATATCCAGATTTTCATCAGGGGTAATTGATACATAGTTGGCATAAGTACTCCAGCCGCAAACCGCAATCATTTCGTCCTCTGACTTCATCCATTCTCTTGCTAGTTCTAGAGCATATTCACTCTCCGCTGCCACCCCTGCTACCGTATATTCGGCAAGCATATACCAATAAGCTTTTTTAGCCCAATTGTTTAGTGTATCCTTTGACATCAGCTTTGGATTGATTGAAAGGCCGGCTAAATACATCGCATCATGATTGCCAGAATCATATAATTGTAAGGCTAGTTCATCATCCTTCTTCACAAACTTGACTAGTTTTTTTAAATCTCCTACTTTTACTCCAAAATAGGGCTCTTTAGCTCCATGATTAGAAAACGTTCGCTTCGTCTGCTCTGAACCTAATTCTTCAAGCTTTTGCATCATTTCCTCATAAGTCATATTGGTCCCCTTCCACTTCAACTCTTACTTTTGTATTAGACAATATCCCTCATTATAGCACTCCTCATTAATAACCATTCGCTGTACAAAGTAAAAGTCCTTTCGATTTCAGCTGCGAAACATTTTGCACTTTTGTATTGCTGTTTTAACAAAAAGCCTTGTTTATTAGCATTATTGATTTTTGACTCATCAACATGATTCGTTAACATAGTCAACAAAAAAAGAACAGGATATGAATGAATATCCTGTTCTGTTCCATAAAATAGCTATAGCGCTTGATCTACGCATGACTCTATTTATATTTTGGCATATAAATCACAGCTTTGAATAAATCTCCGTCCACTTGAATGAGAAATCTCCCCTTTTGAATTTCAATTAAGCTTTTTGTTATTGATAAGCCTAAGCCGCTTCCTTCACTTAATCTAGATTCATCCCCTCTTGTAAAACGCTCCATGAGTTCATCTGCTGAAATGTTCAGCTCATAAGCTGAGATATTTTTAAAGGTCAATAAGATTTCATTTCCTTGATTTTCAATATCAATATAAACTCTTGAGCCTTTAAGGGCGTATTTGAAAATATTGGATAAAACATTCTCAATAGATCTCCAGAGTAATCTTCCATCTGCTAACATAAAGACTTTTTCCTCTGGATGATTCAGCTTAAATGTTAATTCTGAAGCTTCAATTTTGTCACTGACCTCTCCCAACCCCTGATTAATTAGCGAGACGATATCAATTTTTTCAAGTTGAACCGGAATATTTCCGCTTGAGGCTTTTGCCGCTTCGAATAAATCATCTGTCATTACTTTCAATCGCTTCGACTTTTGCTCAAGTACCTCAATATATTCTGCCATCTTTACTGGATCATTCTCCTGTTTCAATAAATCCACATAAGTAATAATAGAAGTCAATGGTGTTCTAATATCATGAGAGACATTGGTGATAAGCTCCGTTTTTAGCCGCTCACTTTTCAGTTCATTATCAACGGCCTTATTCAAACCATCAGTGATGCGATTAATATTCGATGCTAGTCTGCTAAATTCGCCTTTGCCATCTACCTCAATACTGTGGTGAATTTCTCCATCCTTTATTCTTTCTACTCCTTCTTGAATCGCTTGAAATGCCTTAATTTTCTTTAAAGCAAACCAAGCCGCAAAACCAATAGTAATTGGAAAAATGAAAAAAGTTACAGCAACCAAAATAGGATAACCTACAACAATGAGTACGGTTTTCACCCCTACACTGCCGCTTTCATACACATTTCTGATAAATGCAATAAACTTTGAAAGAACAACATAGATAAAGGAATGTTTCATGAAAGTTCTATTTTTCAAATGCCTTATCAGCGATAGAATCAACACAAATCCAGCTGTTGCAATAGGAACCGTTAATGGAATAACCATGATCTCCATACTTTGAAATGGAACCGCATCGAGCAAAACAACCCACAGCATGATTAGTCCTAAACACAGCAGAATCTTAATATCATTATAAATTTTATCTAGCGCGTGTAAATGAACTTCTTCATCTTTAAAGAATTTTCTACCTGTCACAAGCATTAAATAAATAAATATTAGGATAAACCCAAGGGAAAATCCAATGAATATCAATAAACCTCTCTCAGCAGCTTCCTTGTTTGCTTCCCACTCTTTAATGCTTTCTTGTAAAAACTTTTCCGGAAAAGCAATAGAAATAACCTGGCTATCCTGATTCATTTCATTCAAATAAGTCAGATGGCTTAGCAGATACTCATTTTCTTCTAATTCTTTTGGAAACAGCTCTCTTTTATAGTCTTCAAAGATCATATAAGACGGATACGACTTAAAGTTTTCTTTTTCACCCTTTGGACTGTTTGTATAGATATTTACCCCATCGCTTGCATAAAATAATGGATTTTTGTATTCTTCTACACGCTGCAGCAATAGATGAAATTGCTTTAGGTCCCCTTTGATTAATTGATCCCTAAGTGAAGTGATTTTATCCGCATATTCTTCTTTAAATACTTCATAGTTTTTTGCTTCGCTTTGTTCTGGATTATAGCGAAGAGAGTGCGCTTGAAAATCATAATAAAGAGTTTCTTCTTCCATTCTTAGTTCCTCTTCACTGATTGTACCGCCATTGAGTATATGTTCTTCACTCTTATATTCTCTTATAAGCGTTGTCAGGTCACTAATAAGTGCTTCACTTTCCTGTACATAGGATTTGCTGTGAAAGTAGCTTTCTTCAAAAACCGTACTGAAATCACTATTTCGGATAATTTCAATATCAACAAACGCTTTAATGACTCCTGAAAAACAGAGAATAGCCAGAAGGAATATAAATATTTTCGTTACTATTGAGTGACTATAATTTTTCAACTTTGTACCCAACTCCCCACACCACTTTTAAATATCTTGGCTCTTTTGGATTGATTTCAATTTTTTCCCGAATCTTTCTAATATGAACGGCTACTGTATTCTCTGGACTAAATGCCGTCTCATTCCATACCTTTTCGTAAATTTCCTCAATAGAAAATACTCTTCCCGCATTTGCCGTCAAAAGCTTTAAAATCTTGTATTGTACCGGTGTAAGGTGGACTTCCTCGCCATCAACCGCAATCGTTTTACTTTCATCATCAATCACAAGACCCCCGCTTTGATAGACGTTACTTTTGCTTTCAAGACCTCCTAATGTGGTATATCTTCTTAGCTGCGACTTTACTCTTGCGATGAGCTCTAAAGGATTAAAAGGCTTGGTTATATAATCATCCGCTCCGATATTTAAGCCCAATATTTTGTCATAATCCTCTGATTTGGCTGAAAGCATAATTAAAGGAATTTTAATAGCCTCTCTAATCTTCATGGTAGCGGTGATTCCGTCCATCTTCGGCATCATAATATCCATGATGATCAGATGAACCTCATTTTCTTCCATTAACTGTATCGCTTCTTCTCCGTTAAAAGCTTTCAATATTTGATAACCTTCATTTTCTAAATAGATTCCAATCGCATCAACAATGGCTTTATCATCATCACAAACCAATATGTTCATGAAAACTCACTCCTATAAATAGATTCTTTCATTATTTATCACCTCAGTATGATTATCTAGGAGAATCATATCAAGTAAATCTTAACAAACGCCTTATGTAAATCTTAAGATTTTCTTACGATGAAAAAAAAGCTGGCAATCAGCCAGCTTACTTTATAAAGTGAAACTTCCATTTAACTATTCAGATGTTTGCTTTTTAAATCCAGCCATTACTCTGGAACAATATCCACTGCCACGTCTTCATAAAGCTGTTTCTCATAGCTTTTAATTAGTCCATTCTTTACTATATCTTTTTTTGAAAGAACCTTCTGTTTCCATTGAATAGAGATCTTCCCTTCAAAAGGAAATGGATTCACAGACACTGTATATCGATTTCGCCATTGCAGAGTCATGATCGAGGATTCTTCTTGCCCTGGCTGCTTCGGGAGTGTGATGCCTTTTTGAAAAAAGAAATGTTCCTTGTCCTTTAAAACACCGGGCTCATTTAAGCACAAATAGAGGGAAATATCGTCACCGAAGCGTAACATTCCATAATGAAAGGAGAACAAATCCTTATCAACTTCTCCAAGCCTATGAATGATTCGCTGCTGCCGCTCTTTCTCTTGTTCGATAAAAGCAACAGCTGTTTGAGAAGAATCAGGCAGTAAAAATCTTGAATAATGTTTGCTGCAAAGAAGAGCCGCATAAGGGTCATGTTTTTCCACTTCATTAATGCCAAAAGTGTAAATAACCGTTTTTGGTGATAATGGATAATTTGAGAATGTATACGGAGCTTGACCTCGATCATTCCAAAAGGGCTGTTTGTCAAAAGATTTCCAACCATAATCATGATATCGAATCGCATATTGGACAGACTGCCAGAAATCTTCACCATGAAAAAGAGATTTCTTCCAATTCTCCATGATTTCACCTGAAACAAGACCATGATTGTCTTGTTCGATTAAAATGAATGTGTCCTCTTGTTCTCTAACAATCATTATAGTCCCCCTATACTCCCGTTTAGCTTCTTTTTCAATTATCTTCTATTCATCATATGTTAATAACACTCACATAACAACGTTTTTAGCAGGACAGCCACTACACAGCAGAACGTGAAAATGAGTGAATCATGGGCTCTTACAAGAGAAAAATCTTCTTTTCAACTAAGCGTGCGCATATATTGATAAGAACTAGTTTTTAAAATCAACTATTTCCTTTGATTTGACGTAAACTGTTAACTTTTTAGGTTTACAATGATTCAATATTCAGCAAAGGATGTGTGGGACAATATGAATATAAAAACATTTGTTAGATTATATCAAGATTTTTTACAAGAGAGTGAACAGAAGGGCTGGAAAGTAGAAGTTCTTATCGAGGAATTTGGGAATTACCTCGCATCCATAAAGAATAATGAAGGCATTGAGGTTCAATTTTTTATTGAGCTAGACTTAGAGAATAGTGAAAAACTAAACGATACAACGAAGCAAGGTAACCTGAATTATGGTGTGATTAGGCAAAAAGGGGAAGGGGACTTATTTGCCAAAGAAGTGTTGGAGGCGTTTCACCAGTATTGGGCAAAACACTCTTTAAAACAGAAAAACTTTATCATCTATAAACGATAAGCGATGAATTCTAATCTTTTTATTATTTAGCTTTGTTTATTAACAGTGTTAATTTTTTGACTCATCTAAAGAAAGAAATGGATATTTCTCACAGATGAGTCAAAGATCTGACTGATTAATATGATTCGTTAACAGAGCCTATTATTTAATAGGGATGAAAATACGTTGACCTGTCATAAATGTAAATTATCATAGGGATTCCATCCTTTTATTTTATCGACCAAATACTGCACTCCATATAATAAATAGGCTTTATAGTGCAAGTAGAAGAAAAATTGTAAATGACTTAACCGATTCAGTCGAATGACTTTCATCTTTTTGAATAGATCAATGATAAGAAAAGCAAAGAGTCCATCAGCAATCGCATTTAGTATAATAAACTTTTTAAAGTTTCCGTATGAATATTTCAACAGCCACATAGAAAGAGGCATATAGGGGCCCACACTAAAAGGAAGTTCATCCCTAATAAATGATTTTCGGAAATCGTAAAACTTCCACCACTTCCTTCTATGCCCATATAAATGATTAATGATCTCAAAAATAACAATAAAAATACCCGAAATGGAATAACGTTTGAGACTTTTTTTCCCAATAAATAACAAAGTTAACCATGGGATCAATATAATTGATAAATTAAAAACCGAGTGCCTCTTTGTTGCCATCGTCTTTCACCTCAACTTACGTTTTCAACTCTTTCTTAAAATATCCAATTTTTATAATAAAAAACCTCCCTTTTTTCCAAAATAAATAGGTGATTACTATTCTTCAGTAATCACCCGTTTGTTTATAGCAGAGAAAAATAGTAAGGAATACTTACTCTAAAAAGATATCCCTTTCAAGTTCCTGATTTATCTTCTCTTTCCTAAATAATAGCCTGTAAGAAACACAGCAAAGGTATAACCGCTGACAACTAGTATCGGGCTTAATACTCCTTTATTACGATTCCAAAACTTAACATAAAAACTACCTAATTGATTTTCTATTACTAAATTATAATGAAAGACAATAACACCTGCCAAAAAGAGCATAAACGAAAACCTAAACAAAGTTAACCAGTCTATCTCACTCTGTTTCTTCCTTCTTTTCCTTTTTGTTTTTTTATTTTCAGAAGAATGGAGTTGGGCTTTATTTGCCGGAGAAATTTCTCTTTTTGGCATAAATTGACTCCTTTCAAAGGATAATCAATAATTATTAGCTTTCGAAAATGTTACCTAAACGATTTATTCCTTTTTCAGCGGTATCCATCATTTCATCAAACAGCTCCCCAACAGTAGGAATTGTGTTAATTAAACCAATAACCTGTCCAGCCCAGCCAAAACCTTCTGCTTCGTTTCCATCATAGATATAGCGGAGGTTCGCTTCACCGCTAACCATATCTTTCAGGTCTTCATAGGTAGCACCTTTTTGTTCAAGGTCAATAATATGCTGAGCAAATTCTGATTTCAACACACGACCAGGTGCACCAATTGTTCTCTTAATAATCACTGTGTCTGTCTCATTTGCTTGAAGGATTGCCTCTTTATATTTCTCGTTTGCATGAACACATTCTTGTGTAGCAATAAAGCGAGTTCCCATTTCAATACCTTCTGCCCCAAGTGCAAAAGCTGCCAATAACCCGCGTCCATCGCCAATGCCTCCGCTGGCTAATACAGGAATCGATACAGCATCAACAACACGGGGAATCAGAACCATTGTACCAATATCGTCGCGACCTATATGTCCTCCACCTTCTTGACCAACTGCCATAACCGCATCCGCACCGAGCTGTTCAGCTTTTTGCGCTTGTCTAGCCCCTGATACAAGTACAAGAGTACGAATATTTTCTCCTTTAATCCGTTCAAACACAGGCTGCGGATTCGCTCCAGTGATGGAAATGACCGGTACCTTTTCCTCAATTGCTACTTCTAATAACTCCTTATAATTCCCATCGTGTCGCGCAATGGCAAAATTGACGCCAAACGGTTTCTCAGTAAGTGACCGTACTTTACGAATTTCCTCCCGAAGTTTCTCAGGTGTACGCAGTGTTGCTGCTGTAATTTGTCCCAAGCCTCCTGCGTTCGACACTGCAGCAGCCAGTTCGGCATAAGCAAGGTGGGCAAGCCCTCCTTGTACGATTGGATACTTAATTCCAAAGATTTCAGTTACTCGTGTCTTCAATATGTATTCCACTCCTTTTTATAGGTTCATGTAGTTACCTATTCGACAAAAAGAAAAGGATTCCTGTCATTTATCTGCACAAAAAAAAACAGACCCTGCAAAGAGAGTCTGTTTTTAAGCTATTATTAAGCTTTTTGAACGTTTGCAGCTTGTGGTCCGCGTTGTCCTTGTTCAACTTCAAAAGTTACTGTTTGACCTTCGTCTAAAGATTTGAAACCTTCGCCTTGGATAGCTGAGAAATGTACGAATACGTCTTCTCCTGCTTCACGCTCGATGAATCCAAAACCTTTTTCTGCATTAAACCATTTTACTTTACCTGTTTCCATTATTGTTGCCTCCTAGTGTGGATATCCACACAATTTGTTACTATCCTTGCTCAAATACCTTAGACGAAAAACAAAATTCTCAATCTGATGTAGAACAAAAATAATTCTTCCTTAGAATAACAGATAGTTGGAGAAAAAGCAAATCAGGTTTTCTATTTTCTCAACTTTTTTACGCAATCTATCACAAGAATGGCTTTTATAGAGCAGAATAAGGGATAGAAATCATCCAATATTTGGAGGAATTCTATCCCTTATTTCTTAAAAATAAACGATTGTTCTGACTAAATCCTGAATACTTCCATCATTGGCACTTCTAGTATATACCCAAAGCTCACCAACGCTTGATGTAGGACTTCTATCCCATGGCACTGTACTAATAAAAGAACCATATGCAGGAGCACCGATATCGGCCGTCGTGAAACGTTCGTTCGATACAATCACACCGTTAGCATCCCTTACTTGGTGCAGCACATTGGCTTCAAAAGCTCTCGCCTGCCCTTCAATCCTTTGGCCAGAGGCGACTCTAGTTCCCGGAAGCGGATTCCACACAACAATATTTCTTGAGGTTATTTGGGGAAGAATGAGCTGATACCCAGGCCAAATCACATCTGTTTGAAACCCTGGCCGACCTTGGTTCGCACTTATGATGCTTTGCAAAGGAGTCCCAAATTTCCGTGAGATATTAAACAATGAATCTCCCATCTGAATTTCATAGATAAATGCTGGTATCGTTACTAATTGACCAGGATAAATCATACTTGGATTTTCTATACGATTAATACCAGAAACTAAATCTACATGGGAACTAAATTTCATAGCGATTGAGTTCATTGAATCGCCCGATTTCACTATATAAGATACCTTTCCTGCACTAGAAACGTCAGGTACTACTAACAGATTGCCCGGATAGATTAGACCAGGATCGGTAACCGGGGGATACAAATGATTAATTCTCATTATTTCTTGAACAGAACTGCGATACCTTTGCGCGATTGAATAGAGAGTATCTCCTGGCCGAACGGTATAAAGATAATTTTTCCTCGTGATGATCGGCATCCTTATCACTCCATTTTTTATTTCAATAACAAGATTTATCAGGACCATTGTGGATACCACAATTTGAACATGTATTAAAGTTAATACTTATAAACTCCCAGTTGGCTCCAATGACGATTACCGAAGTTAAATCGAACTGGATATCCGTACGCCTCTGTCAACTTATCTAATAACTCTTGGTTAAAATGAAAGGCAGCTCCAGGAGGGTGATAGATGGAACCTGGCTGCATATGTTCAACATGTATTACACCAAACGTCTTTTCATCTTCTTCTGCAGCTGACCAAACATTATAGCCCATTTCAGGTCTAATGATATAAGGCGTAATCATGTCATGAAGCTCTTGTTGGCCTACTTTATTCATTGGATTAGCAGGAGGATGCTCTGCCATTTGTGTTTTTAATGACGTCATACAGTCCTTTAATTTTTTTTGGCAGTCTGTCAGTTCGTTACGAATTTGATAATAGTCTGACGTTACAGATAAGGTTAATGTTTCCTCATCCCAATTCACTTGTGCTCCTACTTTCGAAAACTGGGCGATTGGTACATAAACATATGGAAACTGAGCTCCTTCAGGCTGATAATTTAATGCTTGGTACGGAAATACATTGATATTCTGCTGATTAACATAGACCGGTTGATCTACTGTATAGGCTGTTACAGGTTTGTATTGCCGAAAATCATAACCAGCACTGCTTGTATACCAGTTCCCTTGTGGAACAAAGTGGAAATCATTCATATCAGGAACTCCTTTATAATCAGATATTAATTGGCCATATAATGTATTCACCCCACTTCTTTTGGTTACTAATGAGAATGTTTGGGGCGGTATAGTGCCAGATATGATGAAATTCTGTTTCTACTATATAATTAGTTGTGCACCATACTTGCTAGAATACTAACCTCACGTTAAAATTAAATTTTGCGAACAAGATTTTCATATTTATATGTTTTCGCAGTATGACTTAGGGGGATCAACATGAACGTAATTGAGGTTCAAAATTTACGGAAAGAATTTAAGTCGTATTCAAGCCGATCTGGTTTATCCGGGGCATTCAGGGACTTGTTTACGAGAAATTATAAAATCCATGCGGCCGTTGATAATATTTCCTTGAACGTTAAACAAGGAGAAATGGTTGGCTACATCGGGGAAAACGGTGCTGGAAAATCCACAACGATTAAAATGCTGACAGGTATACTGACTCCCACATCCGGTTCGATTCTTGTAAATGGAATGAACCCTCACAAACAGCGGGAAGAATTCGTGAGAACGATTGGAGTCGTTTTCGGACAGCGGTCCCAGCTCTGGTGGGACATTGCCGTTCAAGAATCATTTCGATTATTGAAAAAGGTCTATCGTGTTTCAGATGAAGAGTATAACAGACATATGGGTCATGTCATTGACACATTAGATATCGGTCCTTTACTAGATAAACCGGTACGGAAGCTGTCACTCGGACAACGTATGCGCTGCGAATTAGCCGCCGCACTTATACACAACCCTCCTCTCCTCTTTTTAGACGAGCCGACCATCGGACTAGATGTTTTAGTCAAATTAAAAATCCGTGAGTTTCTAAAAGAAATTAACGAGCAATATAAAACAACCATCCTGCTGACGACACATGACTTAACCGATATTGAAGCCCTATGTGAACGGGTTGTTTTATTAGATGAAGGAAAAATCATCTATGATGGAAAGCTTAACCAGCTGCAAGCCCATGCAGTGGAAGGGAAACAAGTCGAATTTGAGTTTTTAGCAGAAATGACAAGAAGCCGTTTGCCGGATATTCAATATGTTCAATGGGAGCAAAAAGACGCCACCACATGGCTAGCTTATATTGATGGAGACGAACAGCTTGTATCTCAATTAATCAGTACGATTGTACAAAAGAACCCGATTAAAAATGTAAGGATTAACGAGATTTCGACCGAAGAAATTGTCCGCAGGATTTATGAAGAAGGAATGGCCCTCTCATGAGTATGTATATCGAAATGATTCGGGTTCGTTTCTTAATGATGCTTGCCTACCGGACAAACTATTATAGCGGTATTCTCATTTACAGTATTAACATTGGAGCCTACTATTTTCTATGGTCGGCGATATATGGCGGCAAAGAAGAGATACAAGGCTTATCCGTCCTGCAAATGACCACATATGTGGCTGTGTCTTGGATGGCAAGAGCTTTTTATTTCAACAATATTGACCGTGAAATTGCAGCTGAAATTAAAGATGGAAAAGTGGCCATTGAAATGATTCGTCCTTATAACTATTTAGGGATGAAAACAATGCAGGCCTTAGGCGAAGGTATTTTCCGTCTCTTGTTTTTCTCTGTTCCAGGTCTCATCATTGTGGCGTTCATCTTTCCAATAGGCTTTTCAGCAAGTCCTTCGACATGGATGTTCTTCTTTGTTTCGCTCGTGTTTAGTTTTATCGTCAATACGCAAATCAACCTGTTGACAGGTATTATGACATTCTTCTTATTTAATAATGCAGGTTTAATTCGTGCGAAACGAGTGGTCATCGATTTGTTCTCAGGGCTCTTGCTTCCAATTTCGTTTTATCCAGGATGGGCCGAGAATCTCATGACCTATCTGCCGTTTCAGGCAATCAGCTATGTTCCTAGTATGATTTTTACAGAAGGTTTTGCCGGACAGGAGATTACGAATGCCATTCTTCTGCAGGCTGTCTGGGTTCTGATTCTGCTGATTCCAATTCGTCTGTTATGGTCTCTAGCAAAAAAACAATTAATTGTGCAAGGAGGCTGACATATGTTTTATGTTTCGATGTTCTTTCAATACGCCTCTCAATATTTAAAAACAAGGTTCACCTATCGAGTAGATACGGCTGTTGAAATTCTATCTGACTTATTAAATCAGGCCGTCAATTTAATCTTTATTTTAGTCGTCTTTGGTCACACATCCCTCTTAAGCGGCTGGAGCCGGGACGAAATTATCTTTATTTATGGCTTTTTCCTTGTGCCGTTTGCGTTATTTTCAACCTTTTTTAATATATGGGACTTTAATGAACGCTATATTGTAAAAGGAGAAATGGACCGTGTCTTAACCCGCCCTGTTCACAGTCTGTTCCAAATCATTATGGAACGGATGGAACTGGAATCCTTGTTTGGAGTAATCACCGGGCTAGTTGTGATGGGATATGCCGGAATGAATTTAGGTTTGTCCTTTACCTGGTATGATGTTTTGATTTTCTTTGTCATGGTGATTGGCGGAATGTTTATTTATGCAGGGATTTTTCTTTCCATTGCTACGATCGGATTTTGGTCGGACAGCCGGACCGATATTATGCCGATGATGTATAATATCAGCAATTACGGCCGCTACCCTGTTAATATCTATAACAAGATCATTCAATTTGTGTTAACCTGGATTCTCCCTTTCGCCTTTGTTGGGGTCTATCCTGCCTCTTATTTTTTAAATCGAGAAGAATGGTACGGGTACGCCTTTCTAACTCCTGTCATGGGAGCCGTTTTCTTCGGTTTGGCTGTAGTGCTGTGGAATACGGGCGTTAAGAAATACCGCGGGGCTGGGAATTAATTATAGGAAACAACAAAAACGAGCCAGGGTCTAAGCCTTAGCTCGTTTTTTCTAGACAAACTAAACATATTATTATCCTTCATTTGCAACGATTTCCTGGAATTCCTTACACCGTTTCAAATAAGCTTCGATTAGTTTAAAGCTATTGTCATCCACAAGTAATTCCGGATGCCATTGGACAGCAAACAATGGAACGCTATCATCTTTTAGTTCGTAGGCTTCTACTAAACCATCCTCTGCCCAGGCAAGAGGATTCAGGGCGTCTGCAAGCTGATCAATTCCTTGATGATGATAGGAGTTTACTTCAATCCTTTCTCCTAATAATTCCTTCATCCATCCTCTTATTTTTACAGAATGGACTGGTTTACTGTAACTATCGGAAATATGCGCAATCCCGCTGCCAAGCTCAGACAGTTCTTGATGCAGCGTTCCTCCTAACGCGACATTAATCAGCTGGAAGCCTCGACATATCCCAAGAACGGGGATTTTTCTTTTTATCGCAAACTGAACCGCTTGAATCTCAAACAAGTCCATTTCCTTATTACAATCGGCTGTTAAGGGATGTCTATCCTCTCCATATAAACTAGGATCAATATCCTCAAATCCGCCATTAAGCACCAAGACATCTAAGCGGTTAAGAATATCAACTTCATTATCAATATCAATAATGACAGTTTCATAACCTAACTTTTGAAAAAAGGTCAATAAACTGGTGGGTACGAATGTAATTGGCAGCGGCGGTGACGCATTGTTTAACCAATCTTGACGCCCGATAAATCCAACGATTCCTTTATTCATCGATAATGCTCTAACCTCTTTTCCATACTAGATTTCCAGGGCTTCATTCTCACGAGTCCATGGATATGCTGCATAATCTGTTCAAAATCTTGACGATCAATCGCCAGCCAATCGTCATCCGGAATTTCTTCATATATCGAATAATCCCACACTTCTGCCCCGAGTACGGCAGAAGTGAGCTGTTCGTATTTACTTAATTCTTCTTTCAACGCTTGAATTTCCTGAAGCAGTTCTTTTTCCCGTGAATATTCCTCCATCCTTCTCTCCTTTCAACCTGACTTCCGCTGAATCAAGTTACAGAACTTCAAAGTATTCTCTTTGTTCCCATTCAGTGGTTTCTACCTCAGCATTTGCAATATTTTCTTCTTGAACATATTGCAAGTACCGGCCATATTCACTTTCTTTAACGGCCACGATATATTTCACAAAGCTTTCCCCAAACTCTTCGATAAATAACTCACTTCTCTTTAACTCGTCTACCGCTTCTTGTAAGCTTTTTGGCAGCTTTGCACGGTCGTTATCATACGGAGTTTCACTTGGCTCACCTGGTTCAATTCTGTTATCCACACCATCTAATCCAGAAACAATTTGCGAAGCCATATACAGGTATGGATTGGCCCCTGGTTCACCGATTCGGTTTTCAAAATGGGAGGAAGCATCTCCTGCGGTTCCATGCACGTTAATCATGACACCGCGGTTAAAAATTCCCCAAACTGTACTCGTTGGCGCTAATGAATTTGGTTTTAGTCTCTTATAGCCATTGATAGTAGGAGTTGTAAAGACAGAAGCTGCTCTCGCATTCGCTAAAATACCCCCAATATAATGACGGCCAAATTCACTGATTGCCTGATTTTCATCCATAAATAAGTTGGTGCCTGTATTTTTATCAATAATTGACTGATGTAAATGCCAGCCGCTGGAACAGAACCCTTTCAAATGCGGTCTGCACATAAAGGTTGCCATATAACCATATTTTCGCGAGATTTGTTTGGTTGCAATTTTAAAATACATCATGGCATCCGCTGCTTCCATTCCCTCTAATGGATCAAACACAAATTCATATTGCCCTGGTCCCAACTCATTCTCCATCGTCCGAAGCGGAATGCCCAATTTTAAGAGATTCTCAGCCAAAACATCTAATATTTCATGTATTTCTTGATTATGCGGCTCCGCTTGATACCATAAACCATGCTCGACCGTACTTACTTTCGGTGCAGCCGGAGGCAAACCTAAGTCACCGTTATGCTCGACTGCAAGCATAGGATCTTCAATCTTTGTCAAATACCATTCAATTTCTAACCCGACTATACTCTCCATTCCACGCATCTTCAGTTTATCCAAGGCTTTTCGATACACCTGTCTTGCGGAATAAGGAACGGGCTGACCATCATTGAAATAAATATCACACATCACCATGGCCTGGCGATCTGCCCACGGGATCAATTTAAAGGATAAAGGATCTGGTACAAGGGTAATGTTTGGACAGCCTGTCATTTCAGGTACACCATAGCCACCGCCTGGAATGAACGGGTTGAACACAAGGGCATAGGCAGAATCAAAAATAAAGGTACCTGTACTGATATTTAAGCCGTTTTTTAGCGACTTAATAAAGCCTTCTTTCGGGACCCTTTTACTTTTTAACACTCCTTGTTGATCTACCCAGGCAATACGGACAATCAGAAAGTCATGCTCCTCCAGCTCGGCAACAATTCTTTGAGCGGCTTCTTTTTGCTCCTCTGTCCATAAGGAATAGTTACTAATAAATCCACCCTCTAATTTTGATAAAATGGTCTCTGCCATACCTTTCACGTTCCTCTCCTATTAGTTATTAATGAATGATTGGTAGATTTACAGCATGAACGTCATATTTTCATGACCCTGATCAGAATTGATTAAATTCACCATTTTCACGGCGATTTTCCATTGATCTTCGACTTTTTGTAATTTATAGCCATACCAGCCGCTATATTGTCTTAACTCTCCAACTCTTAATTCCGCAAGAGTAAAATTACAGCGGGCAAAGACGATATCTTGACTCTCTCCATGGCCTAATTCAAAATTGCCCACAAGCCTTCTCGTTCTTGACATTGGCAGCTGGGAATAGGCATATCCCGTACGTAACCGGTAAATGCGGTCCTCCAATCTTCTTCGGTCATCAAATGCATGACTAACCTCCGTTCGGGGATCTCCTCCACCAGGTGTAATGGGGATCCAATAGAGAGATTTATCAGTATAAAGAGAGAGAAATTCATCAAAACGGTATTCATCTAGCAAGCGGCATTCTTTTATAATGAGCTTTGTGCATTGTTTCTCTGTTGTAGGATTGTCCATTTCTAAATCGGTATCCCAAATAGCTAATTCTTTAAGTAATTCACTATAATAGGCATCATTAATATAATAGGAATAAAGCGATGTATTCGACTGGTTTACTTGTTGATGATTCAAGGGCTTATCCCCCTTCCTTTATTTTATAGACTGATAATTTGTTGCTGTAGACTCTGCTTGACTCATAAGCCTTTTCCATTCATTGAAATATCCTCTCATTGGCAGCTCATCGGTTACAGGTGCAGTAATCACTCCATTCGCATCCTCATGATGTGTTTCCGTCAAAGTTAAGCCCCGGTTGAAAAATACCCATTCTGCTTCAGGTATGGATAACCCTCTCTGTCCTTCTGACCAGTTCGTAACATCATCCGGTTCCCCGAAGGCTGGAAAATCCTCTTGCGTTCTCATCCGCATAGTATTAATTTCATCAGGATAGCCGTTAATCGTAGTGGCATACCAAGTAATTTGTGTTTTATCCACAGCAATCGGTTCAATAACTTGAATCTGGTTTCCGACAAAAAGCAGATTCGGGAAAATCGTTAAATTCATTTGTGAACCTACAGCTTGATCTAAATAACGATAAGCTTTTTCCCCATATTTATCGATCATCTGCTCTTCAAAAACCTCTCTGCCAGGCTGGGGTCTCTGCTGATCCCACATACTGCCATCTCCGCCGCGATGGGCTGGTCTTTGGTCGAGAAAGATATGACCATTTCCTAGATACTGAACGTACATAGGTCCATCATCAGGTTTTTGGGTAAAATAAACCATGTCTTTATCTTCTATCCCTTCTTCCTTGTATCTCTCGTTAATACCTAATAAGGAACGATGGGAAAAGGTAACGTGATAGCCATCTGCCGCATTGTCATAGACAAATTTCCAATTACAACTCATTAATTTTCGATGGGCGTTACTATTTACGCGAAGTCTTTCAGGACCGCCGTTATGGTTCATCCACTGATCAATCAGCTCTTTAGCATTTCCTAAATATTCGTCCAAACTTGGACCGTTTTCGTTTAACGTACCAAAAATTAATCCTTTATACGTTTCAACCCGAACCTGCATGAGGTTAAATTCTGGTGAATGTAATTGATCTCCGTAGGCTTTCGGCCAAGGAGCCCCAATAAAGGAACCATCATTTTTAAAATTCCAGCCATGATACGGACAAGCAAATTGCTTTGAATTCCCTTTTTCCATTCGACAAAGAGTTGAACCTCTATGTGTACATCGATTGAATAATGCGCGAATTTTCCCTTTTTGATCTCTTGTTATGATAATGGGCCTTTTTCCGAGATAACCTGTTTTATAATCATTGACTTTTGGAATTTCACTTTCATGGGCTAAATAGACCCATGTACTCCTGCCGTAAATTTGCACCATTTCCTCTTCAAAAAGCTGTGGATCTGTATAAACAGAACGGTGAACCCGATCTTTTTGAACTAAATGCTCCCAATTATACATCTCTTAACCTCCATTGAATCCTTATTCTTATTTATGACTATCTATTAATTTAAAGAATATTCTGAACATTGTAAACTAAAATCATTGTAAAAAAACTTTACACCCTGCCGTTTTCTATCGGATTTCGCTTATATTAGGTTTGTTTTAACTTAAAATAGTTTAATAGAATGGCAAAAATAAGAATCGCTCCTGTGATCACTTCCTGCCAATAGGAGGAAATCCCTGATAGGCTTAGTCCGTTTTGAAGAACCCCAATAAACAGAACTCCTAAAGTGGTTCCAACCACCGTCCCTTCTCCCCCTTTAAAGGAAGTTCCGCCTAAAAGAACTGCAGCAGCTACTAGTAACTCCATCCCCGAACCTATAGTAGGAGATACAGAGGCTAACTTTCCTGTATTAATGATCCCAGCAATCGCTGCATACAGAGCACTAATCCCATAGACACCAATAAGGATGAATGATACCTTAATCCCCGATAATTTGGCGGCTGTTGCATTTCCACCTACAACATAAATCGCTCTTCCAAATTGTGTATACTTTAAAAATAAATGGGTCACTACACATATAGCTAACATAATGATGATTGGAACAGGAACCAACCCTATCGTGCCATTCCCAAGAAAACTAACAATGGGATTATTATCGGCATATTGGGTTTGACCATCTGTCCACACATACACCGTGCCTCGAAACAAAGACATGGTTCCAAGAGTGACCACAAAAAAGTTTAAACCTAATTTTCCAATTAAAAAACCATTTGTCATCATCCCAATAAGCAGTACGACAATCAGCGTAATCAAAATACTTACCAGCTCTGGTACACCGGCAGCCACTAAATTGACAAGAATTAATCCGCTAAAAGCTAAGCTTGCCCCAACTGATAAATCAAATCCTCCTGAGATTAACACCAACGTCATAGCCATCGCCATAATCCAGATAGCGGAAATGGAATTTAATAGATTGATCCAGTTATTGGCGGTTAAAAAAGAGGGGTTCAGTATGGTCATAATGACGCAAAGCAGGATTAATAGCGGACCAATTCCTACTAATTTAAAGGCATTCTTTTTCATTGATTGGCTGCGTTTTTGTAATTCTTGTTCTACTACCACATTATCCATGGAACACCTCCTAAAATCTTAATTGCCAGTCGCGTAGTACATAACCTTTTCTTCGGTCATTTCCGCCTGATCCAAGACTTTCTGTAAATGACCGCGGAACATCACGCCAATTCGATCAGCAATACCGATGGCCTCTGGCAATTCAGAGGTCGAGACGATGACCGTCACTCCTTGCTGTGCTAATTCACGCAGCAGCCTATAAATCTCGGCTTTTGCCCCTACATCAATTCCTCTTGTCGGCTCTTCCAATAAGAGGAATTTTGGATTTAACGCCAAGGCACGCGCGAGCACCACTTTTTGTTGGTTCCCCCCTGATAAGGTTTTAATTAGAGTATGAACCGTAGGTGCTTTGATTTTCATATTTTCTTTCATTTGGAGAAACATATCCTTTTCCACTTTCCGACCAATCCATTTCCAAAATGCCTTTTGACTGCGGTAACTAATCATCGCATTTTCCATAATGGACATTTCAGCAATAATTCCTTCCGCTTTTCTTTCACCAGGGATATAAGAAAATCCCTTATCAATGGCTTGTCTTGGGTTTTTAAAAGTTATGGGCTCACCATGAATCTCTAATTTCCCCTTTGAAGGCAATACTCCAAATAAGCCTTTTAACAGCTCACTTCGACCGCAGCCGTCCAAACCAGCAAGAACAAAGACTTCCCCTTTTTTAATCGAAAACGAAACATTTCGGACTTGCTTGCAATAAAAATCATGAAAAACAATTGCCTGTTCCTCAGAAGGAACCTTACCCTTTGGCGGATAATAATCCTTTAGCTCTCTCCCTACCATCGAGGATACAATGGCATCTTCACTTAGCTCTTGTTTTTTCAGATTACAAATATAATTGGAATCTCTTAAAACGGTGACTGTATCACATAAGCGAATATATTCTTTTAATCGATGTGAAATAAAGAGAATGGCAAGACCTTTTGCTTTAAGCTCATCTAGTACGGTAAAGAGCTTTATCGTTTGGTCTTCGGATAAAGAACTCGTCGCCTCATCTAATAATAAAACTCTCGGATTGGAGGCTAGTGCGCGCGAGATGAGAATTAATTGCTGTTTATCAGGTGACAGTATTTCTACAGGAATATCTAAATCAATATCTGACACACCAAGCAGTTCTAAGTACTTTAAAGCAATTTGCTTATACTTTTTCCAATTCACAAACAGTTTGTATTCATGTCGATTGCCCATGGCGATATTTTCTGCTACAGATAGAGAGTTTACTAGTGAAGGCTCTTGCGTCACCATAGCCACGTCTCTCTGCAGTAACCGTTGTGACTCTTTTAGGGATTGGCCGTCGTAGACGACCTCACCCTGATTTTGCTTTTCCATGCCGCTTATAATTCGTAACAAAGTAGATTTACCAGAACCATTTTCTCCTGCGATTCCGTGAATGCTTCCCCATTCAATATTCATAGAGATCCCATTCAACGCCACAACACCGGGATAGTGCTTTGTCATATTTTTTATTTCCAAAGCAAATCGACCATTTTGTTCAAGAATCATTTGGCACCACTTTCTTTGAGTGCATCATACTGACGATCTTTCACTAGTTTTAATTCTTCCTCCCAAGAAACAAAATCCTTAACATTCGATGGATCAATTAATGGGGATGGAACAATGATTTCTTTAGCGATTGAATCTTGTGCTTTTTCTACTACATACTGGTTGATAAAATCGACTTGAATCGCTCCGCTTTTGACTGGGTTAATATTAAAGGTTGCATGCATTTTGCCGTTTTTTACTGCTTGAATTCCACCTTTCTCAGCATTAAATCCAACGACCATAATTCCATCTTTCTTATCTTCAGAATATAATTTGCCACCTGCATTACTAATCGCCTGCGAAGCACCAATGGCACTTTCGTCATTATAAGCAAATACGGCTTTGATATTTGGATTGGCTGTTAGCAGGTTTTTCATTAATGGTTCGGCACCAGCAATATTATCTGAAGGATTATCCTGCTGACCTGCAAAGGTTAAATGGTCATAGTTTTTAAGTTCACTTTTATATTTATCCATCACAAAGATATTGCCAGGAACAGGTATCGCAAAGCCGATTCCCGCTACTTCTGCTTCTGTATAGGAATCCGCGAATAATTTAGCCACTGTAACCGCTGCTGCTTCGCGTCCAAGAATCATCTGGTTAACCATCCCGTAGTCGTCTCCGCCTTTTTGCACATTAAAATCAATCCCAAACATCGGAATATTCTTTTGTGCTACACGGTCTAAAGCCGGCTGCAGTGCTTTCGAATCTAATGGCCAAACGATTAACGCGTCAATGTCCTGACCTAATAAAGTATTAATATCACTAGATTGTTTGCTTGCATCACCTTGGGCATCAATTCCCATTACTTCAAAACCATAGACATCAGCCCTAGCTTGGATGGCCTTATACCAGGTTTTAACCGAATTGTTTGCTTCCATTGGAACCGAAACACCAATTTTAATTTCTGAGGTGTTTCCGTCTGTTCCCGAATTCACAGTGGATTCCGTTTTTCCACAAGCAGAAATGAATAAGATACTAATCATAAGTAAGATGATCAACTTTAGTTTCATTATGTTTCCTCCTAAATATTTAAGAAACTCATTTGAATAATATCGTTTATAAGGTCCTTCTAAATAATGGAATAAGGAAACGAACAATACTGAAAAATTTACGAATACCACGAAACCTTGATAGACTAATATCAGTCTATCAAGGTTTCGTTTTTATCCTATCAACTATTGATCATCTCAAAATCTGTTCAATAACACCTTTCTTTTCATCGCGAATTACTACTCCATAGTTTTCTTTCGCGTACTCTTTTGAAATATAACCATATCGAACCTCTTTAGCGACCATTTCAGCAGGGCGTTTTTTCGGGTCACCATAACCGCCGCCGCCTCCTGCAAGTTGTCGATAGACCGTTCCCTTTGGTATATCAGAAATCAAATCCTTCGTAAAACTCTTGTATTCTCTTCCATCTGGATATTGGAGAGTAATAGAATTCACGGCACCATTGGTTCCACCTAAAATTCCAGGAGCAGCAGTGGCTTCGCTGCCGCCATCACCAAACACACTGGCTTGGACACCGTCAGCATTAATCGTGAACTTTACTTCAACACCTAAGCCGCCTCTCCATTCCCCTGCACCGCAGGAATCTGTCGCATATTCATATTTGTGGAGAGTAAAAGGCAGCGTCAATTCAAACATTTCCGGATCTTGTGCAGCTAAAGCACCTCCAGAAGCAATTAAACCAATGTGGTCATACCCGTCAGCACCTTTTGTACCGCCGCTTCCCCCTTTACTTCCATTTAACAGAATGTCAACAAAAGGACTTTTCGTGCGTTGGTCCGTTCCATTTAATATCGCACATAGTAACGAATTCCAGCCCGCTGTCACTTGCTCTGGTAAGGCTTTGGACAGAGCAATAAATATAGCCGAACATATTTGATCACTTAAATGGTTTCCAAAGCCCGAAGCAGCTGGAAATACTGGATTAAGCATGGTTCCTTCTGGAACGTGGATGGAAATACATCTTTGAATCGCTTCATTATGAGCAATTTCCTGCTCGGTTAGCATGAAGAAGGAAATCATGACTGAGGAAATGGTCACTGGTAACGGCGCATTGACATATCCCTTCGTCTGTTGTGACGTTCCTGTAAAATCAAAGTGCATCTGTTCGTCTTCTACCGAAATGGTCACTTTAATTTTCATTTCCGCTTCATGATCAAAACCATCATCAACGACTAACCATTCCCCTTCATAAACCCCGTTTGGAATCGTCTTAATAATGGACTTTGCCATTTTTTCAGTAGAATCAAAGATTTCCGAGATGGCTTCATTGACAATTTTCCCGCTATACTGATCTAACAGTTTGACGAGCTCTTTTTCACCAACGGTACACCCTCCTACCATTGCTAGAATATCATCACCAACAACAGGCAATCTGACATTCCCCATCACTAAATCCCACACATCCTTCAGCTTTTTACCTTTGCTGAAAATACGAATAGGTGTAATGCGAATTCCTTCCTGCCATAAATCCGTTGCATAAGGATTATAGGATCCTGGAACTGCTCCTCCAACATCAGCTTGATGGGCAGTAATAGTCGTCCAGCCAAATAATTCTCCCTCGTGAAACACAGGTTTTAAGACCTTCCAGTCTGAGTTCTGGTTTCCGCCAGTGAATGTATCATTATGAAGAAAGACATCCCCTTCATAGACATCATCTTTGAAATATTCCACTACGGCCTTCACACCTGGCGCCGCTGCATAACCTAAAATCGGGATATACTCGGTTTGCTCAATTAACACCCCATCTGCAGTGTAAATCCCTAAGGAGAAATCTCTTCCTTCGACAAGGAGTGGTGAATGAGCACTTCTTTCGATTACGGCCCCCATTTGTCTCCCAATTGCTTTTAACCTATTAGATATTACTGATACTAAAATCGAATCCATGGTAGTCTTCCCTCCTTAATTATTGCTGGAAGCAAATAGAAGATTATAACCCTTCATTTGAGACCCTGTATCTTTCATAATAAAGTTTCCATTCTCATCCAAGTTCATTTCAAATTCACTTGGAACAATAATCGTTGTTGTAGTTAATTCTACAATAGCTGGACCCGTTATTTCGGCACCAGCCTTCATATAATCACCATCATAAACTGGAACTTCTGTCATTGATTTTTGAACCGGATCAAACATTTTTCGATAATGTTTAACGGCAAGTTTTTCATCAGAAGACATATTTTCAATGGTTCTTGGTGAAAACTCCACAAAATCTCCTCGACACGATAAGCGAATATTGATCATCTCGATATCATGCCCTTTTAAATGAAAACCATATAACTTTTCATGTTCCTTATGAAACTCGTTTTCTACCCATTCTTTATGATTGTTTAAAATCATCTCCTCATCGACTTCAATAGCAACCTCATAATGCTGACCAACATAGCGCAGGTCTAAGCCCACTTTTATGATTTGCTTATCCTCAGATACTCCTTCAGAAAGCAAGGCTTTCTTTCCTTCCTGTTTATCCTCGGCAAGGATAGAAATAATATCAGCGAAGTTCGCATGTTCCCATCTTCTATGGAAGCTTTTTACAAAATCGTGTCGTAATTGAGAAGCAAGCATTCCCACTGCACAAAGGACAGAAGAGAAAGTAGGGATAATAATTTCAGTAATATCTAGTTCTCTAGCTATCATCGCTGCATGTATCGGTCCGGCACCGCCTGCGACCACGAGCGGAAAGTTTCGCGGATCTTGTCCATTTTGAATCGTTATTTCTTTCACTCCGTTGGCCATGTTCAAATTGGAAATTTGATAGATTCCAAATGCCGCTTCCTCTATACTCATATGGAGTGGTTCGGCAATATTCTTTTGGATAGCCTCATTTGCTAACTCCTTATCCAAGGACATTCCCCCGCCAAGGAAGAAGTCTGGATTTAAATATCCTAATAGCAGGTTGGCATCCGAGCAGGTTGGCAATTCTCCTCCTCGTCCGTAACACGCCGGACCTGGAGAGGCGCCTGCACTTTGAGGCCCTACCTGCAACAGTCCTCCTGAATCAATCCAGGCAATGCTTCCACCCCCAGAGCCAATCGTATGAATGGAGACCATTGGTAAAGAAATGAGATTTCGATTGATTTCCCCTTCTCTGCGAATATTGACTTCTCCGTTTTCTATTATCGACGCTTCAAACGATGTCCCCCCCATATCAATGACAATAGCCTTATTAAATCCAGATGCCTGTGCAAAGGCACTCCCAGAAACCGGACCAGCAGCAGGGCCAGATAAAACGGTCGTTGCCGGCAGCTTCGATACGGTAACAGGGTTGGTTACTCCTCCATTTGATTGCATAATTAGAAGTTCCCCATTTGTAAAACCTTTTGCTTCAAGCTTGCTCATTAATTTATCCATATAAGCTTTTAAAATCGGACCGACATAAGCATTCATGGCAGAAGTGCTTACACGGTTATATAGGCGGATAATGGAGGATACATCCGTTGATACGGTGACATATGCTTCAGGCATATACTTCTCAACGATTTGTTTTGTTTTAATTTCATTTTCAGGATTGGCATACGAATGCATATAACAAATCGCGATCGATTCCACTCCTTCTTCTTTAAACCAATCCAAGGCTTCACGGATTTCTTTCTCATCAATTTCTTTCACAATCTTTCCGTCAGCATCTGTTCTTTCATCAATGCCTACGACTAAATCTCTCGTTACTAAAGGAGCGGGAGCATTATATTTATTATTATAAAGATGCTGCCTGCTTCTCACTCCTCTTCTCATTTGCAACACATCTCGAAAACCCTTTGTCGTCAACAATCCTGTTTTCGCACCAGTACTTGTTAATACGGCATTCGTCGTAACGGTTGTACCGTGTACAATCAGGGTTGTATTTTCTAATAATTCTTGTATGGTCATTCCTAATTTATTAGCTAGGTTATTAAGTCCATTTGTTACTCCAATGGAAGGATCCTCAGGTGTAGAAGAAGTTTTATCAATGATTTGTTCTTTTGTATTCATATTAATTAATAATAAATCTGTAAAAGTCCCTCCGACATCAATTCCAATCGTAAATTTATCCAATGCTTTCACTCTCCTTTTGGGATAAATAAGTCATATATGGAAGCTTACTTAAGGATTCCGCACCATCTTTTGTTACGATAAAGACATCCGCGATACTCGCTCCGAATTCTTCCTTTGCATTTGCAAAGTTAGGATGTACACTTAACACCATTCCTTCTTCAATC
Source organism: Niallia endozanthoxylica (assembly GCF_008710145.1). Lineage (GTDB taxonomy): Bacteria > Bacillota > Bacilli > Bacillales > Cytobacillaceae > Bacillus_BD > Bacillus_BD endozanthoxylica. The sequence continues at coordinate 49,904 of NZ_VYKL01000014.1, forward strand.
ACGTCTGTTCCGTTATCACTAATAACTGGTATATCATGGTCCACACCAACACCATGTCCATGCCAAATCCCAATTTTGACATCAAGATGAGCAATCTGTTTATTTATCGCATAGGCTATCTCTCCGACCGTTATACCTGGTTTGATTGTCTTTTTCACTTCCTCCATCGCTTGAACACAGGCATCAGCAAGCTCTCTCATTTCATTACTAAGGTTTCCAACAGCGATTAGACCGCCTTTTTCAACCCAATATCCATTTTCATCAATTAATTCTACGTAACAAGTAACAAGTGCATTTTCACTAATGACCTTCTTTGTTGGTTTTCGAAGGAAGAATGGACCCTCCTCAATAAAAATTAGGGTATCAATAGCACCGTTTCCTCTAGCAATTCGTTCAATTTCCCCAGCTATTTCTGCACAGGTCTTACCTGGTTGAATGACTTCCTCAAAAGCAGCATAACTTTTCTCAGCAAGAACAAACGAATTCTTAACCATTTCCATTTCTTCTGGTGACTTGTAACTTTTGATTTTTGCCACCATACCTGTCCCATCGACAATTTCACCTTTAATATGATTCATTAAAAACTCATATTGTTTGATATTCATATTTTCTTTTAATCCTACTATGCTCACTTTTTTAGGCGAGGCGGCATTAATCACATTGGCAAGTTCGACTAATAATGGATCTTCGGCTTGAATCACATCGCCCGTCCCTACAAAACGCACATCTTTTATTGTTCCTTTTTCTTTCGCAAGGTAATAGTCCGCTCTTGTATTGTAATAAGCGATAGGCTGTTGTCCTTTAATTTTGATAACAAAACCATGTCTTAAAATTGGATAATACCCGCCAAAATAATATAAATTACCATATTGAGTAATGATTCCTTTTCCATATATTAAAACGATATCTAAGTCCAATGTTTCCATTTCATTTTCAAGCTTTTTCCATCGTTGGTTCATGATTTCACTTTTAATGATGTCAATCGAATTAGTTGTTGACATTAGAGCACCCCTTTAATAATATTATTTTAAATAATTTAAAAAATCTGTATATTCAGATATTTTATCTTATTTTTCGACCTCTCTTATTCGATTAAATATACACTTTATCTATTAAGTTAGCTCCACAAATGAGTGACCCCGTTGTTATATTCTAAATTTACAAAATATTTAGATAACATTCAACCCGTTTTGCTGTAATAAAACTTTCCACCCTGGCTAGTCCGTTGTAATAAATTTTTACATCCTAAAGGTTTATATCAGAATAAAAATGTAAACTTTCTAATTATTGTAAGAAAATCTTACATAATCGTTTACAGGTGGACACAGGAATCATAAGATTTAATTGATAGAACAATTATGGGAGTGTGAATGTTTTAATGTTGTCAACTAATAATGTTGAATTATTATCAATTCCTGAACAAATTGCTAATTCTATTAAAAAAATGATTATTGAAGGAAAGATTAAACCGGGTGATATGCTCCCATCACAATTAAGTCTAAGTAAGGAATTTGGCGTAAGCAGACCCACTATGAAGGAAGCCTTTAATTATCTAGTAGACAATCGCATGATTAAACCCTATGACAGTCAACTAGGAGGATACATAGTCAATGATTTTCTTTCAGAAGATGTAAGTAATAATATCTATGAACTAATATTGCTTTCTCTCCATTCAAAAACCATTACACACCCTGATATATTTGAATTAAGAAAAATAATTGAAATTCCCTCCGCTGGTTTAGCTGCATTAAAGAGAACAGAAAAGGACTTAATATTTTTAAATAATTGTCTTGCAGAGATTCGCCAAGACAATCTTACGGTGGAAGAAATGTTAAAAATTGATAGTTCTGTTCATTATTTATTAGCAAAATGCACTTATAATCCTTTAACCGAGGCCATAATGAATGCAATCATTATGACCTATCAAAAACATTCGCCAAATATCCAGGATGAAGATAAAAAATATATTTTAATAGGAATGACGGACGTTATTGAAGCCATCATAGCCCAGGACGAAATGCGTGCAAAAAAGGCCATGGAGGAACATTTACTCTATTCACGAACCTATTTACAAATTAAACGATTAATGAGCTGATTATAAGAAAAAACGTTTGTTCATCTAACAGCGAATAGTTATGAAAAAAAGGCAGAAACGAGTGAAGGTCTTCAATGAACCTTCACTCGTTTTATTTTTTTCTTAATGAAGGATAAAAACTAGTGGTTGAAAATTGAGGTTTACTACAATCCCCTGTTACAATATATATAGATAAATCTTCCATAGGATAATCCTACAATAACGATTTGTCCCCTTAATTATAATTACTATTGTTAAGAAATTATTATAAATAAGTGTTGACAAACGAACCCTATTAATTGATAATAAGAACTAGATAATAATTATTATAAATAAAGAACAAACATAACCTTTATTATCTAAAGTAAAACAACAGATCCTGTGTAAACTATCAAAGTTAAGTTTAACCTACTATAAGTAAAAAACAATTACATTATAAACTTAAAATACAAGCTTAGCTCTTGTGGGAATATAAGGAGGAATTTTATATGTTACTTGATGCAGATATCAAAGCTCAATTAAATCAATACCTTCAAATGATGGAAGGTCCTGTAGTATTAAAAGTAAGTGCTGGTGCCGATGAAGTATCAAATAATACCCTTGAACTTGTGAATGAATTAGCTTCTATGTCATCTCAAATTACGGTAGAAAGAACAACTCTTCCAAAAACACCAAGCTTCAGTGTGAACCGCCCTGGCGAAGATACAGGTGTTACTTTTGCCGGCGTACCGCTTGGACATGAATTTACTTCCTTAGTATTAGCGCTTTTACAAGTAAGCGGCAGAGCGCCTAAAGTGGATCAAAAAGTCATTGATCAAATTAAAAAGATTGAAGGCGAATACCACTTTGAATCTTATATTAGCTTAACATGCCATAACTGCCCTGATGTGGTTCAGGCACTAAACTTAATGAGTATTCTTAATCCAAATATTACACATACTATGATTGATGGCGCGGCTTTCAAAGAAGAAGTAGAAAGCAAAAACATTATGGCTGTTCCAACTGTATTCCTTAATGGGGAAGAATTTGGCGGAGGCCGTATGAGCATTGAAGAGATTCTTGCCAAAATGGGAACTGGCCCAGATGCATCTGAACTATCTGATAAAGACCCGTTCGATGTACTTGTTATCGGAGGCGGACCTGCTGGTGCAAGTGCGGCAGTCTATGCAGCACGTAAAGGCATTCGCACAGGTATTGTCGCTGAACGCTTTGGCGGTCAAATTATGGACACTTTAGGAATTGAAAACTTTATTTCTGTAAAATATACAGAAGGTCCTAAGCTAGCAGCAAGTCTTGAAGAGCACGTGAAAGAATATAACGTTGATATCATGAATACTCAGCGTGCTAAGCGTTTAGAGAAGAAAGATTTAGTTGAAATTGAGCTTGAAAACGGTGCGGTTCTAAAAAGTAAAGCCGTGATTCTTTCAACGGGTGCCCGTTGGAGAAACGTAGGCGTTCCTGGAGAAGCTGAATTCAAAAACAAAGGTGTGGCCTACTGCCCTCACTGCGATGGTCCATTGTTTGAAGGCAAACATGTGGCGGTTATTGGCGGAGGAAACTCTGGTATTGAAGCTGCGATTGACCTTGCAGGGATTGTAAGACATGTAACAGTAATAGAGTTCTTGCCTGAACTAAAAGCGGATTCCGTATTACAAGAGCGCCTACACAGTCTGCCAAATGTGACTGTTATTACGAACGCTCAAACAAAAGAAATTCACGGAAACGAAACGGTTAACGGCATTTCCTACATTGATCGTGCAACAAACGAAGAACACCATATCGAACTAGAAGGTGTATTTGTTCAAATCGGTCTTGTGCCAAATACGGATTGGTTAGAGGGTTCAGTGGAGCGAACTGCACGTGGTGAAATTATCATTGATAACCATGGTGCGACAAATATTCCTGGAGTATTTGCTGCTGGGGATTGCACAAACAGTGCCTATAAACAAATTATTATTTCAATGGGATCAGGTGCAACAGCAGCCCTAGGTGCTTTCGATTATCTCATCAGAAATTAATTAAAACTTGTCATTGATAATGGGACCGAGATTCCGGCAACCGCCGGGCTCCCCCTTTATCATGAATGAATTGCGTAAATTTCGTTACGTTTTTATAAAATTAGACAGATTTTTAGCTTTTTATTTGACAATTAATTTATATTTATAGATAATGATAATTAGTTAATAATTAATATAGTTTATAAGTCATTATGACTTATTTACATAATAAACATATTTCTAGGAGGAATTTTTACTATGTCTCTAATTGGAAAAGAAGTACAACCATTTAAAGCGCAAGCATTCAAAAACGGTGAATTTGTTGAAGTATCTGAGCAAAACTTCAAAGGTCAATGGAGCATCGTTTGCTTCTACCCAGCAGACTTTACTTTCGTATGCCCAACTGAACTAGAAGATTTACAAAACCAATACGAAACTCTTAAGCAATTAGGCGTTGAAGTATATTCTGTTTCTACAGATACTCACTTCGTTCATAAAGCATGGCATGATACATCAGAAACTATCGGTAAAATCACTTACACTATGATTGGTGACCCTTCTCACGTAATCAGCCGTAACTTTGATGTTCTAATCGAAGAAGATGGTGTTGCTGATCGTGGAACTTTCATCATCGATCCAGATGGCGTTATCCAAGCTGTTGAAATCAACGCTGGCGGTATCGGCCGTGACGCAAGCACACTTGTAAACAAAATCAAAGCTGCTCAATACGTTCGCAACAATCCAGGCGAAGTTTGCCCAGCTAAATGGCAAGAAGGCGGAGAAACACTTAAGCCAAGCCTTGATCTTGTAGGTAAAATCTAATAGAAATACTTTTGCTATTAAATAAAAGAGGAAGCTGGTATTATGCCAGCTTCCTCTTTTTATCTATATTAGTGCCTTTATTTATAGTTATGATATTTCATCTTCATTATTAATAAGCACCTTTGTCACACCCTTTAATAGGTCGTATTGCACCCCATCGCCGAGTTTGCCCTAGCAATTTCCAATTTATTCAATCATATGCTCATGCAATGCTCTCCTGACCTCATCCGGAATCGGGAATGCTTTCGGAAAGTCTTTGGAAAAGTCTGTCCAGGCATGGACTTGATAGCCTTCTGCCAGCTTGGTCTCCCCGCGTTGGAAAGTATGTCGAATCCGGAATACCTTATTCCTTATTTCCTCAATTCCAGATGTGACCACAATTTCATTTCCAAAAAAGGAAGGAGAGAAAAATCCACAATGAGTCTCCAATAATGGGATTCCGACCCGTTGTTTGTCAAATAAATCCACACAGGAATGCCCAATTTTATTAAAAAAATGGTGTGTCGCATTATCCATCCATTTGTAATAATTAGGATAATAGACGATTCCCGCTGCATCCGTGTCTCCCCAATTAACCGTAAAGGTAAATTCCATCATATTTTCTCCCCCCTCTTTCCCCATATTGTTACTATAAATATGCTTTTTACAAATGTCAAAAAACTACAGCTATTCCAGTACGGTACTTTCTATAAATCCCAATTTGCGTGAGATCTTCATGGCCGTATTTTTACATTGATTTATTATCTCTGCCAAACTTTCATCGTCGAGTTTATGAGAACGAACGATGGTTCCCAGTCCAGCTGTTACAATCCCTTTTGCATCAAAGATTGGCACAGCAATCGTAGTGAACCCTACGAAGGTTTCTTCTACGCCAACAAAATAACCTTGTGATCGGATTTCAGCTAATCTATCGATATAGCTTTTTGTATCCGTTAAAGTATGCGGAGTAAGCTGTATTAATGGATATTTATCAATGATCCCCGCTGCCTGCTCTACAGGTAAATATGCCATCATGGCAGTTCCAATGCCCCCCATATGCAGAACCTTCCGGCTCCCTACATGCGTATGGGGTTGAAATCCTTCTTGACTGTCAACTCTTAAAATATATTGTAAATGATCCTCTTGTCTTACTGCTAAAATAACAGACTGGTGAATCGTTTCATTTAGAGTCTTTATTTCACTTTCTGCTTCTCTGCCGATATCCAAATTTTCAAAAACAATATTCCCAAATTCTAAAAGCTTATAACCTAATCGGAAAGAATGCAATTTTGAATCATATTGAATCATCCCGTTTTTTTCAAGAGTCCACAGCAACCGATATACAGTGGCCCTTGTCAGCCCTGTCTCTAGCATAATATTCTCAATGGTTAACTCTTTTTTTTCAAATTTAAAGCAACATAAAATTTGTATAGCTCTCTCCACAGATTGAATCGGTTTTATGTTAATATTTCTCATATTTCATATCTCATCCTTCTTGCTTATTCGTCATCTTACCCCAATCAATTCATGAATTGAGCGATTTTTCAGAAATGTATAGAGGTAAAGATTCCTAACTCTTTATTAAATTCAGACAAATGAACAATGACACCTCCATTTCAATTCTTTTCCTATAAGCTTTTTTATTACTTTGATAAGCTTGCATCTACACTCGTAATCATTTGTTTATTTTTTCCCTTTTTCCATTGTATCACAAATCCGAATCCAACCATAAGAATACCAAGAACCAATAAAATCGGAATTCTATTAATCAAAAATAACAGGATGAACGTGCAGCCGATTGTCCACAACGCTTGTTCCCAAATTTCCATTTTGGTTTTAAAATAGCCGACAAAGGCAAATTGCAATCCAAACAAAAAGATAATACATAAAGCAAGCTCAAACCAGAATGTAAAGCTAAGTACACTTATTTTAAAGATAATGGAAGGGGCATAGACAATTAAAAACGGTAATAAAAAGGCTGAAAATGCAGCCCGGCAAGCCTCGATGGAAGCCTTCATATAATCTGCTCCCGCCATTTTCGCTGCAACAATAACCGCCAAGGCAACAGGCGGAGTAATGAATGCAAAGACCGCTGGAAAAACGACGAAGAAATGTGCTGTTTCAAATGGAACCCCAAGTTTAGTTAGAACCGGAACACCAAAGGCCGCTGCCGTAAAGTAACCAACCGTCGCTACTCCAACCATTCCAAAAAGAATAGAAACCGCCCACAGAATCAACAGCGCTACAAATAAATACCCACCGCTCCATTGCTCGATTCCAATGGACAGCTTTACGCCGATACCGCTTCCAGAAAAAGTCGTTAACAAGATTCCAACAGCCCCTGTAATCACGCCGATTTGCGCTCCGGATTTTGCACCGTCGATAAGGCCTTCAACGATGTTCATCCAAGTAGGTCTGTAGCTTTTTGGAACAGCAAAACCCAATACAATGGTAGATATAATACACCAAAAGGCAACATTCATGATACTGAACCCAGTACTAAGCATAAAAATCATGATTGCAATCGGAATCACAAATCCTGGCAAGCGGTAAAGAATCGCTTTCTTATCAACCGGCTCAGGCTTATAATCAATCTTAACACCTTCTAACTCAATTCTTTTGGCTACGGAAAAATGAGTATATAATCCGACACATGAAAAATATAATAAAGCTGGAATAATTGCCATCACAACTACTTGAATGTACGGGATTCCGGAGAATCCAGCCATAACGAATGCAATGACTCCCATCATTGGCGGCATAATCTGGCCGCCATTTGAGGCTGTTGCTTCAATAGCTGCAGCCTGTTCCGGACGGTAGCCTTCCTTTTTCATAGAGGGGATAGTATAAGCGCCCGTAATCGTGACATTGGCAATGGCACTTCCTGTGATAGAACCAACAAAGCAGCTATTGACGACGGATAATAAACCAGAACCGGAACGAACTCTGCCAACAATTAATTTTGATATTTCATAAAAAAATTGTTGAACACCCGTCACTCCAATAAGGGAACCAAAAACGACAAATAGAAACACGTAATCCGCCGAGGTTTTTAAGGCCACACCATAAATTCCCTGGGTTAGTCCGACTGATAAATTTGAGATTGTTTGAGGAATTGAATAGGCAGTCGTAGTCCATGGTTCCGGGAGGTATTGCCCGAAAAATGGGTAAATCATAAACACCACAATCAGGCTCGGAACCAACATTCCAAAAGCTTGGACGGATGCAAGTAAGGACATGACAATTAATATCACACCTACTGCTAAATCAAGAGGCTCCAAAAGCCAACCTCGCATCTGAAGCTCTTCACTTAAAAAATGAACATATAACACAGCAAAAAGCGAGAATACGGCCAGTAAAGGAAACATCCATTTTCCTAACTTTTTCTTACTTTTACTAAAGCCTGATAAGAAAACAATTAGTAAAGAAAAGCCAAGATGAAGATTATAATAGGTTAAGGAATCAAACATATCTTGAGAATAGTACATGTGTATAACGACCATCAACAGAGCTAAAGCTGCAATTATTTTATTATTCATCCGATCATACCATTTGTTTCCAGTTTCAAGTTGAGACAAGAATCATCACTCCCATTCATCTTTTATTTTTAGGCTCTGTTAAACTATCAAAATAGCTTTAGCTCAAGCACATTAGTCTTTTTCCAAAACACCTTCTTGAATCAGTTTTTGGTGAATATTTTTACGCAACGCTTTTTTATCCAACTTCCCTACATTGGTTAATGGAAATTCATCAATGATTTCCAATCTTTCAGGCCAAAGGAGAACACCGGCTCCTTTTTCCTTTAAAAAATCGGTAATATCCTTCAGCTTAATATCGTTGACCTTTTCTTGTTTGTGTAAAATGACATAGGCACATGCTCTTTCTCCCATATACGGATCAGGCATTGCGACTACGGCCACTTGATCAACAGCCGAATGCTGGGCAATTAAGTCTTCCATTTCACTTGGGATAATTCCTTCTGCCCCACGTTGAATAATATCCTTTTGACGTCCGGTAATAAAAATGAAACCATTCTCATCAATTTTCCCTACATCGCCAGTTTTATAGTAACCCGCCTTTGTAAAGACCTTCTCATTCTCTTTTTCCGAGTTATAATATCCGGTAAAGACGCCAGGCCCCTTCACGGCCAATTCGCCTATTTCATTCGGCTGCAATACTTCTTCATTTTCACCAAGCGCAATCCAATGATCCCCATCTACCACCGGTTTTCCAATTGATTTTACGAGTTCTCCGGTCGGTGTGGTCAAATGATGGGCACTTGGACCTTCACTTGAACCGTAGGCAGATCCTCCTACTGTACAACCAAACGAATGAAAGAATTCTGTCGCTTTTATAAATATGTCAAAATGCAAGGAAGCACCGCCAGCCCGCACATACTTCAATGAACTCAAATCAAATTGATCAAGGTGCGGATGCTCCAATATTCCGATTAACTGAGTCGGAACCAGCGTTAATCGAGTCACTTTTTCGTGATGAACCGCTTTCAAAATATCTTCTGGTCGTGGGGAATTGCATATCACCAAGGTGCCACCCTTCATGAGAGTGCAGCCAATGGCACCTTGATGGGCCATTCCATGCCCAACTGGAGTGGTTAATAGACTCACATCATGATCGGTATGCATATGACTTATATAACGAATATTGGCTAAAATGCTGTTATGTGTTCGCGGGACCGCCTTCGGTACACCTGTTGTTCCTCCCGTTAAAATAATTAAAGCCACATCATTGGGATCAGGTTTTTCATGTTTAACCGTTGCCACTTCCTGGTCCGTTACTTCCTCTAGGGCCGCCATGACATCATGGGTTCCTTGAGGAAATCGGTCTTGTTCCCCGATCATCAAGACAAAAGAAAGCTGCTTATTTTTCGAACGCACTTCGCTTATACGTGGCAGTAAATCATGGGTACCGTCCCGATCGGATGTGATCCAGCCGATGGCACCGATTAAATCAATAATTTGATTGATTTCAAAGGTATCTTGCCTTGGTACAGCGAGTACGGGTATGGCACCAATTTTTTTCAATGCAAATAGTACAATGAGGAATTCATGGCGGTTGGGTAATTGAACGATAATTCGATCATACTTCTTGATTCCGATTTTTTTATAAAAGGCGGCACAACGATTCACCTTCTCTTTGAACTGTCCGTATGTCAATCTTGCAAATTGATCGACGACGAATAATTTATTTGGTTGTTTTTGGACTACTTTCATTAATACATCCTCATACGTTTCATTCAACCAATATCCTTTTTCATTATACTCTCGAATTTGTTCTGCTGTATAAGGCGTGACACCTGTCAATACATCGCCATTTACATTTATATTCACGTATTCCATCTCCCTCTGTATAATGCAATAATAGATAAAATGCAGAAAGTAGAAGGGCTGCCCATAAAGTCTAGCATCCAACGATTAGGCTATATCTAGAGAGTTACTGTGCTTGTTTAAGACTAGATATGATATCGTGATGCTATATACTTTGTTTTGGACAGCCCCATAAAATCTTATTGGTTCAATTGTTATTTCATAAACGGACTTTTCGTCACATCAATGCTTTTCTCTTCGTAATATTCTAATGCTCCAGGATGTATTAGTGATTTATCTAAGCCCAACATGGCCATTGTTTCCGGAGAAATATAGGCACCTGTTGGATGAACATCCTTAAAGGATTCTGCATTTTCCGCCATGATGCGCACGATTTCCTTTGCTACGCGATCCGGGAGTTCCTTATCTGCATACCACCCAACCATGGTTGCCTGTACAACATATGGATCTGTTTGATCTTTACCCAAAGCACCTGCCGGAATCTCCAGCGGTTCTCCTCCTAATTCATCCAATTCTTTAATTGCTTCTTTCATGGCTTTTGTATCAAAGGATAAATAGTTAATCTTATCAGTTGCTCCAAGTTCTGTCATGGCCGGATTGGATGCCCACTTGGCACCGCTTGGGTCCGTAGCAAATGATCCGTTTAAGATGGCATCGACTTTGCCATCCTTTAACGCTTGAATATCAGAGCCAATCGCCAAATTTTCATACTTGGCAGGTTTGATACCCATTTTTTCCAATACCAGTTTTGGTAGTTCCACACGTACGGCTGATGGCGGTGTTCCAATACCAACCACTTTGCCCTCTAAATCTTTTAATGTTTTAACGTCAGGATCGATAGAAACAAATGCATTGAAGTTCAAACCAAAGGATGCAAGTGCTCTTATTCCATCATACGGCTCTTTGAAAGGTGGAAATCCTGCTGCCGCTTCTTCAATTGCCATGACCCCAATTGTATTCTTTCGTTTATTTTCATCACTCATAACAAGTTGGGTATTTTGAAACGTTCCAGGTGATTCAAGAGCATTCGCTTTTAACCAACTGCTGTTCGAATTAATTAATTCTGCTAACGCTACACCAAATAGATATGTGGACGAACCATTTGAGAATGTATAAATATCGATTTCATATGTTTCATCCCCTTGTCCCCCCTTACTTTCCCCACCATTTGATTTGGATGAAGATGTACTACTTGAATTACAAGCAGATGCAACAACCATGAAAACACACATCATAACGACGAGCAACCATTTTCTTTTCATAAAAAACCTCCTTAAGAATTTTATTAGTTTAATAGAGTAACTTTTTAAACATTCAATTATTAAGGTTTACTTAAATTTCTCTCGGCCTAAACATTCTTGAATGCGGCATCTCAATTTTGAATAAATGCGCAGCGTTGCCTCCCAGAATAAGGTTCATATCATCTTGGGAAATCCGCAATCTTGTTAATTCACGCAAGCTCCATCCCCAATAATCCACTTGATGTGTGACCGGACCTTTTTTTCTAACTTGAACGCCATAACTTTCCGGATATCGGCCGGGTTGTGAATGGAAGCCCATGCTTGCGCCCCAATCCGTACCCCATAAAAGTTTTTCCGGTCCGATATTTGGATCAATTAAAGCCTTTTCATATAACTCTGTCCAATATAACCCGGTTTCCAAATATACATTGTCGTGGCTCGCTGCTACGTGGAAGCTTTCCTCTACAAATCTCTCAGACCACCAGCCCTGCATGCCGCCATGGTCAATGATAATTGGTACATCAGGGAAGGCATTGGCCAAGTCATGGGCCCATAATGGGTTATAATTAGCCGGACCTAAGGAGCCGTATGAATATGGCACTGTATATCCCATCGGCGCTCCCGTGTGATAGCGAGCCACTACATTATGATGCTGACAGACTTCCATAATAGCAAGCATGTTTCTGATAGCAGTTTCACGACTAATAATATTTTCCGGTGTATACGGCTGCGGCATGTATGGCAGCTGTTCACCAATCCCGACAAATTTTCCGGTAGAAAGATGTTTATCCAGCTCGTCACAAACTCCCTGGATAGTCCACTCAATTTCTCCTTCCATGACCAACTTGCTATACTCATCGATTCCCGCAAACGCGACAAATTTATTCGGATATTTTTCCACCAGCTCGGCATTAAGGGCATTTGTAAATCCAAATCCAGGTAGGAGGGCACACATATCGACTCCATAGCATTCCATATCATAGAAGAGTCTGTCTGTATTCGCATAAGGAACAATCTCCCTTATGGCTTCCGATAAATTATTCCACTTATTTGTGACCGGCTTTTTGGCCGTCATGTCCTTCAGTTTTTTCCCTGCAGCAAATCTTTGTGCATGTACATGTGTATCCATTACAAATCTTCCGGCTTTCAATAAGATTCCCTCCTAAATGATGAATTCATTTTTTTACATTTTTGTTCATCACTGCTTCAAATTATTTCCTGTTATTGGCATTTACTTCTTTCATTGAATATTTGCACTTATTTGCGGCTACGAACCTCCCATCGATTTTAAATGAATTATTAAATTACTAGTTATAAAATTTTGTTCACAATGTGAATTGATTGTTCACATTATTCATGATATAAATCTATCAAACTTTCATATTATTGTCAAAATATTTTATATTTTTTGATAACTTAAATAATTTATGTACATCAGTATTAAACATTAAGAACTTCCGGTTGTATATTTGCAGTGTTACTGCAAATATACAACTGCCCGTCACACAAAAAGAAGCTGGGTTTTATCATTAACCAGCTTCTGCTTTATTTTTCTCACCTATACTATGTTACGCTATGTCAAAAAGAAGCATTTTAAAGATTCCTATTAGATATAAAGCTCCTTATTAATTGGAATTCCATGTTCACGACAGTAGCTTTCATAGTGATTGATGTACCACCAGACATCACACGTTTCAAGGAAATTGGCATCCTCGTCGTAAAACTCAATCGCTCCATTCAGCCAGCCAAACAGCTTTACACCATCTGGGTGATCTGTCACAAGAGTATGTGTCTGGCCAGGTGTTTCATAAATAAATCCCCCAGGCCCTGCCACCCAGTCGTATTCGAGGTAGCGGACGCTTCCTTCCAGACAAAGCATTACCACCGTACCCCTGTGCTTGTGTGTACCAATTACACCAGGTGATTTGATCCATAGAATATTACTGAAAGTGTTGTTGCGAACATCGAAGGCAAGGTGTTTAATGGCAGCATTATCTCCGAACGGCACCCATGGGCTATCCTCGTCCGATACGAATTTACCTTCAACACCATAGCGCTGAATCTCATCTGCATAAAGTTCGGGGACATTGACAATTTTATAAGCGCTCCCTGGAGCCGTCATTCTTTTTACATTATTTGTTGTTTCTGTCATCATTTATTCCTCCTTAGTTATCATTAATATTTATGATTAATATTTTACTAACTCACAAGAAATCGTAATTTTCCTACTAGTTGCTTCATTTCATCCTACATCTATTGAGCGCAATATCCACCATCAACGAAGAGTTGACTTCCTGTTGTGAACTTGGATTCATCTGAAGCTAGGTAAAGAATTCCATTTGCAACGTCTATTGGTTCTCCGAAATGTCCCACCGGAAGTAATGATTTGACGTATTCGACATCCTCAACATTTGCCATCAATGGAGTTTGAATATATGCTGGATGTATAGTATTCACCCTAATATTCAGGCCAGCTTTCGCGCAATAAAGAGCAGCGGACTTTGATAATTGATCTACTCCCCCCTTGCTTGCGCTATATGCGACTAGTCCAGGATCACCAACCTTTGAAGCGATGGATGAAACATTGATAATGGATCCCTGCCCCGATCGTTTCATTGCTTCAATTCCATATTTAGTGCCTAAAAAAGGACCATCAAGGTTAACGTTAAGAATTTTATGCCATAGTTCAAATGTTGTATCTTCTATTGATGCAAACGTTCCTATCCCTGCACAATTTACCAATATATCAAGCTTATTATAGCTTTGGAGGGTCGTTTGGATGACTGACCTCCATTCTTCTTCCACTGCCACATTATGCTTTAAAAATAACGCCTCGCCATCATTTGACTGAATAATCGTCACTACTTCTTTTCCCATCTCTTCATTGATATCTGTTAAAACAACTTTTGCACCTTCTTTTGCAAATAAAATGGCTGTTTCTCTCCCAAGACCCGATGCGGCACCCGTAATGAGTGCAATTTTTTCTCGTAATCTCATTCCTTTCAATCCTCTCAAAAAATAGTTCAATTCATATTTTCGCTTTTAGGTGTTACTAGAATTTTCGAGTGAGATTTGTCTGTTAAAAGGGTGTTAAACCCTTCTTCTACTATTTGATCTAATGTAACTTTTTTAGAGATCAATCCCTTGGCATTTATTTTTCCGCTTGCTATTAACGAAATGACCTCTGGAAAAACATGCCGATATGCACAGGAAGAGCGAATCTTCCGTTCTTTTAACACTAGCAAATTAGGATTAAATGATACGGGGTTTTCCCATAAACTTACGATTACTGTTTCGCCATCCGGCTTTACGCTTTCAATAGCTTCCAAGAAAGAGGCCTCAACTCCAGCGGCTTCATAACTTACATCCACACCTCGATTACCGGTAATATGATGAATCATATCCACCGTTTTGTCCGTTTTTGGATTAATTAAATGGGTGGCGCCTAGTGCTTCCGCTTTTGTTAATCGGCTTTCGGATACTTCCACGGCAATAATTTTACTGGCACCTGCAGCTTTAGCAGCTTGAATAAGCAGCAATCCAATTGGACCTGCACCAAAAACAGCACAGGTATCTCCCACCTTTAGACCACTTTGGCGAACAGCATACACAGCCACCGCTGCTGGTTCTACGACCGCACCTTCCTCAAACGACATGTTATCAGGCAGTTTATGCACCAATTGAGCTGGTACGGTTGTATATTCCGAAAATCCTCCCCCATTTGAAGTAAGACCATGAAATCCTAACTTTGGACAAAGATTATAACGACCGCTCTGGCAATGAATACAAGTCCCACAAGTTAAGACGGGTTCCACCGTAACACGGTCACCAATTTGCACATTTGACACCCGTTCACCTATTTCAACCACCCGGCCTGCAAACTCATGACCCAGAATGACTGGAGCTAACTGTCCTGTTAATGGATGCGGTTCCTTTACAGGGATTGTCATTGGACCCGATACATATTCGTGAAGGTCACTTCCACAAATCCCGCCCCACTCTACCTCTATTTTAACCATCCCTTCACTTACAACCGGTTCTTCTACTTCTTCTACCCGGATATCTTTTAACCCGTGCCACCTTGCAGCTTTCAACTAGATCCTCTCCTCTTCCATGGTTAATTGAATTTAAATATGAGTCGGATTCTCTGATACAGGAGGAGTTTGTAATTCTTCTCTTTTTTTCACCTTAATTGGTGACGTTTCTGTTAAAAACAGTCCAATAACAGCACTTATAAGAGCAAATGCCGCTGCCATCAATAGTGGAGTCGCAATCCCATAGCTGTCAGCAAGGACACCGCTTAATGTTACAATTCCAACACCCCCTATTAATTCACCAGCACCCATAGTTAATCCCACAGCAGCTCCAATATATTTAGCTGGAAGGGCTTCAGACGGAATAATGGACATATAGAGGGCCATTGGTCCTGGTCCAGCACACCCAATAATAACAAGTAACATCAACAGCCAAAATGGTCCGTTAAAATATAAGATGGATAAAGGTCCTAACATCGAAATTAACGAAAATATTATCATGGCCGGCTTTCGTCCCCACCGATCAGACAAGGCAGGTACAACAAACCCCCACACAGCTGCACTTAGACCAACTGCCGCCATAACATAGCTCATAATATTAGGAGATACTCCTTTGACTTGAACCAAATACAGCGGAGCAAAGGCAAATAACAGCGTATACCATGGGATTAAAAATACTCCAATAATGGTACATAACATGATATTCTTGTTTTTTAGCAGCTCCGTCAGACGAATCTTCTCAGCTTTGTTCTGACTACCAGTTGACATTGAATCGGTTTCAATTGCAGATTTTGGTTCTCGAACATATTTCCATATTAAAAGTGCTACGATGATACCAGGAACAATGGTTAGCAAGAACGTTGTTCTCCAGCCTATTGCCGCGGCAACAGCAACAAGAACAATCGGTCCTAAAATCCCGCCTAAGAAATTAGATGAAAAGTTTTGCAGAAATCCTAAGTTGAATCCACGTCGGGATTCGGATGATTCCACAGCTAAAATGGATGTACCCGCAGGAAAGAATGGCCCTTCAAATAGCCCCATGGCCATCCGTATAATAAGTAAAGACATGAAAGATGTTGCGATACCTGTTGTAAATGAGCAAAGAGAAAATAGCAGAACCGTGAAGACTAATACTGTTTTCCTTTTCCCCATTCGATCCGCTAAAGAACCTCCAAAATATCCTCCCAGTGCCCACGTAAGGGAAAATGCAGCAGCAATTAAGGTGATTTGGGTGTTTGTCATTTGAACATCTTCAAGAATAAACGGCATTAAATAATTTAGCCCGAGTCGATCAAAAAATAGAAATCCCCATCCCAATGATAAAATTAGAAGCAGCCTATTTTCGTAATTCCAAAACTTCCTTTTTTTCATGCCTATTCACCCTTTCATCACTCGTTTGCTTTTCATAGATTATGTACAAGTTTGTATTATTTTGTGATTCCTTCCCGCTTTGTTTCCGCTCTCATTTTATTAGAAACCTTTTATGCATCTGTATTATTATTAGCTGGTCTCCTCCTTGTTTTATGAATGATTATGGTACTTCTTATATTTTTTATATTATTTGAATTTTCTAATAAATTATAGTGCAGAAAGTGTTAACATTCATGTCTTCTTTTAGCAATAACTGTTCCTAAGATAAAGCTTAAAAAATATGAGTCTACCAATAATAACTAGTAAATAGGGTTTTCTAACAAAATAAAGGCCAGATAACGAGACTGCTGAAAAAGTCGTCATTTTTGATGGAATTTCCATTACCATAACGAATTTTTTTCGAGGCCCAATATTTCTATCGATATTTTTCGCAAAAATAGTGTAATTCGATAAGAGGAACCCTTTTTAGAGGATAGTATTCTCGCTATCCTCTTTAAATTAACTGCAATGGCGGTTAAATTTGCTTGTCTGGACATGCTTTTTAGACCGTACCCCCTAGTACGATCTAACCCGTGTAGATTCTTTATCTCGCCATTTTTTCCTTCTTGGCAAGCTCTCTGCTTATATTTTCCTTAAAGGTCTCTTCAGCAAAAAGTTTTTTAACAAACAACCTTCTGCCGAATGTACACAATGGTTCAACCATATGGGTATGATCGCTTCATCGTATGGCACCATTCAATCAGTCAAAGCGTTAAGGGATGAGGACTTAAGATCTGAATTATCTAGTGTACATGTTCCTACTCTTCTCCTGCACGGGACAGAGGACCAGATCTGTCCTTATGATTTTGCGCTACATCTGTTGGAGAAGCTGCCAAATGCGCAGCTTCTTCCTTTTGAAGAAAGCGGACATGGCGTGTTCCATGATGAAAGAGAGAAGTTTAACCGGGTGATAGTGGATTTCTTAAAGCATTCACTGATCTAACTGTCTAGGTAACACGCATGAATCGTTCCTGCATTTCAAAGCACATCAATAAACAGAAGACATTCCTACTGGAGTAGTCTTCTGTTTCTAAAGATATTAGTGAGTGAACACAGTATATTTCACATGGAAATATACTGGCACTAAGCACCTATGATATTTCGATAAGCCCTAAAAGCAGAAATACCTGTACAGCGACATGGGCATCAAAAAATCCTTGACTCGTGGAAAGGTCAAATCCGCCGATTTCTTGAATGCGGGTCAGCCGGTAGCGGGCAGAACCTAATGAAATGTGCATTTCTTTTGCCGTGTTTTTCATATGGCCATTATTCTCTAAGTAGCAATAGAGTGTATGAAATAAATCCGCTCCGTACTTTTGATCATAGGCCATAATGTCATCCAATAATTCGTGAGCAAATAACGTGAGCTCGGAAAAGTTATCAGGCTCAATAAATTTCGCAATTGCGCCTAACTCTTTATACGATTTTATCTTCATCGGATTCTTGCTAAACGACATCATGCTAATCGTTTTTTGTGCTTCACCCAGCCCCCTGTTCAATTCCTCTACTTTGTTACATAAAGCACTAATTCCTAACGTAATATCCATCTCCGTGTTCCCGGCAAACACTTGGTCCAACAGCCAAGCTCCTGAGGACACCAAAGAAGGAAATGTTCGAACAAATTCCTCTGAAATCAGTACGATGATCTGGTTGAACCGAGTTGCAAGCACCCCCTTCACGTTTTGTTGGTCCAAAGCTTTGTAAAATCGATCAACAGCCGATTTTTTAAATTCGATAAAAGCTTCATCAAGCAGCTGTTCCTTTGGATCGTGCTTATTTAGATGAAACAGATACACATACTGCGGCTGCTCAATATTATAGCCAGCTAATTTTAAACGGTAGATGATATCCGCCTGAGGGATATCACTTTGAAAAAGAACATTCAGCAGCTCCTCTTTTAAACGGTGTTCATTTTCAAAAGCAGACGTCTCATTTAATATTTGAATGGCACTCACTGAAGAGGCTCTTTCAATTAATAAATAATCCAGTTCAGAGAAATCACCTGTTTTTTTAATAAAAGAAAGAAAACCAAATAATTTATTTCTTAGAAAAATAGGTGAAATAAGCCGGCTATAGACTTCATTCTCTGCTGTCGGAACCTTTAAGAGGATCGTCTTTTTTGAATGGAGGGTAGACTGAATCATTTTTTTTAATTCTTTATTGACAAAATCGGGATTTAAGTTGTCATTTTTCACAGAAGAACTTGCCTCAATCCGTTCAAATTGAATATTCTCAATGATGACTGGATAGTTCATTTCTTTTTCAATAAGTGTAATTAGTCCTTGCAGCCCGCTCCCGTTTAAGATAGCATTCGGTAATTTTTCGCTGATCTGCAAAGCTCGTTTGAATACATCCTTCTGCTCTTCGATCCGTTTGAAAGCGTTGTCTAATTCCTGGCCTAGATTTTCCTCCTGATAGTAGGGTAATTCATCCATAATCTCCTCCGCCCAATCAGCAACAGGCTTCGCAATCCAACGGCAATAAGGGTCTCCCTTCCCTTTGCATTCTACTTCTTTAAAAATAACCTGCCTCCCCAGGATACTGCTGACATATCCACCGGCATAGCCTGTTAATGTAAAGCAAACCGGTTCATAGGAGAAACCAAAATGTTCAATATGTTTCTCCGCTTCTTGTGAATATTTCCAATATCCTTCTGAAAAGTAATCTTTTGTGTCTGGATCAACGACTAATTTTGTAACAGAAATACCCAAATCCGCCGTCAAACCGTGTATCTGCGAACCAGAAAGGAATAAATCCTCTAACGTTAATGAGCTATATTCATCCTTGCTTTTTAATAGCTCAGAAAATTTTTCACCGCAATCCCAGCCATACCGAAGCAAAAATCCTTTGGCACGATCCATCCCCAAGGCAGAAATCAAATTTTTCCGTAGAGTGCCCAAAAGTTGTCCAGATTCCGGTAAGTATTTGATCATCTCATCTGAATTAATAATATTTGTCAATGGACGGTCCCATCCTTTAGTCTTTATTATTAAAAATATTCATAATATTAACAATTATTGTACTATTATTCGTGCTATTTTTACAATAAAATGATCATACAAACCAGGCGCCAATGGTTTTTGAAAACGTTCACACAATTGGAGGAATGAAGTATGAGTAAATTCAAAGAAACAATCAGAACCTGTACACAGCCCATAGCCGATCTAATAGAAAAGACGACAAACCCGCTCCATATTGCCATCCTTGAAAATTATCGCCGCCATATCCATCTGGAGGGTTCTGGTCAATTTGATAAAATCATTGCTTCTGATATGACAGTGGATCACCCCGTCTACCGCATCACATGGGGTGAGAATCCAATGGTTGTTGAGGAAAAAGAGGGTGTAGTTGACTTCTACAATATTGCCGCTCAATCCGTTCTTTGGCACTCCGACGAGCTATTAGCAGTAGCAGATTGGGGAATCGCTGACGAGCTTACCTTTCATCAATTAATTAAAGGACAGGCCCTGCTTGACTTAGGATTTCATGTAGCCGATCCAGAAAAAATCTATCACTATTCAAGCCGCCAAGTTTTCTTATGGCCATATGATCCAGAAACTGCCCGCTTAAAAGGAGAGCATCTATACGAAGATAAAACAACAGTGGTTATTGAAGAAGTGGCTGATGAGGATTTGATCACAACTGCTGAAGTAGCGCAGATTCATAAAGAAGTACTGGAACGTCTGGAAGCTGGCCGCCCGGATAAATACTGGACACTAGAAGTGGTGAAGCAACAGTTGGCAAGCAAAGTTTGATTAAGGATTCATTTCATTAAAAATTAGGGGGTAACGAAAATGATTGAAAGCTATATTACGATTGAGGAAAAATTAGATATACGACGTGACCACTTTGCTTTGGAAGAGGGATATTTGAGCGTATCTGAGGAAGAATCTCCTTGGATTCCATTTCCAGGAAATGATAAAGTATGGATTCGTCATTTGTCCTTTGATGTCCGCAATAACTCAGCCGTTAATATCCTTCGCGTAGACGCCGGCGGTTCACTAGGCCGCCACCGTCACCGCGGTCCTGTCACAGGCTTTACCCTTGAAGGAAGCTGGTATTATGAAGAGTATGATTGGGTCGCCAAACCTGGAGATTTCATCCGTGAAAGTCCAGGCAGAACCCACACCCTCATGTCTGATAATGGCATGAAAACCTTATTTCATTTAAATGGAGCCGAAGAATTCCTCGACGACGAAGACCGCATTCTCTTCATTATAGATGTGTACTGGTTCATCGACCATTATATGAGCTACTGTGAAGAACATAATTTACCGATTAATCAGAAGTTGTTTCTGTGAAAAGGATAGGTTATGCCTATATCACAGGGCTGGCTGTATTGCTTCCGCTGGAAGCAATACAGCCAGCCCCTCTTTATTCCCTTTATGGTTTTCCTCTTAGTATATATTTCGGTAGAATCACATAATAACTACCTCCCCTCCTAATTCTAAATAGTGTAGACTCCCTTCATTATAAACTCACATTTTTCTAAAGAATTTTTCATAAAAGAAGAGTCAGCGGAATAATCGAGGGCACTGAAAAAACTCCTAAATATTGTAAAAAGATATAATTATAGTATCAATTTCAAATGGATGGATACTATGATACAAAATCAAGAATCAATGGTTTTTAGTAAATATATGGATCTTTATGCTTTAATTGTTCCAAATGATAATATGTTGCGTAAAATTAACGATTTAGTGGACTTCTCTTTTGTTTATGACGAGCTTAAGGATAAATATTGCCATAATAATGGTCGACATGCTATCGACCCTATTCGCATGTTCAAATATTTATTGTTAAAGACTATTTATGACCTATCCGATGTAGACATAGTTGAGCGTTCAAGATACGACATGTCTTTTAAATATTTTTTTCATATGGTCCCAGAGGAACAGTTAAACCTGTTAAAAGAAACAGTCTCTGATGATATCGAACATTTACAGACTTCTAATGATAAGGATACAAAAGTAGGACATAAAACGGCCGATTCTTCATTTTTTGGCTATAAAACACATATTGCCATGAATGAAGAAAGAATCATTACTGCCGCGACTATTACTACAGGCGAAAAATAGCGAATTAAAACACAGACACGGGTATAACGTGGCAAAATCCTCGGGTCTAGTTGGCATGGAATTGCAAGGTGCTATAGCTATTTTTACAGTAAACTTAAAAAGAATAGTAAAACTAATCGACTAAACTAGAGGGACACAGACTCCAATTTACTTAAAAAAACGACTCAAAATTAACAGTTTGAGTCGTTTTTTTGTTATCACATTTTAAATCTCTCCAAAAACTCGGAAGATTTTCAGTGCCCTCCAGAGAACTGGCCTCTTTTTTAATACCGAATTTCCGCATTGTTTACTTAGTTAAATTTCATCATCCCTAAGAAACTGTATACTTGCACAGCCAAATGGGCAT
The DNA here is from genome assembly GCF_008710145.1 of Niallia endozanthoxylica. Taxonomy (GTDB): domain Bacteria; phylum Bacillota; class Bacilli; order Bacillales; family Cytobacillaceae; genus Bacillus_BD; species Bacillus_BD endozanthoxylica. Next base: position 72,230 of record NZ_VYKL01000014.1, read on the forward strand.
CAAAAAAGTCTTGGCTATTTGTAAAATCCAAATTACTGAGCTCCTGAATCCGTTTCATACGGTACCTAATTGCCCCCATAGAAATATTCAAATCGCGCGAAGTTTTTTGCATATTTCCTTGATTCTCAATAAAATAATAGAGCGTCTTTAATAATTCCGAATTATATTGCTCATCATAAGCCTTTATCTCATTTAATAACTCACAGGCATGGTTTTCAAGGTCAGCTAAATTCTCAGAACAGAAGATTTTCCCAATAAAACCGAGCTCACCGAAATAAATTACCCGCAAAGGACTTCTCTTTAGTTTCAAAATCTCAATGGCTTTTTCCGCTTCCTCAAATCCTTTTTTCAACGTTTTTATCTGTTTGCAAATAGAACTAATTCCCAACATGATGTTAAAGTTCCTATATTTATTTGTGATGCCGTTTAGGAGTGTTTGGCCAAATTCATTTACCTCGAGCTTGGATCTTTTGATAATCTCATGAGGCATTAGAATGACAATTTGATTTAGCTTTGTTGACATAAGACAAGGTTGCCCTAAACTTTTCACGTGATGATCAATCATCTCAGAGATTTGTTTCTTTACTTTTATTAAATGTTCTTCATTGCCTTTATACTCAGCGGCGGTCTCTAAATGAAATAAGAACACATAATGTTCTTGCTTAAGGTTATATCCTAAAATTTGTATACGATACATGATTTCTTCATTGTATGAACCTCTTATCAGTTCATTGAGAAATTCACCCTTTATTTGTTGTATCATTTCTATAGCTGTCCGTTCGTTTAATAGATAAATAGCACAAATTGTAGAGGCTCTCTCTAAGGAGATGTATTCCATTTCATCATACCTGCCAGCTTCTTTAAGGAAGGATATGTACCCCAGAATCTCATTTTTTATGATAATAGGTGAGATAAGCCGTTCATGCAGCCAGCCGAACTGCTCGGGAACAGTCATATGAACCGTTCTTTTTTCATTTATTACTTGATTAATTTGTTTTCTCAAGGTTGGTTCATGATTCGGGAACTTAATAAGTTCTAATAAGTTATGCTTCTTATATCTTCCATACGATTCTAATATATTAAAATTTTTATCTTCTATTATCACAGTATGGTTTAATTCTTCTCCCAAAATTTTAACAACAGATTCCAATCCACCGCCTGCTAGTAGTACTTTTGATAGTTTTTCATTAATCTTTAATGCTCTTTTAAAAATTTCTTTTTGTTTCTCAATTCGAAGAAAAGCGCGATCCAACTCCTGTGCTAGATTTTCCTCTTCATAATATTGCAATTCAGTGTCAATATCCGCTCCCCAATCTTCAATTGGTTTTCCGATCAATCGGCAACGTAAGTCACCCTTTCCTACACATTCAATTTCCTTGAAAATTATTTTCCTGCCCAATTGAGCACTGACGTAACCTCCTGCAGTTCCAACAAGATTAAAACAAACCGGTTCATGATGATATCCAAAATTTTGAACATGTTGTTCTGCTTCAACAGAATCATACCAGTAGCACTCTGAATAATAGCCCTTTGTAGCAGGATCAAATATAAGTTCTTTGACCTCCACTGAAACATACCCAGTCATTCCGTGTACATACCCCCCTGCGGAAAGCCATTCACTTTCCGAGTCAAAAGGAAACATTTCTTTTAAATGCTTTGCGACATTGATGCCATAACTCCATCCGTGCCGTAATAAAAATCCTTTTGCCCTGTCAATGCCTAACGAAGCGATGAGGTCTCTTCGTAATGTGCCATATGCATCCGCCTCCATTAAAATCATCCTTTTGTTGTTTAAATGGATTCTTCCAGATTCAGGGTAGAATTTGATTATATCTTCTATATTCATTTGTGAGTTAGTAATCATGTATTACTCCTCTCATAGACATTAGTTATATAAATAAGTATTATAAGAGAGTATGAGAAAAGAGAGTATCCAACTGAATACTCTCATTCTCATACCGAATACCCCATTTAATGTTTTTCTGAGTGATGAGGATATTTTTTTATGCTTAACATACAAACTATACGTCATTCATTTCCATTTAGTTTAGTAAACTATTCTGGAATATATGGCAGGTCTAAAACATTTGGAACGTTAATAACATGTGATTGAACATAAGCTAATAGCCCTTCGTCACCGTATTCACGACCAATGCCTGATTGTTTTACTCCCCCGAATGGGAACCTGACATCTAGACCCATAATGGCGGCTGTATTGATCATGGTTGTTCCTGCCTCTATGCGGCGCGCTACCCGGATAGCATGTTCTTCTTCTCCCCAGATTGAGCTTGTAAGACCATATATACTATTATTGACCAAGGAAATTACCTGTTCTTCATCATCATACGGAAGAATTGGTACCGCAGGACCAAACTGTTCTTCCACCACTATCCGTTCATGATAATCTGCATTTAATACCAATGCCGGCTGCATAAAATAACCCTTTTCAAAGACATCCTGTTCTAGGATCTTTCCGAGGGAAATAACCTCAGCACCACGGTTCTTAGCATCATCAAGTAAACCCTTAACAAAATTGAGCTGCGCAGGATTGTTCACCGGCCCCATCGTTGTTTCTTGCTTCAATGGGTCTCCTATACGGATCCACTTATTAGCTGCCTCGATATACTTTTCCACAAATTCATGATAAATCGAACGATGCACATACACCCGCTTTGCAATCATGCAAATTTGACCATTATTAAGGAAGTTGGCAATGACTAATCGGCGCATCGCTTGTTTGTCGTTCACATCAAATTCAGGAAGGAAAATAGCAGCATCGTTCCCACCTAATTCAAGTGTCAAATTCTTTATCGTATCAGCAGCAGATTTCATAATATGTTTGGCTGTTTCGGTACCGCCGGTAAAGGCAATTTTAGCTACCTTCGGATTGGTGGTTAATTCCACACCCACATCTGATTCTCCATGTACCAGGTTAATGACACCCGGCGGAAACTCTTCAGCCAATATTTCGATTGCCTGACTGACAGCAAGCGGGGCATACGGACTTGGCTTGAGCACCACTGTATTACCTGTTAATAGTGCCGGTGCTATTTTAATAGTGGAAAGTGAAATAGGATAGTTCCACGGGAAAATAGCTGAGACTACTCCCATTGGATCATAAGTAATAATGGTTTTTCCATTTTCATGTTCCTGTACTTTTCCCTTTACAACTTCCTTTACTCTATTGCATGCATGTTCCATCCACATAATCGATACAAAAAGTTCCCCTTGTGCATCATAGAGGGGTTTCCCATGTTCACGAGAAAGTAGTTCTGAAAGCTCAGGGCCTCTGTCCTTCAGCTTTTGGATGGCACGCTGCATCCGTTCAATCCGTTCATCTATCGATGTTCGTGCCCATGACTTGAATGCATTTGAAGCTGCTTCAATCGCCGTTACTGCATCTTCCCTTGTATTGATTGGAGCATAACCCACAATCTCCTCAGGGTTTGTCGGATTCTCACGAGAATATTGTTTTTCAGTTTTCACTTTTTTCCCGTTTATGATGGATTGAACAACTATCAGTGTTTTATTTTCCATAGAATATTCCCTCCGTTATTCTATTTATTTATTAACCAAACAAACTAGGAATCCATAAAGTGACAGCTGGAATATAAGTAATAATGACTAGTGCGACAAGAGCGACTCCAATAAAGGGAATGAGTGTCCGAGACAATCTCTCAATTTTGATATTACTCATGGATGAAGCGATAAATAATGCGGTTCCAACTGGAGGTGTGATTAAGCCAATGGTTAAGTTCACACAAAGGATAATCCCAAACTGAATCGGATCAATTCCGAATTGCACGGCTACCGGTAATAATATTGGAACCAGGATAATCATGGCAGCCATTCCATCCAGGAACATCCCCACAATTAAAAAGATAATATTGATTAATAACAAGAACACAAATGGGCTGTCAGAAATGGAAATTAGGAAGTCTGCCACCTGATTCGGTATTCTTTCAAAAGTCAAAATCCAGCTGAACAAGCTTGCCATAGCCACAATAAACGTAACAATGGCCGTATTCAGTGCTGTATTCATTAAAATTTTTGGTAATTCCTTCAGCTTCAATTCTTTATAAAGCAGCCAGCCAATTAACATGGCAATCAAGGCGGCAACAGCAGCTGATTCGGTTGCTGTAAATACGCCTGACAAAATTCCGATTAGAATGATGGCAGGAATACTTAATGCTGGAATGACATTCACAAAACTTTTCACAACTGTTTTAAAACTGGCTCTATCAGCTTTAGGAAATTTTTCTTTTTTCGATATAGCAGCAATTAAAAGGATAAGACCCCCACCAATTAAAAATCCAGGAATTATTCCACCCAAAAACATTTTGGCAATCGATGCCTCAGCTGTAACTCCATAAATAATGAAAACAAGGCTTGGAGGAATGATGGGTCCCAACAATGCTGATGAAACCGTGAGTGCTGAGCTAAACTCCTTCTTATATCCTTCTTTTTCCATGGCAGGTACCATCACCCTGCTCATCATAGCTGTTTGAGCATTAGCAGATCCTAAAATAGAGGCCAAGAACATATTTGCAACAACATTTACATAGGCTAAGCCTCCGCGGAAATGCCCCAGAATCACTTGACAAAAGGAAATCAGTCTTTTTGTGATACCGCCAGAATTCATCACTTCTCCGACAAAGATGAACAGCGGGATCGCCAACATTCCAAAGTTTTGAATTCCCGAATAGACCCTATGGGAGGCTGACTCTAGTAAAAGCATATCGCCGCTGAACAAAATATAAAGAAGGGAACTGATTCCGAGCACATAGGCAATCGGAACACCTAGGAAAAGAAGAATGACAAACGACAGAAACATGATAAGCAATTTACTCTACCCCCCATTCTTTTTCTATACTTTGCTGGTAATCAGCAACTGAGGTTGATGATTCAGTTTTTAATAATTGAATGATATTACTGATACAGAATATGATGGTAAGCAGCGTCGTTAACGGAATAATGGAATATGGAATCCACATCGGAATCTGCAATGCTGATGATAAAGTACTTTGCACATTCGGTGCCGTGATCCAATTAAAACTATAATAAAACAACATACAAGAGAAAAATAAGACGAATAGTTGGATAATGATCTGTACGGAAGTACTAACATGTCCTTTTAACCGCTCCAAAATGACTGTAATAGCAACCATGGAACCCTGTTTGATACTTAGACTCGCACCTAGAAACGTAATCCATGCGAGTAGAAAAAGAGCTATTTCCGATGTACCTACGAGCTGAACTTTAAAAATCCGAAATAAGACAGCAATGTTCAGGTCGAGTATTAAAACCCCGACACTGACCTGAACAATGAAAATAACTATCTTTTCAAATATACGGCTGACGTATTCAATCCCATTAAGATATTTCATCATGTCAGAACCTCTTTCTTTTTAATCCATTTCCAACATTAATTGGAGTTGATTTCTTTTGCCTTCTCAACGAATGCCTTAATTTTTTCATCTTTGCTTGCATATTTTTTGATAAATTCTTCTTGTACTTTTTGTAACTCTGCATCCATTTTTATTTCTGTAAATTTAACTCCTTCTTCTTTCATCGCTGCCATCGCTTCATCGGCTAATTCTTTATAAATAGAAATGTTTTGTTCAACCGCCACATTCATCGATTCTTCAACAATGGACTTCTCTTCATCTGATAAGCTGTCCCAGAACTTATTGCTAGCAAGGATGGCAGAGTTAAAGGCCATATGATTAGTTGTCGTATAATTTTTTCCGATTTCATAAAACTTACCTGATGACATCCCTGTAGATCCTGAATCGATTGTATTCACAACGCCTGTCTGGAAAGCACTGTAAAGCTCTGCAAAATCAACCGGAGTCGGGTTGGCCCCTAATGTCTCCCAAAAATCAACAATAGCGGGACTTGGAGTTACGCGAATATTAAGTCCTTTGAAATCATCAATACTTTCAATCAATTCTTTACTTGATAAAACATCACGCATTTCAATCAAGAAATAACCAAGCGGATGTACACCTGCTTCTGTTAAAGTCTCAAATAGTGCCTTAGCTTCGTCTGTTTTTCCCATTTCATAAGTTTGTTCAGCATTATCAAATAAAAACGGCATAAACCAGGCATTGAAACTAGGAGAATGATTGGCTAATTCCCCTGAAATAATCGCAGCCATGTCTACAGAACCGGATTTCAATTGGCTCATCGTTTCAGCATCGGTACCCAATGTATTGTTCGGATAGAGTTCAACAGCAATTTTCCCATCCGATTTTTTTTCCACTTCATCTTTAAAAATAAGAGCTGATTTATAGTGAATATGAGATTCGGCACCACTAAAGGCAAATTTAATCGTTTTTACACCATCCGAAGAAGTCTTGCTGCTGCCTCCCCCTCCACAGGCAGATACAATAAGCATAAGAAATACGGTTAATATGACTAATAATTTTCTTTTCACTTTCTTCACCTCGATAAATTTATTTTTATTACATTCACTTTCGACTATCTATATAACAATGTTGTATAGAATAATTTTGTTATCTTTTAATTCAACTGCCAATCCGCAGCCTGTCCCACAAGAGCTGCAAATCGTTTTCGTTGTATGTAAAGATGTTTCTGTACTCAACTTTCGAACCATTTCATCATTTTCCAAACGGGGAAATAAACTTTCCCCGTCAGGAAGTTTAAAAAGTTATCTCACAGAACCATGCGGGTCAATAACAAACTTTCTTGCTACCCCGCTGTCAAAAGCTGCATAGGCATCAGGTGCTTCATCAAGTGAGATAAGGGTGGCATTGACTGCTTTTGCAATTTGAGCCCGTCCGTTTAGGATAGACATCATCAAATCACGGTGATACTTCATTACCGGAGTTTGGCCAGTTACAAATGTATGAGCTTTTGCCCAGCCTAATCCAAAGCGGACTTTTAACGTGCCCTGTTTGGCATCAGCATCAATCGCACCTGGATCTCCTGTTACGTACAATCCAGGAATACCTAACTGCCCGCCGGCACGGGTGACTTCCATAATGGAATTAAGTACTGTTGCTGGGGATTCGGTATGGTTCTTCCCATGACCATGTGCTTCAAAACCGACACAATCAATGGCTGAATCGACTTCAGGTACACCGAGAATATGTTCAATTTGTTCACCTAAGCGATCATGCTCACTTAGATTTACGGTTTCACAGCCAAAGCTTCTTGCCTGAGCTAGGCGTTCAGCATTTAAATCACCAACAACCACAACAGATGCGCCTAACAATTGGGCTGAGTGAGCTGCTGCTAACCCAACTGGACCGGCACCTGCTACGTAAACCGTGGAACCTGGTTTTACTCCAGCAGAAACGGCACCATGGTAGCCTGTTGGGAAAATATCGGACAGCATTGTCAGATCAAGAATTTTTTCCATTGCTTTGTCTTTATCAGGAAATTTCAGTAATTGGAAATCAGCATAAGGAACCATCACATATTCAGATTGACCGCCAACCCATCCGCCCATATCGACATAACCATAAGCTGAGCCGGGACGATCCGGATTGACATTTTCACAAATATGAGTATTTTGTTCTTTACAGCTGCGGCAGCGCCCGCAGGCAATGTTGAAAGGAACCGAAACCAGATCCCCTTTTTTGATAAATTCAACATCACGACCTACTTCAATCACTTCACCCGTTATTTCATGACCTAAAACCAGTCCTTCTGGAGCGGTCGTTCGTCCGCGCACCATATGCTGGTCACTTCCGCATATATTCGTTGTAACGACTTTGAGTATCACCCCATGTTCACACTTACGACCAACATTTAAAGGATTGACACCAGGACCATCTCTTAGGATTAAATCAGGATAACTAATGTCCTCCACCGCTACACGTCCTTGACCTTTATATACTACCGCTCTATTACCCACCATGTTTATCCACCTCATTATTATTTTCTTTGAATCTAGTTATTTAGAAATCTTCTATTAAAAAAGAAAAAATTCATATACCCTTAGAGGGTTACCTTTTTTTAGTACGACCTCCTTTTTGAACTATAATGAGCTCTTATTTGTTGAACAATATTGCTCATAATTTTAGTATAATTTTGGAATATTTGATTGTCAATATATATTTTTTCAATTGTTAGAATATTAAAATATTTTATAAAAAACGATCTCCACTCTTCCTTTTTCAATTAAACTAAATAAGTATAGTTATCCTGTATTAATTCCCGAATATTCATTATATGTTTTTTTACAGCTTCCTCACATTTGACTGGATCCCTGCTCTGTAAAGCTTTTAAAATCGCTTCATGCTCTTTAATCGAAAGATCCTTTCTGCCAGGGACCAAAATCGTTCGAAAATAGGATCGATTAAGCTGTGTTTTAATAGTATTAATCATTTTAACAGCTTCCGGATTGTTCGAAGCCTGATAAATAATTTGATGAAACAGACGATTTTTCTTTGAATATTCATCAAAACGGTTCTCTTGTATTAACGTACTCATTTCAGAAAAAAGTTCTTCCAATCGTACTAAATCATTGTCCATAATGTTTAATGCCGCTTTTCTGCCAATTAACCCTTCCAATACTTCACGCATTTCTAAATAATTCATCATTTCTTCCAATGTGAACGACTTGATGGTGGCCCCTTTATTCATTTCAACCGTTACTAAATTTTCTTTTTCCAGCATCATTAGAGCCTTTTTGACCGTACTTCTACTCACATTAATGTCTTCAGCCAATTTATTTTCTGTTAATTTTTGAGATGGTTTAAAAACACCATTTAAAATTCTCTCTTTAATATATTCATAGGCTATTTCCATTTGTGTTACGGCCATAATACCCCCCCTTCCCCTTTACAGGATGAACATTTTCTTTCTATCTCTACTATCCGCATGTTTAAAAAAGAGGGCTGTAACAGCCGCTCCTTTATTTAAATTTGAATATTCCGAAAATTAATTTTAGATATAGAGTATTTGGTTTATACATAGACATATTTTTGTTTAGTATTTCTAGCTGGATATGGATCTCCTTTTGATAACAGATGATGATCCATTTATATCGTTTTCTTCCATCACTTTGTCAAAAGACGCATACTTTTCTTGAACCAGCAGGTAACCAAGAGATACAAGAATACATGGTACCGCAAACAAAGCAAATGCAAATTTAGTATCAATACCTGTTGTAATTAGCATAGCGATTAACGTTGGTGCAAGAATGGAACCAATACGTCCCACAGCCAGCGAGTATCCTGATCCGGTTGCGCGTATTTCACGAGGGTAGTACTCAGCAATGTATGGATTTGCTAAGTTCATACCTCCAAATGTACCTACACCTGCAAGAAAAATCAAAATGTATACAAAAGCAATATTTGACGTAAGACTCATGCCTATAAACGCAACAATACCCAGGGCAAATGAAGTAACTAGGACCCTCTTATGTCCTATTTTGTTAGCAAAGTAACCCCCTGCCAAAGTTCCGATGATTTGACCAAAACTAACCACCATATTAAATGACAAGCTTGATTTCATACTAAAACCTGCATCTTGCATTAATTTTGGCAGCCATGTGTTTAGCCCGTATACGATCATCATTGTACAAAATACAGCCATCCAAAAAGCAATTGTGCTGAATGCCCTATTGTTGGTAAACAGCTTTTTAACCGGAAAGCCTTGACTTTCTTTTGCCGCCATTTCTAGCTTATAATCATCTGTTTCTTTAAAATCTCCGTCTGGTTTTACTTTATTAAGGATTTCTACCACTTTTCCAATCTGTTTTTTAGCTAAATAATAAGACAGTGATTCAGGAAAGTATTTAATAAATAGAGGGATTGTCAGCAAAGGAATTCCGCCGATATAATACAATATCCTCCAGTTTGTCTGTTGAATCAAAAACATTCCAATTAATGATGCTAAAATACCACCTAATGCATAGCCAATATAAATCGATCCTACAAGGATAGGACGGTTCTTTTTCGGTGAATACTCTGTCATAAGGGAAATACAGTTCGGCATCAATCCTCCCATTCCAATGGCAGATATAAAGCGCATAACCGTAAACCAAATAAGATTAGGAGAGAATCCAGCTGCTAACGTAAAGGCACTGAACAAAAACATACATAGTACAATGGCATTTTTACGACCAAATTTATCAGCCAATGGAGATAGTACGAGTGCCCCTAACATCATACCAATTAATGAATAGCTTCCCACCGCTCCTGCCTGCATTGGGGTTAAATTCCATTCTGCCATCATCGATGACAATCCAACACCATACATAGCAATATCATATCCATCAAAACCGATGAGATAAAAACACCAGACAAAAACCAATAAATGAAAGCGGTTAAATTTACTAGCAGATACAACATCTTGTGCATCAATTGTACGCATGCCTATTACTCCCTTTATTTATGTATGATTAAAATGAAAAGAGGCTGTCTCAAATGTCTGGCACCACTATACACTATTAAACAGTAAAATTTACTCATAATAATCATTGTAAGTGTCAGACGCTCTAACAGCCTCTTTAGTCAGGAAATCTCATGAAAATTTATTATATTAGCTCTACCGATTCAAAAATCGATTATTCCTTGATGATTTATTTCACTCCATTACTAAATCATTAAGCTGCCGCCGTTTACATCTAAGACAGCACCATTTACATAACTGGCTCTATCTGAAACAAGATACACTACTGCATCAGCCACTTCGTCCGGCTGACCGATTCTCCTGAGCGGTGTCCTTAATGCAGCTTGTCGGCTTAATTCTTTATCAACACTCTGAGTCATTGGTGTATCAATCCTGCCTGGTACGACCACATTCACTCGAATGCCATTAGGACCATATTCACCAGCAAGCTTGCGGCTTAACCCTAAAAGTCCAGCTTTACTCGCTGCATAATGGGCGGATGTTACAGGGCTAAAGGTTCTAGATGCTTGTGAACAAATATTAACAATAGAACCTTGACCTTGTTCAACCATCATTTCTAAAGAAGCCTGGCTGCAAAGAAACGCACCGTTTAAATTGATGGCAATCACTCTATTCCAATCTTCAAATGTGATATCTTTAAAGGGAATCGCACCATTCGGACCTTTTGGTGAGATCCCCGCATTATTAACCAATATATCCACTTTATTGAATCGCTCTTTTATTTTTTCTTTCGCTTCGGATACCAACTGTGGATCTGATATGTCGATTGGAAGAGCCAACACGTCAATATCGAACGTTTTTAGTTTCTCTGATAGCTTATTTAAAGCTTCCTTGTTTATATCACTTAAAACAAGATGGCTTCCTTGCTGGGCCAACTTTTCACTGATAGATTGCCCGATGCCGCCAGCTGCTCCTGTTACCCAGCTAACCTTATGCTTCAGTTCCATTTAGGACTCCACCTTCACAGTATCTTTATCAACGTAAGTGACACCTAAATTTTGTAATTTTTCACGAAGCCCATAAATATCTAACCCAAGCTCCCCTTTTGCAAGACGTTGTCTAACGATTGCTTCACGATCTTCACGTGCTTGTGCAGCTTGTGCTACTTTTTCGACATCCTCTTTAGGTACTATTACGACACCATCACGATCCCCAATAATAACATCACCTGGGTTTACAATGGCACCTGCACATACAACTGGAATATTTACGGAACCTGGAGTTGCTTTAACTGTGCCCTTCGCAGAGATCGCTTTTGACCAGACTGGAAATTTCATCTTCGTTAATTCCGTTGTATCACGTACCCCTGCATCAATAATTAAACCTTCCACACCTCTTGATTGTGCGGATACTCCAAGGAGGTCTCCGAACATTCCATCCGTATTATCAGAAGTGACTGTCACTACAAGAACATCGCCTGGTTGACACATTTCAATTGCCGCATGAATCATCAAGTTATCACCTGGATGAGCGGAAACGGTAACCGCTGTTCCACATACCTTAGCAGTATCGTAGATAGGGCGAAGGTACGGGTTCATTAAACCGGTACGTCCCATTGCTTCATGAACAGTCGCTGTTCCAAATGATTTTAACCTTTCAATGGTATTCTGATCTGGCCGCTCGATATTTTTTATAATGACATGACTCATACTAGTGTACCTCCTACAGTTGGAAAATGACGTTGATAGGCTTCCGCATACGTGATCTTACTGCCTGAAAGACTAATGGCACTGCCGATATTACGGCCAGCTTGCATCCCGCGGCGCTTCGCTAATTCTGAATAGTACTCCCATAAATGTTCTTGTGCATTCATACATTCCATCGCTTTACGCTTACGATCAAATACAGAACTAATATCTAAAAAGGCATTCGGTTTAAAATCACATTGTTCTGGTTGATGCGGCTCAAATGAGAAGACTTGAGGTGCTCCTAATATACCGTGTTCTGAAGGATAACCTTCTGCTTGAGCAAGAACGCGGCATTCTAGAACAAATTCTGCTGTTCGCTTATGGTCAAAATTATATGGATCTTCAAGTGAATGTGTCAGAATGATTTCTGGTTGATGTTCTCTAAATTCATTCACAACAATATCCTGTAATTCTTTTGTTATTTGTAAAGGATAATCCCCAGCGTCTAAAAATCGAATTTCGGCACCTAAAATTCTTGCTGCTTCTTCTGACTCTGCGCGGCGTTTGGCCTTAATTTCTTCTAGTGTTTTTCCATCTTTCCATAAACGGGCAGACTCTCCACGTTCGCCAAAAGATAAACAGATGACACGTACTTGATACCCTAGATCATGATATAGAGCGATTGCCCCGCCGCTGCGCCAAATAAAATCTGCTGAATGTGCACTTACAACTGTAATTGTTTTTTGTTTATTAGACATGATTTATTTCCCCTTTGGCATATTATTTAAATTTTCGGAATTTAATTCAAATACCAATTATAATGATAAGTATACTTATATTTGATTATGAGCTTTTTAAGGTTTCTAAATCAGCATGTTTTTGTATAAACTGTATGACTAGTTTAGTAAATTCTTGCGGAGCCTCACTAGGAAGAAAATGTCCATATGGCAATACAGCCATTTCGGCATTTGGAATAAGTGAACGGACCTTCTCACCCATAGTTAAGTCATTTATTTGATCCTCTGATCCCCATACTACCAAGGTCGGTACCTTAACATGAGGCAATCTTCTTTGAAGATTATATCTAGCCCTATGTAAAGGTTGATTCATATGATTTAAGATTTTTTGATATGCTTCAACTGCACCGGTTATTTTTGTACGTTCATACCATTTTTGAGCTGTTTCTTCTATATTAATGCTTCCTGGTTCAGTGGTTTGCTTAACATGTTGTAAAATCTCTTCGTATGAAGGCGGAGTGAAAGCAGTCATTGTTGATAAGGTTCGAGTTGATATTCCGCCATTTCCTACTAATGTTAGTGTACGAACACGTTCAGGACTTTCATAACCAAAAAGAGCTGCCACCCATCCGCCCATGGAATGACCTACAATGTGTGTGGACGAAACCCCGATTGCGTCCTGAAATTCCCTTACAAAATCCGCTAGATACGAAAACGAATACTCTACAGGAAGCCGGTCTCCGTTACCCCATCCTACAAAATCTGGAGCGTACACATGAAAATACTTGCTAAGTTCTTCTACATTTTTTAACCAATAATCGCCCCCTGTGTAGAAACCAACCCCGTGAAGCAGAATCAGAGGCTCACCCTGACCTGCTTCTAAGTAATAAGTTGTACCGTGACTTAATTGAATCTGGTTTTCTTTAATCTCCATCTTAATCCTCCTTTTCTAGTATTCTTGTCTATTTATCTTAAGATAAATAGAGTTTTCTATAGAACTTAAATTGTTCCAATTACTTCCAGACTGCAAATGTCATTCCTACTCCTGTACCGGCTGGTGAACGGTAACCTGCAACATATTCTAAATATTCTACTTTCTTATCTTCTAATGCTCCCGCTGCAACAATCCAATTCAAAATCTCTCCAGAGGCTCCCTCTAACTTTTCTCTCGGAATGGACTTAAGAACTTCCTCGTCTCCTCTTTTTAAACCATCGATCACCACTTCATCCAGTTTTTCATCTAGTTTAAAATGGCTTAGTCCTCCGGAACCAATGATTACAACACGTTTATCTTCTCCCCAAGATTCAATGGCCTTTCTCAGGGCTTTTCCAAATTCGTAGCAACGAGCTGGTGTCGGCTTATTTGGCGGGAAGAAACAGTTAACGAAAATCGGAACCATTGGGATTGTTTTATTAGATAGAAGACGTCTTCTTACAAAGGTATAAGCATGACCGATTGAACGCCCTTCAACTTGTGTTGTACTCTGAGAAACATCAAATCCATCTAGCATCATTTGTTCAATGATATGATTTCCAAGTCCACTTTCTGTTGGATAAATATCCGTGTTTTCTGTAGTATGCCATGCCCAAATGACAGGACGTAACGATGGATGAAGATCATCTAATTTTACAGGAAAATCTTTCAATTCTGTTCCATTGAACACTCCAAAGGTTGGCTTCGCTTCATTCATAAACAGTTCTTCCTGATCATCTCCAATGACAACTAAAATATCAGGATCTGCGGCAAGGATTTCTTTGTTAAGATGATTGACAGCTGCATTACACATTTCGTATTTTTCTTGCCAAAGTTTTGGGTCTAAATGTTCTTCAAGTGTTGCAGCCAGTTCCTGTGAACGTTCTTCAAAATTTGTCTCAGGATTTAAACGATCCCTATCTGCATGCATGGACCAAACTTCCGCTGGACTGCTAACTTGAGGACTATGTGACGAACCAATCCCTAGTACAATTTTTGCCATTTAAACCTCTCCTTTTTACCTTTATATTTATTAAAATAATTTATTCGTTATCTTCTAGGCACGTTTTCTATCATTAGAAATAACTGTCATTCAGGTAAAACCGCGATAATCTCCAATTGTACAACTGCTCCTTGTCTTAACTGGGTCACTTTAGAATGTCGAGCCGGTCTGCTTTCGGGATCTGGAAACATTTTGATCCACTCTTCATTAACTAAATCTCGAATGCTTTCATCCTGAACTAATACGGTCACTTTCCCGATATGTTCTGGACTCCCGCCCGCAACTTCCATAAAACTGCGAACGTTTTGAAAAACATACTTTACTTGTTCTGCAGAATCCTCTGGAATCAACCCTGTCGCAGGATTATTACCAGCAATGGCTGAGGAAAAAACCATATTGCCCAATTTAGAACCCAATGGAATGGGTGTGTTACCATGAGCTACCCCTTCAATTTCAATACTTTTACGATAAGTCATTTCGTCACCTCATTCGCTTCACTCTTTATCACTTTCACTCATTTATAAGTTGTCCTCTTAAATGAGTTCAATATTGTTTAACAATTTTGTTTATAAATTTAGTATATTTTCTAATCACTAATCTGTCAATGAATAATATTTAAAATTTTCTAAAAATTTTATTGAAAATAACATGCTTGAGAGAAGAATCACATCATGATTTCACCTCTCAAAAGCAGTTATATCAAGAGTTAAACAAAAATTTATAAAAACGTGGTTAGATTCATAACAGTTAAGATAGATTGGTCAGGGTAAATGCATCGTGAGGCAATTTTCCACTCTCCGTCGACTTTACGCAGAACATCTATACGCTCACCAAAGATTTCTTCTGCTTGATGATCCGTACCTCTACTTCGTTTTGTTAAAAAATAGCTGTTTACATTAATTTCATTGTTCTTTAATCCTGGTTCAAGCACAATATTAGAAACAAAATGGCGGGTGTGTAACGGTGGATCTTCTGCCCACGCTGAAGTCGTTCCAAATCTTCGTACACGCGTTGTTAAAGATTTCTTACTTTCTTCAAAATAGGTCATAGCATCGTCTTTACCT
The DNA here is from genome assembly GCF_008710145.1 of Niallia endozanthoxylica. Lineage (GTDB taxonomy): Bacteria > Bacillota > Bacilli > Bacillales > Cytobacillaceae > Bacillus_BD > Bacillus_BD endozanthoxylica. Next base: position 88,024 of record NZ_VYKL01000014.1, read on the forward strand.
GTCAAATCTTTTGATTCTCTTGTCACACGTACTGGCATTCGATAAACGATGTCATCAGTTAGTAATTCCAGCCAATCCTCATATTTTCGAGAGTCTAATAATCGCGCTTCCTTATTAAGCAAATTAGTAATGTCATAGAGTAAGTCCATGTTTAACTTGATCTCTTGTACTTCCATATACAATCTCCTCTCCCAATAATTACTATATGAATCAAACGCTTACACATCATTCATCTCGATCCGCAGACAGTAAGTCAAGCCAATAATCATGCATTCCCCTTAAAGCGAAGTCCGTAAAGCAAGTCGGATAGGCAATCCCAGGACCCGGCCAAGATCTGTCCGGCTCGATTTTGTCCATACCCATCATATAATTTAGGACATTATTAAAGTTTAGATCACGATCTCGGGCCATTTTCCCTTTACTTGCTTTTGTCACACGAGTCCAAATTTCTGTATCATCTGCCTCTAACGTTCCAGATGGGCCGAAAGAAGCTACATAACCTTTATACGACGCTTGTTTATACTCTTCAGGTGCAGCCTTATCAATTAAAAACCATGCCCAAATTTCAGTTTTATCCGGTGCAATAGGTCTCCAAATACGCAGTGTTAAATAGTTATGCAAATGCCCTTCGTTTCCATGTACTGGACAGTGGAATGCTAAATTTGGAAAACAGTTTCCAACTATAACTACAGTTTTTTTATATACTTCTAACTGTTCTTTCGTTAGATTTTTCTCAAACATTGGCCACATTTCTTCTGGAAGCCCTTGATATGGAGGTACATTTAAACCATTATCCGAAGAACTAACATTGATTGCATGTCCATGATTTAATTGAACTTGATGTCCATAGCTGGCATAAAGCGGATCCTGTGGACTGATACCTAGTTCAACAGTTGACTTATGTGTGGTTGCTACATGGTATGGATCTCCACCAAAGTTTTCTGCTGCAATCTTCCAATTAGTATTGACAACCCAGCGCTGTGGAGAGCCGACTACTTCCATCCCACCATCACTACGTGCCAAGAATAAATCAAAGTACCATTTAAGTTCACCTAGATAGTCGTCAAGCGCCATCGCATTTTTATCTAAATTTCCGAAAATGAGTCCTTTATAAGTCTCAACTCGTGGAATTTTTCGTAAATTCCATTCTGGTCTTACCATTTTTTCGCCAAAGACTTTATTACCAGCAATGACTCCCATTAATTCTCCATCTGTATTGAAGCTCCAGCCATGGAATGGGCAGGTAAAGGTTTTTCTATTCCCCAAATCTGCGGCACATAAATGAGTTCCACGGTGAGAACATGAGTTTAAAAATACATTAATTTCACCTTTTTTATTTTTCACTAACAAAACCGGATCATCCATTAACCATCTAGTCACATAATCCCCAGGCTCCTTTAGTTCAGATTCATGCCCTAAATATTGCCATGTATAACCAAATACCTTATCCTTTTCTAAATCAAAAACCTCTGGATCACTGACCATCCATTGGGGAAACAACCCTTGATCAAGCTTTTCTTTAATATTTTCTAATCTTTCTTTCGAAAGTACACCATTTGAGTTTGGTTGACGTGTAATGCTCATTCAGACTCCCTCCATTTATCCACATTAATATCCCTCATACTAACAAACTATCCATCTATCTTGATTCCTTAACCAAATCTTGTTTAGAAGTCGCTTCTATTACTTTAGTAAAATGTTCTAGACTTTTATCAACAAAATTATTTTCTTAATTTTAGGAATAAATAATTCCCTCTTCCTCTAAAACTTTTTCTATTACTGAAATGGCTGCTTTAGCGCATTCAACATCTTCCTCCGCTGTACCGCCAGAAACACCGACCCCTCCTACTAACACACCATTCAAATAGATTGGCAATCCTCCGCCAAATATAGCGAGGCGGTTTGTATGTACAATCCCATGAAGAAGAGCCGGGTTATTCTTAATGGTTGGATACCAATCCTCGGTTGCTCTTCCTGAAGCTGAAGTATATGCTTTATTCTGAGAGATTTCTAAGCTCAATAAGCTGGCACCATCCATCCTTGTGAATGATTTTAAATTCCCCCCATCATCACAAATGGCTACAGTCACTTTAATTTTTAACTCTTCTGCTTTTTTACAAGCAGCCTTTAACATCTCAAATGTTAATATTTGTGGAAGTATTGGTTTTTGATAGCTAGATTTCATTATTTAATCTCCTCTCTTTTTGAGAAACAGTGTGAAGTTTCATTCGTTTAAATGATTAGCAATAATTTTGAGGGCAAAATTGATGAACATTTTTGTTTTCAATTTGAGTATAAATTCTGATTATTCACCTGTCAATAAATAATCACCGAATTTTTAGAATTTTCGTTTCGCTATTTTTCATTTTTATAATCATGGTCTAAATCCCTATTTTTTTACTTATTAAAGACCAAAAAAACATAAAAAGCCCTGAGATAACACCTATCTCAAGACTTTAATCATTTCCTGCCAGCAAATATAAACATCGGTCCCATTGAATATTCAGTGAAAATCGAAGTCCATCCTTTATCCATTTTCACTGAAGAAATTGATAGTTTTGGACAATCACTTGACGCACATGATCAACATGGTGTTCAACTGCTTCAACAGCTTCTTTTTCATTTCGATTTTTTAATGCCTCATAAATTCTTATGTGCTCCTGTAGTGATTCTTGATTTCTTCCAGGAAGTAAAAGACTTCTAAAATTAATTCTTTTTAATTGGTTTTTTATCATATTAATCATTTCAACGGCCTGCATATTTCCTGAAGCTTTATATATAATTTCATGAAATTCATGATTTAATAATGTATATTGATCAAAATCATTTTCTTCTGTAAATTTTTTCATTTGTTGTACAATTTGATCAAGTGCTTGTACATCCGAATCTGTTATTTTTTGGGTTGCATTTTTAGCTACTAATCCTTCTAATACTCCCCTAATTTGCATGTAGTTCACAACTTCCTCCATTGAGTAGGACTTAATCGTGGCACCCTTATTTTTCTCAAGTTCAACTAGATTTTCTCGGGCGAGCATTAATAACGCTTTTTTGATTGTATTTCTACTAACTCCTACATCTTGAGACAACTGTGCTTCTATTAATTTTTGCGAAGGTTTATACGTACCATCTAGAATTCTTTCTTTAATATATTGGTATGCTGTTTCCGTTTGTTGGCTCATCCTTTTACACTCCACCTGATTATTATAATCTCAAAGTTCAACAATATTGTTTACAATTATCTTACATCCTATTTGAATATTTCGTCAATGTAATTATGCGGGCAGGCTTTTTATTCTTGAAAAGAAAGTCATCTTTATCCCCCAAAAAAAGCTCAGAGTCGCTCTGAGCTTTCCTTTTTAAATGAAATTTATTTATAAATAAATCTCATTCTTATTCAATTCCATGCTTCTTTAACAGAAAAAACTGCCTTTCTGTTTTTTTATTTCTTCTTCAATATTTCTAAAAACACCTTAATCTCATCCAAGATAACAAAATGTATATAATAGTTGAACAAAAATAGAAGTAATACCCACTTAATCAATCTTAAAATTTAATTTCTGGATTTTAATTAATAAGCATCTAATTTTATATATTTATCCATGAGAAGAGTCGGCTCTGTAACCGACTGGATATCGTCAATGGTATACCCTTTTGCTACTTCAACTAATTTTAAACCAGATGCTGTCACATCGATCACTGCCCGTTCTGTAATAATACGATGGACCACTCCCTTACCTGTCAAGGGCAAAGTGCATGTTTTTAATATTTTAGGTTGTCCCTTTTTATTGGTATGGTCCATGATAACAATAATCTTTTTGGCTCCATGAACCAGGTCCATTGCTCCTCCCATTCCCTTAATCATTTTTCCAGGAATCATCCAATTGGAAAGGTCACCTGTCTCAGAAACTTCCATTCCACCTAAAATAGCTACATCAATATGTCCTCCGCGAATCATAGCAAAGGACTCCGCACTAGAAAAATAGGAAGCACCCTTAGCAGCGGTAATGGTTTCTTTACCAGCATTAATTAAATCAGGATCTATTTCTGACTCCTTTGGATATGGTCCTATACCAAGCAACCCATTTTCAGATTGAAGCACGACCCTTTTATCCTTACTAATAAAATTAGCAATTAAGGTCGGCATGCCAATTCCAAGATTCACGTAATTTCCAGAGACAATCTCTTTTTCCGCTCTTTTGGCAATTTTCTCCCTTATATCTAACGTTTGTTCAATTGGAGTACTCATACTTTTTCCCCCACTTTCTGTACCGTTCGTCTTTCAATTCGTTTCTCTTTCCTGCACACAACGATTCGTTGTACATAGATACCAGGTGTTACAATGTGCGCGGCGGGAATGTCTCCCATCTCCTCCACTTCTGCAATCGTAACCCTTCCAGCTGCAGCCATGATTGGATTGAAATTTTGTGCCGTTTTGTTATAGATTAAGTTTCCCATTTCATCCGCCCGTAAAGCTGAAACTAAGCTGAAGTCAGCTGTTAGTGAATGCTCGAGGATATAGTCTTTCCCATTGAAGGTACGAGCTTCTTTTCCATCAGCAACAATGGTACCTACTCCTGCAGGTGTATAGAAGGCGGGGATCCCGGCTCCTCCAGCGCGAATTTTTTCTGCTAATGTTCCTTGAGGCAAAAGTTCAACCTCAATTCCCCCTGATAAAAATTGTCTTTCAAACTCCTTATTCTCACCCACATAGGAGCTTATCATCTTTTTGATTTGCTTCCTTTTTAAAAGAATTCCTAACCCCCAGTCATCAATTCCACAGTTATTCGAAATAACTGTTAAGTTTTTTACACCTGTTTCTGAAAGGGCTTGAATCAGGTTCTCAGGAATACCGCATACACCAAAGCCCCCAACCATAATTACCGCACCATCGTGTATATCCTTCACTGCATCTAATGGAGAGCCGACTATTTGTTTCATTCTCTACCCTCATTTCTATTAACTTACCATTCTCATTCTTTTCACTCATTCTTTTCACTCATTCTACTTAACTCATTATTCAGTGAAAGCATTCTTTCATACTTCTTTGACGGAACTAGAAAATGAATAAAGGGAAACCCCTAAGGGTCTCCCATCCTAGAGAATCACCAGTTCATCCTATTTAACGGTTGGCAGCGGTTTCTTAATCCACTCATTATAGAACGTATCAATATCCGGTTCGAAATCAAGAATAATCGGATACCAAGGAGGAACGGCTTCAACTTCCAACTGCGTTGCACAGCTTGGGCAATAATATTCGCGAATGACCTGCCACTCTGGGTCCGGTGACATTAATTTCGGATAAATTTCATTCATTTTTTCCTCTGTATCCCGCACAAAAATCCGTGCTTGGAGCTTCCAATTTTCTCGATAATCACAGAATTCGTGACCGCAATCGCATTTGACTATACGGTCTCCGTTTGCTTTTTGCACAATATAGAGATGCAGCCCATATGGAAGCAGGATGGGATCATCCCAGCTCACACGATCCTGCAAAACCTCCCGATAAATTTCAAAACGCTCCGGGTCTTTATGGCTTGTCATCATATCTTTCAACTGATAAAATTCCAGCGTTCCATCTATCAATTCACCAATTCTTTTTTTATCGTATTTTGCCACTTTCTTCACCTCTTTGTCTCAATTTATTATTTTTTCTTTTTAAATCGATTGATACGTGAACCTAGTGTAGGTACACCTAAATCATCTTCATAAATCATCCATTCTTCAGGGATGTTCCAGAAGCTCTTGAATTCACTCGTAAACTTCTCACTTAAGGCAAAGCTTTGTGCATACATATGTTTCACCTGAATGGCAGCCTCTTCGTTCATAATCTTCGTTCTTTCGCCTTTCATCCACTCTTGAGTTGGCTGGCTGCGGTTCAAACGTTCCATACGAACTTGCTTGCGTTTTTCTTCCGTAGCTTTAAGATCAACGGTATAGACGCCATTTTCCTCTGTAAAAGCACATCCGTATACTTGTTCTGCATAACGGAGAAGGATATATTTTTCATTCAAATCGTTTTCAACTTGTTTTGGATCCCTTTCAAGCGGATCACCAAAACCAGGACCTCCGCGAAGGTAGTTCATAATCACATCATAGTCACCAAATTCTTCTTGTGTTGATACCGCTTGTCTATCACGGTATACAACCTCGGCCTCCATATTTTCCTCATAGGTTGGATTGTCTGGATCGACATCACCGCCTAACGGAATTGGTAGACCTTTCTCAATACGGTCTTTGATATTGGTTTTATTCGCTTGGAATCGATAGCCTGCAGATGCCGGATAACCACCCATGAGACCGCAGTCTGTCGCCATGACTCCTGAGCCAGCAACAAACATCGTCCATTCCTCTGCACCCCATCCTAAACGAAGCGATTGCCAGCCATTTCCGCCACGGTATTTACCAGCTCCGCCTGATCCAGGTAAAATTTGTCTTCCAAGGAAGATAAGAGGTTCAAGCAGCTCCCAAATTTCCATATCACCCATGTCTCCCTCTGGATTCCAGAGAGCGGCCGAATGGCTGATTCCATCTTGAACAGCACTTGCTCCTACCCCGCAAGAAGAGGTCTCAAAGCTATTCATTGCAGATAATTGACCATATTGATCATATCCTCCGCCCATCAGCCAGTTAGAGGTATGTGCATTTCCAGCGTTTACTTCCTCTAAATATCCGCGACCAAAGTAAGAACGGCTTAGGCCCCGCCATAATGGCGACCATGCCGCAACAAGCGCATGCCATGTATTCGAATGGGCAGACCGAATATCATCCGGATTAAACCAGGATCCATATGGAATACCAAACTTACTTGCGTAATAGGCACCATCGTTTATCCGGTCATTTGGGACAAGCGTTTGGGAAAGCATAACCCAGATTCCACTCGTAATCGAAACCGGTGTGGCATTGAATGGGTGCCAGCCCCAGCGGTTTGCTCCTTCAAAATCAATTTCAAACTTAGCATCCTTATGAACAGTAATTTCAGAAGGTGTATGAATAATTGTATTCAGCTTCGCAAAGGAAGGAAGATCTAAATCCTTAAACGGTACATCTACAAATGATGCTTGACGATATTTTCCTGGAATTAACATCGTTTTTACTTGGTTTACGAAACCGCGGCGTCCATCCTCGATAATCTCACGCATAAATTCTTTATACGCGTCAACGCCTTCTTCCTTAATAACATCTAGTACAAGGTCACGGATCATGTGACATCCGGCAATACGGGTTTTTTCATCCAAAGTCCAATATTTAACGGCACGTACGGACCTTGTACTTTCTAGCAGCCAATCTTTAGATAACGTGTCATTTTGACCAATTTTTCGGCATGTGACTTGATAACCATCATCATATCGCTGAACTGGACCCATTGGCATACTTCCCGGTGCAGAGGCTCCTGTATCAATTACGTGCGTTACACCGCCGGCCCAGCCGACTACTTCTCCCTCCCAGAAAATCGGAACAAGGGTATGAACATCACATGTATGAACATTTCCTACATGGTTATCGTTATTACAGAAAATATCTTTATCTGCAATACCAGGATTTTCTTCATAATCGTTTTCAATCATAAATTTAATCGCCGCACCCATCGTCCCTACGTGGATAATAATTCCCGTTGAGGTAACAATCGAATCGGCTTCAGGTGTGTACAAGCTAAAGCACAATTCCCCTTCTTGTTCGACGATTGGAGATGCCGCCACCTTTTTAGCTGTTTCCCTTGCATGAACTACACCGCCGCGCAGCTTGGAATAGATTTTTTCAAAGCGAATCGGGTCGCTTTCCTTAAACGGAAGGGTCTTTAAACCAGCATAATGACCCGTTTCTCGACTAATTTCATCCATTTCCTTCCGCATTTGCTTTAGTGTTTTTCCGTCCCAGCCGATCGTTTTTTTGCCTTGTAGATCCTCAAGAGTTTTTGCCAAATGTAATACCCCCTTAAATTGAATTGAATGGTTTGAAAGCTATTATTTTAATTCCCTTAAATGGAAAATACGGTTTTCATCAAGATAAGCCTCAAATCCGAGCGGAACGACTAATGTTGTTGCTGTGGATTCAAGAATGGCAAAGGCAGAAATTTTGTTACCTGGCAATAATTTTTCCATTTCATAAATCTCTGCTTGCAGGAACTCACCATCCCAATAAATTTCGCGGTAGCCTATAAAAGCGTCACGAGGCGGTATTTCACCGGCTAATGGTTCCTGTGGAATTTGCGGTTTTGCCACTTCAACCACACCACGAACAATCGCACCTGTGATGGAATAGCCTAGCTCTGGTGAAAGTGCAGCTTTTGCATAGACACGTGCATAGGTCTCTTCAAAGGTCCTTACAAGGCTTTCCCAATCTTCGACAGAATTGAAGGATGAAATCGGAGCTTCAATTTCGAGATCGTTCAATTGTCCTTGATATTGCATCCGGAATAACAAACGAAAATCAACATCCTCTGGCTGATAATCATTTTTCCTAAATTCCTCTGTTACTTTGGTCTTTAATTCATCCCATGCGGCTTGTAATTCTCTGCCCGCAAGTAACGCATCAGAATCCTCTGCTCCATCATCAACATTTAAATCCAATGTTTTGTCATATCGATATTCGAAATCTGCCGCGCCGCAGCCAAATGCTGAGAACCCAGCAGCCCAAGCAGGAATTAGAACATCTTCAAAACCAAGTCCCTTCGTATAGCCTGCTGTGTGCAACGGACCACCGCCGCCGTAAGAGAAGCAAACATATTGAGAAGGAGAATACCCTTTTCCTAGAATCATCGACTCAAGATAGTTTCGAAGCTGTGATTCTAATAATTCGATTACCCCGTATGCTGCATCCTCAACGGTTAAACCAAGCGGATCAGCAATTTGTGTTTTCACCGCTTCATAGGCTTTAGCTTTTGAAAGCTTAATGACTCCGCCAATGAAATTATCTGGATTAATTAGACCAAGTACGACGTGACAATCTGAAACGGTCACCGTATCCAGTCCGCCTTCAGGGTTACAAACGCCCACACGGGATCCCGCACTGTCCGGTCCTAGTGTAATATTTCCATAGTTTGGATCAATTCGAACGAAGCTTCCTGTACCCGCACCTGTTGTATCCATTGAAACAAGCGGCAATGATAAAACCAGACGGGCCATATCAGGACTTGCATTGATGGCTAATTCTCCTTGTGTAATCAAACCAATATCAAAGCTTGTTCCTCCAATATCAGAGCAAGCCACATTTTTCAAGCCGAGCTGTTCAGCTAAGTATTTGGCGCCAACCATGCCTCCAATTGGACCCGATACGCACGTTCTTGCCAATTCATTGGCTTTAATACTGATCGTGCCGCCGTGACTAGCCATAATCCGAAGGTCAAAATCGGTTCCTGCTTCCCTTAAAGCTTTATCAATATTTGCCAGTGTTTGACGAGAAGGTTCCGCCGCATAGGCTTCTACAATCGTTGTATTTGTCCGGTGGGATTCTTTTCGAACCGGATAGTAATCAACCGTTGCAAACACTTTAATGTCTTTATTTGCCTTTGCAACAATTTGTTCCGCGATATCACGAATTCTTCTTTCGTGAGCAGGATATTTATAGGAATGCAGTAAGCTGACAACAATCGCTTCTACATCCTCATCAATCAATTTTTGAATAGCTGGTTCAATTTCATGCTCATAAAGTGGAATGACCACATTTCCGAAAAGGTCTACCCTCTCAGTAACGCCAACAGTCCATTTTCTTGGAACAAGCGGCGGGTCAAAGTGATGGGTATTGATATGAATCTTGTCCGAATAGGAGTAGCCAAGGAAAGATTGAAGCCCTCGTCCCATTCGGTGGTTATCCTCCATCCCTTTATTTACTACTAATCCAACTCGCCGTCCAACCCTGGAAACGAGGCGGTTGAGCATTGCCGTTCCAGAATAAACCCCTGCTAAGAGGTTCGGGAATTCGTCCTCCATTTTCGCATCCCATTGGCTCAAAGCGTCTCTAGCAGAGTTTAATAGTCCAATATGCTCGTCTAGCGGAGTAGTTTGTGCCTTACCGACGACAAAATCTCCCTTTTCATCAATAATGAACGTGTCTGTCATAGTACCGCCGGCATCAATAGCAAGAATTTGAGATTTAGCCAAATAAAACGCTCTCCCTTCAATTGAAAGTAAATGGATTAAACAGCAGTTTATGTAAAAATAGCAGTCTTATTATTGCTGTCACTAGTAATCTAGCAAGCAGCGTGCCAACTTTCCGTCATTTTCAAATTTTTTATATAAAAAGGGGTTAAGAATGGCTTATGTTACTCAGCTACAAATGGGCTTTATCTAAGCAAAATCCCCATTTCATTAGACTTTTCACCCTATCTCAAAGGCTTCAGCATGGTTTATAAAAATTTAGATGAGTCAAAAAACGAACCCGTTCTTTACCACTTACAGGCTTTCCAATACATCCTTTATAATGTGAGAGATAATAGAAAAAAAACTGTTCAATCAACCTGTATTATTTTGCAACACATGTAGCGCTACAGATTGTTTTATCAAAACAGTCAATTAACTATTGATTTAGCCTGCTGGGTCGTTTAATATTTTAAATATACTGAATATTTGAAATATTAAACGACCCATTGTTTCACATTCATCTATATTCACTGATTGCTTGTAAAAAATATTCTAAATTTATATAAGGAGGTTTCATACAAGTTGGATAACCCTTTTCTCTCTATTTTTTCCACAAAGGATTTATCGAATAAAGTTAGTGAAATCAAACATAAATGGGAAACCTTCATCACAAATCCTACTAATGGTGAAAATCTGGAAAATATCGTTCGCCGCGATATCCTGCATTCATGGAGCCGCTGTCATTCTATCGGAATTAATCCGGAACAAAAACAAGCAAGAACAGCACTAACTTCGTTTGAACTAGAAACCCTTCTGTCAGAATCCGAACTGTACCATACAGCTAAACCGATTATTGATAATATTTATGATAAATTAATTGGTACGGGCTATTTAATTACTCTTAATGATGAAAGTGGAAAAATGCTCTATTTAAAAGGCGAAAAGGAACTTATTAGAAAGACAGAGAGAATCAATTTTTTGCCAGGGATGGATTGGAGTGAAAATGCAGCAGGAACGAATGCTATTGGTACAAGCATTGTTTCTAAAAAACCCATTCAAGTATTTTCTGCTGAACATTTCTGTGAAGGCTTTCATCCTATGACTTGTTCTGCATCACCTATTTTTCATCCATATACCAAAAATGCCATTGGAGCCATTGACTTTACAGGATTTTGGCCAAGCACACAACCTCATACACTCGGATTAGCCGTCTCCCTCGCTCAAATGATTGAACAACAACTTCAGCTTAAGTATCGAAGCAAATATACGAAGCTCGAAGAATATTACCATCAATATACATTCAAATACAGGGAGCATTCTGTACTTGTCATAAGCAACGATGCCGTTCTAGTAAATGGAGATCGAACATTATTGAATGTCCTTCAATTGAAAAAAGAATCAACTTTTGAGAACCATCTAAAGATAAAAAAACTTCTTCAGAATCCAGCTTCTTTCTTTAATCAAGCGAAAGAGTATCAATTTATCCACCTAGAACCCATTATCATCAATTATGAAGAAGTTGGTTATGCGGCTATTTTAAACAAGAAAGCTAAGGCATCATCCAGCATGCTAGCGCTAGCTCAAGCAAAGGATCATCAGTTGATTGGTGAGTCTGTGGAAATGAAAGAAATTTTACATAAATGCCGGCAGATTGCATTGGTCACCACCCCTGTCTTGTTAACAGGTGAAACAGGCACAGGGAAAGAATTAATTGCCAGATATATTCATGATGTTAGTTCAAGAAGTGATAAACCCTTTATCGCGATTAATTGCGGTGCCATGCAGAAAGAGCTCATCGGCAGTGAACTATTTGGGTATGAAAGCGGTACCTTTACTGGAGGAAAAAAAGAAGGAAAGAAGGGTAAATTCGAAGAAGCGAACGGCGGTACCATCTTTTTAGATGAAATTGGAGAAATGCCACTCGATCTGCAAGTGCATTTACTTCGTGTTCTTCAGGAAAAAGAATTGACAAGGTTAGGTTCATCCAAGACCATTACAATCGACGTTAAAGTAATTGCAGCAACGCATAGAAACTTAGAGGCGATGATTGAGGAAGGATTGTTCCGACGAGATTTATTTTTCAGGCTGAATGTAATCTCCTTTTCCGTTCCCTCCTTATCTGAGAGAACAGAAGATATTATCCCTATCAGCCATCACTATTTACGTTTATTTGCTGAGAAATATAATAAAACTCTGTCGCTTCGTTTAGCAGAAAAAACGGAAAGCTTCTTTTTAAGTTATAAATGGCCGGGCAATATTCGAGAATTAAGAAATGCCTTGGAACATGCTGTCATCTTTAGTGATTCAGCAGAGATTGATGTCAGGCACTTGCCCGATTATCTGGCCCATGTTCAACCACAGCCAGCACTTGACAAGGTGGAACATGATAGCTTTTCTGTTATGGAAAAAACAGAAATGGAGCAAATAAGAAAGCTTTTGATTCATAGCAAATGGAATATTTCAGCTGTTGCTAAAGAGTTGAGAATGGCAAGATCCACCTTATATCGAAAGCTCAAAAAGTATCAGTTGAGGGATTTGAATAATACTTTCCAATGAAAGGCTGCCATTGATCTGATGTAATGGAGTTAAAACACAAACAAGCCTGTTATTAAGTATGTAAGATTTATACTATAGTGATAAGCAAACTAGGTTACTGACCTAGTTTCTTTTTATGTACAGCATGATTTTTTATAGGTCACCTTGTATATACCAGGAAAGATACTGAAAACAACATTTTGATATTACTATTGTTAACCTGCTTTCAATGAAAGATAATAGTGGAAGAAATATCAACTCTCATTTTAATAGTCTAGAAGGATGTACCGATTTCAATTCCTTCGGAAAGAGGTTAATCGTGAAATCAAATAAATCGAAAGCTATGGAGCGTCAGGTGTCATCTTCACAGAGTTGCATTCACTCTGTTGAAAAGCAGAAACAATTATATCGACGGACGCTGTTTATTGTGGTGATTTCCCAGATTTTTGGCGGAGCGGGTCTTGCAGCAGGGATAACGGTCGGAGCACTGCTTGCTGAGGATATGTTAGGAACCAATCAGTTTGCAGGGCTTCCTATTGCCTTATTTACACTTGGTTCTGCTGCGGCGTCCTATTTGATTGGACGGATATCGCAGCGTTTTGGGCGGCGTCCCGGACTGGCAGCTGGATTTTTGACTGGTGGAATAGGTGCCATTGGGGTCATTATTGCCGCCTTAACGAATAATATCATCCTTCTATTCGCTTCCCTGCTTATCTATGGAAGCGGCACAGCGACAAATCTACAGGCAAGGTATGCGGGAACTGATTTAGCACATTCCACACAAAGAGCAACAGCGGTTAGCATTGCCATGGTTTCAACTACGTTAGGTGCGGTCGCAGGGCCTAATTTGGTTGAGGTAATGGGTGATGTTGCAGTGAAAATTGGTGTTCCTGCCCTTGCAGGTCCTTTCATCCTTGCTGCTGCAGCATTCATTCTTGCTGGTTTGGTCCATTTGATTTTCCTGCGGCCAGATCCGCTCATTGTGGCAAAGGCCATTGCAGATGGACAGAACACCAAAGATAAGAATCTTTTACACCCGAATGCTACGGAGCTTGCAAATAACAAACGTGGAATCATAGCCGGGGCTTCTGTTATGCTTTTCACCCAAATTGTCATGGTTGCCATTATGACGATGACACCTGTGCATATGAGAAGTCATGGTCATGATTTAAGTGCAGTAGGAATGGTCATTGGCTTTCATATTGGCTCCATGTACCTTCCCTCACTCGTAACAGGGATCCTTGTCGATAAAATAGGACGAACGAAAATGGCCATTGCCGCAGGAATCACTCTTCTGGCTGCCGGTGTCACAGCTGCCTTTGCACCCGCAGATTCCATGTTTGTATTGATTATGGCTCTATCGTTACTTGGACTTGGCTGGAATTTTGGCTTAATCAGCGGCACCACCCTCATTGTGGATTCAACGACTCCTTTCAATCGTGCAAAAACACAGGGAACCGTAGACATCCTGATTGCTTTAGCCGGAGCATCCGGGGGTGCGCTTTCAGGGATGGTAGCAGCGCATACGAGTTATGCGGCACTTTCCCTTTCTGGAGGGATCCTTGCCTTGCTGCTGATTCCTGTTATTATTTGGTCTCGCAGTATTCAAAAGAATGAATAACTCTTCTTCAATTTAAAAATAGAAGCAGGCTTTGGCCTGCTTCTATTACTGTTCGTCTATCAAGACTTTATTTTTCTATAAGACTTAACTTTTCCTCAATTTTTCCTTTTGATGCAAATTCCGGACTAGGTTTGCCGCCCCATCTATCTAGCGTCCATGGACTTGGCTCAAGTAAGCGGGCATCTCTGGCATTTTCTTCTGGAAACTCTTCCATCCCAAAGCTATATTCCATAGTCATTCCATCAGGGTCTAAGAAATAGAAGAAGATACTCTCCGATGGCTCATGACGTCCTGGACCAAATGCGATAGGAACATCGCTATTTAACACACGATTTCTCGCAATTCCAATATCATCAATATCTTCCACCATAAAATTGACATGGTGTAATTTATTCTCGGTATTTTTAATCAAGGCAAAGGAATGGTGATATGGATTTGGGAAACAACGCAGCCAAGCATTTTCACCCAAATGATCAGAAACAATAAAGTTCAATTGTTCAGTAAAGAACTTTATTGTACTATCGACATCAACTGTATTTAGAACCACATGCCCTAATCGTTGGATTTTCGTATGTTTCGGAACAAAGTTTTTAATCATATGCATCATTTTGCTATAAAACTCTAACTCTAATCCTGTATTCGGTTCAACAATACGGAAGGTGCGCCCTTGTTTCAGTTCCTTCTGCTCCTCCTGTGACACTTCTCTTGGATTTAAACCGTTTTTCACAAACTCTTGGTAAGCCAATTCAAGTTGCTTATCATTTTCTAATTGGAAGCCTACTCTTTTGATACCCGGCTCCTGTGATGGATACAAGATAAGATTATGATGGTCATTGCTGCAACGGAAAAAGGATATTCCCTTTTCATTCGTTTCCACATGCTGCAAGCCAACCATTTGATCATAGAACTCTGTTGATTTCTCAACATCACTTACATTTAATGCTACATACCCAATTTTTTTATATCGAAACATCTAAATCTCCCCTATCTTTCTTATAATATTAAACTTACTTTTCCTTGTGGACGTAAACTTTCAAGCTTCAATACTACTTTCTTTTCCTCTATCTTTAACTGTTCATTTTCAATTACCAATTTGTATTCTAGGACGCCAATGAAAGAATCAAGATCTGCTCGTTTTGATCGGTAGGTGGTAAAATTGCATTTAACAGAAATAGAATTCTCATCTTGGTCTACCATTCGAACATTATTGTAATTTCTCAGCGTTGAAGAGTGCGGATATTCTACATGGGCTTCTTTTTTTAACAATCGTAATGCCCTCTGTTCAAGCCGTGCTCTATCATCGTTTACGAGATAAAGAGACTTAGCTGAGTCTGCATTAGGGTTTCCAATCGGCGGGATGAGATAGGAGCCGTTAGATGAAAATAAGGTCGCCCACTCTTCTAATTTCCACTCATCCAAAAGTTCAGCTTCCATGTATAAGAAATCCTCTATGGCTTGACGTGTGATATTCATCCTTTCACCTTCTCTTCTTCAACGTTTATAGAATTTGAATTGGAAAGGATTTCATTGTATTTTCTCCAAAATCCACGCATTTGTTCTTCATCATTAGAAAGTGGCTGCTCACGAATCATTCCTTTAGAAATATCATTCCATTCTACCTCTTGATTGTTCAAGAACCCTTCCTGACAAAGCTCAAGTGCTTCATTATCATCTGGAGTAGCAAACCCTCCTGGACCAATAAACTCCAAGAAGTTATCATTTCTTCTCCGTCTAAATTCCTCATTTTCTCCTTTTGCAGCTAAAGCATAGCCTGTCACTTCCATATACCCTGGTTCAATGGGATAGAACGTACGAATGGTGATCGCCATAATATCATTGATAACCAAGTTAGGGAAAATAAGGAGATTGCGATTCTTTTGGGTAATCCTTTCCGCTCTTTCTTTTCCAAATTTATTTTCTAATTTACGAGTGATTTCATCGATTTCTTTCTGCCCTTCTTCCCCCCAGGCTGGAATCCAGCGTCCGACAGGTCTTCCCCAAGGTGCTGTATATTCCACTACTGCGTGGCCGTTACCTAGATCAAGTCCCACCCCCTGTAGATCACCCTTCGACAATTCTCCGCCCCGTGTTGCCACAATTTCAAAATAAGTCTTATGCGTCGGCATGCCGTGATAAGAATCTACGCTATTTTCAGATAAAAGCTTCCAGTTTGCACGGACGCTATATTCCTGTGGATCTAGTAATACTTCCATACCTAATTCTGACTGATCAGCAACTAAATCAAGATATTCTTTTGCATTTCCTAGATAGTCGTCAAGCGAAATCGCGTTGTCATCGAAATTGACGAAAACAAATTCACGATAGGATTCAAGCCTAGTAACCTCTTTTAAATTTTTGGATCCATTACAGTTAAAGGTTTCAGAAAAGCCATCTTTACCTGGCATTCCAACTAATTCCCCTTTATTCGTAAAGCTCCATGCGTGATAGAAACAGCGGAACACCTTTGTATTCCCTTTATTTTCACGACAAACAAGTGCCCCGCGGTGTGTACAAGAATTGTATAAAGCCCTAACTACACCATCACTGCCTCGTGTAAATAATAGATTTCTTCCGCCTACTTTTCTTCGAACAAAGTCTCCATTTTTCGGTATTTCTGATTCATGCCCGATATATAGCCAACACTTACTGAAGATTTCTTTTTTCTCTCGTTCTAAGATTTGCTGTTCTGTAAAAACACTGCGATGAACTAAAAATTCGGAGTTCAACTTATCTTCAACAACAAACTTTTTCATAAAAATTCCTCCTCATCATTCCATAAATTATTTATAATTCATAATATTCTGAATATATTGCAGGCATTTTTATACGTCAACATGTCTTTCTCTTCTTGACTTATGTTCAACTCATGAATCCAATGTCCTGGGTTTTCCTCTCTGATTAGAAAAGGATAATCCGACCCTATCATTAATTGACTGGAACCGAACTGTTGGATTAAATAACGGAGCGTGTTGGTGTCATACACTAAAGTATCGTAATACATTTTCTTGGCATAATAGCTTGGTGGATGGGGACAAACTTTTCTTATTTCCTCCATCTTTTCCCAACCAAAAGTTAATCGAGGTAATAAGGCAGCGAAGGTTCCTCCACCATGACTAACGTAAATTTTTAAATTTGGAAATTTTTCTAGGATTCCTCCTGTAATCAGTGAAGCCACGGCATAAGCATTTTCAGTTGGAAAGCCAATAATAGCTGATAAGGCAGGAGGTCCAACGATTCGCTCTTTACCAATTGGATGCAGGGCATGGATAAAGATTGAAATATCTTCAGCTTCCGCTTCTGCAAAAAATGGTGTGAAAAATGGATCTCCAATCAATCTGCCGTTAATATTCGTACCTACTTCAACGCCTTTTAAACCGAAGTCATTTTTTAATCTTTTTAATTCTTTGGCCGCTAATTCAGGATCTTGTAATGGGACCATCCCAAGACCAATAAAACGATTTGAATCATTCTCGATAAACTTCGATAATTCAAAATTAATATAGCGTGAGTATTCTAGTGTATCCTCAGCTTTAAACCAATAGGATAATAATTCCGGCATGGGTGATAACACTTGTATCGTAATATCCTCTTGATTCATATCGGTTATTCTTCTTTCAGGACTCCAGCATTGGTCGGTGATGGTTCTGAAGTGTTTTCCCGAAATCATGATCTGTTTATGGTGGGTTTGTCCGCAACTACACTTTAGAGCCGGCCATCGATCACCGCCAAACCGATTACCCATGTCAGGTAAGTGTTCAGGTACAAAATGAGTATGAACATCAACAATCAATTCCCCATTCACGCCCCTCTATTATTAACATGTGTATTAAAGCATTGTACTGCCGCCATTAACACTAATGACTTGACCTGTAATAAAAGTTGTTTTTTCAGAGGCTAAAAACAGAACAGAATCAGCTATTTCCTCTTCGTAGGCACCTCTGCCTTTTGGAATGATATCAATCATTTTCTTCGCCGTTTCCGGTTGTTTTTGTTTATATAACTCTAAAGCCCCTGACTCCACCGCTGGCGGCGCAACGGTATTAACCGTAATATCATACTGCGCAAACTCCCGGGCCAGTCCTGTCGTTAAGGCATGCATACCGCCTTTTGCTGCATTGTAGGCCGCATGCTCCCATAGTCCATTACGAACAGAGTCTGCACCAATGTTTATGACTCTTCCAAACTTTTGCTCAACCATGTAAGGAAGAACCTTATAACAGGACCACAAGCATGTCCAAAGATTTCGATCGATTGTCGTTTTCAGGGTTTCTGGAGTTTGTTCTAAAAATGGTCTTATAACCCCGCCTCCAGCATTATTAACAAGGATATCAATTTTTCTCCATTTAGTTACCGTTTTCTCTACCATTGCTGTAACACTCTCTTCAAGAGAAAGATCACCCACAAAGTAATCAATTTCTCCTGCCGACTGTTCAGCAATTTCAGCTGCTGCCTGTTTGGTACGCTCCTCCTCGGTACCGGTTATGAGAACTTTTGCTCCTTCTCTCGCAAAGCTACTTGCAATGGTCTTTCCTATTCCACGCGATGAACCTGTAACAATCACGACTTGACCTGTAAAAGATGGGTGATTTGTTAGAATAGACATTGCTCAACACCTCTTCATGTTAATCTTTGAATCCGTTTACATATATCATTTTAGAATGTAATCTTTTGAAAGAATGATATGGATTAATTCCGAAGAAAGAAGTTTTCACAAAGCTCAGCAAATTCGTTCTTTTTCTCAATTTGAGTCCAGTGTCCACATTTTGAAAAAATATGAAGCTCAGAATTTGGAAGTAGTTCTAAATATCTTAAACTTGTTTCTTTATAAGGAACGACAATATCTTCCCGCCCGTGAATCATTAAAACAGGTTGTTCTATTTTCTTAAGCTGCTCCTCAGGTAAGGCAAGTTGATTCAGTTTTTCTTGACGAGGTTCAGCAAACATTTTTGAGAAAGCTTCCTGTAAGCCTGGTTGAATGCTAGCTTCATATCGTAATTGAGCTAACTCATCTGTAGCAAAATCTTGGTTGTAAGCAAAAATTTCTAGTAATCTCTTCATATTTTCTACACTTGGTTCATAACCCCAAACTTTATCTAAACCATAAGTCACCATAAACGGCAGGCCTGCTGCCCCCATTAGAACCATTCTGTTCACTAAATCAGGTCTCTTATTCGCAATATGTAAGGCTAATGCTCCTCCAAGTGAATTTCCGATAATATGAACACGACTTTCTCCAATCGTTTCAATAAAACTAATTAAGTGATTGGTCCATGTTTCAACTCCATATTGGATATCCTCAGGTCTTTCTGTATAGCCAAAACCTACAATATCCGGTGCGTATACATGAAAATTCTCAGAAAGTCTCGGAATAACTAATCTCCAGTTCGCTTCAGCTGTAACCCCTGGACCTGATCCATGAATTAAAAGAATCGGTTCACCTTGCCCGCTTTCAAGATAGTGTGTTGAAATGCCATTAACCTCAATATTTTTTGATTGATACATCGTAATCCTCCTTATATTACTATTTTAATAATAGGTTTTGATCGTCAGCTATTTGATATTTCACATGCCAACAATTAAAATAGTGTATAATTATATCTTATAGATAGAATGATTTGAATTTTCCATCTGTTTGACTTATCTCAAGTATAGCTTCATTTTCTATTAAAATCTAACAGAAAAAACTTATTCGAAATGTGGTTTCCTCTAAGTTTTTCCTTTAGGTTGTTGTAAATCTATCATTTACTTTCACACTTTTGATTTTCAAAATAAGTATTCTATGATAAGGAGCAGCTCTTCATGGACACAGTACAATTAGATACATTTTTTTCGGTTATTGAACATAAAAGTTTTTCCAAAGCAGCAGAAGCATTAAACGTCTCACAACCTACTGCATCGGCCAGAATTAAAAATTTGGAATACGAACTAGGGTGTAAATTATTTGAAAAGGATGGGAAAAATCTGGCTCTTTCCAAGGAAGGAAAAGTATTTCTTGATTATGCTAAAACAATCATAGCTAATATGAAGCATTCCATTGAGGCTACTCGGCATGCTAAATTTCATCATGTAAAGGTTGGTTTTTCTCCTGGTTTTTCCTATTCATTTTTAACAGAGTTAATCACTTCTATCTTATCTATAAAGGATTTAGAGGTTTCTATCTTTGAGGGGATTGATTCTCTTCGGTTAAACGAGCAAATTACCTCCGGGGAACTAGATATTGTTTTTACAAGGAATGCCTATACACAACAACCTGATATCGTTTCGGAATTTTTATTTGAAGATCAGTTAATCCTTATTTGTGGGAAGGATCATCGATTGGCAAACAAAGAAGTCATTGTACCAGAGGATTTAGAAGGGGAAACGCTGATTTGTTATCAGCGTCACACGCCTATTTGGGCGGAAATTGAAAAACAACTTATCGGAGTCCCGCAAATAAAAAGAATTGAAGTTGGAAATAACGAAATGGTGAAATCAATTGTTGGAAGCGGTATTGGAGTGGGAATTACATCCTCACTTGGAGTAAATGAGTTTGACCAAATGAAAGTCGTGATGAAACGAATAAAGAAAGTTGAAAATGTACCAAATAATATCTATGTACAGTACAGAAAAAATTCCCGTATTGAACAACCTATTAAACAGATTATTTATTCCGTTATTAATCATGAAATACAGCAGTAACAGAGGGGTTCCCCCCCTCTTTCTATCTAAAACAATTAAAATAGTCCTTTATTATTAATAAGGCTCTGTTAAACATTAATGTTAGCGCTTCGAATTCCTCTGTGGCATGCGTTCAGTAAGTTATTCATGCTGAATAAAATAGCTGCCCATATGTCACAGAGGCTATTTTCAACATTTGTCGCTAACAGAGCCATTAATAAAGTTACGTCTGATAAATAATCTTTGACATCAATTATCACTCAGGAATTGTAAGTAAAAGAAGTTCCATATCCAAATGTTTTCTACAGAGTATGAAGTAAATCACAATCGGAAAATATTCAATCGTTTATAATATAAACATATTGAATAAGGGAGTTCATAAGATGAGTGAATCAAATTTATCTACATTATATGACCAAATCGGTGCGGAAAAGATAGAGGAATTAGTTCGTGCTTTTTATCCAAAGGTATACAGTAATCCAGAATTAAGTCCTTTGTTTGAAGGAAACATTAAAGAAATCATGCGAAAACAGCGAATGTTTTTGACCCAGTTCACTGGAGGACCTGCTCTCTACAGTCAAGAATTCGGACCGCCTGCCATGAGGCAGCGTCATCTTCCTTTTGAAATTACGCCATTAAGAGCCCAGTGCTGGCTTCGTTGTATGAAGGAGGCCTTTGAAGAAGTAGGCTTGGATCAACATCCTGCAGGCGAATTTTTTTACAGCCGGCTGCAGCAAGTGGCTGGAATCATGGTTAATTCAGCCTAATACACGGAGGACTGTCTCATAGACAAGTAACTTAATCCTTGTTGAGACAGCCCTCCATTGTTTTACCGTTTAACCCAATTAGTTAATTTTTATAAATTTCCACAGAAGATATCCAATCTAAAAAATGCCGATAGGGATAATATGTAGTTCCTTTCAACTCAACCTTTGGTGCATCAGGATATTTGCTTAACAGTTCGCTTACCTCCTCTTTACTTAAACCTAAATAAAGATGCAAATCCTTTTCTTTAATTAATGTAGGATATTGTGTTGGACTTCCTTTAGGGTTCTTAAAATTCTTTAATCCATCCCCAATGAAATAGCCTAAACCAATTAATCCAATTCCAATCCAGAAAAAACTTATATCCAATATAGTAATCCCCTTTTCAATCGATTTTTCTATTATACGATTAAATAAGATGAAAAGTTTCTATCATTCTATATTAATTGTTTCACGAGGCAATTAGAAACGCTGTTTATAGCAGTATGTTTTTTGAATATAAAAAAAGCCAAAAATATGCATAAAACGAATGAAAACTTCCATATTTTCGGCTTAGTTATCATTTGTGATATTAAAGAAAAGCACCCAATTATTGAATAAGAAGTAAAAGGGGTCGTAAAATACGGGTTTGTGAGGTATTTTTGCTCAAACTTTATTTCAAAGCTACCATTAATTAAAATGATTTAACTCAATCACTCGATGACAAAGTCGTTCAATTAGCTTAGCTTCATGACTGACAACGACTATGCCCATCTCTCTCTTTTTGGCTATACCCATGACAGCCTGCCAAATTTGTGCCTGTGTGATTGCATCAAGCATGGTTGTCATTTCATCGGCAATTAGAAACCGAGTATTGGGGCCAAGAGCTCGAGCAACACAAATCCTTTGTAACTCCCCTCCAGATAGTTCATTTGGCCATCTTGTTAACCATTCTTGCTCAATCCCTAATACTTCAAGTAATTCTTGACTTGGCTGCCATCCCTCGTTTAGAATTTTGCCCATTTTCCAACGAGGGTTAATCGCTTTTTCCGGGTGTTGAAACACTAGTTGGACTGGGTGATACCCTTTCTTTTGCACAGGGTATCCATCTAACGTTATCGTTCCTTCAAATGGTTCCTCATAGCCAGCTAATATCCGGCAAAGCGTTGTTTTCCCATATCCACTAGGTCCAACTAAACCAACAATTTCCCCTGAATTTAATGTGAAATTGACATGTTTAAATAGCCAAGGTTCTTTTCCATAACGAAAGGCAATATTTTGCGCTCTAAGTTGCATGATTACATCTCACCATTCCATTACGTAGATTTCTCATCACTGGTCGTACTTTTTCGCAATCAGGTGCAGCCATTTCACAACGAGGGGCAAATAAACATCCAGATGGCAATTGATTTGGGTGTGGTTGTGAACCGGCTATAGGGATGAAATCATTTTGCGGCAACGCACGCCATAACGCTTTGCTATAAGGGTGTCTTAACTGCTCACCCTTTCCACTAAAATGTTCAACGGGCGAAATTTCCACGGTTGTTCCTGCATAAAATACCGCAATTTTATCAGCAATTTTGAGCGCTGATTCAATGTCATGTGTTATAAGCATGACAGCACATCCATTGTCAGCAAATTCCTTTAAATGGTTAAGTGCTTCTGATATAACAGCAGAATCAAGGCCAGGTGTTGGTTCATCAGCGATGATTACCCGGGCTCCACTAACCATCGCAGTTGCTACAAGTGTTCTTCTAGCCATACCCCCTGATAATTGAAATGGATACATCTTCTCTACCTCAGTTTTTAAGTGATAACGATTAAAAACTTCTCTTTGTTTCGCTTGAGCATTCCCATTCTTAACGGATGTTCGAACCTGTGAGCCGACGCGCATAAGTGGATCAAGATAATTGACCGATTGAGGAATTAATGCGATTTCACTACCACGTAACACACGTTGACGAGCAGGCGTTAATTCCTCTCCTGCATATTTAATAACACCACTCGTTATAGCATTGCTAGGAAGAATCCCTAATATGGCATGGGCAAGTAAACTTTTCCCCGATCCACTTGCTCCCACTACCACAAGGATTTCCCCTTCTTCCATTGTTACATCTAAACTTGATATCACTGTACTTTTTTTATACTTTAGCCCCACTGTATACTGTTTGAATGAAACGGATAAATTTTCTACTTCAAGAATAGGCATACATTTCTCCTTTATAAAAATAATGTAGGTGCTTCCCTTACTTTATCTAATTCTTCTTTATTCATGAGCTCGATTTGGATCAATGAGAATACGTAATTTTTCACCTATTACGTCAAATGTACGCACAACGAGAAGTAAACAAAGTCCAGGGAAAAATGCGAGCCACCACATTCCAGAAGACAAATATTTCATCGATTCTGAAAGAATAATTCCAATAGCCGGCTTATGCGGGGATAGTCCAAGCCCTAAAAAAGTGACAGCTGCTTCATGTAGGATGGCATGGGGAAACAACAACATAAATCCAACGACAATTTGCGGAATAACATGTGGAAAAATATGTTTCGTTGCAATCCACACATTTGATTTTCCCATCTTTTTAGAAACTTGAACAAATTCGGCTGAACGTATTTGCATCACTTCAGCACGAATGATACGAGCAAGGCTAGGCCAATGCGTGAGTGCAATTCCCATTACGATTCCTTTAAATCCCCCGCCTAACGAAAAAGCGATAAGAATAAGAGTAACCAGGTGAGGCACACTTAAGAAAAGGTCAATCAACCACGAAACGATTCGGTCAGCCATTTTCCCCATCGTAGCAGCCATCATCCCCAGAATAATGGCGATGAATGTACTCCCAAAAGCACCCATTAAGCCCACTCCAACACTTAATGAAAGACCCATGAACGTACGTGAAAACATATCCCTGCCTAGCCAATCTGTACCAAAAGGATGTTCCAGAGATGGTGGATAATTTCGGTTTTCAAGATTTGTTGCAATTCTCCCCTCATCAAGGAAAATACCTATTGCTACAACACTCATTAAAAAGGCAAATGCTACTATCGTAAGAATCAACATCCTCTGCCTTTTATTTAGTAGTTTAAGAGGTGAAATCATTTCGATCTTCCCCCCCTCATTCTAGGATCTAACAGATGGTAAATCAGATCGGCTATTAAATTCCCTACAAAAACAAATAGGGCACTAAATAATACTAAACCGAGTAATAATGGAACATCTCCACGTAAACCAGCTTCTACTGTTGCTTGTCCAAGTCCGGGATAGGAAAACACTTGCTCAGCTAGAACGGCTCCACCAAACAGCTCACTAAATCCGGCAAATTGCAACGTGATGGCTGGTATTGCAATATTACGTAATCCATGTCGCCAAAATAAAATAATGCCTCGTTCGCCCCTTGCTCTTGCAAATAGCACATATTCACTAGCCAAAACATCTATTAATTTCTGACGTGTATGCAAGGCCACATTACCAACTCCAACAATACTAAGTGTCATTGCTGGAAGAATCAGATGCTTGATTTGGTCACCTATCGTAACATCTTCAGCAAGGACACCAGCAGGTACACCTAAACCGACTGGAAACCAGCCAAGCCAGACGGAAAAAATAATAAGAACTAAAAGACCCATCCAAAATGTGGGGGTAGAAGCAAGCAAATAACAATACCATTTAATCAAACGATCGATCCAAGTATCTTTTTTCATGGCCGCAACAACACCCATTATAAATCCAATCACTCCAGATAGAATCCAGGCTGTTAGCATAAGTACAATGGAATGAAAAAACCTTTCACTTATGACTTCAGAAACTGGCTGGCGATAGATCATAGAAGTCCCCATGTCCCCTGTCAGCAACGCAGAGCCCCAATTAAAAAACTGCACCAAAATGGGTTGATTTAATCCCCAATATTCAGCAATCTTCTCCCTTTGCTCTGGTCCGACTTTTAACATATCCGCGCCGATATAGGCTTGAATAGGATCAATGGGTGAGTTTTTTATTAATAGAAAGGAAATGAAACAAATAGCAACTAATAAAGTTGCCATTCTTATACATTTCAAAAAAACAAAGATTCCTAGTTTTTTGATCTCTACCTTCCCCACCTTACTCAGCCCATTTCCATTCTTCAATATTGTTTGTCACCGGCCAACCGTGTCCATGTGGCTGGATTCTTTGTTTTCCAATATCAAGACCGTCTTTGACCAAATACAAATGGTCGATGTTGACTAGCCATGCCCATGGTGCGTCCCCTTTTGCGCTCAAGCCGGTTGTTCCATCCCATTGTGCTTTCTTCCAATTCTCCATAGCTTCTTTTGAATCTGTAGCTGCTAGAGCTTTTTCAAAATATTCATCTACTTTTTTATTTTTATAAAAACCAGTGTTATAGTAATCTATACCCGCATATTTGCTGCTATATACGTTATACATTTCATGTGGGTCATGACTTCCCCATCCCATGAGTACAGCATGTGAATGCATCTTCTGTTCAATCGTATCCCAGCTTGCTCCCTCAACTTTTATGTTAATTCCAAGTGGCTTCACCATATCAGCAACAGCAATCGCAAGAGATTGGCGAATGGCATCGTCTGCTGGATAATATAAACTAAACTCAGCTTTCAAAGTGTCTTTTTCTAAAATACCGTCACCATCTGCATCCTTCCAACCAGCATCTTTTAATAGTGTTTTCGCACCTTCCATATCTCCATCTTCAAAAACAGTCTCTGGATTCCACCAAGGCAGACCATCTACAGAAGTAAAAGCTTTTGATCCGTATCCCTCTAATACTCCGTCAATGAGTGCTTGTCTATCAACGGCCATATTAATTGCATGACGTATGGCTGAATCTGCTGTCACATCGTTACCAATTGGTAAACCGTCTTCCGTCACATCTCCTGATTTCACATATGGAAACACAATCCCACGATTATCGACTGATTTTACTACTTCTAACCTCATGCTAGGCACTTGTTGCTTACTAAATGAAGCTGGAATCGCTGCGACATCCAATTTTCCTGCTTGAGCAGCAGCAAATGTAGCATCTTCATTTAAGAATAAAAAGGTGACTTTTTGAAAATAAGGCTGTTTACCATAATATTCAGGGTTAGCCTTGACAATAAGTTGCTGGCCCTTATCCCACTGAACAAGTTGATAAGGACCTGAGCCAATTGGATTTTCTGCATAATCCTTTCCATATGCATGTTTTGGAACAATTCCGGTTACAACTAGAGAGTTAATAAATGTTGATTGTGCTTCCTTTAACGTAAATGTTACTTTGAAGTCATCAACTGCTTCGACTTTCTCCAATACATTAAGATCGACTACTGAACCATTCTTTTGTGCTGTTTCGAACGTAAATTTTACATCATCAGCTGTTAAGACTTTTCCATCTGAAAACTTAACATCATCACGTAAAAGAACCGTCCAAATCTTACCGTCTTCACTCACTTCGTAACCTGTTGCAATATCATTGACAATATTGAGGTCATTATCTCTTTTTAATAATGTACTTTGGAATAATGGTGAGCCATAACGTCCCCAACCAGTTGTTGGATCAAACCCTGTATCAGGTTCTCCTTCAACAGATAGCATAAGCTCATCCCTGTTGTTTTCTTCCTTAGATTGATCCGATTTTTCTGGTGTACACCCTACTAATATAGTAGAAAGGGCAAAAATAACGAAAGCGATTAGTCCAATCCATTTCTTCATCATTTAACACTCCTTACTCGAGTTTTCATTCCTCTTAAAACTTACACACCTAAGGCTGCTGGAGGTTTTTATCATTTATTTAAAACCTTTCATATAGATTTGTACCTTTATGAAAGGATATTTTCACTGTATGGGGTACAAACAGGAAAAAACGTTATTCAACTATTAAATCTGATCTACAGGCGCTACGGTAAACTTTCCGTATGCCACTCCTTTTAAACTTGTCAACTTATTGCTGAGCTGCTGGATATCTTTTACTTTTCCTTTCACGACGATTATTTCAAGGCAACTCTCGTGATTTAAATGGAAATGTGTTGTTGCAATAATTAAATTGTGTACGCTATGCTGAATGTTTGTCATTTCCTCAAGCAGATTTCGTTGATGATGGTTATAGAATAATAGAATACTTCCTGCAACAATTTGTTCATCACCTTCCCATAATTGTTGAATAAGCGCATCACGGACAAGATCTCGAACGGCTTCAGAACGATTTTCATATCCTTTCTGTTTTACTAAAAGGTCAAACTTCTCAAGCAAATTCCCCTCCATTGAAACACCAAATCGTTTTAATGTTGAATCTTGCACACGGCAACATCCTTTCTTTTTTGTCTTAAATTTTCAATTAAGTAACACGAATTTTAAAATTTGTAGCACCTTTATACATGCTGAACGTTATATTTGCATGTTTAAACACTTCAATAACCTCTATTTTGATAAAAAACATAGAATCAAATCCTTAAGTACGGTTTGTTCCAAATATTAACACTAATACTATAATCATAGATATTTTAAATCAAGTTTTTTTTCAACAGTCTTTTTGAGTTTAAGTAAGTTCTTGCCTGTCAAAACTGCTAACAAGGAAAAAGAAGGAGAACTCAGAATACTAGAAACAATTATCGCTTTACTTTCCTCTTCAATATTC
The DNA here is from genome assembly GCF_008710145.1 of Niallia endozanthoxylica. Taxonomy (GTDB): domain Bacteria; phylum Bacillota; class Bacilli; order Bacillales; family Cytobacillaceae; genus Bacillus_BD; species Bacillus_BD endozanthoxylica. The sequence continues at coordinate 116,283 of NZ_VYKL01000014.1, forward strand.
GATAAAATTTGTGTATAATATACGGTAATTGTATATATTAAATGTTTTCTAGGGTTCCGCAATCATTGTATTGGACTGGTCCGAGAGAAAACTCACGCTTAGACGTGCCACGGAAGGATAAAAGCCTGGGAGATACTGTTCATCAGATCTCTCAGGCTTTTTTGTTTCGATAATCGATTGGAGGTGCTATAGAATGAATCAAAACTGGATAAAAGTATTTGTTGCAGCCTTTTTGGAAGTTTTTTGGGTAATTGGATTAGCTCACGCCTATGACTTTTGGACTTGGACTGGTACCATCATTGCTCTCATTATCAGTAATTATTTAATGATTACAGCCGCACAAGTGCTCCCCGCTGGGACCGTCTATGCCATTTTTGTCGGATTAGGTACAGCAGGTACGGTCATTTCGGAGATTCTATTCTTTGGAGAACCGTTCAAATGGGCAAAAATCCTTTTAATCGGATTACTATTGATGGGTGTGATGGGTTTGAAATTAGTTACAGATAACAAGAGTGAGGAAGGAGCTGAATCCTAATGGCTTGGTTTTCTTTAATTTTAGCCGGCTTATTCGAGGCATTTGGTGTCGCCATGATTAATCAATTGTCGGTAAAACGCAATGGGCAAACAATTGTATTATTAATTTTGGGATTTGGTTTAAGTCTTCTATTATTAAGTTATTCCATGAATGTTATTCCTATGGGGACAGCGTATGCGATTTGGACAGGAATTGGTGTCGTTGGCGGTACCTTTGTTGGAATGATCTTTTATGGTGAATCCAAAGACTGGAAGAGACTCGTTTTTATTGCCATGGTTTTATCTGCTGCCATTGGACTAAAACTAGTTTCATAAGAGTAAGGAAAATAAGTTAATATGGCTAATAAAATAGACTATGTTAACGAATCATGTTGATCAGTCAGATTTTTGACTCATCCGTAAAAAATAAAAAACCAGCAGTAGAATACGAATTTCCACTGCTGATTTTTAACTTTACTTCACATCTGCTAAAGAAGAACGAAAATGCTTTTCAAGCTGGCGGCAGATTTCCTCATTGCTTGCTTCAACCACTTCTAGATATTGTGGCTTTTCAAACAACGCCTTAATTTCTTCCGGATAGGTTTGTTCAATCTCACAACGTTCAATCGATTCATTGAATTTTGCTGGATGGGCAGTAGAAAGAGTTACACAAGTTTCCCCTTGCTCATTGCATGCTTCATATGCAGCAACACCACATGAAGTATGTGGATCTAATAGATAGTTTGTTTCCCCATGATACTTACTAATCGTGTTCAAGCACTCTTCGCCCTGTACCCCATAAGCCGCAAAATCTGCTTGTACTTGACGCAGTTGCTCTTCGTTGACTGTTATCTTTCCTTCAGCTTTAAACTGATCCATAAAGACTGTAGTTGCATTAGAACTTTCACCTAATAGATAGTATAAATAACGCTCAAAGTTGCTTGCTACCTGAATATCCATTGAAGGACTATAGGTGCTGTGGAACTCACCTGGTTGGTAAACTCCTTCTTTAATGAAGCGCTCTAGAATATTATTTTCATTTGTAGCAACAATTAGCTTTCCAACAGGCAGACCCATTCTCTTCGCTAAATAGCCAGCAAAAATGTCTCCGAAGTTTCCTGTCGGTACACTAAAGTTAAGGCTCTGAATGTCTTTTTCTTTTGCTACTTGGAAATAAGCATAGAAATAATAGACTGTTTGCGCTAATATGCGGGCAAAGTTAATGGAATTTATGGCACGAAGATGATATTTTTCTTTGAAATCTAAATCAGCAAAGATTTCCTTGATAATTCGCTGACCGTCATCAAACGTTCCTTCAATTGCCAAATTTAACACACTTTCATCATCAACGGTCGTCATTTGCAGCTCTTGCACCTTACTTACCTTTCCATGAGGATGCAGTATACAAATGCGGATGCCTTCTTTACCCCTTACACCTTCAATGGCAGATGCTCCTGTATCACCAGAAGTTGCACCAAGAATATTGATAGTTACTCCCGTCTTCTTTGCAATATAAGAATATAGATTCCCTAAAAATTGCAGCGCCACATCTTTAAAGGCAAAGGTCGGGCCGTGGAACAATTCCAGTACATACATGTCATCCTTCAGCTTTACAACCGGAGTGACCTCGGATGAACGGAAAGTACCATAGCTTTTGTTAATTAATTCCTTTAGTTCGTTTTCAGGAATTTCGCCAGCAACATAATATGAAATAATTTCAAATGCTAATTCTTGATAGCTTAGCTTGGACAATTCCTGCAGTTTCTCTTCAGACAGCTGCGGAATTTTTTCCGGAACTAACAATCCTCCGTCCGTAGCCAGCCCCATTAAAACAGTATCAATAAAACCAATTTTGCTTACATTCCCACGTGTACTAATGTATTTCATAATGTCCTCCAAAGTTATAAAAGATATATTCTTATCGTTACCTAAAATCGGTTTAGAGTCAATAAGAATTATACTGAAATACCTGAATTTTTTAATATACTCTAAGATTAACACTAACTAGCTTATTTATTATGTAAATATAACAGAAATCAATCCACTCTTACAAAAATTTAAGGTAGGTTTATGATTAATTATTCATAATAGGACTAAATAAATAATACGCAATTAATACATATTGCAATTTAAAAGGAGAATATAAGTGAAAATGACCATTCAACGGATATTATTATCAGTTTTCCTTTGATTATTTCTCTACTTTTAGGGATGATTGATGTGCTCTAAAATGCAGTTAAAATACAGTTTTAAAATGTCCTATTACAGGATGATGTTGATTTCTAGCATAAAAAATAGGCCATCTCTTGATGGCCCCATCCTTTCACTAGGTAATCGTTTTTTACCTTTCTAATAGCAGGTAAATGATTGAATTTGTCGTAAGCTGATTCCGAAATAAACCCATCTATTTCCAGTCCAACGGTACCCCGAGACAGAGGTTCTACCAACAAATGTTGGATAATACCAAAATTGTTCAAAACCTCTCAGCCATATATATGTGTGTCTGAATAAACATCCTCTAATACCACCTGGGTCAACTGCATAAGCTTCTACCTGTTGTTGAGGTACAAAAGATGGCGGTGGTGAAGTTGGCGGCCCAGCAGTTGAACCTTGACCAGGAGGTTGAAAACCACCAAATTGTCTTTCATCAGGGATTGCATAGTAATAATTCTCTAGGAATGGTGTTGGAAATAAATAAGTTTGTTGACCATACGGATTGATATAATATGGCTGTATTTCACCAGGATACATAGAATTCACTCCTTACTTTTTACACTCACATCATCCTATTCTTTAATCAATTGCCTATCATCTTGTACCGACAAAATGTGTATATACCTATATCACAGTTATTTATTAGTTTAACAACTATTCACATTTTTTCATTATTTTAATCGTATGTGTATCACTATACTGAAGAATTTCTTAATAATTATAGGCAACAACACAGTCTTGTAGGTATTGACCTACATATCCTACACAAAGAAATTACGTTATGTTTTGGAGGGGGTTAATTGTACAGTCATTTTCAAAAACATAGGTATGGAAACTATACTGATTCTAGAAACATAACGTTCCTGGACATGAAGCAAGGTGATGTTACTGGTGACGGTATAATGGATAAAGTCTATTTAGTTGGAAGGAAACACGATGAAACAAATATCTTCGCAGATCATATTACCCTAATTATTCAAGATGGAGCCTCTAACCAAATATCAACCATTCATCTTCAAAATAATACAGGATATAATGCTAAGCTCTTCCTTGGCGATTTTTCTAAAGATAACATATTTGATATTTTGGTGAGCATTGATTCAGGAGGAAGTGGAGGCTACGGTATTTTTTATATTTATTCCTTCAGACATAATATTCCGCGCAAATTGTTTGATTTTGAGAAATATAATGCTGACTATATCTTCAAAGTCAATTATGAAGATTATTATACTGTAAGTGTAGGAAGCCTATCACTAGACCTGCTTTTTACCCTTGACATTAGCTACAAAGGCGATGATTACCTATCACAGCTTTACAATGAAAATGGCAAATTAAAACAACCCGTTCAAGGCCAGGTTCTTTCTGCTAGTGCTTTATATCCAATTGTTGCAAATCAAAAAAGCACTGGATATGATTTACTTGTTTTTCAACGGATTATTGGTATTTCTAATTCGGATACATTAGGATACGTCGAAAACCTTTTAACATGGAATGGCACACAATTTATATCCACAAGATTGACAACAGCGATACAGGGAACAAAGTTGATTAGCCTCTACTAATAACAATGTCCCCTTGCCCACTGTATCAGGCTCGCTCTATCATTATTAAGCAATGGAGGAATTATATGACCAATTTTTATTCTTTTCACGGGACCGTCACGATGATTAGTGATTTTTTTACAGGTCAAAATGGTGAAGGAGAAGGCTGTTATAAATTAATTACTGCAGAAAACGGATTGGGAGGCATAGTAAATTTCGTGGTGTCACCCTCCACTTACTTTGTAGACTATGTCATGGTGAGCGTAGGAGATCTTGTTACTGGATATTATGATGGTGATGCACCTGCTATTCTTATATACCCTCCCCAATACCCGGCACTTGTTATGGTAAAAGATAACCCAAATCAGAATGTAAAAGTAGATTATTTTAATAGTCAGTTGGTAAGCAGTGATGGACGATTACAATTAACTATATCTCCATTTACAAAGCTTTTATTAACAAACGGGCAATCCTTTTCAAGAAACCCAGCAAACAGAAATCTTGTTGTTATTTATGGACCTTCCACAAAAAGTATCCCCGCCCAAACTACACCCTATAGAATAATCGTTTTGTGCTAGGGTTTATGATCATCTGATTGTTGATTCTTTTTCCATAAACAAAAGGGCCTCAGTTTAATTCCGAGGCCCTTTACCTACACATAATAATTTTTAAATTACTGCCTTTTCAAGAATCTCAACAACGTCCAACGTTTGGACTTTGTCTTCTGCTTCTTTTGCTTTTGTTCCATCACTTATCATGGTTAAACAGTATGGACACCCTGTACTAATAACCGTTGGATTTGTTTCAAGAAGCTGCTCTGTTCTCGAGATGTTGATACGTGTCCCCTGATTTTCTTCCATCCACATTAATCCTCCACCAGCACCGCAGCACATCGCCGTCTCACGCTTCCGCTCAGGCTCGGACAACTTCACACCAGGAATTGATTTTAATATTTCTCTTGGTGCATCATACGTATTATTGTAACGTCCTAAATAACAAGAATCATGGTACGTAATCACTTCGTCTACCGGATTCTTTGGCTGCAGCTTTCCTTCTTTGATCAATTGTTCCAACAACTGCGTATGATGATAAACTTCCGCTTCTAAACCAAACTCCGGATATTCATTTTTAAATGTGTTAAATGCATGAGGGTCCATTGTAACAATTTTCTTCACATTGTACTTTTTAAATGATTCAATATTAGCATTTGCCAGCTCTTGGAATAAAAACTCATTCCCCAGACGGCGCGGCGTATCGCCAGAGTTTTTTTCTTCATTCCCGAGGATGGCTACCTTCACTCCGGCCTTATGTAAAAGACGGGCAAAGGACATGGTAAGCTTTTGACTGCGGTTATCGTATGATCCCATCGACCCAACATAGAACAGATAATCAAATTCTTCCCCTGCTTTTTTCAACTCTTTTGCTGTTGGAATCACCACTTCTTCTAAAGAATCTCGCCAATTAATACGTTCCTTACGGTTGAGACCCCATGGATTTCCTTGGCGTTCAATGTTCGTCATTGCACGCTGGGCATCAGAATTCAGTTTCCCTTCTGTTAGGACAAGGTAACGGCGCAAATCGATAATTTTATCTACATGTTCATTGGCTACGGGACATTGGTCTTCACAGTTACGACACGTTGTACATGCCCAAATCTCTTCTTCTGTAATTACGTCCCCTATTAAACGAACACTTTCTATTGTTGCCGCAACTTCCTGTGCACCACCGCCCGCTAAAGCAAGTTGGTTTGCTCTTGTGTTTTTAAAAGCAAAGGCAGGCGCCCAAGGCTGTCTAGAAGTTACCGCTGCTCCTTTTTCTGTCAAATGTTCCCTCATCTTAACAATCAAGTCCATTGGAGACAATGTTTTGCCCGTTCCTGAAGCCGGGCACATATTAGTACATCGGCCGCATTCTGCACATGCGTATAAATCTATTAGTTGCGCTTGAGTAAAATCTTCAATTTTACCGACACCGAATTCTTCCGCTGTCTCATCCTCAAAATCAATCTTCCTCAATTTCCCTGCAGGACCCTGTTTTTTAAAGAAAATATTGACCATAGCAAATAATTCATGGAACTGCTTTGACTGTGGAACAAACACCAGGAATGTGAAGACGGTCAGCATATGAATCCACCAAAATACGTAGAATAAAATCGTTCCTGCCGTTGTTCCAATGCCAGAGAAGAGTAGTGCAACCGCACCAGAGAATGGAGCATAGACAGGATTTGGTTCATGATTCAACATAACCGCTTCAAACCCTAAAGTAATCAAGATGGATAAAGTTAGAGTGGATAAAGCGATATAAACAAAAGCAGCTTTTCCATCGCGCTTCCATTGTAACCGCTTTAACTTTTCACCATAACGGCGGTAAAAACCATATAAGACTGCCAGCAACATTAAGAACGTAGCCCACTCCTGCAGCAGACTGAAATATTTATGACCATCTCCAAAAGGAAATTCATACCCTTTAATAAAACCTTTAATAATAAGTTCGATGAGACCTACTTGAATGATAAAAAAAGTATAAAATAAAATGAGATGCATTAAACCGCTTTTCTTGTCTTTAAATAATTTCGATTGACCGAAACCATTGATTAAAATGAGATTGAATCGTTCTTTAAGATTGGGTTCAAACTCAGCTTCCTTTCCAAGCTTTATAAAAAGATACCGGGTATATACTAGATTGACAAATAAATAGAAAGCATATCCAGCCACTGCTAGGAAAGCTAGTACATTTAGTAATGACAACATGGTTATTCATCCTCCTAATAATAAACCAGGGAGGAATTCACTCCTCCCTCTAACACATCAGACACCCGTACCCACGGTGATTTTTTTAAATTCTTCCGTTAACAATGGCACAACCTCGAACAAATCACCGACAATGCCGTAATCGGCTACATTGAAAATCGGGGCTTCCGGATCTTTATTAATGGCTACAATCACTTTGGAATTGGACATACCTGCAACATGTTGAATTGCTCCAGATATTCCACAAGCAATATAAAGATCAGGTGTAACCACTTTACCGGTTTGGCCAACTTGTAAAGAATAATCACTGTATCCCGCATCGCAAGCACCACGTGAAGCTCCTACCGCACCACCTAACACGTCTGCTAATTCCTGTAATACGGTAAATCCTTCTTGGCTCTTCACGCCGCGGCCTCCGGAAACGATAATCTTGGCTTCTGTTAGATCTACCCCGCCAGCAGTTTTACAAATCACATCACGGACAATCGTACGTAAATCCTTTATTTCAACATCTATGAACGCTACTTCCCCTGTACGTGAAGCATCTTTGTCCAACGAACTGATATTATTCGGACGGATTGTAGCAAAAATCAGTCCATCCTTAATTACTTTTTTCTCAAAAGCTTTCCCTGAATAAATCGGCCGAGTAAAAGCCATTTCATCTCCATTAACCTCAAGATCAACCACATCTGAAATAAGGCCTGCCTTTAACTTTGCTGCAATGCGTGCAGAAATTTCTTTCCCCATTGAAGTATGTCCGAGAATAATGGCTTCAGGTGTTTCTGCTTCTACTACCTGAATAATGGCCTGAGTATATCCATCTGATGTATAGTTCTGTAAATGAGGATGTTCAGGAATGACCACACGATCAGCCCCATATTGAATCATTGTATTGGCTAGAATTGCAGCCTCGCTGCCTATTAATACCGCAACTACTTCCCCACCATTTGCTATTTGTTTTGCTGCCGCAATAGCTTCAAACGAAACTTGACGCAGCTCCCCCTGACGTATTTCACCTAACACTAATACTTTCTTTGACATTTAGGCCCCTCCTCTAATATCCTCTGATAATTAATCTACTAAACTACCAATTAGATTACTTTTGCTTCTGTTACTAATAAAGATGCAAGCTCCTTCACTTGCTGCGGGATTTCTCCGTCAAGAACTTTCCCGTCTCCTTTAACCGGCGGTAGGAAACGATCAAGTACTTTTGTTTTTGCCTCAACATCCTCTTCATCTATATCTAAATCATCTAATTCTAATTTTTCCAGAGGCTTTTTCTTCGCCTTCATAATGCCCGGTAATGAAGGATATCGAGGTTCATTTAATCCTTGCTGACATGTCACGAGTAATGGAAGGGTTGTTTCAACGGTTTCAATATCTCCTTCTGCATCTCGTTCAATGACAGCTTTATTTTCCTCAATCGTTAGCTTCGTAATGGTTGTAACAATGGATATTCCTAGCTCCTCAGCCAGTCTAGGACCCACTTGTCCAGATCCTCCATCAACGGTTACGTTTCCTGCTAAAATAATATCCACGTCTTTTTCTTTAAAGTATGCGCTCAAAATAGCTGTGGTTGAGAATTCATCACCCTCTTCCAGCTCTTCCTCATCAATTAGAACTGCCTTATCTGCACCCATAGCCAGAGCGGTTCGAAGTTCTTTCTCCGCTTCCTCTTCTCCAATCGTGACAACAGTCACTTCCCCGCCATGCTTGTCTCGTAGTTTCAGAGCTTCTTCAATGGCATACTCATCATAAGGATTGATAATAAATTCTGCGCTATCCTCACTGATTTTTCCATTTTGAATCGAAATTTTTTCTTCCGTGTCAAACGTGCGTTTCATGACCACATAAATATTCATTTGTTTTCCTCCTCGTCTTCGTTTATAAATCTACCTATCTAATAAACTCTGTAACCCAATTATCGTGTGATGTTTGATTGTCCATTAAATATTCACCAAAATACTCTTAGATTTTTCTACCAATTCATGTTGATCAATCTGCTGCTCGTGAATGGATGAAATTGTTTTATCAAAGAATCAGGTTATTCATAGACTTCCCCCTATTCTCAAACTAATAGATAGAGGCCCAGCAACAATAAGCCTGTGCTTATGTTACTGGGCCTCTATCTATTAGTTGAGAAAGATTTTTGGACTTTCCCCATAGATAACCAGCACTACTTATTTATAAAGCGTAAGCTAATGTCTTCGACTCTTTGTATCGATCCCAAGCCGATTTGATTGATTGAATGACTGCGCCTTGTGAAGGGATTAATACTCGACTACGTAGGATTTCAATTAAAGGATTAATTCCTTGTTTTAAATCATATCCTCTGACAAGTGAGGTTAAATAATAGTTTGTTAAGTCTGCAATAAATGTAAATTCAACATCTTCAATCACTTCTGTTTCAACATTTATCACTAAAACGACTGCAAGTGATTGATATTTTTCATACTGCGTAGTTCCCTTTGGAAGCTGGGCAAAGCCAGTGGTTAAAATCGTATTATTACTAACCATACTTATAACCTCCTTGTTATCTATAATTGTATTTTATATCATTATAGGTTATTAATTCAATAGTTTTTTAAAATTTTCCCAATATTCTTTCTAATGAAATGATTACTAGGAAAAATAATGAGAAATGTAGTTCCATTACCTATTTCACTTTTTACTTTAATACTCCCTTTCATTGCCCGCACGATGCCATACGAAACCATCATGCTTAAACCGGTTCCCTTAGGACCGCCTGTCAAATAATAAGGCTTACCTAGCTGTTCTAGCTGCTCCTTGCTCATGCCTGTCCCTTTATCTTTAATTTCAATGATGACATTTGATTGATGTAACTGGGTGCATACAATTAAACTCCCACCTAAGGGCATGGACTCTATCCCATTTTTTATTATATTTGATAAGCATTGCCTGAACTTATTTGCATTCCCTATGATCGTTCCTACTGATAAATAGCTAGTATAAAAGTTAACGGAATGTTCTTCGGCTAACGGTCGCAATGTACGAAGAACATGATTTAGCTCTTGGTTTACATCAATTTCTTCAACTTGTTCTGTAAACTGTCTTGAATAAATCAGATAATCTTTAATAATTAACTCTGCTGCATCCAGCTCTTGCTTTACCATAGAGAGGTATTGCTGGTTTTTGGTTTGATCAACTTCTGTTTCTTGAAGAAGCTGGACAAATCCGATTGCCGTTGTCAGCGGGTTCCTTATTTCATGCGCAATTGCGGCACCCATTTGTTCAAGCGCAACCGTTTTTTCCGAATCAATGACTCGATTATATAAACGAATATTTTTTAAAGAAAATTCAACTGAATAGGAAAAAATAAAAATACCCAGAGTTGGAACGACTATATAAGCAAACAAGGCATCAAAATCTAGTGAAACCCATTCAATCAATGGTAAAAGTAATACCGTTATCAAACTAAAAATAATAGCAAAACTAACTGAAAAAGATATCCGTCTTTTTGGATGTTGTCTTATAAACCAAGGATGTAACTTTATTAAAAGGAAGGTTAATGAACCGTATATCGTTAAACCCACAAAAAACCCTTGATCAATTCCATAAAAAGCTCTAATAATAATAACGATGATTGTCAGTAATGGTCCAATTCCGAAATATAAACCGCCAATTAAGACGGGAATTAGTCTTAAATCGTATGAAACATAGGGAATCGGTTGATAAGAAAAAAGAAAACATACGAATATTGAACAGATGAAACTGCCTATCGTTATGAATTTAGGCATATTTTTTCTTCTCTCTAACCACATTAAATAGAAAAACAAAATAACTAATAATAAGGATAAGTTGAATAAAAGATGTCTAGTTATTTCCATTTTTACACCATCCAGAGAGCTATAAATAAAAAAGCATAATAAAAATTGGAGCAACGCTTCCTATCAGTAAGGAAGGATAGGATCACGTACTCCAATTTGAATCAAATTCGCCCGTCGAATTAAATTAACTCGAAGGCACCTGCCGATAAGAGGCTAAGCTTCCTCCTTTGGCCACCTTACTTGGGAGGTCGCGACCAAGAATTCTTTCCGCTTCCAGGGTTACCTCTATAAGCTTATCTAAGTCAATTCCAGTTTCGATTCCCAGCTCATGACACATGTGAACAAGATCTTCCGTTGCAATGTTTCCGGCAGCACCCTTGGATCCACCGAATGGGCATCCACCTAACCCTCCTACGGAAGAATCAAAATGTGTAACCCCCATCTTTAATCCAGCATAAGCATTGGCCAATCCCATCCCTCGGGTATCATGCAAATGCAAGATAATTGTTTTGTCCGGCCACTTATTTTGAACTTCACCGACAAGATACTCGATGGAAACTGGATTTGCCCATCCAACCGTATCACCAAGGAGGATACGATCTGGATTAAGCCCATGTGCGTTTGCCTTTTCAAATGTTCTGGAAATTAGTTGAACCACATGCTCTGAATCAACATTTCCCTCATAGTTACAACCAAAAGCAGTCATAACAGCAACGGTACTAACCGGAACATCAAACTTACGAAGAACGGCAATTCGTTCATCCATTTCATCAAATGTCTCTTCAATGGACCGATTTGTGTTCTTTTTGGAGAACGTTTCACTTGCAATGATACTAATAACGCCTTCCAAATCAAATTTCCCTGTGGCTTGCGCTCTCTCAATTCCCTTTGAATTCAGGTATATAGCTTGGTACTCTGTACCTGGATTCCTTTTAAAGCCTTTAGCAATCAATTCTGCATCTGCCATCTGCGGTACCCATTTTGGACTCACAAATGAAGTCACTTCAATCACAGGAAAATTACATTCAGATAGCAAATCAACTAAGCGAATTTTATCTTCAGTGGACACGGGGGTCCTTTCAATTTGCATGCCTTCCCTTGGCCCTACTTCGCGTATAACTACCTTTTTTGGAAATGCCAATCTTATCCCTCCAATAAATTTAGGTTATTTAATATGACAGCCTTTGCCATTTTCGTTCGAATATTCGAATAAATGATTAGTTATTTAAGTTGATAACAACGTTTCCTGGGTGCCGTGAAGTAACGAACACAACCGGCTCTGTATCACTCATATTTTTTTCAATATGCTGTACATTTGGAGGGACATTGAAAAAGTCTCCAGACTCCAAATCGACGAATTCTTCATAGTTTTCACCGTAATATATACGCAACTGTCCGCTGAGTATATAGCCTCCGGACTGCGCCTCACCGTGATGGTGTGCACCAGAATCTTTTCCCGGCGCAATGACAACCTGTCCCTTCCATAGGTTTGGTGTATCCAATGCGGTCAGCCTTGCTACATTTTCTGTTTGATCCTTAGCAACATTTAATTCATTGGCCCTTACTACGATGAGGTCATCATACTTTTTGGAAAAGACGGATGTGTCCTTTACATCCAGATTAACAACGATATTCCCTTTCGTTCTAGAGGTAATGAAAACGACCGGCTCCGTCTCGCTTAATGTTTCCTCAATATGCGGAATAAACGGAGGCACATACAAAAAGTCACCCTTTTCTAAATCAACATACTCTTTATAACCCTCACCATAGTAGATTCTTGTAGTGCCGCTTAGAATATATCCTGCCGTCTCTGCTTCCCCATGGTGATGCGCCCCTGATACCTTGCCTGCTTCTCCCATTACTCGTCCCATCCAATAATTTGGTGAGTCAACTCCTGTGACTCTTGGCAAGTTATCAGATTGGGCTGTCTGCTTCGAAAGATCAGCTGCTTTAACTGCAAGAACTTTATCGTTACTAGTACTTTTCATAACTCTAACAGCACCCCTTTTTAGAAAATTAATAGATTCACGGATTAATCAGGCCTCAACCCTGATTGATTCATCAACCGTTACAATCCCATTTTTAATACTGCCAATCCCTGAAATTTCCACCTCGACCACATCTCCTGCTCCTAAAAACAACGGCGGATTCCGTTTAGCACCGATACCGCTCGGTGTTCCCGTGAGGATAATGTCCCCCGGCAGAAGCGTCATCCCCTTTGACAGCTCCGCAATAATACGGTTAACAGAAAACATCATTAATTTCGTATTACTGGATTGAACCGTATTTCCATTAACTTTGCAGGAGATTTCCAGATTTTGAACATCTTCTATTTCATCCTTCGTAACCAGCCAAGGGCCCATTGGACAAGATTTATCCATGCTTTTCCCCATAAACCATTGACCGCCATGAGCTTGCTGTACATCCCTTGCAGATAAATCATTCGCACACATATATCCGAAAATATAATCGGATGCTTCTTCTTCAGAAATGTTTTTTCCTTTACGTCCAATAACAACTGCAAGCTCTGCCTCATAGTCGAATTTTTCTGTAAAGTTTTCCGGAAAAGGAATTCCCTCATAAGGACCAGCTACAGACTCTGTGGCTTTTGTAAAGACTGTTGGTTTAGCCGGAAGCTCAATATCTTGGCGGAAACGTTCGTTAAAATGTTCTAAGTAATTCCATCCCACACACATGACGTTTCGCTCTAATTTTGGTATGGGAGATACTAAACTCTCGATACTTAACGGCTTTCGTTCAACGTTCGAACCTAAGATTCTATTTATTTCATCCATTCCATTACGTCCTGCTTTAATAATGGACAAGACATCAGGAAATACATGGCTAACATCAATCACCGTATGATCTTGGACGATTCCGACACTTACTTTATGATCATCAAGAAAAGAAATGATCTTCATTGAGAAACACCCCTCCTTTAAAGGTTTATAACCTATTAGTCATCAATATTATAATTTTACAGCACCGAAGGTTATAAACCATTTAAAAAAATTTTAAAACTATCGTCCACTCCATACCGGCTCTCGTTTTTCTAGAAAAGCATTCATGCCTTCCTTTGAATCTTCAGTTTCACCTAAAATGACGACTTGATCACGCAGGTAATTCAATGATTTTTCATAATCCATTCCTTGAATCATCTGCATCGCTTCTCTGCCTAACGTTAAAGCAGTTGGATTTCGTTTGGCCAGTTGACGGGCAAATTGCGTAGCTTCCTCTATTAATTCATTATCAGGGTAAATGGTGTTTACAAGCCCGATCTCTTTTGCTTCAAACGCAGTGATCTTTTTCCCTGTATAAAATAATTCATAGGTCTTTTTAGAACCAATCGTTCGAATTAATGGTGCACTAATCATCATTCCCCAGAGGCCTACATTAATTTCCGGCGCTCCAAACAATGCACTTTCCTTTGCTAAAGTGATATCACATACAGCAGCGAGTCCTAATCCTCCTGCCAATGCGTAGCCATTAACCGCCGCAACAATCGGCTTTTTCAATTGATGAATCGCAAGCAGACAATTTTTATATTTTGAAACATGCTTCTTATAGGTTAAAATGTGCTGGTCATTATTTTCACTCATGCCGCCCAAATCTGCTCCAGAACAAAAGGATTTTTCTCCTGCTCCTGTTACTAACAAGACACGAACATCAGAGTTTTGATTCAATTCATTTAGAATCGAGACAAAGTCTTCCATCATGTCACCCGTTAAGGCATTATGTTTTTCCGGTCTATTTAACGTAATGGTCGCGACGTGGTCCTGGATATCAACTAAAATATGATTCTCTTTCACTTAAACACCTTCTTCCAGTCTAATAATGGATAATTAATTCACCTTCGTAGCTTTTAAGTAAGTGTCAATAAAATTGGTTGTTGTATTTCCAGCTTTATATTCCGGATGATCGACAATTTTCTTTAATGTTGGAATATTAGTTTTAATTCCTTCTACTATATATTGATCCAATCCTTCACTCATATTTTTTATCGCTTCGTTACGAGTGTGTCCCTTTACAATTAGTTTGGCAATCATCGGATCATAAAATGGCGTTACCACTGATCCTGATTTAACAGCCAATTCGTGACGAATATTTTCTCCGTTCGGAATACTTAAGTTTGTAATTGTTCCTGGTGAAGGGAAGAACGTATTCGGGTCCTCCGCATAAATTCTTACCTCAATCGCATGTCCGTTCAATTGCACGTCATCTTGACTAATTGAGAGCCTCTCCCCATTTGCGATTCGAATCATCTGTTCTACTAAGTCTAAACCAGTGACTTCTTCTGTAACCGGATGCTCAACCTGTAATCGAGTATTCACCTCTAGGAAGTAAAAATTCTTATTCTCATCCATGATGAATTCTACAGTCCCGGCATTTTCATATCCGATTGCTTTTGCTGCTCGGACCGCTGCACCGCCCATCTCTTTTCTTGTTGTTTCATCAATAAATGGCGAAGGAGCTTCTTCGACTACTTTTTGATGTCTTCTTTGAATTGAGCATTCTCTTTCCCCTAAATAAATCGTATTCCCCTCTTTATCTGCCAATAATTGAATTTCGATATGGCGCGGATTTAAAATGAGTTTTTCTAAGAACATCGCTCCATCGCCGAAAAAGTCTTTTGCCCGTTTTTGATTCCCTTGAAATGCCTTTCTAAGCGCTTCTTCATCATCCACCCGTTGCATTCCAATACCGCCGCCGCCAGCAGAAGCCTTTAACATGATTGGATATCCAATTTTTTCCGCCTCAAGAACCGCCTCTTCTACATCTGCTAGAGGGGCATCCGTTCCAGGAACAATTGGAACACCTGCTTGGCTCATTAATTTTCTAGCCTCAATTTTACTGCCCATTTGGGAAATGGTCGCTGGAGAAGGCCCGATAAAGACAATCTTATTTTCCGTGCATTTTCTAGCAAATTCTGTATTTTCAGACAGCAACCCATAGCCCGGGTGAATCGCATCCACGTTTGCCTGTACTGCCACCTCGATAATCTTATCCATATTTAAATAACTTTCATTTACCCTTGGCGGTCCGATTAAATAGCTTTCGTCTGCCATTTCTACATGCGGGGCATGTTGATCAGCTTCAGAGTGGATCGCTACGGTTTGAATCCCCATTTTTTTACACGTTCTCATAATACGAGCTGCAATTTCGCCTCTATTTGCAATCAAGATTTTCTTAAACAATATTTTCTCCCCCTAAGAAGTTATTTCAATTTAATAACCACATCACCATCGTTAACAAAATCGCCTTCATTAACGATAACTTCATCTACAATCCCGCTTACCTCTGCACTAATTGGAATTTCCATTTTCATCGATTCTAAAATCACGACATCCTGACCTTCTGTTACTTGATCACCTGGTTGAACAACTACTTTCCATACGTTACCTGCCATATTTGTTAATACTTCCATTTCTATTCACCTCATATATTGTATTGTTATAAATGTAAGATTCTACTTTTACTTTTATAATTTCTTTTAAACTTTTGTACCTTTTCTTTTAATTATCCTCTTCTAACAACTGTTTTCTTTTGTGCAATTCCTTCTAAAATGTCCCTGTTTTGGGTATATAGACCAAATCGTTGAATCAGATCCTTACGTAAGCGGTCGCCCGGCACAACATCATCAATATAAAGCTCTGATGCAGGACTCCATACATTAATGTCATCATTATATTTTTCACGCTGTTCTTGAATGAATTGCTGACGTTCAGCAGGATCTTCAATGGATTGAATCTTGTTATAATACATCGCATTGACAGCAGCCTCAGGACCCATAATCGCAGGCTGTGCTTGCGGCAGTGCAATGCATGCATCCGGCTGCATAGAAGCACCTGACATCACCACATATCCAGCACCATATGCCTTTCTCACAATAACGGCAATTCTTGGAACAGTCGCGTTTGCAACGGTTGAAAGCATTCTTGCCCCTCTTCTAATAATAGCTTCCTTCTCCACCTTACTTCCTACCATAAAGCCAGGTAAATCGACTAGGAACAGTAAAGGAATATTGTAAGCATCGCAAAGTGAGATAAAATGAGCCGCTTTTTCAGCAGATTCAGGAAAAATAACGCCGCCCTTTACCTTTGATTGATTGGCAACGATTCCAATTGACCTGCCGCCAATTCTACAAAAACCAGTAATCATTTCTTTTGCATACAGCTTTTTGAATTCGAAAAAGGAATCCTTATCAACAATTCTTTCAATAACCGGGTACATATCCATTGGAATTCGTTGATTGGCTGGTACTAGTTCTTCGATACTTTTTCCATCAACTGGAGGTTTTGCTTCAACGACGGCTGGCGTTTTCAACCAATTCTGCGGAAGATAGCTTAAATATTTTTTCGCAGCATCAAGTGCTTCCTGCTCCGTTTCTACTAACATATCACCTAGTCCACTAACAGTATTGTGCATACGGGCTCCGCCCATTTCTTCCATTGATACCTTTTCTCCTGTAGCCATCTCTGCCATACGTGGAGATCCTAAATAAACGCTGGCATTTTTATTAACCATCACGACAAAATCACATAGTGCAGGTAAATAGGCACTGCCTGCAGGTGATGGACCAAATACTAAAGCAATTTGCGGGATTAAACCTGACAATCTTGCTGTATCATAGAAAATCTTTCCAGCATGACGGCGGTCTGTAAAGGTTTCAAATTGTTCATTCAGTCTTGATCCAGCTGAATCAATCATATATATTAGCGGAATCTTTCTTTTTTCGGCCAGTTCCTGCATCCGAATGATTTTTTCAATGGTTTTCTTACCCCATGTCCCTGCTTTAATCGTCAAATCATTTGCGATGATTGCCACTGGCTGGCCATTGATTTTTGCCACTAGCGTAACAACGGCATCACCTGGAAGAAAATCTTCATCCTTGCATCGCGCGAATAGGCCATCCTCCACTTCAAAGCTATCTTCATCTACTAAATACTTGATTTTATCTCGCACAAACATCTTGCCAATAGCTTTCATTTTCTCGTAATATGGACGATTGGCCGATGTTTTGATTTCATGAGCTTTTTCATATACAGTTTGATCAATGCCTTTTTCTTTTGTTAAAGTACTTTTTGTTTCTTCCATTATAATAACCTCCTAAATGAACCTGTAATTGCTTATATTTAACATAATAGATATCAGAATATGAACCTACTATGATATCTCTTTCGCTAATCATTATGGTTTGAATTTCTGCTGATTCTATTAGTCAGCAGTTAATTGGGATACCATACTTCTTTTCTCGGCAGGGCTTCTTCCCATGCTTTTAAATACTGACCTGGTCCAGTGATACTAACTCCTAATTCACTAGCCGCTTTTAATGGCCAATAAGGGTTACGCAATAGTTCTCGAGCAATAAAAATTAAATCTGCCCGATTATTTTTCACGATTTCTTCTGCATGAAGAGCGTTTGTAATTAATCCAACTGCGCCTGTCGCAATGCCGGCATCCTGCCGAATTTTTTCAGCAAGAGGAACTTGATAACCGGGAAAGACATCAATCTTTGCAGGTACAATGGCACCTGAACTGCAATCGATTAAATCGACTCCCTGCTCTTTCATTCTTTTAGCAATATAAACCATGTCATCGATGGTATTTCCCTCAGGATGGTATTCATTTACGGATAGACGTACAAATAATGGTCCATCCCAAACCTCATTAATTCCATCAACAATCTCTTCCAAAAATCGATAACGATTTTCTCTTGTCCCGCCATAGAGATCGCTTCGATGGTTAGATAGTGGAGATAAAAACTGATTAATTAAATAACCATGTGCCCCATGGAGCTCAATAACATCAAATCCTGCTGCTTTTGTTCTTCTGGCTGCTTCTTTAAATTGATATATGATTGCTTTTACTTCTGATATGGATAATTCATCTGGCACCGGTTGATCTTGTTTATATGGGATAGGAGAGGGAGCGTAAATTTCTCCTTCAACATCTGCCTTCCTGCCTGCATGCGATAACTGAATCCCCGCCTTACTTCCAAATCGATGAATCTCTTGGACAAGTTCACTCAAGCCTTCGATGTGATTGTCATCCCATATTCCCAAATCCTTCATCGAGATTCTTCCTTGCGGCTCAACCGCTGTCGATTCAAGGATAATCAATCCAACCTGTCCCATTGCCCTGCTAAGATAATGCATATGGTGAAATTTACTCACATATCCATCTCTATTAAAGGAAGAATACATACACATCGGTGACATCACGATTCTATTTTTTAGGACGACATCTTTTATCGTAAATGGAGAAAATAATTTAACGATGATTTTTCACTCCTTTCACAAAGTGTCTTTTTCTTCCTATAGATATACAGCTTCACTTTCTAAAGTAAAACGCTTGCATTTTGTATGAAATGAATGTTTTATAACTGAATTATAAGTCCATCTCTTTGGCAATAATCTCTTTTTGAATTTCATCAGCACCGCCGCCAATTCTCATTAATCGGGCATCACGCCATTCTCTGGAAATTGGATATTCATTCATATACCCATAACCGCCGTGAATTTGTAAGGCTTTATCGGCCACTTCATAATAAACCTTAGAAGCTAGTAATTTCGCCATCGATATTTCTTTAACCAGCACTTCGCCTTTATCATAGTGAGCAGCTGTATTATATAAAAGAGCACGGGCCGCTTCGACTTCGGTGTTCATTTCAGCCAAGTAATGTCCAAGGACTTGGTTCTTGGACAAGGATCGGCCGAATTGTTCCCGTTCCTTTGCATATTGTACGGCTAAATCCAGACACCTTTGGGCACCTGCCACACAGGCAGTCGCTTGAATCAAACGCTCACCATTTAATTGCCACATCAACTGCTTAAAACCTTCTCCTTCTTTACCTAGCAAGGCACTATCAGGAACAAAGACATTTTCCAGGAAAATTTCAGCCGTATCTGATGCATGCATTCCGACTTTTTCTAACTTACGTCCGACCGTGTATCCTTCTAAATTACTGTCCACCAAAAAGATACTAAATAACGGTCGGCCATTTTTTTCTCCTGTCTTTGCGATTAAGATTTGATAATCGGCTCTTATTCCATTGGTAATAAAAACCTTGGATCCATTTATGATCCAACCGCCATCTGTTTTCGTAGCTGTCGTCCGTAATCCGGCTACATCTGATCCAGCAGAAGGTTCGGTAATACCAAGTGCAGCAATTTTTTCACCGGCAATGGAAGGCGCCAGATAGTTTTGTTTCTGTTCTTCTGTACCGAATTTTAAAATGGGATTCGTTGCCATTAAGGCTTGTACATTAAATGCCATCCCTAAACCTGCACAGCCTGATGAAGCAATTTCCTCTGTTACAGTCATGGCTGCGAAATAATCCATGTTGCTCCCGCCATATTCCTCAGGGTAGCGTACGCCAAATAACCCCATTTGCCCCATTTTTCTAAAAATCTCATTAGGAAATCCATTCTTTTCCCATTCTTCAATATTAGGAACAATTTCCTTTTGGACAAATTTGCGAACTGTTTTTCTTAATTGTTGATGATTCTCCATTACTGCATACTTCATATTAATTCCATCCTTTACCTTTTCAAATTTCAATCAATCATGCTCCATTTACGGGGGTAACAATCCTCCTTTTTCCAAACCAACACAAAAAGCCCAGCAAAAAATAGCGTACACGCATTTTTTTGCTGGGCTTATTTACGAAAAGAGATTGGCTTTTTTTGAAGAGTCAACCCCAATAAATAACAGCTTTTATTTAATTCTTGACTTTATTTTATAAATAAGCCAGTTTAAAGTCAAGGTTATTTTCGGAAAATATCAAAAAATGTAATAACTCTATAAAAATTTCTAAAATAAGACCGCTTTTCTTCTTATAATTCAATCTTTCTATTTAAAAAGATAAATTTTGTCATTGCTTTATTTTTTATATTGACATTTATATTTATTTATCATAAGATTCTGATAGTTCAAATAAATATGAAAGCGCTGTTATTTACGGGGGTATCAAAAAATATCTCTCTTAGTAAATAAGTCCAGCATAAAGTTCTCTTTTTACTTTATGCTGGACTTATTTTTTTTCGTAATAGGAACAGTTGTACCATCCCTCTTACTGGGATGTCACAATATACTGCGTTGTCCGAAGAATGGACATATGATGGTAAATTACATTTCTACACGATCTTATTAATAAAAGGAGGCGATTAGCTAGTGAAATCTACATAACATCTTTATCTTTTTAAATATTTAATACTATTAAAAAGGGGTTGAATGATTGTGTCTAAAAAGGGGAAAAAACTACATTATGCATGGTGGATAGCAGTTGCCTGCTGTGCGATTTATGCAGGAAGCGTCGGAATTGTTGTTGCATGTGCTGGATTATTCTATAAGCATGTGAGTACGGAATTGGGTGTCGGTACAGCTGATATCGTTTTTTATACAACACTTATGTATTTTGTGATCACCATTACCCTTCCTTTTGCAGGAAAAGTCTTTGAAAAAATTAATATGCGTGTACTATTATCCGTTGCTGCACTAACGGATGCCCTTGCATTTGGATTAATGGGCACTTATACATCTGTTTATCAATTTTATGTTTCTGGTGTAGTACTTGGAATCGCCAACTCCTTTTTAATTTATGCAGCCGTGCCGTTAATTATTAATAACTGGTTTAAGGTAAAAATGGGAACGGTTCTAGGACTGTCCATGACATTTATGGGAATAGGCGGAGCAATCTCTGCTCCATTTGCCGGTTATCTCATTGAAACCATTGGATGGAGACCTTCTTATATGGTGCTTGGAGCGATTGTTGCCGTCATCACCCTTCCATTTACCATTTTTGTCATCCGAAAGGATCCAAAAGAAAAGAACATGACTGCTTATGGGGCGGAATTTGCTGAAGAAGCTTCCAAGAATGTTGTGGAGGAAACAGGAACTTCTTTCAAACAGGCCATTAAATCCGTTCCCTTCTATGCGTTATTTATTTTTACAGGCTTTTTAGGTCTTGTGGTAACAGTAAATTTTCACATCCCAAATCATCTTCTATCAGAAGGATTTTCTACTTCATATGCTGCTTCTGTCGTTACGTGTGTCATGATTGGACAAACATCCGGGAAATTCCTAATCGGCTGGTTAAACGATAAAATCGGCATAAAGTTTACAAATCTTATTGGAATTGGTTCAGGTATGACCGGAATCCTGTTCATCTTATTTAGCGGAACCTTGGGTGGTGCTTCTATCTATATTGGCGGACTTCTCTTTGGTATTGGGTATTCCTGCAGTACGCTGTTACCTCCATTCATGATTAAAAACATTTTTGGAAATCGAGATTATGCATCCATCCTTTCCATGATCATGTCAGCGTCTACTTTAGCGATTGCTCTTGGAACAACAATTTTTGGATTTGCTTATGACATAACGGGATCCTATTACGTAGTATTCCTTGTCGTATTATCCATCCAAGTTTTATCTATTCTAATAGGTTTCATGTTACTTAGAAGAAAAACTGCGGCAGCCAATAATGAAACGATTTTAGCTGTTAATGAGAATTAATTATTCCAATTGACGGTGTGTTTACACTCTAGTCGTTTTAGTTCGTTGATTGACATAAGGTAAATCGTAGTCCTTTAACATTTTATCTTGTTAAACAACTTCACGTAGAATATTTAATCAAAAAAGCTCTAGTCTTTCTGCTAGAGCTTTTTTAATAAAGAAAGCGAGCAATAAGATTATTATAGGCGGTGTTTAATATGATAAAAACAATGATTCTACTTGGTGCTCATACAGGACAAAGCAGTGAAGATTTTGAATCCTCTTATCTTGATTCACATGTAAAAAGTGTAGCTGCCAATGCTAATGTAAAAGAGTATACGGCAAATGTCATCAAGGAACCAACGCAGGAAATGATTGATACAGGCTGGGGGTGGGGCGGAGTAGATGATTCCGGAATTTTAGCGATTGATGAGGTTTGGACAGATGGTACTATTGATGTTTTATCTCTGTATCGAGAAATGAACGTAATTGGTGCATATGAAAGCAAACAAATAATCCTACGTCCTTGTTATCCAAAATGGCCGATTGGAGAAAAATCCCGCTGGATTAAACGAATGGGTTTATTAAAATGCTTTGACGAGCAGCGTCCTGAAGATTGCTTTGCCTATTGGGAGCATATCCACGGTCCGAAAGCATTGTTACATCATATCGGCTCAGGAATATACGCTCAAAATCATTTTATTGAAACCATTAAACCTGCTCCGATCAACTGGAATGGATCTGTGTCGCTTTGTTACTGGAATATTGATGCTTTTCAATATGGACATTTCAGCAGGCCAGATTCTATGGATGTAATCAAAGAGGACGGTTCTCATTTCATGGATGTGTTCCAAGCGCTTTATGCTGAAGAATATGTAATGAAAAAATAAGTTTGCTAAATAATGGAATAGCACTAATTCTCAAAGTGCTCAATAAATTTTAAATTAATGTATAATAAGTTATATATTAATACTATTCGGGTAATAAAAGGAGTTCAAAATGGAGCTTTTACATTTAAAGTATTTTCAAACAGCAGCTAAATATGAACATATGACAAGAGCTGCCGCTGAGCTTAACATCTCACAGCCAGCATTAAGCAAGACGATTGGACGGTTAGAAGATGAGCTAGGAGCACCTTTATTTCATAGACAAGGAAAACAGATTTATTTAAATGAGTTTGGGAAAGCTTTCCTAGAACGGGTAAAACGTATATTTTTGGAATTAAACGAAGGCGCCCTTCAAGTGCAGGATATGAATAGCCCTGATAAAGGGATCATATCCATAGCCATGACATTACCGCATATTATGCCCAAGTTTTTTGGAGAATTTCTCAAAGATCATCCGCAAGTCAAAATTAAGCATAAACAAGCTTCCATTTCCGAAATGAAATATCAATTAGAAAATGCTGAACTTGACATCTGTATCTCTACCAGTCCAATTATAGGTGAAAATATTGAGTGGGTTCCGTTACGGGAAGAAGAAATATTTTTATCTGTTCCCCCTACCCACCGATTAGCAAATCATAAAACGATCGATCTTCGTGAAGTTTCTGATGAAAGGTTTATTAATCTATCACAAGGCTATGGATTTAGGGACATTACAGATAAATTTTGTAAAGAGGCAGGATTTACACCGAACGTAGCAATTGAAGTGGAAGAATCCTGGACGATTCAACCTTTGGTAGAATTAGGCCATGGAATTTCCTTTATCCCTAATCTCTCGATACTTCGGGATTCAGCACCTAATACTGTGCGCATTAAAATCAGTCATCCAGTTTGTAAAAGAACAATCGGGATTGCTTGGAATCCCAATCATTATCTATCAAAGGCTGCGTTAGAGTTTCGTGAGTTTTCTATTGAATTTTTTAAACATAAAGTTAATGAATATATTATTTAAACTGAGTCAAGAGTCTGGTGAAATGATTCATATTAATTTAAACATTAACCAAAAAATACCATACAGAACCCTTTTAATGGTAAATAAAAAAGAATCCATTTTGAAAAAGATTGATCAAAATGGATTCTTTTTTGTGTATTAGATTAAAATTTATATACAAGATAGGTTATTTTCTATATGTGAAATCTAACATTCACATCTTAAAGGGCTCCCATTCCACCATCCACTCGATATTGTGCACCAGTGATAAACTTGCTTTCATCAGATGCAAGGAATGATACTAATGCCACAATATCGCTTGAATCTCCATAACGTCCTAACGGAATAGCTTTAGAATAAGCTCCTTTGACAGATTCCGGATTATCCGGATTTGCTTCGGCTTCTATTGAACGCATCATCTGAGTATCTACCGGTGACGGGTGAATGGAATTCACACGGACATTTTTACGCGCTACTTCTAATGCAGCCGTTTTCGTTAATCCAACTACCGCGTGTTTAGAAGCTGCATAGGCTGCCATTTTAGGAGATCCCCTTAAACCGTCAATAGAAGAAGTATTTATAACACTGCCATTTTCTTGTTTAATCATGACCGGAAGCACATGTTTAAGACCCAAGAATACACCCCTAGTATTTACAGCATACACTTGATCAAAATCATCTACTGTCTGTTCGATTAAAGACGTTCTTTTACCTGTTATGCCCGCATTGTTAAAGAAAATATCAATTTGTCCGAACTGTTCCATTGCTTTCTGAACATAATTCTTAACATCTTCTTCTTTGGATACATCTGCTTGAACGATCACTACTTCTCCGTAAGAAACAAGCTCTTCCTTAGTTTTATTAAGAGAGTCTTCAAATAAATCAACTAAAACTACTTTGGCACCTTCTTTTAAAAAGGTTAAGGCTGCTTCTTTCCCAATCCCTCCAGCCCCACCGGTGATTACCGCTACTTTACCATCGAATTTCCGCATCATAATCTCTCCTACTCTATCTAATCTTTTAGGGCTTACATTAAAGTGCCTCTTTACTCATTTAGTACAACTATAGTAGGACAAGGAGCTCCTTGTCCTACTAAACATTTACGTTATTGTGCCGTGTAACCGCCATCAATTACTAATTCAGTACCAGTGACAAAACGTGACTCATCAGAAAGTAAGTACATGGCACCGTATGCAATATCTTCGGGAGTACCCAAGGTAGGCCATGGTGTCTTCTCTTTTAATGGATGTTGACCGTTTTGTACTTCTGCCATGGCTGTTGCAATAACACCAGGATGAATTGAATTAACTCGGATATAATCTTTCGCTAATTCTATTGCAGCCGATTTTGACATTAACCTTATGGCTCCTTTAGAGGAATGATAAGCTAAAGACGTTGGGCTTCCGACAAGCCCCCAAATCGAAGATATATTGATAATCGAGCCGCCGCCTGATTTCTTCATCAACCCTGCTCCATGTTTCATTCCAAGGAAAGTACCGTTCGTGTTAATAGATTGGATTTTTTCAAACTCCTCAATTGACGTATTTAAAATCCCGTTTCTAATTAAAATCCCGGCATTATTTATTAATCCGTCTAGTCTTCCAAATCTCGTTTCTGTTTTTGCAATAACGGATTCCCACTCCTCTTCCCTTGAAATATCATGTTTCAGTGTGAGAATGTCTTCCTGATGATCTTCAATTAAGGAAACGGTTTCAATTAAACCATCCTCATTCACATCCGTTAATACTAGTTTCGCACCATGTTTGGCAAACAATTTCGCTTCTGCTCTACCTTGTCCACCTGAAGCGCCGGTAATCAGAATTACTTTTCCATCTAATCTATTATTCATTCTTTATCCCTCTTTCCTCTTTTTTTATATTAAAATACTGATTTAATTGTTTCTTTCTCATCTAAATACCATTCTTTTAATTTAAACTTTTGTATTTTTCCCGTTCCATTGATTGGAAGTTCTTCTTGAGTCACAAACCTAATATACTTAGGAATCTTGAACCGGGCTAATTTATCAGATACATATGAGAGCATTTCTTCCTTTGTAGCACTTTCACCTTGTTCCAGAACAATCCAAGCCATTCCAACTTCGCCCATTAATGGACAAGGTACTCCTATTACATAGGCTTGATTTACTTTTGGATGACTTGTAATAATATCCTCAATTTCTTTTGGGGCAACATTCTCTGCACCAATCCGATAAATTTCTTTAATTCTGCCAGTCAATGAAATGTATCCGTTCTCATCGATGACACCTAAGTCACCTGTATGCAGCCAGCCGTCACTATCGATTGTTTTTAATGTTTCTTCCGGTTTATTGTAATATCCCTTTGTTACCATTGGTCCTCTGCATATTAATTCCCCTTCCTTTCCAAATGAAAGGATTTCACCCGTATCAAGGTCCGTTACTTTAAATTCAATATTTTTTCCATTCAGCTCTTTTAAGCCCACATGCCCGCCTGGGATTGGACGGCCAACATATTGATTTAAATAATACAACTCATCAGTTGGATCCGTTTGTAATACGCCAGCAGCAATTTCTGTCATTCCGTACCCTGTATTTAATTCTTCTATCCCCATGTCCTCTTTTAAACTTTTCCAAATATGTGCAGGCACTTCTGAACCAGCACAGTACATCGATTTTAAACTCGAGATATCATATTCTTTTAGTCGATAGGCATTCAGTAGTCTTAACCCTATTGTTGGTACACATAGAATATCTTCAACTCTGTGTTTCTCAATGATAGAAAGCGCTTTATATTCTTCAAAATCATGTTGTATGATGATACAGCCGCCTACCATCGATACGGCTACAAGCCCTACAATATAACCAAAACAATGATAGAATGGAATCGGTACAAAGATTCTTCTTCCTTCTTGATAGCCTCTGCTTATACTTGTTCCTAGGGCACTTCTCCAGATCATATCATGTGTAACCAGTACTCCCTTAGGTAATGATGTTGTACCAGAGGTATACATAATATCTGTAACGTCTAATACATGATCGTTACTATCTTTCTCATACCTTACTAAAAATTCATTTGATTGATTGTCTGCTATGGAATGAATGAGTTCATAAAAATCTGTCGTACCCTCATATGTTTTTCCTTCGGGTGAAAAAACAATAATTCTTTTTAAGTTTGGAAACGTTGATGATTGTTTTCCTTCGAATACTTCTGGACAAAGTTCTTTTAAGATGGATACATAATCAAATTGATTCCATCTGTCCAGCGTAATAATATAAGAAGAGTCAGATTGACTGATTAAATAACTTAGCTCTTCCTTTTTTAATCGGTAGTTCAATGGTACAGTAATACAACCGGCAATGGCACTGCCCAACTTTGAAAATATGAATTCAGGGTAATTAGGGAAAATTAATGCGATGTGGTCTCCTCTTCTTACTCCCAAATCCATCAAACCTGCAGCTAATTTGATTGATAAATTTTTCGTTTCATTATAAGTCCAGGATTGTTCTTCACCGATAATATACACATTTTCTTTGTATGTTTCGGTCATCCTAAAAAAAAGATTTTGAATAGGTTCTGGATTCCAATTTTTCGAACGTTCTTCGAATTTGGTTCTTCTTATCTCAATTGATTCCATTTTTTCACTTCCTATTACCGTTTTCTTTATTAAACATGCATAGCCTATAACAATGTCTAACCATTATTTATTAAATAGCCGGGATACCCGTTTTTTTCTTCATTAGTAATACAATCTCTCCCTCCGAAACGATTTCATCTCTCTGGTTGTAAACAAGAACAGTCCTTGTCAGAACACCACGGTCCTTTTTTGATGTTTCTACCTTTGCTTTTACGATAAATTTTGCATAAATGGTATCACCGGGAATAACTCCTCCTTTAAATCTCCAATTGATTTCTAATAGGCCAAGTGTTGATCCATTTACGATTCCCATCATCGACTGCAGACCTGTTATTACAGAGACAGATAATAGTCCATGAGCCACTCTTGTTTTATAAGGTGTTTCTTTCGCAAATACCTCATCAATATGAAGCGGATTATAGTCACCTGAAAGTCCTGCAAACTGTACCACATCCGTTTCGGTTATAGTTCTACGTGGTGTAATCATTTCATCCCCAATATGAAAATCCTCAAAAAACATATCCATTTTATTGCCTCCAATTCACGTTATATTTATTGAAATTAAACACAAATAGGCCCAGCAAAAAGGTGGAAATATCCACTCATTTGCTGGGCCTATTTACGATAAGAGATTGACTTTCTATCAACCCCAGTAAATAACAGCGATCATCATTTGATTTTTAATAATTAGATTACTCTTCCATTACCACCTTTCGAAAAAAATAAAAAAGCCCAGCAAAAAGTATAAGGTCTTATACTCATTTGCTGGGCTTATTTACTATGTAGATTGACCTTTTCAACGTGAATCAATCCTTGTAAATAACAGCTTACTATTCAATATAATCTAATATTAATCATACATTTTAGTTTTGTCAATTATATTTTGTATTTTTAGAATATTTTAAATAACAGAAAACAGTGACATGTAGCCGCTTTTACGCTTTCCTTTCTAGTCGATTACATACTAACCATTTTTTACGGAATAACGGTCGGTTTTTTTCTAAATTATTTAATGATAGCTGGATTGATGTATCTGTCCCCTCGACTCACGATTCTAAAATCTGTTATTTTTCTTTTTTAAATCATCAAAATAGCGATGACAATGTGCAACAAAAGCCTCTGACATTTTTGTCGGGTATAAATAACGATGTTTTAATAAGCCGATTGTACGTGTAAACTTCTTATTTTCAATTTTTAAGTGCTTTATTTTATCTTCAAATAGATTTACAGATGTTTCAGGTGTAAACGCTGCCCCACGTCCATTTTTTACAAGCTGTAATATCGTTGTAGCTTCTTCTACTTCTACTTGATAATTCGGTGTATATCCGATTGATTGACAAAATTGATCAGTAAATTGACGAAAGCCATACTGATTGGTTAAGCCGATAAATGGTAGATTACTTAATTCCATCAAGTCAATTGTGCCAGTTTTCGCTTCTTTGTAAGATTTTGGCACTGTTAAGAAAATTTCTTCTTCAAATAATGGTACCCACTCGACATTCGGATGGTCAATCCTCTCTGTGGTAATACACACATCATAGTTACCATTTTCAATAAACTGCTGCAGGTTTTCTTTCGATAACGGAACTTGTAGATACTTCACATGTGGATATTCATTAAAAAATAAATCTAAGATATTTGTAAATGTATATGGAAGTGTTGTAATAATCGATAGATTACCACTTCCTTCACCGCGTCTCTCCTCCAATTCGCGTTCTAAATGATGTATTTCTGAAAAAATACGCTCTGCTCGTTTAAATAAAAAACGGCCATTCTCATTTAATGAAATACGCTTACCATTACGGAAAAACAAATCCATTTCTAACTCAGCCTCTAGATTTGTAATCGCCTTACTTAACGCTGGCTGCGAAATCAATAGTTCTTTAGCAGCAAGCGACATATTTTCACATTTTGCTGTTGTATAAAAGTATTTTAATTTGATTAAGTCCATCATAACCCCCATTACTTATAACTCATAGTTATAAGCAAATAATTAATAAGTATTTCTCATTATATATAAATGTGTATAAAATGTGAATTGTAAACGCTTTATATACAAAATGTGAACATTATATGGGGGTTGTCTAATATGAGATTAAAAGATAAAGTTGCAATCATTACAGGAGCAGCATCAGGTATGGGGAAAGGTGAAGCGATCCGCTTTGCCAAAGAGGGGGCAAAAGTAGTCGTAGCTGACTTAAATATAGAAGGTGCACAAGCAGTTGCTGAAGAAATTAAAGCATTTGGCGGGGAAGCAATCGCGGTTGCAGTAAATGTGACAAAAACTGAGGATATACTAAACTGCGTAAAAGTAACAGAGGAAACATTCGGTCCAGTGGATGTATTAGTAAATAATGCAGGTGTATTCGATAAATATACTAAATCATTAGATACGACATTAGACCAATGGAACTTCTTCTTAAATATAAATTTAACAAGTGTATTTGAATTTTCAAATACAGTATTACCAAGCATGGTCGAACGTGGTACTGGTTCAATCGTAAATATTGCTTCTATTGCAGGTCTTGTTGCTGGTAAAGGCGGCGCTGCTTACACAGCTACTAAACATGGTGTTATTGGCTATACAAAACACTTATCTTCTGAATACGCACGCTATGGGATTAAAATTAACGCCATTTGCCCAGGAACAATCGAAACACCTTTAGTAAAGGATGTTTTGGCTGGCATTCCTAAAGATTTAGTACCAACCCGCACGTTTGGACAAGTAGAAGAAGTAGCTGATTTAGCTGTATTTTTGGCATCAGATGAAGCTAAATTCATGAGTGGTGCCATTGTACCAATCGATGGTGGATTCACCATTCAATAACTTCATAATAATGCATCTAGATTGATCAAAAATTTCAAAGTAGAGAAGCAAAAGTACTTGCTCCTCTATTTTTATAAGGTGAAAATATGAAAAGGAAAGGCAAAATCCATTATGCCTGGTGGATTATGGTAGCAAGTTCTGCGATTTATGCCGCAAGCGTCGGAATTATCGTTAGCTGTGCCGGTATCTTGTACCGAGCAGTAGCTGAAGACTTTCATGTTGGTGTTTCTGAAATTAGTTTATATACATCATTCATGTATTTAACCATCACCATTTTACTACCTTTTGCAGGGAAAGTATTGAATAAGTTTGATATTCGCTATGTTTTAACCATTGCCGGTATGATTAACGCCCTAGCATTTGGATTAATGGGTACTTATCATTCTGTTTTCTTATTTTATATTTCAGGAATAGCATTAGGTATTGGCAGTACGTTCTTAATCTATGGTTCTATTCCCTTAATCATGAACAACTGGTTTAAAGCAAAAGTTGGTACTACTTTAGGTATTGCTATGGCGTTTATGGGTATTGGCGGTGCGATTTTCGCCCAAATTACAGGTGTCTTAATTGAGTCAATTGGATGGCGTTCAACCTATATTGTATTAGGTATAATCGTAGCCATATTAATCTTACCGTTCTCAATTTTTGTGATTCGTTCAAAGCCAGAACAACTTAACATGACTCCTTACGGTGATAATGAAGCTGATGAGAATACTTCTAATGGACAAAAAACACCTGAAACAGGCGTCTTGAAAAATGCTGCAATCAAATCTCCGGCATTTTATTTGGTTATGTTATTCACGGGGCTTTTCGGTCTAGCTTCAACGGTTAGTTTCCACGTACCAAACTTTGTACAATCAGTAGGTTTCACAGCTACAATGGCCGCTACAGGTATCACTTGTGTAACCATTGGTCAAACGGGAGGTAAATTCTTACTTGGTGCCATTAATGATAAATACGGTATTAAACCAGCTCTGTTTGTTGGAATCGGCGGTGGTATGATAGGTGTAGTTGCCTTACTCATTTCTGATTCTTTCGGGATTGCTATGCTTTATACTGGTGCGTTGTTATTTGGGATTGGGTTCTCTGGGTCTACCTTGCTCCCTCCAGTAATCATACGTGAAGTATTCGGCGGGCGTGATTACGCATCCATTTATACAACCATTATGTCAGCTTCTACGTTAGGTGTAGCATTGGGTACAACCTTATTCAGTTACCTATATGATTTGACAAATTCCTACTACATCGTATTCATTATTGTCATAGTGATCTTTATTATTACGATTTCTTCTAGTTTATTCTCGTTAAACTGGAAGAAAAAATTAAATTATTAAACCTTTAAACAACCAACAAAGTCTCATATGATTTTGTTGGTTGTTTGATTAATTATAGAAGAATCTATAATACTATCTCTATCTCCTAACCAAAAGTAATTGGCAGTTCGTTTAACGATCTAAATCCCATTAATTTTCGCCACGAAGGTTCAGAAGATATTAGCTTCGGATTGTCCATCTGCTGCAACAGGGTTTGTATCGCAATTTGTGCTTCTAAACGTGCCAACGGAGCACCTAAACAAAAATGCGTACCATATCCAAATGCAAGATGATGGTTAGGGTTTCTTGTGAGGTCAAGTACATGCGCATCAGCAAATTGATTATGATCTCGGTTCGCAGCACCTAAAAGAAGATACACCTGATCACCCTCTTTAATCCTTGTCTGATTTATTTCAATATCCTCTGATGCAACCCGAGCAAGCATTTGGGTTGGACTTTCGTACCGTAAAAACTCCTCTACAGCATGTCCTATCAACGATGGGTTTTCCTTTAGCAGCTTCATCTGTTGTGGATGTTTTAATAAGGTAAGAATCGAATTACCAATCAAATTCACCGTTGTTTCATGACCAGCAATCACAATCAAAATACAGGTTGCCAATAGTTCCTCGTCTGATAACCAATCTCCTTCCTGTTCTTCTTTTATTAACAGGCTGATAAGGTCATCCCCGGGACTTTCTTTCCTTTTTGTGATTAACTCTTTAAAGTAATCCCTTAATATCATGGTTATGTGATTCCCGTTTTCTAAAGTCTTTCTCGAACGGGTAAAATCAATGGTTTGGATTAAGCTTACTGTCCATTCTCTAAATTGCGACAGATCTTCTTTGGGAACTCCAACTATTTTCGCAATCACGAGACTTGCTAAAGGAAAAGCAAAATCAGAGATGACATTCATTGATTTCCGATGTTGAACGTGTTGAAGCAGATTGTTTACCGTTTCTTGGATATCTGGACGAAGCTGTTCCACCATTCTCGGTGTAAATACATTACTAACGAGAAACCGTAACCGCTTATGGTCTGGTTGATTTTTAAAAACCATCATGCTATTTTGGATATTTTTGAGCTGCTCATATCTTTTTGAAGTCTGAGGCAGAGGCATGCGATTTTTAAATCGAGTATCTTTCAGAATCGTTAGCACTTCCTGATACCCTGTCACATACCAGCCTGGATTTTTTAATAGATTCCCGTGATAGATTGGGTGAATGGATCGAAGCTTTTCATAAAATGGATAGGGGTTTTGGAAGAACTCAGAATCAGTAAATGAAAGTGATATAGTTTGGTTTAAAATCGTTGTCATGTTAGCCTCCTGTCATACAATCACAATCCGTATACAGAGATGGTGGGACCCATCTCTGTATACTATTAAACTTATTTTTCCGCTGCTAAACTGGCTTTCATTTCTTCTACTGACTCTACTTCGAAACCTAAGTCGCGTAACATTTTTTCATCTTCTGTTTCTTCTTGTCCAGCTGTAGTTAAGTAATCTCCAACGAAGATCGAATTAGCTGCATATAGCGCTAGTGGTTGCAGCGAACCAAGGTTGACTTCACGCCCGCCTGAAACGCGAATTTCCTTTGTTGGATTAATAAAACGAAATAGTGCTAATACTTTCAAACAATACAACGGATTTAATTCTTTCACTCCCTGTAGCGGTGTACCATCAATCGCATGAAGGAAATTAACCGGAATGGAATCGGCATCAAGTGCCTTTAAACTATTCGCCATATCAACTACATCTTGCTTCGTTTCTCTCATGCCGACAATAACACCTGAACATGGAGACATACCCGCTTCTTTTACCGTTTCCACCGTACCGACGCGATCATCGTATGTATGTGAAGTGGTGATGTTTGCATGATTACTCGCTGAGGTATTGATATTATGATTATAACGGTCTACTCCAACTTCTTTTAACCGCTTTGCTTGTTCTGGCTTTAAAATTCCAAGACAGGCACAAACTTTCATTCCATACGTTCCCTTGATTTCTTTTACTGCTTCTACCACATGATCGATTTCTTTATTAGATGGCCCCCTGCCGCTGGCAACAATACAATACGTTCCGACATTTAAATCATAGGCACGCTTTGCTCCTTCAAGAATCGTATCCTTGTCTACCATTCTATAAGTATCAATCGGCGCTGTAGAAATAGAAGATTGCGAGCAATAGCCACAGTTTTCCGGACATAACCCAGATTTTGTATTGATGATCATATTAAGCTTTACTTTTTTCCCATAATAGTGTCTTCTTATTTTAAAAGCCGAATGCATAAGTAATAGGACGTCATCATCTGGACATTCCAAAATGGCAAGTGCCTCTTCATTTGTGATTGCTTTCCCTTCTAATACTCCATCTGCAAGTTCCATCCATTTATTCATTTTCCTGCCTCCAATTATTTTATTAGTAATGTCACGTCAATGTGATCTTCTACCATTTTTACTATGTTTTCTTTTGTGATTTCTTTTAGTTTAGGTGTGATTCCTAATATAGGTACACGACAAAACTCTTCAATTAATGCCGGATTTGTTTTTTCGGCTAGTTCAGGAGGATCATTGATCCCGTTTATTACGATTCCTGCAATGGTTAGACCTTGACTCTTTGCGTATTGAACCGTTAGATAAATATGATTAAATGTCCCAAGATTTGGCCGGGCTACAATGACAATGGGCAGCTGTAAAGCTTTTATCAAGTCACTAACGAAGAAGCCTTCACCTAATGGCACTGAAATACCTCCAGCACCTTCAACGATGAAAAATTCATGTTTTTCTTTAATCCTCTCCCAATGATTTATTATCTCGTCTATTCTGACGCTCTTCCCTTCCAGCTTTCCAGCTACATATGGAGCAAGCGGTTCTTTAAATGCAAAAGGAGTAATTTCTTCACGAGATAAAGGCGTTTGAGACAATTCCTTCAACAGACTTGTATCACTTGCCGGATCATCACGGGTAATCCCGCTTAACAATGGTTTAAATACACCAACATCAATCTCTTTTTCTTTTAATACTGCAGCAAGTCCGCTGGATATGATTGTTTTTCCAACATCTGTATCTGTTCCAGTTACAAAAAAACCCTTCATCCTATCATGTTCAACTCTTTTCCAATGAAATGAAAGCACTCTAACAAGTAATCTATTTCTTTTGAATCATGGGCGGAGGTAACGGTTAATCGGATTCGGCTCTCTCCATTTGGTACAGTAGGCGGACGAATCGCAGGTGCGTATATTCCGTTCGCCTGAAGCTTTTCTGCAAACATGACAGCCTCTCTGGGATCACCGATAATCACAGGAATAATCGGTGTTTGATCTCCCTTGACCATATAACCCATTTCTACTAAACCATTTTTCACCTTTTTTATATTCGAAAATAACCGCTGACGTTTTTCAGTGCTTTCTTCCATCCTTTCCAATGCAGCATAGGAAGCAGCACAAATCGACGGCGGCATGGCCGTTTGAAAAATAAAGGTTCTCGCATGATTAAGCAGAAAATCAATCAACACCTTTGATCCCGCAACAAAACCGCCTTCCGTTCCAACAGCTTTACTCAAGGTTCCAATGACCACATCAGGGTAGACACCGAAGTATTCACTTGTTCCTCTGCCGTTTTCCCCCAAAACACCTGTAGCATGTGCATCATCAACAATTACGCAGGCATCATACTGCTTTGCTATATGGATGATTTTATCAAGAGGCGCAATGGTTCCATCCATACTAAAAACGCCATCAGTGACAATAAACCGCCGTCTATAGGAAATCGTTTGCCTCAATTTCCCCTCGAGATCATTCATATCAATATGCTTATATACAACGGTTTTCGCTTTTGAAAGCCGGCATCCATCGATAATACTTGCATGATTGAATTGATCACTTAAGATCACATCCCCTGCCTCAGGTAAGGAAGATAGCACGCCGACATTGGCTAAAAATCCGCTGGAAAACAGAAGGGCTGCCTCCATTTGCTTAAAGCGGGCAATTTTTTTTTCCAGCTTTTGATGCCAATCTGTATGGCCTGTCGTTAACCTTGAGCCGCTGCTTCCGACGCCAAATTCGTCCATGGCTTTTTTGGCTGCATCAACTAAGCGCTGGTCGTTCGCAAGCCCTAAGTAATTATTAGATGAAAAAACGATCTGTCTCTGACCATCAATGAGCCTCTCAGGTAAAGGAGCTGTATTCATGGTCCGCAGCCTTCGATACAAACCAGCTTCTTTTGTTTCGTCCATTCTCTGGCCTAACCATTCATCGAGTACCAACTTCTTTCACCCCATTTGTGACCTCAATAATCGCTTCTTTCAAGATATTGACCATTACTTTCAGTTCTTCCTTTGTACTTACATGTGGAGGCATAAAGACAATCACATCGCCAAGCGGCCTTGTTAGCATGCCAAGCTCTCTCATTTTTAACGTAGTGTGATAGCCTACTCGTTTTTCGGCAGGAAAAGGTTCGTTTGTTTCCTTTGAGTAAACGAGCTCAATCCCACACATAAAACCTAGCTGCCTAATATCTCCAACGTGCGGAAGCAATTTCAGCTCTTCTAGAAGTAAATGGAGATACTCCGACTTTTCCGCTACTTTTTCTACAAGGTTTTCCCTTTCAAATAAACGTAAATTTTCTAAGGCAACGGCACAGCCAAGCTGATTTCCTGTATATGAATGGCCGTGGAACAAGGTTTTTAACTTGTTGTAGTCATCATAGAAGGCTTGGTAGATGTCTTCTGTTGCTAATGTAGCTGCAATGGGCAAATAGCCTCCAGTAATTCCTTTTCCAACGGCCATTAAATCCGGCTGAACTCCCTCATGTTCACAAGCAAACATTTTCCCCGTACGCCCAAAGCCGGTAGCTACTTCATCCACAATCATTAAAACATCATATTTTGAACAAAGTTCACGTACACCAGACAAAAAACCTTCTGGCATGACTATCATCCCGCCAGCCCCTTGGACCATGGATTCAATGGTAAGTGCAGCAATTTCTTGATGCTTTTCAACCAGCAGCTTTTCAAGAATAGCTAAGCATTCATCACGGCATTGGACAGGATTGCCACTTTTAGAATGGTAGACATCAGGGATTGGTGCTTTAAAGCTCTCAAACATTAATGGTCCGTACACGTGATGATAAAGATCAATGGAACCAATGCTGACAGTTCCAATCGTATCGCCATGATAGCCATTTTTCATCGCAATAAATTTTTGCTTTTCCGGTCTCTCTATGTTCTTCCAATATTGAAAGGCCATCTTAAGCGCAATTTCCATTGCCTCTGCGCCACTATCTGAATAAAAGACGCGTGTTAGCTTTTCAGGACTTATTTCGATTAGCTTTTCAGCAAGCTCTGTTGCCGGAACATTTGTCATTCCTAAAAGGGTAGAATGGGCTATTTTATCAAGCTGTTTCTTAATCGCTTCATCTAATTCTTTTTTACGGTGGCCATGGACATTTAGCCATAGAGCTGAAAATCCATCATAATATTCCTTGCCGTCCACATCTTTTACTTTTATTCCATTTCCACTCTCAATAACGATTGGGTTTTCATCATAGTCCTTCATCTGAGTGAATGGTAACCAAAGGTATTTTTTACTTTTTTCTATTAACTCGTGTGACATGCCTTTTCCTCCCATTGAACAAATATCGGCTGTTTTTCTAGGTATTCTATGTATGATGCAAGATCACTTAAACCATCCACAAAAAAGATTCGGCAACCGCGTTCATCACCATATTCTTTTAGTTTCGTAATACGCTGATAGCCTAGTCTTTTACTGGCAACATAACCTGTGATATATTCCGGATCATCGGACCAGCATAGTTCTGCTACAGTAGCGGGATGGGCACACACCTTTGCAGCCAGCACAAGCGCTTCCCTCATTCTTTGACTTCGAGTCAATTGGTAATGCTCAGCCCATTTTTCAAAATTGGCTGTTAACCAGTCCATTCTTGAAACCCTGATCCCCTTCTCATTTCGATCATCAATTCGTAAACCAGAACGGATATCAAACAAAATGGCTCCTCTTAGTTCGGAAAATTCAGTTATTAATTCATATGCCTTGTCAATACTTTCTGTCGGAACTCCCGCTTGCTCTAAAAGTTTCCGGGCAGCAGATTGTCCTTCCTCAACAGATGACGCTTCATAGGTTCTAACTGGTAATGGCTTTAATACTTTTATCGGCTCTTCAATCTTTTCAAACTGAATTTGCATAAAATCTGGGTTACCTCTTGAATGTGATAACGCTTTTTCTAGCAAGACATTAACCATACTTTTTAAATCAGTATAAGTGGAAATTTGTTCCCCACCAGAAATATGCTTTCCACCTTGTTCATGAGGCCCGTTCTGAGATGCTCT
This sequence comes from Niallia endozanthoxylica, assembly GCF_008710145.1. Lineage (GTDB taxonomy): Bacteria > Bacillota > Bacilli > Bacillales > Cytobacillaceae > Bacillus_BD > Bacillus_BD endozanthoxylica. The sequence continues at coordinate 154,552 of NZ_VYKL01000014.1, forward strand.
CATTCTTACACTATAGTATTTTTCCTCTAGCAAGATTTCTACCATCCTTTCATTTTCTCAACATCCTTATCGGCGGAAAAGCGGTGTTGATATTTATACATTCCTTTTGACTTTGCAATTACAGTCATCGTTTTCTTCTGAATGGACTTTTGTATAATTCAAACAAGAATATGGAATCTACTCATAATTACCTGTTGAACCTCTTACATTCGTTTATTAAATAAATCCTTTTTATATGTTAACTTATTTTTTATAATAGTTAACATATAAAATAGTAAATAATATTGTTTATTTTGTCAATGTTTTAATTAGTATAGAAACTTCTCTATTTTTTTCAAATTGGAAGAGCTATTTTAAAAGAGAAAAATTTAGTAATGAAAACGGATAGCTGTTGTCGTAGTGTAAGAAATAAAAATATGCCTACATAAATACATATGTAATTATGTAGGCGGAATTAGTCATACAACTCGGTTCTACTGTTGTCATATGACCATTTAGGAGAGGGTACATAGCGATTTTTGTGATTTGTTCTTCTTAATCAGCTGCTTTTATCCATAATTGCTGGTCACAAATGAAGGCAGCTATGAGCGGAGTTTCTGTATAAACCCTCGTTTAATGATCATTTCATCCCCTTAGGTCAGACCCTGTGCACTAAGACTGCACAGACTAGAACCATCTTTTCCTAATCAGCCAAATAAGAGTTCCGATGCTCAGGAGACCGGTAATTATATAAAAAGGGTTAAAGGATTTCGAAGCGCCTTCTTTCTCGACCGACTTTGAGTGAGCGATTTGCTTTTCACTACTGGCCTCGTTTCCTTCAGAATCGTTTTCGGGAAAAATAGTGGCAAGATTAATTTCTTCGTAATCTTCCGGATCAGATCGATATAAAGGATTCCTTCCTTCAGTTGAAGTATTTGAATTGGATTTTACATGCGTCTGTTCCTTTGACTGCGATGTTGAATTGGATGTTGATGGTGAATCTGGCTGCTGTTGTGGATTTGGTTCTACTTCTGGTTTGGGTTTGGATTCTGGTACCGGTTCAGGTATTGGATTAGGTGTTGGCGCAGGTTCTGGCGTCGGTCCAGGCTCTGGTGTTGGCGCGGGCTCTGGTGTTGGTGCAGGCTCTGGTGTTGGTGCAGGCTCTGGTGTTGGCGCGGGTTCTGGTGTTGGCGCGGGTTCTGGTGTTGGCGCGGGTTCTGGTGTCGGCGCGGGTTCTGGTGTCGGTGCGGGCTCTGGTGTCGGCACGGGCTCTGGTGTTGGCGCAGGTATTTGTGCTTGTTCAGTTGCTGGCAGGGGTTCTGGCTCGGGTGTTACATTCGGGCTTGAAATGGCTGCATATACAGGATGATTTCGGCTATGTAACCCAAAGCTTCCTAACACTAATATTATTATTGTCATGGACCAATATAGACTTTTTCTTAAGATGTTTGATCTTAATTTCATACGCATAGCAAAGGTCTACCTCCTGTTCTTTATTAGAATCATCAAACGGCTCCATTGTTAGTTTAACAGAACAAAGGAGACGAAACTACTCAGAGCATATAAAGACAGACCACTTTTTTTAGAAAGAAATACATAAAGTGAAACTTCCATCAGTGGGGTTTTTTCCATCCCCCACTGATGGTTAGTTGAGGCCCACAGGATGTGGGTCACA